>CAWINL010000012.1:52500-172583 GCA_963837375.1 uncultured Alphaproteobacteria bacterium | reverse complement strand
TGTCGGATGGGCTGCTCCGGCTGCCCGGGGTGAGGCTCGGCTGGCCCACCGAGGCCAACGAGGTGTTTCCGGTGGTCCCGAACCGCGTCCACGCGGCGCTGCAGGAAGCTGGCGCCCGTTACCTGACCTGGACGGAAATCAGCCTGCCGCCGGACGAGCGCATCGGTGCGGACGAGGAATTGATCCGGCTGGTGGTGTTGTTCGCCACCACCGAGGCGGACATCGCCCGCCTGCTCGAAGTGGCCGCATCGGCAACCGGGCGGCAGGCTGCCGAATAGGCATCAAAAAGGCGCCCCGGAAGACCGGGGCGCCTCGAAAAACGCCGGACGATTACGCCGCCTGCTTGGCCTCGATGGTGGGCCCGGCCGCGGGCGTGGAAATCGGGATCAGCTTCGGCTTCTTCGCCTCCGGAATCTCGCGCACGAGATCGAGGTGAAGCAAGCCGTTCTCAAGGCTGGCGCCTGTCACCTGAACGCCGTCTGCGATCTGGAAACGTCGCTCGAAGCTGCGCGCCGCGATGCCCTGATGGAGCACTTCGGTCTTACGCGGCTCGGCGGGCTTCTTCTCGCCTCGCACCGAGAGGGAATTTTCCTTCACCTCGATGGCGAGATCCTGTTCGGTGAAACCGGCCACCGCGATCGGTGATGCGGTAGGCATTCTCGCCGGTGCGCTCGATGTTGTAGGGCGGATAAGTCGGGGCCGCGTCGACGCCGACCGATTGGTCGAGAAGCGCGAACAGGCGGTCGAAGCCGACCGTATTGCGGTAGAGGGGAGCAAGATCGAACTGTCGCATGGCATATCCTCCATTAGAAGCAACATGCAGAAAACGGACCACCACGATGGGCTGGGCCGCGGGATGTGCCGCCATGGGGCCGGCACGATCGTGATCTGGGAACGGCCGGGAGCGGTGTCAAGAGGCGGATGGTCAACGCGAGAATTGCCCCTATAAAGGCACTTCGCGCCGCTTAGAGAACCCCGCCGTGCTTCAACTTCTGGCCACTCCCGACAACCCGCTCCCGCCGCACCCGCACCTCGTGGAGGTGAAAACCAGCGATGGCCTGAAACTGCGGGCCGCCTATTGGCTTCCCGAAGGCGGCAGCCGAAAGGGCACGGTCTGCATCCTCCAGGGCCGGGCCGAATTCATCGAGAAATACTACGAGGTCGATCGGCGAACTGCTCGAGCGCGGCTTCGCGGTGGCCGCTTTCGATTGGCGCGGGCAGGGGCTGTCCGGGCGGCAGGTCAGGAATGCCCGCAAGGGGCATGTGCGCCGGTTCGCCGATTTCCGCCGCGATATCGAGGCGATCCGCGACCAGGTGCTGGTTCCGTTCATGCCGGCGCCGCATTTCGCCCTGGCCCATTCCATGGGCGGAGCGATCGCGCTCGGCGCCGCCTATGAGAGCTGGCTGCCGTTCCGCCGTCTCGTCACCACCACGCCCATGATCGCGATCGCGATGGTTCCTATGCGCAAGAGCCACCGCCTTCCTCATGCGGATCCTGCGGTGGCTGGGTTTCGGCAAGGCTTTCGTGCCGGGCGGCGGCGCGACATCGATCACCACGAAGCCCTTCAAGGGCAATCGGCTGACCGGCGATCCGGTCCGCTACGCCCGTAATGCGCATGCGGCACAGGCCATCGGCGACGGAGCCATCGGCGCGCCCACGGTCTCGTGGCTCGATGTCGTCCTACCGCTTCATGAAGCGCTTCGCCGATGCGCGCTACGCGCCGAAGATCCGCCTTCCGACGCTGGTGATCGCCGCCGGTGCCGACCCGGTCTGCGCCACGCCCGCGACGGAACGCTTTGCCGCAAGGCTCAAGGCAGGCCACGCCATTGTCATTCCGGGTGCACGGCATGAGATCCTGATGGAGACGGACGACATCCGCGAACAGTTCTGGGCCGCCTTCGACGCCTTCATCCCCGGAACGCCGGACGGGACTTTCGAGCCGAGCCCGGAGCCGAGCAGTCCTCAGCGGCTCAGGAGTTCGATGGCGGCGGCGTGGACCCGGCGATCGCCGGCCGCGACGATACGCGCCGCCCTGAGCGGCTGATCCGCCGTCCCATGACGTGACGATGCCGCCCGCGCCCTCGATGATCGGGATCAGCGCCACGATGTCGTAGGGCTTGAGGCCGGATTCGACCACGAGGTCGACATGCCCCGCCGCCAGCATGCAATAGGCGTAGCAATCGCAGCCGTAGCGGGCGAGCTTCGCGACGCTCTCGACCCGGTCATAGGCGCGCAGCTCGTCGCCCGCGAAGAGCTTCGGGCTCGTGGTGGAGATGATCGCGTCCTTCAGCGAGGCGCAGCGGCGCGTCCGGAGCTGGCGCTCGCCGCCCGGGCCCTGATAGGTCGAGCGGCCGCCATCGCCGAAGAAGCGTTCGCCGGTGAAGGGCTGGTGCATCATGCCGAAGGCCGGTTGCCCGTTGCGGGATGAGGCCGATCAGGGTGCCCCAGGTAGGCAGGCCCGCGATGAAGGCGCGGGTGCCGTCGATGGGATCGAGCACCCAGACATATTCGGCGTCCTCCCGCTCGTCCCCGAACTCCTCGCCGACGATGCCGTGGGTCGGAAAGGATCGCTTGATGATCTGCCGCATGGTCGATTCGCCGGCCCGGTCGGCCTCGGTCACCGGGTCGAAGTCGCCGCCGCGGGATTTGTCGTCCATGGCGATGGCGGTCCGGAAGAACGGCATGATGGCCTGACCGGACACGGTCGCGAGCTCATTGACGAATTGCGAGAAGTCGATGACCGCCATGGCGGGGTTAATCCTTCGTATTTCGCGGCGACTTTGCCGATTTGCGCGAGAGGTGACAAATTTAATCGCCAACTCCCTTGGCGTGCCGTCCGCCTTCCGCTTTTATCAAGCGCGATTCGCCCGGGCAAGTGACCCCTGGCACCTGATCGGACAATAACAAGAATGAATTTGGCTTCTCCCACGGCCGTGCGGCAACGCGAAACGGCTTACGTTCTCATCACGGCCCTCATCGCGGTCTATGCCCTCAGTCAGTTCCTGCGCAATTCGGTCGGCGTCATCGCCGGCGACCTCGCGCGTGAACTGGCCCTGTCGGCGACCCAGATCGGGCTCCTGTCGAGCACATTCTTCTTCTCCTTCGCGGCGGCGCAGATCCCCGTCGGGATCGCGATGGATCGTTACGGTCCGAAACACACCATGCTGGCGACCGCTGTGCTGGCTGCCGCGGGCACCCTCCTGTTCGCGATGGCGCCCTCCGCCACCACGCTGATCGCCGCGCGGGCGCTGATGGGCCTCGGATGCTCGACCTTCTTCATGGCGCCCCTGCTGATCTATGCGCGCCGCTTCCCGCCCGAGCGCTTCGCAGCCTGACCAGCCTCCAGATGGGTTTCGCCAATCTGGGGACGCTCGCGGCGACCGCCCCGCTTGCCGCCTCGGCGGCGGTCATCGGCTGGCGGGAAACCTTTTTGGGCGTGGCGGCGCTCGTGGTGGTCGTCGCGATCGCCGTCGTGGTCGTCGGTCCCGCGCGATTCGCGCCAGAAGACCGGCGTGGAGAGCTGGGCCTCGGCCTTTCGGGGCGTCGGCGAATGCCTGAAGGTCAGATCCTTCTGGCCCGTCTTCTTCGTCCACCTCACCGCCTATTCGTGTTTTGCCACCATGATCGGCCTGTGGGGCGGCCCTTATCTCACGGACGTTCATGGCGCCGACCACTCGGTTCGCGGCAACATCCTGCTGATCGGCGCGACCGCGCAGATGATCGGTCTTTTCGCATGGGGCGCCATGGATCGGTTCTGGGGCAGCTACAAGCGTCCGGTGCTCGCGGGCGGATTGGCGAGCGCCATCCTGCTGGTCGTTCTGGCGGTCTTTCCGATCGACCGTACCGCGGCGACCGTCTGGTTCGGCCTCTTCGGCTTCGCGGTGGCCTTCACGCCCATCCTGACCGCCCACGGCAAGTCGCTGTTTCCGCCCAATCTCACCGGACGCGGCATCACCCTGATGAATATCGGGGCGATCGGCGGCGCCTTCCTGTCCCAGAGCGTGACCGGCGTGCTCATGGATGCCGTCGGGCGCTCGTCTGTCGGTGTCTATCTGCCCTGAGGGATACCGGCTGGTCTTCGCCGCTTTGGCGGTCTGGCTCCTGGTCAGCCTCGCCTTCTACACGCGGGCCATCGACCCGCATCCTAGCAGGCATGCACGGAACGCATAGAAAAACCGATAAAATGTTGTTGCGTTTTGTGCGGTGCATCTATATTTTGTGCATTGCGGTATGGCGATTGGCGTCGCCCTATCGTTGCCCTTCTTGGGCGTTTCCTCCCTAAACTTCGGGCCGCTCGCAAGGGCGGCCTTTTTTTCTGCCGGCATTGCGTCCGCGAGACTACTCGGCGGCGATGCTGCGGGGCGTCACTTCGCCGCCGAGATCGTCCATCACCTGCCGGAAGGCGTGCTGGAGGTCCGCCGCGAGCGTGGCGAAGCCGGGCTTCTTCTCCAGCGTCCGCTCCTCCATGTAGATCGCCCGGTTGATCTCGATCTGGAGCGCGTGGCGCCCGAGGGCGGGCTCGCCGTAATGCTCGGTGATGAAGCCGCCCGCATAGGGCTTGTTGCGGACCACCGTGTAGCCGCGCCCCCGAAGGGCTGCTTCCATCAGGTCGGTGAGCACCGGCGCGCAACTCGTCCCGTAGCGGTCACCCAGCACCATGTCGGCTTTGGCGCCCTCGTCGCGATTGACGCTGCTCGACGGCATCGAATGGCCGTCGATCAGGATTGCCTCGCCGAACGTCTGCGGCGGTGCGCCGCACGAGCTGCCGCAGCATCCGGTGATAGGGCTTGTAGAGCCACTCGATCCGCCGCAGGGCCTCATCCACGCGGAAGGCGTCCGCGATAGATTTCCTGCCCGTCGGCGACGATCCGCGGGATCGTGCCGAGCCCGCCGGCGACGCGCATCGAGCGGGTATTGGCGAAGGACGGGAACGCGTGCCGTCGAACATGCGCGAATCGAGCTCGTAGGGCTCCCGGTTGAGGTCCAGATAAGCGCGGGGAAACCGCGCCGCCATCAGGGGCGCGCCAAGCTCGGCCGACGGGTGCGAAGAGCGCATCCACGTAGGCATCCTCCGAGCGGCGCAGCGCCAGGGCGTCGAGGCGCGATTGGGCGAGGAACGAGGGCGGATAGACAGCGCCCGCATGGGGAACGTTGAACACGAGGGGCAGCGTTTGCGCCGGAGGTTCGATGACGACGAAGGCCGGATCGAACTCGTCGATATGGCTGGACGCATGCCGGGACACTGGCTTTGCTGGCTTTCCACAAACGTAGCGTCACGGCCAGTTTAAGGCAGCGGCACCGAATCTGTCCACGGCTATATGCTCGCGCGGAAGGCGATGCTCTTTCACGGGTTATTTACCCGGACGCGTCATGAAGGGACGATACCTCGAGACGATTTGGGGCTTGGCGGCTGATGAAGATCCTTCTTGCCGAAGACGACAACGACATGCGGCGCTTCCTTGTGAAGGCGCTGCAGAACGCCGGCTACGACGTAGCCTCGTTCGATAACGGTCTTTCGGCCTATAACCGGCTGCGGGAGGAGCCCTTCGAGCTTCTCCTCACCGACATCGTGATGCCCGAGATGGACGGCATCGAGCTGGCGCGCCGGGCGACCGAGCTCGACCCGGAGATCAAGGTGATGTTCATCACCGGTTTCGCGGCCGTGGCGCTGAACCCGGATTCCCAGGCTCCGCGGGACGCGAAGGTGCTCTCGAAGCCCTTCCACCTGCGCGATCTGGTCGACGAGGTCGATAAAATGATGGCCGCCTGAAAAAGGTTCGCCGTCACGGCTTGCGCACCTGCGCGCGAGCCGGTATATCGCGCTCCACACCCGAAACGGGGCGCAAATTCGCCGTTTCTTGGGCGCGTAGCTCAGCGGGAGAGCACTACGTTGACATCGTAGGGGTCACAGGTTCGATCCCTGTCGCGCCCACCATTTGTTTATTCGCGGCCTTCCCGAGAGGCCGCAGGAGACCGGACATGAAGATCCGCAACTCGTTGAAGTCGCTCCGCGGCCGTCACCGCGACAACCAGCTGGTTCGTCGCAAGGGTCGCGTGTACATCATCAACAAGACCCAGAAGCGCTACAAGGCCCGCCAGGGCTAAGTTGCGTCGCGGCCGGGACGCTCCGCCGCACGGTTTTATGAATTGACGGCGCATGCCGGGATCCCCAAAGATCCCGGCATGCGCCTTTTTGTGCTTGTCCTGATCGCATCGTGCAGTCTCGTGGGTCCGTGCTCGTGGGCCCGATGGCCCTGGCGCAGGATGCCCGCCGTCCCGCGACCGGGCGGGGCGAGAGCCCGCAACCGGCCGCTCGCGACGGTTCCCGCGCCGTCACCATCGACAGCCTCTTCGAGCGCCTGGCCAAAGCCGAAAACGAGACGGGAGGCGCAAGGCATCGCAGGCCTCATCGAGCGCCGCTGGGCCCGCTCCGGGCTCCGATACGGCGGACCTGCTGCTGAACAGGGCGTCGCAGGCCGTCGAGAAGAAAGATCTCGACCTCGCCGTAGAACTTCTCGACCGCGTGACCACGCTCCAGCCCAGCTGGGCCTCGGCCTGGTACACGCGGGCGACCGTTTTCTACCAGCTCGACGATCCGGTCGCCGCGATGGCGGATCTCAATCGCGCCCTGAAGCTCGAGCCTCGCCACTACGCCGCCTGGGCCGGCCTTGGCCAGATCTTCCTGGCGGCGGACGACAAGGCGCGGGCGCTCGAGGCTTTTCGCCAGCGCGCTCAAGATCAATCCCCAAATCCCGAGCCTTCAACCCATCGTCGACAAGCTCGGGCATGAGATCGACGGGCTGGATTCTGCTAAGCCCTGCGGATGAAGGTCCTTCTCATCATCGTGGGCGTCCTTGCGGCGCTTCTGGCATAGCAGCGCCCTCTTTACGGCGCTCTATGCGCGGCTGATGGAGGCACGCTATCCGCCGACCGGTCGCTTTCTCGATGTCGAAGGGCGGCGTCTTCATTATGTGGACCGGTCTCCGGAAGGCCGTGTTCCGGATGCCACCATCGTGCTCCTGCATGGCGCTTCGTCGAACCTCGTCGAATCGATGCTGGGTCTCGGCGAACGCGCTAGCGACCCGCTATCGGGTGATCGCCATCGATCGGCCGGGCCATGGGTACAGTGAGCGGGCTCCCGGCATCGCCTCGGCCGAACCGGCCGATCAGGCCCGGATCATCGCCGAAGGCCTGCGTCAGCTCGGCGTTCGTCATGCGCTGATCGTCGGCCATTCGCTGGCGGGCGCGATCGTCGCCCATCCTCGCTCTCGATCATCCCGACGTCACCGGCGGCATCTTTCTCCTGTCGGGCGTGGCTTATCCGTGGCCGGGCGGGGAGATCTCCTGGTATCACCGGCTCGCGGCATCGTCCGTTCGGCGGCTTCGTCACCGCGACCATTGCAACGCCCCTGGCCCTGATGATCTTTCGGCCCGTAGTCGCCCGGGGAGCTTTGCGCCCGCAGGACATGCCGGACGATTTTACCGGAGCGCGCGCACCTGGGATTGCTCCTGCGCCCCGACGTCATGCTGGCGAATGGCCGCGACGTGGCGGTGCTCAACGCGGCGGTCGACCGGCAGAGCCCGCGCTATCAGCGAGATCCACTGCCCGCGACGGCGGTCGGCGGCGATGCCGACAACGTCGTCTGGACCGATCTCCACAGCCGCTCATTCGCGCGGGACGTGCCCGGCGCCGAACTCGTCGTCCTGCCGGGCATCGGCCACATGCCGCAATATGCGCGCGGCGACCTGGTTCGCACGAAGATCGACGCGCTGGCGAGCCGGATGGCGGCCCACGCCCGGGTCAGACTGAGCCGGTCAGGCCTTAGCGGCGTGTTCCGGGCTGATGAAAGCGACCCGCACCATGTTGGTGGCGCCGGGCGTTCCGAACGGCACGCCCGCCACGATGATGATGCGCTCGCCGACCTGCGAGAAGCCTTCGCGAACGGCGAACTTGCAGGCGCGGAACGCCATGTCGTCGACGTCGCTCGCATCCTTCGTGCGGATCGGGTGCACGCCCCAGACGAGCGACAGGCGACGGGCCGTGTTGGCGTTGGGGGTCAGGGCGACAACGGTCGAGTTGGGGCGCTCGCGGGCGATGCGGAAGGCGGTCGAGCCCGAGGACGTCCAGGCCGCGATGGTCTTGAGCTGAAGCGTATCGGCGATCTGGTGCGCGCCCGCCGCGATCGCGTCCGAGCCGGTCTGCTCCGGCGGCGTCGCCTGGCTTCGCATGATCGTCCAGTAGCTCTGGTCCTGCTCCACCTCTTCGGCGATGCGGCTCATGGTGGCGACCGCCTCGACCGGATACTGGCCCGAGGCGCTCTCCGCCGACAGCATCACCGCGTCCGCGCCGTCATAGACGGCCGTCGCCACGTCCGACACCTCGGCGCGGGTCGGAACCGGCGCGACGATCATCGATTCGAGCATCTGGGTCGCCACCACCACGGGTTTGCCGAGGCGGCGGGCCGTGCGGACGATGAGCTTCTGGATGCCCGGGACCTTTTCGAGCGGCATTTCGACCCCGAGATCGCCGCGCGCCACCATGACGGCGTCGGAGATTTCCATGATCTCGTCGAGGCGGGTGATCGCCTGCGGCTTTTCGAGCTTCGACATCACGAGCGCGCGCCCCTGCGCCACCTTCTTGACCTCGGCCACGTCCTCGGGACGCTGCACGAAGGACAGCGCGATCCAGTCGACGCCCGCATCGAGGGCCGCTTCGAGATCGGAGCGGTCCTTCTCGGTCATCGCCGCGACGGGGATCACCGTGTCGGGCAGGCTGACGCCCTTGCGGTTGGAAATCCGGCCGGCGACCTCGACCTCGGTCAGGGCCGAGCCTTCCTTCACGCTCTTCACGCGCAGGCGAAGCTTGCCGTCATCGATCAGGATCGTGTGGCCGGGCTCGAGCGAGGACAGGATTTCCGGGTGCGGAAGATGCACGCGCTTCGCGGTGCCGAGCGTCTTGTCGGCATCGAGGGTGAAGGCCTGTCCCTTGACGAGCGTCACGCCGTCGTTCTCGAACATGTCGACGCGCAGCTTCGGGCCCTGCAGGTCGGCCAGAATGGCGATGGGCCGCTTGAACTTCGCTTCCACCGCCCGGATCATCGCGACGCGTTCGCGCAGCTTCTCGCGCGGCAGGTGGCTCATGTTGAGGCGGAAGACGTCGGCGCCCGCCTCAAACAGCTTGGCGACCATCTCGGGATTTTCGGAAGCCGGTCCCAAGGTGGCCAGAATTTTCGTGCGCCGTCCGCGTCTCATTCTCATTGCCCCCCTGGGCGGTTCGTTTCCGTGAGCTGGATCGTCCAGCTTTTCTGTTCACCCGTATCGACCTCGAAGAAGCCGCTGCGATCGAAGCCCCGGGCCAGGCAATCTTCGGTTCCGCGCACGGTGAATTCGCGTTCCCGCGTGCACATGAAGGAGCGGCCGCTCCATTCGCCGCCGCGATCGTAATCGATCGCGTAAACATAATAGAACCGGCCCGAAAGCTGCCCCTTGAGAAGGGTCTCGCAACCGCGCGAGTTGAGGTTCCACCAGCCCTCCGTCACCCAGCCCTGCGCGTCGCGATAGCCGAGCGCGATGCCGACGCGGCTCGACGTCATGTTGCACAGGCGCAGATCCGCCCGCGCGGGCGTCGCCGCCAACGAGCGATCCCGCCGCGAGAGACGAAGGCGAGGCCCAGAATGGCGCCGGCACGACGGCCGGCGCCGAGACTTCGCCGCCAGCCAGGAGCCGATGAGAAAAATGCGGCGGTCATGGATGTATGTTCAGGTCGTTCAGGATGAAGAAATC
Source organism: uncultured Alphaproteobacteria bacterium (assembly GCA_963837375.1). Lineage (GTDB taxonomy): Bacteria > Pseudomonadota > Alphaproteobacteria > Rhizobiales > Beijerinckiaceae > Microvirga. The sequence goes on along the minus strand of CAWINL010000012.1, from coordinate 162,799 downwards.
GCACAATGCTTCGACGAAGTATGTGGAATCCTTGTCGGCCAGAAGCCGGTGCCGCATCAAGACCCTGCCGGCATTTCATCCCGGCTAAGCTCGGGAAAAGTGCCGCCTTGGACGGCTTCGGCGCGGCAAAACCCACTCGTTCGGAGAGGGTCATTCCGGGGCCGTCACCGCGACCGAAGTGCGGCCGCGGCCGCGCGGCCCAGATGCCGAGCAGGATCAGGGCCCCGCCGAGGCCCTGAATCAGCGTCAGCGCTTCGCCGAGGATCAGCCAGCCGAACAGCGCCGCGGCGATCGCCTCGAGGAAGATGACCAGCGACGAGAAGACCGGCGGAAGCCGCCCGAGCGCCACCGCCAGCAAGCCCTTGCCCGCCCGCCTGGCTGATGAACGCCATGGCGGTCAGCGCCGCGATCCCCTGCCAGGTATGCGGCACGACCCGCGTGTCGAACAGGACGGCGATGACGAGAAGCACCGCCGCGGTGACGATTCCGGCCTCGAACGTCACCCGCGCCGCGCCCGCGCTGTCGCGCGCGCGCCCGACGGCCAGGAAATAAAGGCCGAAGAAGAACGCCGTGCAGATGCCGAAGAGATCGCCGCGGATGCGGGCCGGATCGACCTGCAGGCTCTGGCCGATCAGCGCCGCGCCGCCGAGCAGGCAGAACAGACAGGCCCACGATGGTGCCCTTGGAGACCCGCTGCTTCAGCACCAGCCAGACGATCAGGATGACGAAGAGCGGCGCGGTCGTGGCAAAGAAGGTCGCGTTGGCGACCGTGGTGTTGAGGATCGCGAGATGCCAGAAGAACAGGTCGCCCGAGAAGGCGAGGCCGGCCAGCACCGTCGCGCCGCGTATAGGAGCGCCGAGGCGCGCTCGCGGGCGCACGCTTCTCCTCGATCACCATCCAGGCATAGACAACCGGCAGGGAGAGCGCGACGCGCCAGAACGCGCTGGCGAAGGGTCCCACATCGGCGGCGGCGAAGCGCACGAAGATGGGCGAGATGCCCATGGCGACGGCGCCGACGCACAAGGCCAGGAAGGCCGGAGCGAAGGCTCGATTCCAGTCGATCGGTCGTCGGCGTGGCGGACATGGGAAAATTTTCGAAGGACGAGTGCCGGGGCCGGTCAGGGATGTCCGGTCGCGTTGTCAGTTGTCCTAGGGCACGTTAAGGCTCTTCCACAACCCCTTTCATCGGCTCCGTCTCCCATCATGTCCGCACCCCTCGCGCGCCCGCGCCCCGATCTCTCGCCCCGGCCATGCGGTCGAGTCGCCGGCTCGTCGAGCCGTGGCCGCTGGAGCACATCGACGGCGATCGGTCGACGTCGGGCGTGCTGCTGCTGTGCGACCATGCCTCCAACGCGGTCCCGGCCGACCTGGCGGATCTCGGTTCCTGCCGAAAGCCAATTCGAGCGTCACATCGCGTACGATATCGGGGCCGCTGCGGTCACCCGCGCGCTTGCCCGCCGGCTCGGCGCGCCCGCCATCCTGACCCGGTTTTCCCGGCTGGTGATCGATCCCAACCGGGGCCGGGACGACCCGACGCTGGTGATGCAATTGTCCGACGGCGCCGTCGTGCCCGGCAATGCGGGCCTGAGCGAAGAGGAGATTCAGCGGCCGAATCGAGCGCTTCTACGATCCCTACGACGTGGCGATCGCGCAGGCGATCCAGAACGGGCTCAAGGCAGGCCATCCGCCGGTGATCGTGACGATCCACAGCTTCACCCCGAGCTGGCGCGGCTGGCCTCGCCCCTGGCATGTGGGCATTCTCTGGGACGCGGACGAGCGCTTTGCCAGGCCGCTCCTGGAGGGGCTCATGGCCGAAACCGGGCTCGTGGTCGGCGATAACGAGCCCTATGATGGCGCGCTCGCGGGCGACACCATCGACCGCCACGCCACCCATCGGGGCCTCGCCAACGCGCTCATCGAGATCCGGCAGGACCTGATCGCCAGCGATGAGGGCGCCGAGGAATGGGCGGAGCGATTCGCCCGCCTCCTCGGACCGCTTGATCCGGCGAACCGGAGCTGCGAACGCCGCAGCCCCAGCCGACCCGCACCCGCGACCGGTTGCGTCGTCACTGAGGATTACGGGGATAAGTGCCATGGACGACCAGACCCGAACGGAGCTCGAGGCCGCGGCCTTCCGCAAGCTGCTGGCGCATCTTGCTGCCCGGCCGGACGTGCAGAACATCGACCTGATGAATCTCGCAGGCTTTTGCCGCAACTGTCTGGCGAACTGGATGAAAGAGGCCGCGGACGAACGCGGAGTCCCGCTTTCCAAGGAGGAGAGCCGGACGCGGATTTACGGCATGCCCTACGAGACCTGGAAAGAACGTCACCAGGCCGAGGCCGACGCGGCCCAACTTAAAGGCTTTGAGGAATCGAAGCCGACGGCTTAGATCACGCTGAGTTCGGGCCGAATTGCCCACCACTCGTGAAACATGATCGCTTTCGATTCTGGAGCATGATGTCGCCCGAAAACCGCTTCGCAATTTTCGGCCTCATGCTCTAGACGTGGCGCCAACCGATTTCCCTTCCGGCCGAGCGCCACCACTCAAAGGTTATTTTTATGGACGACGCAGCATTTCAAACCGAATCGGTTGCCGGCGATCAGCTCAAGGCGTTCATCGAGCGCCTGGAGCGCCTCGAGGAAGAGAAAGCCGGCATCGCGGGCGACATCAAGGACGTGTACGCGGAAGCCAAGGGCAACGGCTTCGACACCAAGGTGATCCGCAAGATCATCTCGATCCGCAAGCGCGACTACGCGGAGCGGCAGGAGGAAGAGGCGATCCTCGAACTCTACATGCAGGCGCTCGGGATGGCCGGCTGAGGCGTTTTCGGTTCCGGACATACGAAAAGGCGGGGCATGACCCCGCCTTTTTCATGTAACTCGCGCTTTTCTAACGAATGACCGGCAGCGGCTTGACCGCCGGGCCGGTGAAGCGGTTCGTCGCCAGATCGCCCATCGGCTTCTGCGGAGAAACCCATCGCGAGGCTGGGACCGGCCGTCATGAGCGCCCGGGCGCCTGTCAGCGGAGCCTTGACCTTCGTGGCCTCGGCGACTTTCGCGGGCACGACCGGTTTGGCGATCTCCTCCCGAGCGGCCGGACGCGCGGGCGCGGTCGAGCCGGTGATCGGCATGTCGAGGGGCGCCGCCGACGCGACCGTGATGGCGGCGGCGGGCCTGGCGGGCGGCAACGGATGCTCACCGCCTCGAGGCTCGCCACCACGCTGGTCAGACCGCGCAATTCAGGCACGCTCGGCTGCGGGGATGGGGTTGCTCTGTGCAAGCGCGCTCGGCCGGGCCGGTGGGATCGGCGCATAGGCGATCACAGGACCCGACGTGATCGAAACATCGTCCGGTCGCCGGGGCGGCATGGGCGCGAACGCCACGTCTCGCGCCGATCCGCTCGTCTCCTGCCCGCCGGGACCCTGCTGCCAGGACAGGGACGGACCGGTCGAGGTCTCGACCGTCTGCGGCAGGCCGGCGATCCGGGTCGGCGGCAGCGGCGGCGGCGACGCGATCTCCTCCCGCAGGGCGGGCGCGACGGCGGCGACGACGGCCGGAGCCGGCGGTTCCTCGACGCGCGGCTGCGGAATGACGGCGGCGCGGGTGAGCTGGCGCGAAGGCGGCGGCGACCGGCTCTGCTGCAAGGCCGCATAGACGCTCGAATTGGAATCGCTGGCGTAATATTCCTGCGGCGACGCATTGCGGCCGCCGCCCGCCAGGAGATTGCGGCCGGGCCGCGAATGTGGCGCGGATCTCCTCCGCATCCTCGTCCTCGTCAGCCCCGCCGAACAGGGTCGCCCAGAAGCTCTTGCGGCGGGTCGGCACCACCTCGTCCGCATCCGCCACGGCCGAATAGCCGCCGACCGTCCCACCCTTGGCGAGAACCTCGGCGCGGGCTTCCTCGTAGCGGGAGAACGGCGTGCCGTCGGAGGGCACGTGAACGGTCTTGCCGTCAGGGAAAATGCGCGCGAGCTGATCGCGCGTCATCCGCGGCCAGGCGCGCACGCTGCCGACGTCGAGATGGACGAACGGCGTATAGGCGTTGGGATAATACCCGACGCCGCCATTCTGCAGCCGCATGCCGATGGCGCGAAGGCGCTCGGTCGGAACGTCCGGCAGATAGAAATCCAGCGCCTTGCCCAGCATGTGCTGGCTGTTCTTGGCGACGGCGCTCGAACGGCGGCGCAGCATCGCGTTGGTGTTGGGCGAGCGATAGGCCGAATTCACGCGCACGGGAGCCTCCGATCCGACTTCGCGATAGACCTCCCACACCGTGTCGAACAGGCGCGGGTCCATGCGGGTCTTCTCCTCGCGCCGCCAGTCGCGCAGGAACCAGTTCAGCTGCTCCAGCGCCTGCGGATCGTATTGTCCGTTGCGGCGGAACGTGACGGTCAGCGTTTCGCTGGGTGTTGTTGTGGTAGAAGCTCAGCGTCCGCGTATCGCCATTGGCGATGGCATCCTGCGTCGCGCGCGTACCGCCCACAAAAACAGCCAGGATGGCCGCGACGCAAAGGCCCGCGCGGCGGAGGATGTTCGACGCGACCGCGGGGCGGCCCGAACCCGATACTCTCACTGTGATACTCGTCTTTGCGTGCCGCTGCGGAGGCGGCATCCCTATAGTGAAGGGATATTTGCCGAAGACGGTTACTTCCCGGTTAAGTGGCGGCCGAAAGACGAAATTTTCCTAGTGGGACTTGCGCCGGGAGCAGCCCCGTCGGCGCATTCGAGGAGGAAAGGCCGAGGGCCGCGCGGACCTTGCGGTCGAAGCCGTAGAGTCGTCGAAGGATTTCAGCGCGCCGTTCTCGTCGATCGACAGGGTGAAATAGGTCAGGTGGACGGGAAGGGGGCTGCGCAGGTGCACGTAGCGCTCGCCCTTGCCGACGAGTCCGCGCAGCCTCTTCTCGGACCATTTGTCCTCCTGCGCGAGGATCTCCTCGGCGAGCTCGAACGGCTGATCGACGCGCACGCAGCCATGGCTGAAGGCGCGCTTGCCGGCCGAGAACAGAGTGCGGTTGGGCGTATCGTGCAGATAGACCGCGTGGTCGTTCGGGAACATGAACTTGATCAGGCCGAGCGCATTGCGCTCGCCGGGCGGCTGCTGCACGGAAATGCCGGTTGCCCTTGCGGATCGACCCGATAGCCCTTGCGCGCGGCATAGTCAGGATCGGCCGCGAGTGCCGGCAGGAACTCCTTCTTGAGGATCGACGGCGGCAGCGTCCATGACGGGTTCACCACCAGATATTTCATGTCCTCGGAGAAGATCGGCGTCTGCGTATTCTCCTTGCCGACGATCACGCGGGACTGCCGCACCACATCGCCGTCCTCCACCAGACGCAGGCGATATTCGGGCACGTTGACCATGATGTGCCGCGCGCCGAGATCGGCCGGAAGCCAGCGCCAGCGCTCCATGTTGGAGATCAGTTCGCTCTTCCAGCACCGCGCGGGGCTGGCTCGACAGGGCCGCGATGGTGCGGGCGTTCAGAACGCCGTTGGTCGGCAGCCCCTTGGCTTTCTGGAATTCCGCGACCGCCGTCGCGACGCTCTCGTCGTAGAGGTTCTGATCCTTGCCCGTCCTGGCAGTTTGAAATGGGCCCGGATCAGCGGCACGCGCGGATCCTGCATGCCGACCCGCAGGATCGGGCCCTTCGGCACGCGCACGGTCGGCTGCGAGGGCCTGTGGGCCCGCAATTTCGCCAGTTCGTCGCGCAGCGCGACGTAGGTCGGATGCGGCGGGTTGTAGGCCGCGAGCGCGGCGCCCGCATCCGTCGCGGCCGAGAGATGTGCGCAGCACCTCGGCCGCCTCGGGCAGATCGAGCTTGGCGGTGATCAGCGGCGAGATGCGCGACAGCTCGATGCGGCCGCCGCGGGCGTCGCGGGCATAGCGGATGGCGGAGGCGCTGAGGCGCAGATCCGCGTGGGCCCATTGGGCCGGGGCCGCGTCCTTCGGGAGGCCGGGATCGGGAAGGGCGTAGTCGGCGCTGACGAGGCCGTCCTCGTCGGCCGCCTTGAGGCGGGCCACGACCGCTTTCGCGGCCGGCGTCCAGACCCCGTCGCGCACCCAGACCAGCGGCTCCTCGCTCGCCGCGTAGAAGGCCGCGACAGCGCTTCGCCGTCGGCTTTGGTCAGGCGCAGTTCGCGGATCGCCCGCCGCGTCCGCCAGCCGATCCTCCACGGCGAGGCGCAGCCAGTCGGCCTGGATGGCAGCGAGCGCGGAGGCGCTGTCGGGCAGCGGGATCTCGATCGCGGGCGGCGGGCGCCGCGAGATCGGCCGCATTGATCGTCACGGGTGCCGCGCGGCTCCGGCTCGGGCAAGGTCGCGGCGTGCGCGGGCCGGCGGCGGGGCGATGTCGGAGAACGACGGGCTGCGCCGGCTCGATCAGCGCCGGCACCTGATCCGGCGGCGATCGGCATGCTCCTCGGCCATCGGCCGTCAGCGAGAAGCAGCGAGACCGATCCGATGAGCCCCAGCAAGGGTGCGGTTTTGCGAAGGCTGCGAATCATCGTCATTCCTCAAATCTACGCCGCGACGTGCATGCAAGGACCGTCGAGGCTAACGCGCAAACCGGCCGCGCGGCTGCGTGATCTAGGCTCCGACTCCTTCAATTTCCCGTAAAGAACGCGGAGCGGCGTCGAGGCAGGAAGTCCAAAGCGCAATGCTCTTTCGAAAAAGTAAACCGAAGATTAACAGCCGGCGGCGATCGTGCCGGAGGCGTGATCGGGTTGATCCGGCGGCCGCGGCGGCCAATATGGTGCAGACGTGATCCTCCGCTCCGCCATCTACGAATTCGCCGCTCCGCCGATATCCTGAAAGACACACCTTTGCGCCAAACCCCCGCCGCCGCTCTCCCAGCAAGTCGAACTCGGCGCGCTTGCCCGAATGGAATCTCGCGGATCTGTATCCCGGCATGGACAGCGAGGCGCTCAAGGCCGATCTCGCCAGGGCCGAGGCCGAATGCAAGGCGTTCGCCGACACCTATCGCGGCAAGCTCGACGCGATGGCGCGGTCGCAAGAGGGGCGCGGACGAGATGTTTGCGGCGCTCAAGCGCTACGAGGCCGTCGAGGATCTGCTCGGGCGGCTCATGTCCTATGCGGGCCTCGTCTATGCGGGCGACACCACCGACCCGGTGCGGGCGAAATTCTACGGCGACGTGCAGGAGCGCCTGACGGCCGCCTCCAGCGAGCTGCTGTTCTTCGGGCTCGAGACTGAACCGCATCGACGACGCGGTCCTCGACGCGGCGGTGGCGCGCGAGCCGCTGCGCCATTACCGGCCCTGGATCGAGGATCTGCGCAAGGACAAGCCCTATCAGCTCGACGACAAGATCGAGCAGCTCTTCCACGAGAAGTCGGTGACCGGCCGCGGCGCCTGGAACCGCCTCTTCGACGAGACCATCGCGTCGCTCCGGTTCGACGTGCGGGGCGAGGAACTCGCCATCGAGCCGACCCTGAACAAGATGCAGGACACCGACGAGACCGTGCGCAAGGACGCCTCCGACGCCCTCGCCAAGACGCTCAAGGCCAATCTGCGCAGCTTCACGCTCATCACCAACACGCTCGCCAAGGACAAGGAAATCTCCGATCGCTGGCGCGGTTTCGAGGATGTGGCCGATTCGCGCCACCTCGCCAACCGCGTCGAGCGCGAGATCGTCGAGGCGCTGGTGGCGGCGGTGCAGGAGGCCTATCCGCGCCTGTCGCACCGCTATTACAAGCTGAAGGCGCGGTGGTTCGGCAAGGACCAGCTCGATCATTGGGATCGCAACGCGCCGCTGCCGAAGGTCGACCAGCGCACCATTCCGTGGAACGAGGCGAAAGACACGGTCCTGTCGGCCTATGCGGATTTCTCGCCGAGGATGGCGGATATCGCCGCGGCGCTTCTTCACCGAGAACTGGATCGATGCGCCGACGCGCCCGGGCAAATCGCCGGGCGCCTTCGCGCATCCCGACCGTGCCGTCGGCGCATCCTTACGTGCTGCTGAACTATCAGGGCAAGCCGCGGGACGTGATGACGCTCGCGCATGAACTCGGCCACGGCGTCCATCAGGTGCTGGCGGCGCCCAACGGCGCGCTTGATGGCACCGACGCCGCTGACGCTGGCCGAGACCGCGAGCGTGTTCGGCGAGATGCTGACCTTCCGCCGCCTCCTCGACCAGACCACGGACCCGGTCCAGCGCAAGGCGATGCTGGCCGCGAAGGTGGAGGACATGATCAACACGGTCGTGCGCCAGATCGCCTTCTATGCGTTCGAGCGCAAGGTGCATCTGGAGCGGCGCAACGGCGAGCTGACGGCCGACAAGCTCTGCGAATTGTGGATGTCGGTGCAGGATGAGAGCCTCGGCCCGTCGATCCGGCTCGGGCCCGGCTATGAATCGTTCTGGACCTACATCCCGCACTTCATCCATTCGCCGTTCTACGTCTACGCCTATGCGTTCGGCGATTGCCTGGTGAACTCGCTCTACGGCGTCTACGAGCGCGTCGAACGAGGGCTTCGTCGACAAGTATTTCGCCCTCCTGTCGGCGGGCGGCACGAAGCATTATTCGGAATTGCTGGCGCCCTTCGGCCTCGATGCGCAGCGATCCGAAATTCTGGCAGATCGGCCTGTCGATGATCGAGGGATTGATCGTCGAGCTCGAATCCATGGAGCAGGACACCTAGATGGCCGGGCCCGATCGGGAAGCGAACCGGTTCTCCGCGCGCGCGGCGCGCTATGCCCGCGTCGGCGCCAACATGGGCGGCGTCGCGGCGCGCATGGCCGGCGCCCGGCTGTTCAATCGCGACGGGCAGGATGCGTCGAACGCGGTGGCGCTGGCGCAGGCGCTCGGCGGCCTGAAGGGGCCGATCATGAAGGTGGCGCAACTGCTCGCCACCATCCCGGATCTGGTGCCGCCCGAATATGCGGCGGAACTGCAGAAGCTCCAGAGCGAAGCGCCGCCCATGGGCGCGGCTTTCGTGAAGCGGCGGATGCAGGCGGAGCTCGGCGCCGAACTGGCGCGAGCGCTTCGGCTCGTTCGATCTCAATCCCGCCGCCGCGGCGTCCCTCGGGCAAGTTCACCGCGCGACCACGCTGGACGGGGCGGCGCTTGCCTGCAAGCTGCAATATCCCGACATGCAATCGGCCGTGGAAGCCGATCTGCAGCAGCTCGAATTCGTGTTCTCGCTGCATCGGCGCATGAACCCCGCCATCGACACGCGGGAAATCGCCAAGGAAATCGGCGAGCGGGTGCGCGAGGAGCTCGATTATGCGCGCGAGGCGAAGCACGCGGCGCTCTATGCCCATGCGCTCGCGCGATGTGGACGCAGGTTCGCGTGCCGCGGATCCATCTCGATCTGTCGACCCAGCGCCTGTTGTCGCTCGAATGGCTCGACGGCGAGAAGATCCTCACCTTCGCGGAGTCCGACGTGGCGATTCGCAACCGGCTCGCGGTGGCGATGTTCAAGGCGTGGTGGCATCCGTTCAGCCACGCGGCGGTGATCCACGGCGATCCGCATCTGGGCAATTACACGGTGTTCTCGGAGGGCGGCGAGCCGCAGGGCATCAATCTGCTCGATTACGGCTGCGTGCGCATCTTCCATCCGCGCTTCGTCGGCGGCGTGGTCGATCTCTATCGCGGACTTGCAGACCGACGACCGCGACCGGGTCGTGCACGCCTACGAGACCTGGGGGTTCAAGAACCTCTCGGCCGAACTCATCGACATCCTCAACATCTGGGCGCGGTTCATCTATGCGCCGTTGCTCGACGATCGGGTGCGCACGGTGGCGGATGGCGTCAAGCCCGGCGAATACGGCCGTCGGCAGGCCTTCGAGGTCCACAAGGCGCTGAAGGAAAAGGGCCCCGTGACGGTGCCGCGCGAATTCGTCTTCATGGACCGCGCCGCCATCGGGCTCGGCGCGGTCTTCCTGCACCTCCAGGCGGAGCTGAACTACCACCAGCTCTTCGAGGCGGAGATCGAGCGCTTCTCGCTCGATCCCTCGCGCGCGCCAGCAGGAGGCCTTGACGCAAGGCAGGACTGACCGCTCCGACGTAATCAGGTTGCATCGCCGCAGCCTCTGGCCGTAAATGCCTGAGGCAGGGCAGGGGCAACCGATGAAATTCGTCTTCGTTCACCAGAATTTTCCCGGACAGTTCGGCCGCATGGCGGCGGCGCTGATCAAGGAGGGGCACGAGGTCGTCGGCATCGGCACCCTGAAGCAATGCAGCGTCCCGGGCGTGAAGTACTTCTCCTATGTGCCCGTCGACGGGCCCGACGACGAGCCCTACCAGCACCGCTATTCGCCGGTGGTCCCGCGCCTGCGCCGCGCCTATGGAGCGGCGCATTGCGCGAGGCAGCTCGCCGAGCAGGGCTTCCGTCCCGACGTGGTGGCGGTGAATACCGGCTGGGGCGAAAACCTGTTTCTCAAGGACGTCTGGCCGAATGCCCGCCATGTCGCCTATTTCGAGTATTATTACGCGGCCAAGGGCCAGGACCTCGATTTCGATCCCGAATATCCGGTCGAGAATGTCGAGACGGTGTGGCGCCTGCGCGCCAAGAACGCCATGCAGCTCGGCGCCTTCGACGCGGCGGATCTCGTCCGTCGCGCCCGACCGAGTACCAGCGCGACACGTTTCCGGATCTACCTGCGCGATCGCATCGCGGTGATCCACGACGGCATCGACGCGCAGCGCCTGAAGCCGGATCCGTCCGTGACGATCCGCATCGGCAAGGACGGGCCCGCGTCTCAGCCGGGATATTCCGGTGGTCACCTATGTGACCCGCAACATCGAGCCCATGCGCGGCTCCCACATCATGCTGCGCAGCCTGCCGGACATCCTCGATATCGACCCGAAGCTCCAGGTCGTCATCGTCGGGGGCAAGGGCAAGAGCTATTCGGGCAATGCGCCGGGCGGCCGGACCTGGTTCGACGTCTTCCGCGAGAAGATCGACCGGCCCGTCGACTGGTCCCGCGTCCACATGGTGGGGCATCTTCCCTACGAGCAATTCGTCAAGGTGCTGCAGCTCTCCTCCGCCCATGTCTACCTGACCTACCCGTTCGTGCTGTCCTGGTCGCTGATCGAATCCATGGCGCTCGAATGCCGGATCGTGGCGTCCGACACCGCGCCGGTGCGGGAGGTCATCGAGGACGGCGTCAACGGGCGGCTTGTTCCCGTTTTTCGACCCCAAGGCGCTGGCCGCGAAGAGTTCGCGAAACGCTTGAAAACAAAGAGCAATCGGCCGCGATGGCAAAAGCCGCGCGGGCGCTGGCGCTGCAGAAATACGATTTCGAAACAATCTGCCTGCCGCAATGGCGCCGGTTTCTCGGCGTCCGCTAAGGGAGCCTTGGCCATAAATCGCCGGAAAACCGGCCGACAAGATTGCGGCCCCTTCCCGCATGGGGTAAACGCACCACAAATACGTCATGCTGAATGGGGCATCGATCATGGCCGATACCAAACACGCGCCGTATGCGGGCTACAGCCCGGATATGGACGCTCGCTCGCACGAAGCGACCTATCGCGGCTTCCTCCGGTTCGTGGAAATCGGCAGCGTCGTGGTGCTCTGCCATGTGCTGGCGCTCGCGGTCGGCGGCGTTCGTCACGCGTGGCTTACGGCCATTTTCGGCGTCATCCTGTCGCTCGCAGCGGGCGCGGTCGGTGCGATGTCGCCGTCGGTCGGCGTCAAGGCTCCCGCCGGCGTGTGGCGATCCTGCTGCTTCTGGCGCTGATCTTCTACTGAGACTCGACCGGGAGCCGGGCCTCCCGCCCGGCTCACTCCAATTCGATGGGCGCCCCAGGGTCGCCCGGCACGGGGGGTGTTGCATGCGGGTCGCCGTTCTCTCGGAAACCGACAAGGTGGAGACGCGCGTCGCGGCCACCCCTGAAACCGTCAAGAAATACATGGCCTGGGCGCCGAGGTCGCCGTCCAGGCGGGCGCCGGCGTCAAGGCCGGCGTGTCCCGATGCGGAATACGAGGCGGCAGGCGCCGTGATCGCGCCGACCGCCACCGAGGCCGTCAAGGACGCCGACATCGTCCTCAAGGTCCGCCGTCCGGGCGCGGACGAACTCGTCGGCTACAAGCCCGGCGCCATCCTCATCGGCATCATGGACCCCTACGGCCAGGACGCGGCGCTGCAAAGCGCTGGCGGACGCGCAGGTCTCGGCCTTCTCGATGGAATTGATGCCGCGCATCACCCGCGCGCAGGTCATGGACGTGCTGTCCTCGCAGGCCAACCTCGCGGGCTACCGCGCGGTGATCGACGCCACGGGCGAATATGGCCGCGCCATGCCGATGATGATGACCGCCGCCGGCACCGTGCCGGCCGCCCGGGTCTTCGTCATGGGCGCGGGCGTCGCCGGCCTTCAGGCGATCGCCACCGCCCGCCGCCTCGGCGCGGTGGTGACGGCGACCGACGTGCGGCCCGCCGCCAAGGAGCAGGTCGAGAGCCTCGGGGGCAAGTTCGTCGCCGTCGAGGACGAGGAATTCAAGCAGGCCGAGACCGCGGGCGGCTACGCCAAGGAAATGTCGGCCGAATACCAGGCCAAGCAGGCGGCGCTCGTCGCCTCCCACATCGCCAAGCAGGACATCGTCATCACGACGGCGCTGATCCCCGGCCGTCCCGCTCCCAAGCTCGTCAGCCGGGCGATGGTCGAATCCATGAAGCCGGGCTCGGTCGTGATCGATCTGGCGGTGGAGCGCGGCGGCAATTGCGAGGTCGCGGTGCCGGGCGAAGTGGTGGACCATAACGGCGTCAAGGTCGTGGGCCACCTCAACGTGCCGGGCCGGCTCGCCGCCACCGCCTCGGCGCTCTACGCCCGCAACCTCTACGCCTTCGTCGAGACGCTGATCGACCGGGAGACCAAGAGCGTCGCGGTGAAGTGGGACGACGAGCTGGTGCGGGCGACCAACCTCACCCGCGACGGCGCGATCGTTCACACAGCCTTCCAGCCGACCGCTTAAGACCAGGGGGACGTCATGGCGACACTCACGCCCGAACAGGCCGTCGAGCAATCCCGAGCCGCCGCCGACGTGGCGCAGCGCGCGGCGGAGGCGGCCCAGGCGATCGCCGATCAGGTGGCGATGGCGGCCTCGGTCGCCACCCACGGCGCGGTCGACCCGACGGTCTTCCGCCTCGCCATCTTCGTGCTGGCGATCTTCGTCGGCTATTACGTGGTCTGGCAGGTGACGCCCGCCCTCCACACGCCGCTCATGTCGGTCACCAACGCCATCTCGTCGGTGATCGTCGTCGGCGCGCTGCTGGCGGTCGGCGTCAACGTGGCGCCGGCTCTGGGCGAGGGCTCGATCTGGGCGCGGGCGCTCGGCTTCATCGGCATCATCCTGGCTTCGATCAACATCTTTGGCGGCTTCCTGGTGACCCAGCGCATGCTTGCCATGTACCGCCGGAAGGGTTGAGGCGATGTCACCAAACCTTGCCTCGCTCCTCTATCTGGTCTCGGGCGTCCTCTTCATCCTGGCGCTGCGCGGCCTGTCGCATCCGACCACCTCGCGACAGGGCAACCTCTACGGCATGGTGGGCATGGGGATCGCGATCCTCACCACCATCCTGGTCCAGCCGCCGGCCGATTTCGCCGGCTGGGCGCTGATGATCGCGGGCCTTGCCATCGGCGGCGGCATCGGCGCGGTGGTGGCCAAGCGCGTGCCCATGACGGCGATGCCGCAGCTCGTCGCCGCCTTCCACTCGCTGGTCGGCCTCGCGGCGGTGCTGGTCGCCGCCGGTGCGCTCTACGCGCCGCAGGCCTTCGGCATCGGCACGCGTCGGCACCATCCATGGCGGCTCCCTGTTCGAGATGGCGCTCGGCGTCGCCATCGGCGCCATCACCTTTACGGGCTCGGTCATCGCGTTCCTGAAGCTCGACGGGCGCATGTCCGGCAAGCCGATCATGCTGCCGCAGCGGCACCTGCTCAATATCGGCCTCGGCGCGCTGATGGTGGTGCTGCTGGCGATCTTCATCACCACCGAGAGCCATGCGGCCTTCTGGCTCATCGTGCTGGTGGCGTTCGTGCTCGGGGTCACGCTCATCGTGCCGATCGGCGGCGCCGACATGCCGGTGGTGGTGTCGATGCTCAACTCCTATTCGGGTTGGGCGGCGGCCGGCATCGGCTTCACGCTGGGCAATCTCGCGCTCATCATCACCGGCGCGCTCGTCGGCTCCTCGGGTGCGATTCTCTCCTACATCATGTGCAAGGGCATGAACCGCTCGTTCATCTCGGTCATCCTCGGCGGCTTCGGCGGCGAGACGACGGGCGCCGGCGCCGGCGCGGTGGAAACCCGCCCGGTGAAGCAGGGTTCGGCTGACGATGCCGCCTTCATCATGAAGAACGCCGAAAAGGTCATCATCGTGCCGGGCTACGGCATGGCGGTGGCGCAGGCGCAGCATGCCCTTCGCGAGATGGGCGACATGCTGAAAGCCCACGGCGTCGACGTGAAATACGCCATTCACCCGGTGGCAGGCCGCATGCCCGGCCACATGAACGTGCTGCTGGCGGAAGCGAGCGTGCCGTATGACGAGGTCTTCGAGCTCGAGGACATCAACAGCGAGTTCGCGCAGGCCGACGTGGCCTTCGTGATCGGCGCCAACGACGTCACCAACCCGTCGGCCAAGACCGACCCGTCCTCGCCGATCTTCGGCATGCCGATCCTCGACGTGGAGAAGGCCAAGACCGTGCTGTTCATCAAGCGCGGCATGGGGTCGGGCTATGCGGGCGTCGAGAACGAGCTGTTCTTCCGCGACAACACCATGATGCTGTTCGGCGACGCCAAGAAGATGGTCGACCAGATCCTCAAGAATCTCGATTGAGGCCGGCAAGCCGCCCTGTTTTGCATTGAAGGAAGGCCGGTTCGAACCGGCCTTTTCTTTTGGGAGTTCATGATGGCCACCACCCTGCGCACGGCCTTGCCGGCGGATCGCGACGCGGTCGTGGCGCTGATCCGCCAGCTCAACATCGTCGAGGCCGACCTGACGGGAGATCGGCTGCGGGATCACGCCGCCGCGGCCGCCTATCACGATGAGCTGTGCAGCGGCTGGCAAAGCGCCATGGCCGCATCGTCGTCGCGGATGGAGGAGGGCGAGGTGATCGCCGCCATGGGTTTCGTCGTCCAGACGGACGCCGCCTACATGGTGGAGGAGGTGCGGGACTACGCCGTCGTGACGGATCTGGTGGTGGATGCGCGCTTTCGCGGCCGGGGCATCGGCCAGATGCTGCTTCGCGAGGCCGAGCGCCTGACCCGCGAGGCCGGCCTCAAGAGGCTCACCATCGCGGCGCTGGCGGCAAACGAGAGGGCGGCGCGGACCTACCGGGAATTCGGGTTCGCGCCCTATGTGACGATCATGACGAAGGTGGTGTGAAGTTCCGAGCTCCGGACCGCGCCGTAACGCTCTGTCATTCCGGGGCGCGAAGCGAACCCGGAACCCCATAACCACAGGACGACCGAGGGAGTGCTCGACGCCAACGCTTCTTTTGGCCCGGTCAGCGCGTCTGGGTTCCGGGTTCCGCTTTCGCGGCCCCGGAATGACCGGCTTTTAACGAAAAGCTCGCGTCGCGTTACAGCCTCGAATTGCCCTGCCGCGCCACCGTGTTGCCGTTGTCGATGGCCGAGCGCCCGCTGGAAGCTTTCCTGCGCCATCTGGCGGTTGCCCATGCGCTCGTAGGCGACGCCGCGCCAGGCCCATGAATTCGGCATCGCGGTTATTGACGTTGAGCGCCGCGTTAAAGTCCTCGATGGCCTTGTCGTATTGCTGCGTCGCCACCAGGCTCTGGCCGCGGGCCGCGTAGGGCGCGGCCACGAAGGCGTTGCGGTCGATGGTCGAGTCGAAGTCGAGGATCGCCTGGGCGTGCATGCCCTGCTTCTGGTAGAGCAACCCGCGCGCGTGAAGAGCCTCGGCCGATTCGGGCACGAGCCGAATGGCGATGGTCAGGTCGTCGAGGGCTCCCTGGAACTGGCCCTTGCGCGCGAAGCAGGTTGCCGCGTCCGATATAGGCCGGGCCGTAATTCGGATCGGCTTCGATGGCGCGGGAGAAATCCGCCAGCGCCTGATCGTTGCGGTTGGTCTGGCGGAACGCCAGCGCCCGGTTGGTATAGGCCGGCGCGAAATTCGGATCGATCTGCACCGGCCTTGTTGAAATCCGAGATGGCGTCGCTGTAGCGGCCGACCCGCGCATAGGCGGCGCCGCGGGTGTTATAGGCGCCGGGATCGCTCGGGTTGCGCTGGATCACATCGGACAGGGACGCGATGTTGACGCTGCTGGTCCCTTGCGTGTCCTCCTCCACCACGGCGATGCGCCGCATCGAGCCCCCGCTGGTGGTGTCGCAGGCGGCAAGGCCAAGACCGACGAGGATGAGGGTGAAGGGTGCGAAACGGCGAATTGATAGAGGCGAACACCTTCGTCTCCAACTGAAAGGGGAAGGAACAGACTGCCGGAAAAATCTTAACGGGCGCAGAAACGCCACAGAGCGCCATCGGGGGCCTGAAAACGCAAAACAGCGCCCCGCTTGCGCAAGGGCGCCGAATTCACGAATTCTTTCAGATCGATCACGAAGCTGCGGAGGCAGCTTAGCGCGGTGCGCCCGGACGACCCGCGCCAGCCGTCACAGGACGCGGCTTCGAGGGCAGAAGGCCTTCGCGCTGCATGCGCTTGCGGATGAGCTTGCGGGCGCGGCGGACGGCTTCGGCCTTCTCGCGAGCCTTCTTCTCAGAGGGCTTCTCGTAATGGCCGCGGAGCTTCATCTCGCGGAAGATGCCTTCGCGCTGCATCTTCTTCTTGAGGGCGCGGAGCGCCTGATCGACATTGTTATCCCGGACAAGAACCTGCACGCGATTTCCTCGTTTTGCGCCGTATCGATTGTGGCAAAAAGTAAATGAGGCGCGTCTTGCGCACCTCTCTCTGGCCGGCGTGACTACCAGAGGAAGGCTGGAATTGTCCAGACTGCCTCGCAACAAAAGCGCCGGTCGGAGAGGTTAACGGCCCGCTTCGGGAAAGGTTTCAGGCCCCTCTCGGGAAAAACGCGGGTGACGTGCCCCATCTTGCGGCCCGGCCGCGCCTCAGCCTTTCCGTAGAGGTGGAGCTGGGCGCCGGGTTCGGCCAGAATACGCTCCCACGCTCCGCCTCCTCGCCGATGAGATTCTGCATCTCGACCCGTCCGAGGCGGGAAGGGGAGCCGAGGGGCCAGCCGCAGACGGCGCGCACATGCTGCTCGAATTGGGAGGTCCGGGCGCCCCCCAGGGTCCAGTGGCCCGGAATTGTGCACGCGCGGCGCGATCTCGTTGACCACCAGGGTCTCGTCGCTGCCGCTCCCGACCAGAAACAGCTCGACGGCCGAGAACGCCCACGTAATCGAGGGCGTCGGCGATGGCGCGGGCAATCACGACGGCCCGCTTCTCGGTCTCGTCCGAGACCCCGGCCGGGCACCCGCGTGATGTCCAGGATGTGGTTCCGATGCGTGTTGGCGCACAGATCGTAGGCGGCGAAATCGCCGGCTTGCGGTCCGGGCGGCGACCACCGAGAGCTCCCGCTCGAACGGCACGAACCCTTCGAGAATCGAGGCCGCGCCTCCGACGGCCGCGAAAGCCTCGGCGGTGTCCGTGTCCGGGCGGATCATCACCTGCCCCTTGCCGTCATAGCCGAAGCGGCGGGTCTTGAGCACGGCGGGCCGCCCGATTCGATCGATCGCCTCCGCCAGCTCGGCTTCGCTGGCGACGGCGGCGTAAGGGGCCGTGGGGATGCCGAGCTTCGCGATGAAGTTCTTTTCCTCGAGGCGGTCCTGCGTGGTGGCGAGGGTCCGCGCGTTGGGCGCGAGCGGGCGCATGCGCCGCCGAGAACGGCCGCCGTCGCGCTCGGCACGTTCTCGAACTCGTAGGTGATGATGTCGACCGAGCGGGCGAAGCGGGCCAGCGCCTCCTCGTCCTCGTAGGCCGCGACCGTGCGCTCCGCGCTGACGTCGAAGGCCGGGCTGTCGGCCTCGGGCGCATAGACATGGGTGCGAAGCCCGAGCTGGGCCGCCGCCATGGCGATCATCCGGCCGAGCTGGCCGCCGCCGAGGATGCCGAGGGTGTTGCCGGGGACGATCATGCGGGTCAGGCCTCCTCGCGCCGGCCGTTCGGCGACGCTGTCGGTCTGGCGCTGGCGCCAGGCATCGAGACGTTCCGCCAGCGCCTCGTCGTGAAGGGCCAGCACGGCGGCCGCCAGCAAGCGCCGCGTTGACCGCCCCGGCGCGGCCGATGGCGAGCGTTCCGACCGGGAATGCCGGCCGGCATCTGCACGATCGACAGCAGGCTGTCCTGACCGGACAGGGACTTCGATTCCACCGGCACGCCGAAGACCGGCAGAGGCGTCATGGCGGCGGTCATGCCCGGCAGGTGGGCGGCGCCGCCGGCTCCTGCGATCACCACCTGAAACCCTGCCGCCTTGGCGCCCTTGGCGAAGGCCACCAGCCGGTCCGGGGTCCGATGGGCGGAGACGATGCGGGCGTCATAGGGGATGCCGAGCGCATCCAGAGCCTCGGCGGCGTGCCGCATGGTCGCCCAGTCGGACTGGCTGCCCATGATGATGGCAACGGGTATTCCTGCCATGGAATGGCTCCGGCTTGAGGCCTGTTGAGAGCTGATGGCAATAGCGAAGCCCTTGGCGGCCGGGCAAGGCCGCAGGCCGGGCGTGTCCGAAAAACCTGGCGCTTGCCGCTTCAGGCGCTGATGTCGGGCGTCAGCTGGTCCTCGATCCGGATGATCTGATCCTTGAGGGCGAGCTTGCGCTTCTTCAGCCGCTGAACCTGCAGCTGGTCTCCGGTGATGATCTGCTCCAGCGCCTCGATGGCCGTGTCGAGATCGCGATGCTCCTGCTTCAAACGGGCAAGATCCGCTTCCAGTTCAGCCACATCGATCATCGAGACGTTCCAGATTGCCCATCGCCGCCGGCAACCGGGCGCGCTTGGACAAAGTATGCTCCGCGCCGCCATGTTCGGCAAGACGGTTGCGTCGCACCGCGGCATGCGTCGCACCCGCAAGCTTGGCGTATAAAATCTGACCCCGGGTTTCGCAGCGCAGCATCGTTTTGCCTTCGACTCGCCACTTTCTGTATGTCACATTCATGACGTTAGAGGATCGAACAGGAGGTACAGAAATGCCGCTGCAGAACCATCTCACCGAACTCGAACGCAAACATCGTGCGCTCGAGAGAGAGCTGCAAAGTGCCGTTCACCACCCATCCATGGACGATACGCGACTGGCCGAACTCAAGCGTAAGAAGCTCCACCTCAAAGACGAGATCAGCCGGCTGAAAAACAGCCATTCGGCGGTGCATTAACCGCATTATTCCTTAGTCCATTCCAGACCAATTCCGAGTTTCGACAGGCGCTGCTCCAGACGGAGCGGCGTCTGTTTTTATGCGGCCCTCTAGGCGAAGCCCGCCCGCGCCGTCGATAGATCAGCTTGCCGCCGACGAGGATGAGCAGCCCGTAGACGATCGTGTAGAAGCGCTGACCCGATATCCGCCGCACCAGCCACACGCCCGCGTAGGTGGACGCGATCGCCACGGGGAACAGCGCCGCCGCGGTGGAAAGATTGGCGGCGCTGAATTGCCCGAGCGCGATGTAGGGCGGCACCTTGATCCAGTTCAACAGCGTGAACAGAATGGCGCCCGTGCCGACGAAAACCGTCTGCGGCAGGCGCTGCGGCATCACGTAGATCTGGAAGGGCGGTCCGCCCGCATGGGCGATCATGCTGGTAAAGCCGCAGATCACGCCCCAGAACAACCCTTGCGGTAGGTCGCGCCTTCGTCGGCGCGACCTCGTGCGGCCCGCGCTCGAGCATGAGGCGGCGAACGGCGAAACCGATCGGAAATCACGCCGAGCGCCAGCCTGACGCGCCGCGTCGGAAACCTCGGCCGCCCAGAGATAGCCGACGAGAATTCCCCCGATGGCTCCCGGCACGCCAGGATCAGCACGTTTCGCCGGTCCCAGCTATGCCGATAGACCCACACGGTCACTACGTCCTGCACCATCAGGATCGGCAGCATGATGGCGGCGCCCTGCATGGGCGACACCACGAGCGCCATCAGCGGCAGCGCCAAGCAGGCCGAGGCCCGACAGCCCGCCTTTCGAGAGCCCCAGCAGGATGACGGCCGGCACGGCGGCGAGATAGAAAAGCGGGGCGGTGATCATCGGTCGCTCGTCGAAAGTCGCCGCTGACCACGGCGTCGCTGCCTGCTAACACGAGAGGCTTGCAAAGTCCGGTCGAAAAGGCCCTCCTTATCGTCCGGCTGCGAATAACGACGAAAGGGAACGCGCATGACATCGACCCGACCCCGAGCCGCTATCCGCAGGTCTACGCGCGCTGGCGCGCCGATCCGGAAGGCTTCTGGCGCGAGGCCGCGCGCGGAGATCGACTGGTCGAAGCCGGCCGAGAAGATCTTCGATCCCGACATGCGGCGTGTTCGGCGGCTGGTTCGCCGGCGCGGAATGCAATGCCTGCTACAATGCGGTCGACCGGCATGTGGAACGGGGCCGCGGCGAGCAGGCGGCGCTGATCTACGACAGCCCCGTCACCGGCGCCAAGCGCACCTACACCTACGCCGAGTTGCAGCGACGAAGTCGCGACCCTCGCGGCCGTGCTGCAGGATCTCGGCGTCGACAAGGGCGACCGGGTCGTTCTCTACATGCCGATGATTCCGCAGGCGGTGTTCGGGATGCTCGCCTGCGCGCGCATCGGCGCGGTCCATTCGGTGGTGTTCGGCGGCTTCGCGGCGACCGAGCTTGCAACCCGGCTGGAGGATGCGACCCCGAAGGTCATACTCACCGCCTCCTGCGGCATCGAGACGGCCCGGGTCGTTCCCTACAAGCCCCTTCTCGACGAGGCGATCGCCTTGAGCCGCCACAAGCCGGAGGCCTGTCTGGTCTTCCAGCGGCCGCAATACCGGGCCGGCGCTCGTCGAGGGACGCGATCACGATTGGGACGACCGGGTCGCCGAGCGTGCGGCCGGCGAGAGCGCCCTGCGTCCCGGTCGCCGCCACCGACCCGCTCTACATCCTCTACACGTCGGGCACGACAGGCCGGCCGAAAGGCGTCGTTCGCGATACCGGCGGCTATCTGGTGGCGCTGAAATGGTCGATGAGCAACCTCTATGGCGTCGCGCCCGGCGAGGTTTATTGGTGCGCCTCGGATGTGGGCTGGGTCGTGGGGCATTCCTATATCGTCTACGGGCCGCTTCTCCATGGCTGCACGACTGTCCTCTACGAGGGCAAGCCGGTGGGAACGCCGGATGCGGGCGCCTTCTGGCGCGTGGTGGCGGAGCATAAAGCGGTGGTGCTGTTCACCGCGCCGACCGCGTTCCGGGCGATCAAGAAGGAGGACCCGGACGGCCGTCCTCCTCGAAGAGCTACGACCTTTCAGGCTTCCGCGCGCTGTTCCTCGCCGGCGAGCGGGCCGACCCCGATACGGTGCAATGGGCGGAGCGCATTCTCGGCGTGCCCATCGTGGACCATTGGTGGCAGACGGAAACCGGCTGGCCGATCGCCGGCAATCCGCTCGGCCTCGGCGCGCTGCCGATCAAGTACGGCTCGCCGACGGTGCCGATGCCCGGCTACGACGTGCAGGTGCTGGATGAGGGCGGGAAGCCGTTGCCGGCCGATACGATGGGCTCCATCGCCATCCGGCTGCCGCTGCCCCCCGGCTGCCTGCCGACGCTCTGGCAGGCGGACGATCGCTTCCGCGAGGCGTATCTCACCACCTATCCGGGCTATTACAACACCTCGGATGCGGGCTTCATCGACAGTGACGGCTACGTCTACATCATGGGCCGCACCGACGACATCATCAACGTGGCGGGCCACCGGCTCTCCACCGGCGGCATGGAGGAGGTTCTGGCGTCCCATCCGGCGGTCGCCGAATGCGCGGTGATCGGGGTGAAGGATTCGCTGAAAGGCGAAGTGCCCTGCGGTCTCGTGGTGCTGAAATCCGGCATCGCCCGCGCCCCGACCGAGATCGAGGCCGAGCTGATCGCACTGGTGCGCGAGAAGATCGGCCCGGTCGCAGCCTTCAAGCTCGCCATCACGGTGGGGCGGCTGCCGAAAACCCGCTCGGGCAAGATCCTCCGCGGCACCATGAAGAAGATCGCCGACGGCGATGCCTGGTCGATGCCGGCGACCATCGACGATCCGATGGTGCTGGAGGAGATCGGGGAGGCGTTGAAGGGCAGGGGTCTGGCGGGGGAATAGTCCCGGCCATGACGAGTTGCGAGGATTAGAAAAAAGGCCCGGATCGCTCCGGGCCTTTTGTTGCGATGCGTTATGCGTCGTCTTCTTCGTCGTCCTGCTTCAGCTGCTTGAGCTTGGCGAAGACCGAATTGACGTCGATGGCGTCCTCTTCGACCGGTTTCGGACGGCTCATATCGGCGAAGGGCTCGTCGCGCACCGGCGCGGTCGAGACTTCGGCCGGCATCAGGGTGCCGCCCGCGTCGGGCGCTTCCACGTGCGGACGATCCTTGGCGGCGCGCTGCACCTCGAAATCGAGGTCGATCTGCGACGAGAGACCGAGGGTCACCGGGTCCATCGGCGAGAGGCTCGGCGAATTCCAGTGGGTCCGGTCACGAACCTGCTGGATCGTCGTCTTGGTGGTGCCGACGAGGCGCATGATCTGCGCGTCCTTCAGCTCCGGATGATTGCGGACCAGCCAGAGGATCGCGTTGGGCCGGTCATGGCGGCGCGACACCGGGGTGTAGCGCGGGCCCTTCTTGGTGCGCTTGGGCTCCGGGAGCTTCACGCGCGACTCGGCCATTTGCAGGTGGTGCGCGCTGTCGGCCTGGGCGGTCTCGATTTCCTCGCGGGTCAACTGACCGGAGGTGATCGGATCGAGACCCTTGATGCCGGCCGCGACCTCGCCGTCGGCGATCCCCTTCACCTCGAGCGGGTGGAGCTTGCAGAAATCGGCGATCTGTTCGAACGACAAGGACGTGTTCTCGACGAGCCACACGGCTGTCGCCTTGGGCATCAGCGGTCCCTGGGACATGGGCTTTTTCTCCTCAAAGCCGGGTGCCGATTTGTCGGCGCCGCACGGCAAAAACTCTCCTGCGCTCCGAACCGGTCGGACCGGAGCATCTCGTCTCACGATGTGAGGGAAACAGGGTTATTATACGGATCGCGCACCGAGGTTGCAATTCCAAACGCATCCTTACGGCTGCGGGAATCCTCATTCGATGCTGCTTACCTTAACGACAAGCCCCTCAAGGCAGCAAGACGATCTTGCCCATATGGCTGCCCCCATCCATGCGGGCATGCGCCTTGGCGACCTCGTCGAGGCGGAAAGTCGGAATCGATCAACGGCTTCACGCGGCCCTCGCCCAGCAGGGGAAGGACCTTGGCGGCGAGCGCCTCGGCGATCGCGGCCTTTTCGGCGACCGACCGGGAGCGCAGGGTCGAGCCCGTATGGGTCAGGCGCTTGAGCATCAGGCGGCCGAAATCCATCTCGATCCTGCTGCCCTGCAGGAAGGCGATCTGCACGATGCGCCCGTCCTGGGCCGCGGCCTCGTAGTTTCGCGGAATGTAGTCCCCGCCCACCATGTCGAGGATCAGGTCGGCGCCGCGCCCGCCGGTGAAACTCTTGACCGCCGCGACGAAATCCTCCGCCCGGTAATTGATCGCGAGATCCGCGCCGAGGCGCCGGCAGGCCTCGCATTTCTCCGCGCTGCCCGCGGTGGTGATCACGGTCGCGCCGAAGGCCTTGGCGAGCTGGATGGCGGTGGTGCCGATGCCGGAGGTGCCGCCATGGACCAGAAAAGTCTCGCCCGGCTTCAGGGCCCCGCGCTCGAAGACGTTGGTCCAGACGGTGAAATAGGTCTCGGGCATGGCGCCGGCCTCGACCATCGGCGAGCCCGTCCGGCACCGCGGAGCGCGTTGGTCTCGTGAACGACCGCGTAATCCGCATAGCCGCCGCCGGGCACCAGGCGCCATGACGGCATCGCCGACGGAAAATCGGGACACGCCGGGGCCTGTGGCGACCACTCGGCCGGCGATCTCGAGCCCGAGAATATCGGGCGCGCCGGGGGGCGGCGGGTAGCGGCCCTCGCGCTGGACGACGTCCGGACGGTTGATTCCGGCGGCCTCGACCCTGACCAGAACCTGCCCGTCGGACGGGATCGGGAACGGGCCGCTGGACGATCCTCAGGACCTCGGGGCCGCCTTTCCCCTCGGCGACGACCGCCCGCATGGTGTCCGAAATTGCCGCCATTCTGTCCTCCTTCGGCCAAGCGCCGATTCCTATAGCCGATATTGGCAAGGCGCGTAGCACGGCCTAACCTGAGGCGAAATTTCTTTGGAAGGAGAACGATATGGCTTTCGATCCCTTTGCCGAGGACCCGCTGCCCCGGAAGGGCGGGCACGAGATCGGGCAGGACCTGTCCCTTGCTGTCGATCGACGAGATCGACGAGCGCGTCGGGTTGCTCGAACGGGAGATCGCACGCCTGAAAGAAGCCCGGTCCGGCAAGCAACGGTCCCTCGATGCGGCGAGCGCATTCTTCAATCTTGGCTCGGCCTGACAGCGCGCTTCGACCGAGGGTTGGGCCGCTTAACCAATTCTTAGGGTTTAGGAGCGTTAATGAACCCATCCAGTTCTCTCTCTCGCTGGATATCGAGTGGCTCCTGTTCACTCTTGTTTGACGCCTCCCTGTGATCACTTCGAGCCGCTGCAAGGCGGCTCTCCTTTTGCCGGTGAGAACTTCTATCTTTCGGGCGAAAATGGCCGGGATGGTGGCGTTCGCGATGCCGCTTAACCTTAAGAAAGGGTTAGCGGAGCATCCTGCGCCGACGCGCTCTATACTGATCTCCTGACACAGCAAAAGCAGACCCCGCCCGGACCACCGGAGCAGGCGGCAAAGCTTCGGGAGACGGTCGGTGAGAGAACCGGACGTGATCAATCTGCAGGCCGGCCCGGTGCGGTTCGGCAACAGCTTCGTGCATTCGGAGGCCTTCCGGGCGCTGTTCCAGGAGGGCATGGAGCTGGTGGAAGAGACGGCGGCCTATCTGGATGGGCCGGGCCGGGAGGAATCGCGGCCTTTGCCGCGTCCCATCACCGTCGCGTATGCGAGCGAAAGCATGCGACTGACCACCCGGCTCATGCAGATCGCCTCCTGGCTTCTGGTTCAGCGGGCGGTGGCCGAAGGGGAAATGACCGTCGATCAGGGTCAGGCCGAGAAGAACCGCGTTCGACTTGCATCCCACGACGCCACGGCGACGATCGCGGAGTTCGAGGCGCTCCCGGCCCGCCTCCGGGAACTGGTGGGGCTCGCAGCCCGCCTCCATGCGCGCATTCTCCATCTCGAACAGATCATCGCCGAGGTCGACGAGACGCCCCGCGCGGCCGGGATCAACGCGGTGGCCAGCCAGCGTGCCCTGCTGGAGCGGACTTTCGGGGTGGGCTCCCGCGGCACCTTCCCCGCACCGCTCCGCCGATTGAACGAAAAAAGCCCCGCTCGCGCGGGGCTTTTTCGTCAGGGGTGCGACAACCCCGGTTCTTGCAAGAATTACTTCTTGAAGGCCATGTTGCCGAACTTCGAGTTGAAGCGCGACAGGCGACCGCCACGGTCGAGCAATTGCTGCGTTCCGCCGGTCCAGGCCGGGTGGGTGCTCGGGTCGATATCGAGGTTGATGCTGTCGCCCTCTTTGCCGTAGGTCGACCGGGTGGTGAACTCGGTGCCGTTGGTCATCACGACCTTGATGAAATGATAGTCCGGATGTTCGGTTGATTTGCGCGCCATTGCCATGTCCTCGTGCGGCTGTCCGATGGGCCAGCCTGCAGCCTGAAAATTCGAGCCTGTCTTGAAAGGTTGCCGGCCTATACCGTACTTGGAACCCTGAAACAAGAGATGGGGCCCTGAAACAGGTTTCGGACCCTGAAACCGAGATTCGGAACCCGCAAGGCGGCCAGAGCGCCAAAGCGCGGTTCCACGACACGCCCAGCCGGGCACGAAAGCTGACAGATCGATATGGCCGCCATGCCTGCCAGAACTCCCCGCCCGAAAGCAGCACTCTCCGCGCTGCGGCCCCTCGTGCCCTACGCGATCGCCTACAAGGGGCGGATCGCCGCCGCCCTGGTGGCGCTGGTCGTCGCCTCGGCCGCCACCCTCGTCATGCCCATCGCCCTGCGGCGCGTGGTGGATTTCGGCTTCTCGTCGGATAACCGCACCCTCATCAATGCGTATTTTCTCGTCCTGCTGCTGGTCGTGGGCGTGCTCTCGGCGGCAAGCGCCGCCCGGTTCTACCTCGTCATCACGCTCGGCGAGCGGGTGGTGGCGGATCTGCGCGCCGCGGTCTTCCGTCATCTGACGATCCTCGATCCGGCCTTTTTCGACCGCACCAAGAGCGGCGAGATCGTCTCGCGCCTGACCGCCGACACCACGCAGGTGAAGGCCGCCTTCGGGGTCAGCATCTCGATTGCGCTGCGCAACGTCTTCCTGTTCGTCGGCGCGGTGGCGCTGATGATCGTGACGAGCCCGAAGCTGTCGGCCCTCGTGCTGCTCGCCATACCCGCCATCGTGCTGCCGTTGGTGATCTCCGGCCGCGCCGTGCAGCGGCGATCCCGCGCCGCGCAGGACCGGCTGGCCGACGCCTCGGCCTATGCGGCCGAAGCCGTCGGCGCGGTTCGCACCATGCAGGCCTTCGGGATGGAGCAGGAAACGGCCGCGCGGTTCGCCGCCGCCGCCGAACAGGCTTTCGAGGCCGCCCGCCTGTCCACCACCATGCGGTCGTTCCTGACCGGCATCGGCATTTTCATGGTATCGGCGAGCGTCGTCGGGGTGCTGTGGTACGGCGCGCAGGATGTCATGAGCGGCACCATGACGCCGGGCCAGCTGTCCCAATTCGTCCTCTACGCGGTCTTCGCCGCAAGCTCCCTCGGCCAGCTCTCGGAGGTCTACGGCGAACTCGCGCAAGCGGCGGGCGCGGCCGAGCGGCTCGGCGAGATCCTCGCCACCGAGCCTGCCATCCGGGCGCCTTCGCATCCGGTTCCGCTGCCGGTGCCGTCGCCCGGCACGGTGTCGTTCGAGGATGTGTGGTTCTCCTATCCCTCCAGCAACGAGCGGCCCTCGCTCAAGGGCTTCACGCTCCGCCTCGCCCCCGGCGAGCGGGTGGCGCTGGTGGGACCGTCGGGGGCCGGGAAAAGCACCGTCCTGCAATTGCTGCTGCGGTTCTACGATGCCCAGAAGGGCCGGATCCTCGTCGACGGCGTCCCGGTCCCGCAGGCCGACCCGGTGGCGTTGCGGTCGCGCATGGCGCTCGTGCCGCAGGACCCGACGGTGTTCGGCGCCAGCGTTCGCGACAACATCCGCTACGGACGTCACGACGCCACCGAGGAGGAGATCGTCCACGCTGCGACGCTCGCGGCGGCGGATGGCTTCATTCGCGCCATGCCGCAGGGCTACGACACCCTCATCGGCGAGCGCGGCGTCACCCTGTCGGGCGGACAGCGCCAGCGTCTGGCGATCGCCCGGGCCATCCTGAAGGATGCGCCCATCCTGCTTCTCGACGAGGCGACGTCCGCACTCGATGCGGAAAGCGAGCGCAAGGTCCAGACCGCCCTCGACCGGCTGATGCTGGGCCGCACGACCCTCGTCATCGCCCACCGGCTCGCCACGATCCGCTCCGCCGACCGCATCCTGGTGATGGATCAGGGCCGGATCGTCGAGGAGGGGACCCACGAGGCGCTTCTTGCCGAAGGCGGGCTCTACGCGCGGTTGGCGAGGCTCCAGTTCACCGATCCCGACGGGGAGGTCGCAGGCGGCCGAGTAAACCGATCGAAACCGATTCCCGTTTTGCCGGTTATGTGAGAGCCGGCGTCGCGCCGGCACGGCGTCCTCGGGGAGAGCAACCATGATCGGCATGTGCAGCAGGCGGCATCCGCAGGATTCCCCGCGCATCAACCTCCACGAGGATTGGGAGATCCGCTACTGGACCGGGCGCTGGCGCGTCTCGCGCGACCAACTCATGAGCACGGTCAAACGCGTGGGCGTGCAGGTCTCCGACGTGGCGAGGGCGCTCGGGAAACCCGCCTGAGTTCAACGTTCGGTGAGTTTCAGCTCGATGCGCCGGTTGCGCGAATAGGCCTCCTCGGTGGTGGCGAGATCGAGCGGCTGGTATTCGCCGAAGCCTGCCGCGAGCAGGTGCTGCGGCGACACGCCCCGGGCGGCGAAGGCCTGCACCACCGCGATGGCGCGGGCCGCCGACAACGCCCAGTTCGACGGGAATTGCGCCGTCGCGATCGGCCGCGAATCCGTATGGCCGTCGACCCGGATCACCCAAGGAATGTCGGGGGGAATTTGCTTCTCGAGCTCGACCAGCGCGCTGGCGATGCGGTCGAGTTCGCCGGAGGCTTCGGGCCGAAGCGTCGCCTGTCCAGCCGGAAACAACACCTCCGACTGGAAAACGAAGCGGTCGCCGACGATCCTCACATCCTGCCGGTTGCCGAGAATCTGGCGCAGCCGGCCGAAGAAATCAGAGCGGAATCGCGCCAGCTCCTGCACTCTCTGCGCCAGGGCCACATTCAGCCGTGAACCAAGATCGGCAATCCGCGCCTGACTGTCCTTGTCGCGGGTTTCGGACGCGTTCAGCGCCTCCTCCAAAGCGGCGAGTTGCCGGCGCATGGCGGCGATCTGCTGATTGAGGATGTCGATCTGGCTCATGGCGCGGCCGGTGGCCTGCCGCTCGGTGGTGAGAGCCTGGTTCAGCTCGTCGGCGCGGGTCTGCGCGGCGCCGCCGCTTTCGACGAGGTTCTGCAGCCGCTCCCGGTCGGCCTCCGCCGCCTGCAGGGTCGTCTGGAGGGAATTGAGATTCTCCTCCAGCGTGCGCCGGCCCGAGCGCTCAAGCGACAGCAGGTCGGTCAATTCCGAGATCTGGCGGTTCAGGCGGTCGAGCACGGTGTCGCGGCTCGACAATTCGCGGGACAGAAAGAACTGCCCGACCATGAACACCGAGATGAGAAACACGATCGCGAGCAGAAGGGTCGAGAGCGCATCGACGAAGGCCGGCCAGTAATTGAGCTCTCCCCGGGGGCCGCGACGCCGCCTGCCCGAACTTGCAACCGGCATCAGGGCAGTCTTTCTTGCGACAGGCGATCGAGCACCTGCTTCAGTTCCTTCTCGCGCGCGGCCTGCGCCTCCACCCAGTCGCGGATCATCTGCTGTTCGGCCCGCATGTGCTGGACGAGGCCCTGCACGCCCTCGGCAAGATTGGCCATGGCCTGCGTGGAGGCCCGCCCTCCGGCGCCGTCATTGACCGCCGCGGTCAGACGGTGGAGCGCGGTCGCAAGGTCGTTGGAGGTGCCGGGACGGGCCTGAAGATCAGCGCCCGTCGTGTCCATGGTGGACATGGCGAGCCAATCCTCGAGTTCGGTATAAAAGCGGCTTTGCGCCTGGCCCGCCTGGAGATCGAGGAAGCTCAGCACCAGCGAGCCGGCGAGGCCGAACAGCGATGCCGAGAACGACAGACCCATGCCCTGGAGCGGGCCCGCCAGCGAATTCTTGAGTTCGTCGAAGAGGACCGCCGAATCCTGCCCGGTGCGAAGCGATGAGATGATGCGGCCGACCGAGCCGACGGTGTCGATGAGGCCCCAGAAGGTTCCAAGCAGGCCGAGAAAGACCAGCAGTCCCGCCAGATAGCGGACGATTTCGCGGCTCTCGTCCAGGCGCGCGCCGATCGAGTCCAGAAGCGAGCGGGTGGCCGCGACGGAGAGCGTCGATTGCGCCGAGCGACCGCTGATGAAGGACGCCATGGGCGCAAGCAGAATGGGCGGATTGGGAGGCAGCATGCCTTCCTCGGTCTGCCGGAAGGTGTTGACCCAGCGGATCTCGGGAAAAAGCCTCACCACCTGCCGGATCGCCAGCACGATGCCGATGATCGTCACGCCCACGATGAGGCCGTTCAAGCCCGGATTCGCCATGAAGGCGTCGATGATCTGCCGGTAGAGAATGAACGCCACAAACCCTGCCAGAATCAGGAACACCGCCATCCGGATCAGATAGATCCGCGGTGGGGTAAGGGGTTGTTCGTCCATCGTTATCCTGCTCTCTCGGTGCGCAACGCCCTGGATCACGAGATTCGAAGACCGTGATCGATACCAGCAACTCAGGCGGGATGTGCCCCGAAAACCTCTGGACGGTTCTCAGCATCACGCTCCCGCAATGTGACCGGGCCGTCGCGCCGGATCAAGCGTAGCGGAGGCGCACCGAAGCTGGACGAACAGAAATCTGGGATAGAATTACCGTTTTGCGGATTTCAGGAGCTTGAGCAGCTCGCGATGCAGGGTCTCGTTGCCGCACGCGATGCTGCCGGCATTGAGCGGATCCGTCCCGCCATCGACGTCGGAGAGATAGCCGCCGGCCTCGCGGATCAGCAGCATGCCGGCCGACACGTCCCAGCTGTTCACGCCGCGCTCCCAATAGGCATCGAGCCGCCCGCAGGCCACATAGGCGAGGTCGAGGGCCGCGGCGCCGAAGCGGCGCATGCCGCCCACATGGCCCATGACGGCGGAGAGTTCCTTCATGAACACGCCGTGATCGCCCTTGCCGATATGGGGCAGCCCGCAGGCAACGACCGCGTCCGCCATCTCGATGCGGGCAGCGACGCGGATGCGGCGATTGTTGAGATACGCGCCCTTGCCCTTTTCGGCGATGAACAGCTCATCCTTGATCGGATCGTACACCACACCGGCGACGATCTGGCCGTCCCGTTCGAGACCGACCGAAATGGCGAATTGCGGAATGCCGTGGAGGAAGTTCGTGGTGCCGTCGAGGGGGTCGATATGCCAGCGGTGGTTCGGATCGGTGCCTTTGACGGTCCCGCCCTCTTCGAGGATGAAGCCATAGCCGGGCCGCGCCTTTTCGAGCGCGTCACGCAGGATCTGCTCGGCCTTGCGGTCGGCGGCGGACACGAAATCGCCCGGCCCTTTTCGCGACACCTGGAGATTCTCGACTTCGCCGAAATCCCGCTTCAGGGAGCGCGAAGCCTTCATCACGGCATCGGTCATGACGGTCATGAGGGGCGAGCGGATCATCGGCGGGCGGTCCTGAATTCGGGGAGCGGGAAAGGGGTGAGGCCGGATGGACCACGCCGGGACCCGAAGGTCAAGCGACAGCGCGGCTTTGCGCCCCGTTACGGGCCGTCCACCCGCCTGCGCGCTAGCGCATCCCCAGCCGTTCGCCCGCCAGCTTTTCGGCCTTCTTCTTCTCGTCCGGAGTCATGTCCCGCAGCGCGTCGTCGAGCCAGGGATCGGCCAGGCCCTGTCCCACTGCGAGGATATGCCAGGCCGCGCGCGTCGACCTTGTTGACCGGCACGCCGCGCCCCGAGACGAGGAGGCGCGCCAGGCGGTTCTGCGCGATGGCGCTGCCCTTCGCGGCGGCGCGGCGGAAATACTGCGCCGCCTTGCTCTCGTTCTTCATCACGCCTTCGCCGTTGAAGAGAAGGATCGCGTATTCGACGTCGCCCACCGATGACCCGTTCTGGGCCGCCCGCTCGAAGAGGGATGCGGCCTCGGTGGGGTTTCGGGCGATGCCCCGGCCTTTCAGGTAAAGGACCCCGAGGGCATGCTGGGCGTCGGGAAGTTCCGCGTCGGCTGCGACCCGCAACAATTCGAGGGTGCGTCGGACATCCGCGTCGGCGTTGCTCGACAGAAGGATCAGCGCCAGATTGTAGCTCGCGACCGGGTTGCCCTTCGCGGCTGCTTCCTCGAGCCAAGCACGGCCTTGCGCCGGGTTCTTGTCCATGCCGCGGCCTTCGAGCGCCATCAGGCCCAGGGACGAGAGCGCTTTCGCGTCGCCGCGCGCCGCCGCCAGCCGATACCATTCCGCGGCCTTCACCGGGTTCACGGGCACGCCGAGGCCCTGGTTGTACAATTCGCCCAAGAGGGTCATGGCGGCGGAATCGGTCTTGTTCTTTTCGAGCCGCAGGGTCGCCTCGCGAAACGCCTCGTTGTAGTGGCCGCGTTGATAGGCCCCATAGGCGAGATCCGGCGCCGCCTGGGCGGGCCCAGTCGACAACGCAGCCGCCAAGAGGGCCACAGACACAAGGAGGGCGCGCATCAATCCTGCGCCTCGCGCTCACCGATCAGCGCCACGGCCGCGGCCACCGCCTTTGCCGGGCCCTCGGGATGGGACCAGACTGCGTCACCGAGGGCGATGAATTCCGCATGGGTCGCGACCAGCGCCGGGATCGCGTCAAGATCCGCCGCATAGGCCACGCAGGGCGTCTCGAAAATCTCGGCCCACCAGGCCGCCCGCTCGATCACGCTGTCGAGCGCCGGGATGCTGCCGTCGGCGCGCGGTTCGCCGAACAGCAGGTAATCGGCTCCCGCCTCTCCGGCCGCCATGGCCTCGTCCTTCGTGCGAATGCCGCCGACGCCGAGCGCGCGCTCGGATTTGAGCTGCTGGCGCAGGTCCTTCAGGTCGAACTGGCCGCTCGTCACATGGACGCCGTCGGCACCGGCGCGCCCGGCGACGATGGCGAGATCAGCCTCGCCGGCGGACGCGATGATGAGGGCCGTTCCATGATCCTGGACCGAGGAGGCCAGAACCTTGATGTGGTTCACGAGGGTCCGCTCCTCGGCCTTCGGCAGCCGCAAAAGCAGGGCCGCCACATGGCCGGTCGCGCAGGCCTCCGCGAGACGCGGCGCGAAAACGGCCGGGTCGTCGACGACGGGGGTGATGAGATAGAGGCGGGCTGCAGGTTCGGCCATATTCCACGGATCGCGAGAGGACAAGGAGATCGGATAGCTACGCCATAACGAAAACGGGGCCATCATGCGAGGCCCCGCTTCTCTTCGATGATTGGGGCAAAACCCGGATCGATTACTCGGCGGCCTTGCGGTCCGTGCCGAATTTCGGATCGAGTTCGCCTGCCGCGTAACGCTTGGCCATCTCGGCCGGGGTGAGAACGCGCTTGATCTTGGAGGCCTGTCCGGCCGTGTTGAATTCCTGCAGGCGCTGCTTGCAGAGCTTGGTCATGGCTTCCATGGCGGGCTTGAGATACTTGCGCGGGTCGAACTCGCCGGGATTCTCGGTCAGAATCTTGCGGATCTGGCCGGTCATGGCCATCCGGTTGTCGGTGTCGATGTTGATCTTGCGGACGCCGTGCTTGATGCCCCGCTGGATCTCCTCCACCGGGACGCCCCAGGTCTGGGGCATCTTGCCGCCGTACTGGTTGATGACGTCCTGCAGGTCCTGCGGCACGGAAGAGGAGCCGTGCATCACCAGATGCATGTTCGGCAGCTTCGCGTGGATTTCCTCGATGACGTTCATGGCGAGGATCGCGCCATCGGGCTTGCGGGTGAACTTGTAGGCCCCGTGGGACGTGCCCATGGCGATGGCCAGCGCGTCGACCTTCGTCTCGGCGACGAACTTGACGGCCTCGTCGGGATTGGTGAGCAACTGGTCGTGGCTGAGCTTGCCCTCGGCCCCGTGGCCGTCTTCCTTGTCGCCCATGCCGGTCTCGAGGGAGCCGAGCACGCCGAGTTCGCCCTCGACCGAGATGCCGCCGAGATGCGCCATTTCGACCACGCGGCGGGTGACATCCACGTTGTAGTCCCAATCGCCCGGGGTCTTGCCGTCGGCCTTGAGCGAGCCGTCCATCATCACCGAGGTGAAGCCCGCCTGGATGGCGGTCATGCAGGTCGCAGGCTCGTTGCCGTGGTCGAGATGAACGCAGACCGGGATATGCGGGTAGATCTCGGTGACGGCGTCCATCATGTGCTTGAGCATGATGTCGTTGGCGTAGGAGCGCGCGCCGCGGCTCGCCTGGATGATCACCGGCGCGTCGAGAGCGTTCGCCGCCTCCATGATCGCGAGCGCCTGCTCCATGTTGTTGATGTTGAACGCAGGTACGCCGTAGCCCTGCTCGGCAGCGTGATCGAGAAGCTGTCTCAAGGTGATGCGTGCCATATCGTCCTCCGTTTGTTGATTTTTGAAGTCGCAGAAGCCGCGCGGCCTAGGCTTTCAGCGCGTCGACACCGGGCAAGGGCTTGCCTTCGAGCCATTCGAGGAAAGCGCCGCCCGCTGTCGATACATAGGAAAAGTCGTCCGCAACGCCAGCATGGTTGAGCGCCGACACGGTGTCGCCGCCCCCCGCCACCGAGACCAGCTTGCCGGCCTTGGTGCGTTCCGCCGCATGGCGCGCGGCCGCCACGGTGCCCTGGTCGAAGGGCGTGATCTCGAAGGCCCCGAGCGGGCCGTTCCAGACCAGCGTCTTCGCGTCGTTGATGGCCGAATTGATCCGCTCGACCGATTGCGACCCCACGTCGAGGATCATCTGATCGTCCGGGATCGCGTCGATGCCGTAAGCATGGTTATAGGCGCCGGCCTTGAATTCGTAGGCGCAAACCCCGTCCACCGGCAGGATGATGGCGCAATTGGTCTCGCGCGCCTTCTCGAGGATCCGAAGCGCCGTATCGGCCAGGTCCTTTTCGGCAAGCGACTTGCCGATGCCGAGGCCCATGGCGTGCAGGAAGGTGTTGGCCATGCCGCCGCCGATGACCAGCGCATCGACCTTCTTCACGAGGTTTTCCAGAAGGTCGATCTTGCTCGACACCTTCGCGCCGCCGACGATGGCGACGAGAGGGCGGGCTGGGGCTTCGAGCCCCTTGGTGAGAGCTTCGAGCTCCGCCTGCATGGTGCGGCCCGCATAGGACGGGCAGCGCATGGGCGAGCCCTTCCGTGGAGGCGTGGGCGCGGTGGGCGGCCGAGAAGGCGTCGTTGACATAGAGGTCGCCGAGCGCCGAAAGCTGCTTCACGAAGGCCGGATCGTTCTTCTCCTCGCCTGCGTGGAAGCGGGTGTTTTCGAGGAGGAGAATGTCGCCGTCCTTCAAGGCCGCCACGGCCTTTTCGGCCGCATCGCCCGACGCAATCCTCCGCGAAGGCGACGGGCTTTTTGAGATGCTGCCCGACCGCCTCGGCCACCGGCCGCAGGCTCTCTTTCGGATCGCGTCCCTTCGGTCGGCCGAAATGGGCGAGAAGGATCACCTTCCCGCCTTTGTCGGAGATCTCCTGGAGCGTCGGCAGGATGCGCTCGATGCGGGTCGCATCGGTGATCCGGCCGTTCTCCATCGGAACATTCAGATCGACGCGGACGAGGACGCGCTTTCCCCGGACGTCAGCCTGGTCGAGCGTGCGGAAAGCGGTCATCGACAAGCTCCGTCAGATCAGCTTCGCCATGGCGACGGCGGTGTCCGCCATCCGGTTCGAGAAGCCCCATTCGTTATCGTACCACGACAGCACGCGAACGAGGGTACCGTCCAGCACCTTGGTCTGGTCCATGTGGAAGGTCGACGAGGCCGGATCGTGGTTGAAATCGATCGAGACCTTCGGCTCGTGCGTATAGGCGAGCACGCCCTTGAGCGGGCCGTCGGCCGCGGCCTTGATGGCGTTGTTGATTTCCTCGACCGAGGTCGGGCGCTTCGGCGATGAACTTGAAATCCACCACCGAGACGTTCGGCGTCGGCACGCGGATCGAGGTGCCGTCGAGCTTGCCGTTGAGTTCCGGCAGCACGAGGCCCGACCGCCTTGGCGGCGCCGGTCGAGGTCGGGATCATCGACACGGCGGCGGCGCGGGCGCGATACAGGTCCTTGTGCATCTGGTCGAGCGACGGCTGGTCGTTGGTGTAGGAATGGATCGTCGTCATGAAGCCCTTTTCGATGCCGACCGCGTCGTGCAGCACCTTCGCCACCGGGGCGAGGCAGTTGGTGGTGCAGGAGGCATTCGAGATGACGATGTGGTCCTTCGTCAGCTTGTCGTGATTGACGCCGTAGACGACCGTGAGATCGGCGCCGTCGGCCGGGGCCGAGACGATCACGCGCTTGGCGCCGGCGGTGAGATGCGCCGAGGCTTTTTCCTTCGAGGTGAAGAAGCCGGTGCATTCGAGCGCGATATCGACGCCGAGTTCCTTGTGCGGCAGCTGCGCCGGGTCCTTGATGGCCGTGACCTTGATGCGCTGGTCGTTGACGACGATGAAGTCGCCGTCGACCTTCACCTCGGCGGGAAACTTGCCGTGCACCGAATCGTAGCGCAGCAGGTGGGCGTTGGTCTCGACAGGGCCGAGATCGTTGATCGACACGACCTGGATGTCCGTGCGACCGCTTTCCACGATGGCGCGCAGGATGTTGCGCCCGATACGACCGAAGCCGTTGATCGCGACCTTCACCGTCATTGTCTTAGCTCCCTTGTGCGACGAGGCTCATCGCTGCAAAAAACCTCAGAGATTATGGGTCCTGAGGACCTTCTCGGCCACCGCTTCGGCGGTGATGCCGAAATGCCGGTAGAGATCCTTGTAAGGCGCGCTTGCGCCGAACCCGCTCATGCCGACGAAGATGCCGTCTGAACCGATGACCGCATCCCAGCCGAAACGCACGGCCGCCTCGACCGCCACCTTGATGGGCGCATCGCCGATGATGCGGGCCCGAACGCTCTCGGGCTGCGCCAGGAAGAGATCGAGCGACGGTACCGACACAACGCGAACCGCGAAGCTTTGTTCGGCGAGAAGTCTTCTGCGCCTCGATCGCGATCTCGACCTCGCTGCCCGACGCGAAGATCGTCGCGCGCGCCTTGCCGCTGGCGGGCGACAATTCATAGGCGCCGGCGGCCGAGAGGTTCTTCTCCCCCGCCTCCTTGCGGACCTGCGGCAGGTTCTGGCGGGTCAGTGCCAGCAGGCTCGGCCCGTCCGTGCGCTCGACGGCGAGCTGCCAGCACTCGGCGGTCTCGATGGCGTCGGCCGGGCGGTAGACCCGCATCTTCGGCATCGAGCGGAGCGACGCCAGGTGCTCGACCGGCTGGTGGGTCGGGCCGTCCTCGCCGAGGCCGATGGAATCGTGGGTCATCACGTAAATCGACGGGAATGCCGGCAAGCGCCGCGATGCGCATGGCGGGACGCGCATAATCGGCGAAGACCAGGAAGGTCGCGCCCGCCGGCAGGTAGCCCCCATGGAGCGAAATGCCGTTCATGGCCGCCGCCATCCCGTGCTCGCGGATGCCGTAATGGATATAGCGGCCGGCGAAATGGCCCGGCGAGATGGCGGTGAGATTCTTGGTCTTGGTGTTGTTGGAGGGCGTCAGGTCGGCCGAACCGAGCACCATCTCGGGCACCGCTTCGGTGATCACCTCGAGGGCGATTTCGCTGGCCTTGCGGGTCGCCACGTTCTGCGGCTCGGCGAGAAGGCGTGCTTTCAGCTTCGCGACGGCCGTCCGGAAAGCCCTTCGGGACGCACGCCCTTCATGCGGCGCTCGAATTCGCGGCGGGTCTCCGCGGGCGCGGCCTTCAGGCGGTCGGTCCAGGCCTTGCGCTGGCGGCGGCCCTTGCGGCCCGCCTTCGCCCACGCGTCGCGGATCGCGTCCGGAAGCGCGAAGGGTTCGGATTTCCAGCCATAGGACGCCTTCGCGCCGGCCAGTTCCTCGGCGCCCAGCGGCTCGCCGTGAGCCTTGGAGGTGCCGGCCTTCTTCGGCGCGCCGTAGCCGATGGTGGTCTTGCAGGCGATCATCGTCGGGCGGTCGGATTTCTGCGCCCGCGACAGGGCGCGGGCGATCGCCTGCGGATCGTGGCCGTCGACGCGCACCGCGCGCCAGCCGGCAGCCTCGAAGCGCTTCACCTGGTCGCCCGATTCCGACAGGGACAGCGGCCCGTCGATGGAGATGCCGTTATCGTCGAAGAGAACGATCAGGCGGCTGAGCTTCAGGTGGCCGGCAAGCGAGATCGCCTCGTGGCTGATGCCCTCCATGAGATCGCCGTCCGAGGCGATCACGTAGGTGCGGTGATCGACGAGATCGTCGCCGTATTCGGCGTTCAGCATCCGCTCCGCGATGGCCATGCCGACCGCGGTGGCGATGCCCTGTCCGAGCGGGCCGGTGGTGGTCTCGACCCCCGGCGTCATGAAATTTTCCGGGTGGCCCGGCGTCTTCGAATCGAGCTTGCGGAAATTCTTCAGCTCATCGATCGTCATGCCCTTCACGCCGGTCAGGTGCAGCAGCGCATAGAGCAGCATGGAGCCGTGGCCGGCCGAGAGAACGAAGCGGTCGCGATCCGCCCAGGTCGGCTCGGTGGCGTCGTATTTCAGAAACTTCGTAAACAGCACCGTTGCCATGTCGGCCGCGCCCATCGGCAGGCCCGGATGGCCGGACTTTGCTTGCTCGACTGCATCCATGGCGAGAACGCGAACGGCATTCGCCATGATCCGAGTGGGTGACGCGGTCGGCGGGGGCAGAATCTGGCACGGTTGGTAATCCACAAGTCTTGGCGGCTTCGCGCGAGCAGGAATTCGTCGCCGACGAAACCTCATCTGAGGGGGCGTGGGCTCCTTAACACGAGGGCGGGGCGAGTCAAAGACTTCGCAGCCCGCGAGCAGACCGACGGCATGCGCGGGAGCACGAGGTTCTGCATAACCTCGAAGCCCCGTTGCCCCTCGGTAACGACCGGCCTAGTGTCGGGGACGATTCCCGGAGTTGCGATGACACCCATTCTCGATGACGCGTTGAAACGGCTCGATATCGC
The DNA here is from genome assembly GCA_963837375.1 of uncultured Alphaproteobacteria bacterium. Taxonomy (GTDB): domain Bacteria; phylum Pseudomonadota; class Alphaproteobacteria; order Rhizobiales; family Beijerinckiaceae; genus Microvirga. The sequence goes on along the minus strand of CAWINL010000012.1, from coordinate 124,306 downwards.
CCTCGGGCTTCTCGAGGCCTCGGTTTCACGGCGGCTCGAAGCCGAAAAGCGGCGCGGCGATCTGGAGACCGAACTTCAGCTCATGCAGGACGATCGCGCCCGCCTCGCAGGCGAGCTCGATGGCGCCCTGACCCGCCTGCAGCGCTACGAGGCGGCGACGGACGACGTCAGCCAGCGCGTCCGCGTCGCCATCGGGACGATCCAGAGCGTGCTCCATCAGGCCGGCGAACTCGAACCCGAGGAGGGCTGAGTTGTCACAGGTATCTGTCTTGATTGCCGGAAAGACCTACCGCATCGCGTGCGCGGACGGCGAGGAGGACCATCTGAAAGGTCTGGCCGCTTCGCTCGATGCGAAGATCGAGGAGATGCGCGGCACCTTCGGCGAGATCGGCGACATGCGCCTCCACGTCATGGCGGCCATCACCATGGCGGACGAGATGCACGACCTGCAGAAGCGGCTTGCCGCCATGGAAGCCGAGCTCAACGGGATCCGCTCCTTCGCCTCGACGGGCGACGAACGCAGCCAGATGATCGAAACCCGCCTCGCCGACGGCATCCAGAAGGCCGCCGACCGGATCGAGCGGCTGGCGCGGGGGTTGAACGGGCCGGGTTGAGGAGACCGGCGCCAGCGTCCGACCTTTCCGAACCGCAGATAGCACCAACTTTCCCCTTCCCCCGCACCCTCATCGTCCCTACATACGGAGGGCGGGGCTGTGGGGCACGTCTAGAGATCATTTCCCCGGGGCCTTAACGATCCCAAGGGAGCTGTCCCTGACCCGGTCCCTGGACCGGGACACATGGCGCCCACCTACACAAGTAGGTTCCCGGGATCGCTTCTCTGACGACTTTCGCGGCTCCGCACTCAATGACCATTCATGACCACACTCCCTCTCGCCGACCTCAAGGAAAAGCTTCGCCAGCAGGCACTTTCCCGGCGCGACGGGCTCGACGAGGCCTTCCGGACCGACGCGGCGCAAAGCGTCACTGCCCGGGCCCTCGACCTCCCCGAGCTGAAAGAGACCGGCACGATCGGCGCCTATTGGCCGATCCGCAGCGAGGTCGATCCGCGCCCGATCATGGAGGCGCTCGCCGCCCGCGGGCAGGAGGTGGCGCTTTCGCAGATCATCCATCCCCATCTCAGTTTTCGGCTGTGGCAGCCGGGCGATCCTTTGATCAAGGGCGGATTCGGCGTGCATGAGCCGGGGCCGGATGCGCCGGAGATCTACCCGGCGGCGCTCCTCATGCCGTTGGCGGCGTTCGACCGGCGCGGCGGCCGCATCGGCTACGGCAAGGGCCATTTCGACCGCGCGATCGCGGAGCTCGAGAAGAAGCATCCGGTCCTGACGATCGGGCTGGCCTACGCGGTCCAGGAGATCGACGAGGTGCCGCTTGAACCGCACGACCGTTTGCTGGATATCGTCATCACCGAAACCGAGCTGATCAGAACCAGGCCCTAGGGCGGCATTCCCAAGGATTTCCCATGCGTCTTCTCTTTCTCGGCGATGTGGTCGGACGGCCGGGCCGCAACGCGGTGGTCGAGCGGCTTCCCGGATTGCGGGACAGGTGGCAGCTCGATTGCGTGGTCATCAACGGCGAGAACTCGGCGGGCGGCTTCGGCATCACCGAGGCGATCTGCGACGACCTCCTGAACGCCGGCGCGGACGCGGTGACGCTCGGGCAATCACACCTGGGACCAGCGCGAGACCCTGGTGTTCATCGAGCGCCAGACGCGGCTTCTGCGGCCGGTGAATTTTCCGGCCGGCACGCCGGGGCGCGGCGCCAACCTCATCGACACGGCGATCGGGCAAACGCGTCCTCGTCGTCAACGTCATGGGCCGCCTCTACATGGATCCCCTCGACGATCCCTTCACGGCGCGTCGACCGGGAGCTCGAAGCCTGCCCCCTCGGGCAGGTGGCGGACGCGGTCATCGTCGACGTCCACGCGGAGGCGACCAGCGAGAAGGAGGCCATGGGCCATTACCTCGACGGCCGCGCCTCCCTGGTGGTCGGGACCCATACCCATGTGCCGACCGCCGATCACCGGGTCCTTTCGGGCGGAACCGCCTATATGTCGGATGCGGGCATGTGCGGCGATTACGACACGGTGCTCGGCATGCAGAAGGAGGAATCGATCCGCCGCTTCCTGCAGAAGACCCCCGGCCCCCGCATGGAGCCGGGCCTCGGGGAGGGGACGCTCTCGGGGATCGCGGTCGAGACCGATGACCGCACCGGGCTCGCGCACCGCGTCTCGGCGGTGAGGCTCGGCCCGCATCTCGAGGAAGCCTGGCCGCGCTTCTGGGATTAGACCGTGGGCTTTCCGCAAAGTCGTCCCTTGGCTTGCCACAATGGATGCCCATCTGTCTCGTCACGGAGGACCAGGTGGACGCCAAACTCGACCAGACGCCCTATTCGGTGAGGCAGAACGGCACGCTCGCCCGAAGCCGAGGAGCACAAGAGCGCCTCCGCCGTCCTGCGCTCCGTCATCGACAACGCCCGATCCGACACGATCTCCATCGGCGAGATCATCGCATGCCTTTGGCGAACGGGCCTTCGGGTTCGTGCTGATCCTGTTCAGCCTGCCCAATTGCGTGCCGGCGCCGCCCGGGATCGCCGGTATCGTCGGGACGCCCGTGCTGATCTTCGGCATCCAGATGCTGCTCGGCCACAAACATCCGTGGCTGCCGGGCTTCATCCGCCGCCGCACGGTCTCGGTGTCGAAATTCAAACGCCTGATCGATATCGCCGAGCCGAAGCTGCAGAAGCTCGAAAGCTATTGCCGACCGCGCCTGACCGCAGCTGTTCAGCGTCGTTCGGCGACCGGATGATCGGGCTGTTCGCGGTCCTGGTCGGCGCTCTCGGTGCTGATTCCCTTTCCGGGCACCAATTTTCCGCCCTCCATCGCGCTGGTGATCGTCTCCATCGCGGTGATGGAGGAGGACGGCTATCTGCTGATCGGCGGCTATCTCATCGGCTTGGCGGGTCTTGCCTATACGGTGACGGTGCTCGGCGCGTCCTACCATCTGATCCACGCGGCGATCACCAGCTGGTTCTGAGCGACGGGCTTTGCGTCGGGGCGTCGCCGCGTTTTATAAGCCCGCTATCGTCAACAGCCACGGCCTGACGGGTTCCCTGCTCGCGGGAGCCCTCGGCCGTCTCTCTGGAGGCCCAATGGCCGGACACTCACAGTTCAAGAATATCATGCACCGCAAGGGGCGGGTGGATGCGGTGCGCTCGAAGGTGTTCTCGAAGCTCGCCCGCGAAATCACCGTGGCGGCCAAGATGGGCATGCCCGACCCCGCCATGAACCCGCGCCTGCGCGCCGCCATTCTGGCGGCCCGCGCCGAGAACATGCCCAAGGACAATATCCAGCGCGCCATCAACAAGGCGGTCGGCGGCGAAGGCGAGAATTACGACGAGATCCGCTACGAGGGCTACGGCCCCGGCGGCGTCGCGCTGATCATCGAGGCGATGACCGACAACCGCAACCGCACCGCCTCCGACATCCGCTCCTACTTCACCAAGAGCGGCGGCAACCTGGCCGAGACCGGCGCGGTCTCGTTCATGTTCGACCATGTGGGCCTGGTCGAGTTCGGCCCGGATGTGGCCGATGCCGACACCATGCTGGACGCCGCCATCGAGGCCGGCGCCGACGACGTGGTGTCGACCGAGGACGGGCACGAGATCTATTGCGCCAACACCGCCCTCAACGAGGTCAGCAAGGCGCTGGAAGAAAAATTCGGCGAGCCGAAGGCCTCCAAGCTGGTCTGGAAGCCGCAGACGCCGATCCTCGTCGACGACGAGGCCGGCGAAAAGCTCATGCGCCTCATGGAGACGCTCGAGGAGCACGACGACGTGCAGAACGTCTACGGCAATTTCGAATTGTCCGAGGCGCTCATGCAGAAGATGTCGGAATAGGCTCGGACTTTCCCCTCCCCCTTGTGGGGAGGGCCAGGGTGGAGGTGTCCGCGCCACTCTTCGCTCCCTTGCGGCGCTCACACCCCACCTCCAACTCCTCCCCTCAAGGGGGAGGAGAGCAGGCCGCGCTTCGGCCAGAGGATTCGAAGGACATTCATGGACCCCATCCGAATCCTCGGCCTCGATCCCGGCCTGCGCAACACCGGCTGGGGCATCATCACCATCGAGGGGTCGAAGCTCTCCTTCGTCGCCTGCGGGGTCGTGACCTCGGATGCGGAGCTCGATCTGGCGCTTGCGCCTGAAACAGCTCCACGACCGCCTGACCGAGGTGGTGACGACCTGGATCCCCACGAGGTCGCGGTGGAGGAGACCTTCGTCAACAAGGACGCGCAGGCGACCCTGAAGCTCGGCCAGGCCCGCGCCATGTCGCTGCTGGTGCCGGCCATGCACAACCTGCCGGTTGCGGAATACGGCGCCAATCAGGTCAAGAAGACCGTGGTGGGCGTCGGCCACGCGGACAAGAACCAGGTGCTGGCCATGGTCAAGATCCTGCTTCCCAAGGCCGATCCGAAAAAGGCCGACGCCGCCGACGCGCTCGCCATCGCCATCTGCCACGCCCATCAGCGAAAGGCCCGGGCTTTGGCCGCGAGCTATTAGGGTGTTACACGCGGGAATCACCTTTTCCCGGGTGGGAGGTTGCGGGGTCGGCGGGCAGCACCCTCACCCGGACCTGCGGTCCGACCCTCTCCGGCCCGACCGGGAGAGGTGAAGAAAGTGCGCCAACCCCCACCTCTCCCCGGCGGGGAGAGGTCGAGCGAAGCGAGGGTGAGGGGTCGAAGGCAAAAAAGGGGGAAGCATGATCGGCAAACTCAAAGGGATCATCGACGCCTATGGCGACGATTTCGTGATCCTCGACGTCCAGGGCGTCGGCTACGTGGTGCATTGCTCGTCGCGGACCCTGCAGAACCTGCCGCCGGTGGGCGAGGCGGCGTCGCTCTCCATCGAAACCCATGTGCGCGAAGACATGATCCGCCTGTTCGGCTTCCGGTCGGATGCGGAACGGGAATGGTTCAAGCTCCTGCAGAGCGTGCAGGGCGTCGGCGCGAAGGTGGCGCTCGGCATCCTGTCGGTGCTCGATCCCGGCACGCTTGCCACGGCGATTGCCACCGGCGATAAGGCCTCGGTGGCGCGCGGTCCCGGCGTCGGCCCCAAGCTCGCCCAGCGCATCGTGTCGGAACTGAAGGACAAGGCCCCGGCGTATTCGGCCATCGACCCGGCGCTCATCCGCCTGTCGGGCTCGCTGGAGGACAAGACCGCGCCGCTGCCGGTCTCGGACGCCATCTCGGCCCTGGTCAATCTCGGCTACCAGCAGGCGCAGGCCTCGGCGGCGATCGCGGCCGCTTTGAAGAGCGCCGGCGACGAGCCGGAGGCGAAGACGCTGATCCGGCTGGGATTGCGGGAATTGGCGCGGTAGGACAGCGTCGGCTATACGAAGCCTTTGAGGATTGAGATTCTTTGACCGATTCCCGCCTGCTGACCCCTGAAAAGCGCGAGGACGACACCGATCTCTCGCTGCGTCCGCTCTCGCTTGTGGATTTCACCGGCCAGAAGGCCGCGCGGGCGAATCTGCAGGTCTTCATCAACGCGGCGAAATCGCGGGGCGATGCCCTCGACCACGTGCTGTTCGTCGGGCCGCCGGGCCTCGGCAAGACGACGCTCGCGCAGATCGTGGCGCGCGAGCTCGGGGTCAATTTCCGCTCGACCTCGGGCCCGGTCATCGCCAAGGCGGGGGATCTGGCGGCGCAGCTCACCAATCTGGAAGAGCGCGACGTGCTGTTCATCGACGAGATCCACCGCCTCAACCCGGCCGTGGAGGAAATCCTCTATCCGGCCATGGAGGATTACCAGCTCGACCTGATCATCGGCGAGGGCCCGGCCGCGCGCTCGGTGAAGATCGAACTGCCGAAATTCACCCTCGTGGGCGCGACCACCCGCGCGGGCCTCCTCACGACCCCATTGCGCGACCGCTTCGGCATCCCGATCCGGCTCGAATTCTACACCGTGGAGGAGCTGGAGCTGATCGTCCGCCGCGGCGCGCGGGTGCTGGGCCTCGGCATGAGCGCGGACGGCGCCAACGAGATCGCGAGGCGCGCGCGGGGCACGCCGCGCATCGCCGGGCGTCTGCTGCGCCGGGTGCGCGACTTCGCCATCGTCGACGGGGTCGAGACGGTCACCCGCGAGCATGCGGACGCGGCCCTTCGCCTCCTCGACGTGGATCCCATCGGCCTCGACCAGATGGACCGCAAATATCTCTCCCTGGTGGCGCTCTCCTTCGGCGGCGGCCCGGTCGGCATCGAGACGATCGCCGCGGCCCTGTCGGAGCCCCGCGACGCCATCGAGGACATCATCGAGCCCTATCTGCTCCAGAAGGGCTTCGTTCAGCGCACCCCGCGCGGCCGCATGCTCACCACCCACGCCTTCCGCCATCTCGGCTGGCCGAGCCGAAGCGGGAGGCCGCGCAGTTCGGGCTCTTCGCGGGGGATGAGGATGCGTGAGAAGCGGGGCGCTCATTCCCTCCCCCTTGAGGGAAGGGCCAGGGTCGGGGGTGTCGGCTCCGGACCGTTCGAGGTCGTGCCGCACCCCCACCTCGCACGCTCCTCCCCACAAGGGGGAGGAGAGCGCGTGAGCGCTTCCCCGACCTCTCCGGCCGTCTCGAAGGCGGCACCCACATCCTGCCCATCCGCGTCTATTACGAGGACACGGATTTCTCCGGCACGCGTCTATCACGCCAGCTATCTGCGGTTTCTGGAGCGGGGGCGCACGGAGCTGTTGCGGGCCGTGGAAGTCGCGCAATCCGATCTTCATGCGGAGATGGGCGGGCTCGCCTTCGTGGTGCGGAAGATGACTATCGATTTCCTCGGCGCGGCCCTGATGGACGATATCGTCACGGTGGTCACGCGGCCGAAGGAGATGCGCGGCGCCTCGATGATCCTGGCGCAGGAGGTGCGGCGCGGCGAGCGACGTGCTGGTCACCGCCGACGTCACCGTGGCGGCGGTGCGGGAGGGGCGGGCGGTGCGCATTCCCGGACCATCTCGCGCGGCGCTGCGCTTGGATCGGATCGGGTCTCGGCCTAACCCCGCCCCACCGGCCGCATCAGGTGGCTCTGCCACGTCCCGGTTCGGTCGAGGCCGTCCACGTCCGCCGAGGTCAGGCCGATATCGTGGAGCGCCCGCTCGTCCATGCTGTAGAGCGCATTGCGGCCGGCACGGGCGTCGAGCCAGGCCTCCAGGCGCAGCAGGAGCGACAGCAGCGACGGCCGGGACTTGCGGGCCGGGGCGAAGGAGCGAAGATTTACTGTGGCAGTGGCGGTGACCATGGCGGGCCTCTTCCGATCGTGTTTTCCTAGGTGTAAGGTGCTGCCGCGAGGGGTCGAAAGCAAACGCGAAGACCTACGCTTCAGCCCAAGAGAAACTTGGCCAAGCCATGTCCAGACGCCGTCTGCCGCCGCTAAAATCCCTGCGCGCCTTCGAGGCCGCCGCGCGCCATCTGAGCTTCGAGCGGGCCGGCGACGAGCTGGCGGTGACGCCGAGCGCCGTCGGCCAGCAGGTGAAGGCGCTGGAGGCCTGGCTCGGCCTGCCGCTCTTCGTCCGCCTGCCGAGCAAGGGCGTGGCGCTGACGCCGGTGGGCGAGCGCTATGCCGCCTCGATCGCGCGATATGCTCGATCAACTCAACGAGGCGACGGCGCGCGCCCTGAAGCCCGAGACCTCGCGGACCCTGACGGTCGCGACGGTCCCGAGCTTCGCCTCCGGCTGGCTCATTCCCCGGCTGGGATCGCTGCGGGAGCGGCATCCGGATCTCGATGTGCGGATCTCCGTCGGGCAGGGCCGGACCGATTTCGCCCGCGAGGACGTGGATGTGGCGATCCGCTTCGGCCGCGGCAACTATCCGGGCCTGCGGACCGATCTGCTGATGGAGGAGACCTTCTTTGCCGTCTGCAGCGCCGCCCTCCTCAACGATCCGGTCCATCCCCTGCGCGAGCCGGCCGATCTGCGGCACCACACGCTGCTGCACGAGATCGTCGACACGATCCCGGACTACATCACCTGGGACAAGTGGCTCGCCGCGATCGGCGTCGAGGGCGTCGATACGTCGCGCGGGCCCGGCCTTTCCCCACACCTATCTGACCCTTCAGGCGGCGGCCTCGGGCCAGGGCGTGGCGCTCGCCACCAATGTGCTGATCGGGGATTATCTGGAGGCCGGCCGGCTCGCGCGGCCGTTCCCGCACGAGGTGAAGGGCCCTATCAATATTACGTGGTCTGCCCGGAGGCGACCGCGGAGCGGCCCTCGATCGTCGACGTTCCGCAACTGGATCCTCGATGAGGCGCGGGCAAGCGCGGCCAGCTGGCTCCCTGAGGCGATCGACTGCGTGAGAGCCCAGACGCGATCGCCCTTAAACCAAGCCTTAACCTTACTCTGTGCCTAACAGGTAACGGAGGGAGTGATTTTCGTGTCCCGGGCCGGCGCGCTCATATTTTTGACAGATTGTAGCGCGAACGAGCGGGACACGCGAAAAAACTCTCTCCTAACACGAACGCGGTCGGGCCCGCTCTCCTCGGGGCCACTTGAAGCGCGAGGTCTCGACTATGAATCCGGTTGATGTTGCCCAGGCTGCTCCTGCGGTACACGACTTGTCCCTGTTCAGCCTGTTCTGGCAGGCCCATTTCACCGTCAAGCTGGTGATGGTGGGGCTGCTCGGCGCGTCGATCTGGTCCTGGGCGGTCATCGTCGACAAGACGCTGCTTTATGCGCGCACCAAGCGCGCCATGGACCGGTTCGAGGAGGTGTTCTGGTCGGGCCAGTCGCTGGAGGAGCTCTATCGCTCGCTGCAGAACCGGCCGGCGACGGGCCTCTCGGCGGTTTTCGTGTCCGCCATGCGCGAATGGAAGCGCTCGTTCGAGGGATCGAGCCGCACGTTCCAGAGCCTCGGCCAGCGCATCGACAAGGTGCTCGACGTGACCATCCAGCGCGAGGTCGAGCGGCTCGATTCGAAACTGATGATCCTGGCCTCCATCGGCTCGGCCGGCCCGTATATCGGCCTGTTCGGCACGGTGGTCGGCATCATGAATTCGTTCACGTCGATCGCGGCTTCCAGCAACACCAGCCTCGCGGTCGTGGCGCCGGGCATCGCCGAGGCGCTGTTTGCCACCGCCATCGGCCTGTTCGCGGCCATTCCGGCGGTCATCGCCTACAACAAGCTGCAATCGGAAGTCGGCAAGCTGCAATCGCGGCTCGAAGGCTTCGCCGACGAGTTCTCGGCCATTCTCTCGCGCCAGATCGACGAGCGCATCGCTCACGCGGCTTAAGAGGGGAGATCGGCGATGGCCATGGCAGGTTCGGCAGGAGGCAGCTCGCGGCGTCGCAGACGCGCACGTCGCGGCGGCGCCATCAACGAAATCAACATGACGCCGTTCATCGACGTGATGCTGGTGCTGCTGATCATCTTCATGGTGGCGGCGCCGATGATGAGCACCGGCGTCCCGCTCGATCTGCCGCAGACGAAGGCCGCGCCGCTGAACATGGATGCGAAGCCCGTGACGCTCTCCATCCGGTCGACCGGCCAGGTGTTCATGGGCGACGCGGAGCTGAAGGACGACATGATCGTCGGCAAGCTCGCGGAATCGGCCAAGCAGGGTTTCGACGAGCGCATTTTCGTGCGCGGCGACAAGAAGGTCGATTACGGCCGGGTCGCGCAGATCATGTCGATCGTCACCGCCGCCGGTTACAAGCGCGTCGCGCTCGTGACCGAACCCGATCAACGCTAAGCGGCCAAGGGCAGGGATCACGAGCGTGGCGTTGCGGCTGAAATTCAATCCTTCGGAACCGGGCTTCTGGGTCTCGGGGGTCGCGCATGTCGTCGATTCTCGGCGCTGCCATGCTGACGCTCTCGACGGTTGCCGAATTCCCGCCCGCGCAGGAAGGCATCCCGGTCGAGATCATCACCGACAACCAGTTCTCGCAGATCACCAAGGGCGAGAAGACCGCCAAGGAAGTGCAGGCGACGCCGAAGCCGCGCGCCGATCGCGTGGCGGAAAAGATCGAGCAGCGCGATCCCGGCGAGGACAAGCGCGACGCGCCGGCGCCGCCCAAGCGCCCGGAAGAGATGAAGGTCGCCGAGAAGGAAGAGCCGGTGGCCGCCCAACCGCCGCCGCCTCCGCCGCCGCCCGAAGCCCGCCGAGATCAAGGTCGATACGCACGCCGAGGACGAAAAGAAGCTGATCGAAAAGGCCGAAGCCGAAGCCGTCGCCCAGAAGGTCGCCGAGGCCAAAGCGAAGGCGGAAGCCGACGCGAAAGCCAAGGCCGAGGCGGACGCCAAGGCGAAGGCGAAGGCCGAGGCGGAAGCGAAGGCCAAGGCGGACGCCGAAGCCAAGAAGCTCGCGGAAGCGAAGGCCAAGGCCGAAGCGGAGGCCAAGGCCCGCAAGGAAGCCGAAGTCGCCAAGAAGCTCGATTTCGGCGACATCAAGCAATTGCTCGCCAACAAAGAAAAGAACCAGTCCACCGGCGCGACCGGCACCGGAGGTGCAGAAGACCGCCTCGCTCGGAACGCAGACCGGGCACGCCGCCGAAGCTCAGCCCGAGCATGGAAGATGCGTTGCGGGGGCTGCTCAAGGAACAGATCGAGCGGTGCTACAACGCGCCGCCCGGCGCCATGGTCGCAACGCACGGCGATTCCGGTTCTGGACGTGAAATTCAACACGGATGGGACGCTTCGCGGCGGAGCCCCGGGTGCTGCAAGTCCGGCTCGTCAAGTCTCGACCGCGCCGTCGCCGATGCCGCCCTGCGCGCGGTGAGGCGCTGCGCGCCCTATAATATTCCGGCCAAATTCGCGCCTTATTACAGCTCGTGGAAGCATTGGAACATGCACTTCGAGCCGCCTTCCGTCTAACCCCTTCAATCCCGCTCCTGTCCAGGATGGAAATCAGCAAAGCCATGTCAGTTCGCTCTTTCGATCGCGTCATCTTCACGGCGTTCTGCTTCCTCTTCGCCCTTGTCGTGTCGACGCTCCCTTCACAGGCGCAGCTCCAGCTCCGCATCAGCCCCGGCAGCCAGTTCCAGCCCATGCCGATCGCCATCGCGGATTTTGCCGGGCGAGGGCGATCTCGGACAGCAGGTATCGGGGATCATCTCGAAGAACCTGCAGCGCTCGGGCTATTTCACGCCGCTCGACACGGTCGCGCTTCCCGGAACGTCCGGCTTTCGACGCGGCGCCGCGTTTCGAGGCGTGGAAGCTCGCGGGTGCGCAGGCCCTCGTCACCGGTCGCGTCACCCGCGATCCCGTCCGGGCGGCTGAGGGCGGAATTCCGCCTGTGGGACGTGGAGACGGGCCAGCAGCTCACCGGCCAGCAATATGCTACCGACCCCAATTTCTGGCGCCGCATCGGCCACATCATTTCGGATGCGGTCTATACCAAGATCACCGGCTTCGGCGGCTTCTTCGACACCCGCATGGTGTTCGTGGACGAAGGCGGCCCGAAGGAAAACCGCCGCAAGCGGCTCGCCATCATGGACCAGGACGGCGCGAATGTGCGCTTCCTGACGCAGGGCGACAATCTCGTGGTGACGCCCGCGCTATTCGCCCGCGACCCAGGACATCACCTACATGTCGCAGGTCGACGGCCAGCAGCCGCGCGTCCAGGTGATCAACCTCGAGACCGGCGCGCGCCAGGTGGTGGGGAACTTCCCCGACATGACCTCGTCGCCGCGCTTCTCGCCGGATGGCCGTCGGATCGTCATGAGCCTGCAGCAGGGCGGCAACGCCAACATCTTCATGATGGACCTGAATTCGCGCGCCACCACCCGCCTCACCTCGACGGCCGCGATCGACACCTCGCCGTCCTTCTCGCCGGACGGCCGGGAGATCGTGTTCGAAAGCGACCGCGGCGGCCAGCAGCAGATCTACGCGATGGCGGCGGACGGCTCGAACCAGCGCCGCATCTCGTTCGGCGACGGCTCGTATTCGCAGCCCGCATGGTCCCCGCGGGGCGACTACATCGCGTTCACCAAGCGCCGGGCCGGGGGCTTTTCCATCGGCATCATGAAGCCGGATGGCTCGGGCGAGCGCATCCTGACCGAGGGCTTCCACAACGAAAGCCCCACCTGGGCGCCGAACGGCCAGTACATCCTGTTCTTCCGCGATCCCGGCGGACAATCGGGCGGCAAGCTCTACATGGTGGACATCACCGGCCGCGTCGAGCAGCCGATCCAGACGCCGTCCTTTGCGTCAGACCCGACGTGGTCGCCGCTGCTGAGCGAGAACAAGGGATAATCCGCGCAATCCGAAAACGGGGCGTCGCAGGCCGGCCCCGTTTCGTTCGTTCGCGCTCAGGCCCGCTGGCTCGCATGCGGTAGGACGGGGCGTCGTCCTTGCGGCTCTTGAGCTTGAACGCCAGCACCAGCAACGTGATGCCGAAGACCAGCGCGTAGGCGCCGAGCCACCAGGTAAGCACCACGGCGCCGACCAGCGGCCCGATCAGGAGCGCGATACCGAACAGCACCGACACGACACCGCTGAAGATCATCCAGCCCGCGGCCGTATTCCGGGTTCAGCTTGAAGGCGGCGACGATCTCAGAACGCCGGTGATCAGCGACCAGAACCCCATCAGGGTGACGAAGAACAAGACCGTCAGCCCGGGCCACGCGAACGCGATGACGCCGACCGCGATGTTGACGATGCCTTCGAGCACCAGCAATCCCCAGCGCTGGTGATTGGATGCCGCCTTCACGGCCGCCACGATGCCGAAAACCCCGTCGACCAGCATGTAGGCGGAGAAGAACCAGACCAGCGACAGCATGGTGGCGCCGGGCACGAAGAGCGCGATCAGACCGAAGATGATGGCGAAGACGCCACGCAATGCCACCGCCCACCAGTTCTGCGCGAGAAGCGCGCTCATTGCGTGAGCGCGGTCCAGGGTCGGAAAAGTATTGGAGAAGTTCCGGTTGCCATGATGATCTCCTGTGAGAGCCCCGGCGGACTGTTCGCACCTGCTCTTAGGAAAATGTATACATCCAAACCGGCAGCTTGGCAGTCAGTTTTCCTTCATTCTCGCTGCGGAAACTGCGCCGTCCTTCTGCTTCGTCAAGCTTATCGCCCTTCTCTTGCGCCGCAGTTGCAGCTTTCGGCGACGGAGCTGGCACCCGCCGCTTCAGGCGGAAAGCGCGGATCAGCAGGCGCGATCCCGAGCCAGACCAGGGCGATGACGACCGGTGCCACGATGCAGCGCCGGGAAACAGCATCAGAACGGTCGCCAGCGCCAGCAGCGCCCACGCCGATGATCGCGATGCTGCTGGCCTCGGTGGCCGTCAGCGAACGCGAACTCATGGTCTTGCCGACCGAATTGCTCAGCGCGAGCGCGCCGGCGGCGAGCCGGCGGACGCCGCCCCGCTTGAGGCGGACCGCCGAGGCGCCGGGAGCGCATGTTGCTGGCCTGCCGCCGGCGCGTGAGCGAGCCCGGGGACGATCTCCGTCGCGTTGGCGAGATCCTCGAGATACATGGCCTCCATGGCCTCGGCGATGCCCGCGTCCTCGACGGCGACGTCGAGCTCCCAGTTGGTCGCCCAGCTCGCCATATTGAGGTTGGTCGAGCCGACGCGCGCCCAGCGGCCGTCCGCGACCGCGGTCTTGGCGTGCATCATCGAGCCGTTCCACTCGAAGACCCGGATCCCGGCCTCGATCAGGGAGCGGTAACCGGCCCGCACGATCGGCTGAAGCACCGGGACGTCGCTCGATCCCGGCACCAGCAGCCGCACGTCGACGCCGTCCCGCGCCGCCTCGCCCAAGGCCTGAACGTAGGAGGTCGTGGCGACGAAATAGGCGTCCGTGAGCCACAGGTTGCGCTGCGCCATCGACGCGATGAACTGGTCGAAACGGTAGGTGCGGAACATGCCCGGTTCGCCGCAGATCACGCGCGCCGCGACGTTGCCGGCGGCTGGAATGGCCATGGGGATCGAGCAATTCGCTGCTCGGTCGATGGGCTCGCCGGCGCGCGCCCAGCTCTCCGCGAAGGCGGCGTCGAGATCGGCCACGACCGGCCCTTCGATGGCGAGGCCCGTGTCGCGCCAGGGTTCGGCGACATCGCTGCCCTTCCAGCTGTTCGAGACGCAGAGCCCGGCGACGAACCCCCGGGTGCCGTCGATGGTGATGACCTTGCGATGGTTGCGGCGGATGAAGAACGGATCCGTCAGGCGCGGCGGATTGAAGACGCGCACTTCGCACGCCGGCCTTGCGCAGCCGGCTCCAGAATGACGGGGCGGCCCGCCAGGATGTGCCCAGCCAGTCGTAGAGCACCCGCACCGTCACGCCGGCGCGGGCTCGCTCCATCAGGGCCTCGCCGAAGGCCCGGCCGGTATCGTCGTCGGCGATGATGAAGTTCTCGAAATGCACCACCCGCGAGGCGGAGCGGATGGCCGCGAGCCAGGCGGGATAGTTCTCGTCCGCGTCCTTGAGCAGCTGGATGGCGTTGCCGCTGCGCAGGTCGCTGTCGGCGATTCGCGAGAACGCCCGTTCGATGCGCGATTCGCCGGCGATGGCGAGGCCACGCGGGCCGGTAACGGGCGGACGGGGAGGGGCGTGGTTCATGACCTCACAACGCGCGAAACACTGCATTCGCTTCCTCAATATGGGGCACTCTTTCGCGGAACGCCAAACAAGCGTGACCGTATTGCCACCTCTTTGCCGCATTCACTTTCGATTAACCCTAAGCCGAACTTTCACAGACGAGCCGCCGATTCACCTTGCCGCTCAACCTTCATCAAGGTTGACGGAACCCTCCCTTAACGATCGACCAGCTATACACGACACAACGTTCGGCAGACGTATGTGTTTGTGTAAGGAGTATTGCCATGATGACGTTGCGCGCCGTCAAGTTCGCCGCTGCCATTGTCCTCGCCCTCGGGGCGGCGGCGTGTTCGTCCAACAAGGACGGGATGGCCGGCGGGGCCGGAGGCTTCGGAGCCGGGGCCGCAACGCCCGGCAGCGCCCAGGATTTCGTCGTGAATGTCGGCGACCGGGTCTTCTTCGAGACCGACCAGACCGATCTCACTCCCACGGCAATCGCGACCCTCGACAAGCAGGCGCAGTGGCTCTCCCGCTATCCGAGCTACACTTTCCTGATCGAGGGCCATGCAGACGAGCGCGGCACCCGCGAATACAATTTCTCGCTCAGCGCACGCCGGGCCCAGAACGTTCGCGATTACCTTATGTCGCGTGGGATCCAGGCCATCGCGCTTCCGGGTCGTCTCGTACGGCAAGGAACGCCCGGTCGCGGTCTGCAACGACATCTCGTGCTGGTCGCAGAACCGCCGCGCCGTGACGGTTCTCGACGCGGGCGCCGGCGCCTGACGTGACCTCCGCAGGGCGGCCCGGGGAAACCTGGGCGGCCCTGCGGCGTTTTTCGCGGCGAGAGAAGCGGACTGTCGCGCCGCCACAATGTCGCCGTGGCGGCGCTTATGTGTTATCGGCACGGCTCCAGGACCTACACGGTGATCCACCATGCTTCGTCGCCTGCTTGCTCCTCTTGCCCTTTTGGCCGCATTCGCCGTTCCCGCCGCTGCGCAGGACGCCGCGGATGCGATCGTTCGCCTCAACCGTCTCGAAGGCCAGTTCCGACAGCTTTCGGGGCAGCTCGAGCAGCTGCAGTACGAGAACCGGCAGCTCAAGGATCAGATGCGGAAATTCCAGGAAGACGTGGAATTCCGCTTTCAGGAGGGCCGCGGCGGCTCGCGGCCCGCGCCATCGGCGACCACACCCTCCCGGCCGGCTGCTCCGCCACCGCAGAAGCGGGGCGATGTCTTCGACCCCTCGAGCGCCCCCGATGCGCCCGGCGCGCCGCAGCCCCTCGGTTCGACCGTCGCGTCGCCGCGGCTGAACACCGCTCAGGATCTCGGCCGGCCCGTCCCGAATGGCCCGGTGGCGGGGATCGGTGACCTGATCGACGAGGAGGAAACCGAGCTTGGCGCCCCCCTCGACCTCCATCCAACGAACCGGCCATCTGCCGCCGCCATCCCGCGCGGCGCAATCTCCGAGCGGCCGAGCCCCAGCGTCGCCGCCACCAGCGTCGGTGACCCGCGCGCCGAATACGAACTGGCCTATTCATTTTATACCCAGCGGCAGTACGAGCAGGCCGAGATGGGCTTCCGGCGCTTCCTGCAATCCAACCCCCGCGACCGCCTCGTTCCCGAGGCATCCTACTGGCTCGGCGAGACCTATCTTCAGCGCAGCCGCTATCCGCGAGGCGGCCGAGCAGTTCCTGACAATCTCGACCGACCACCCGAACGCCGCGAAGGCTCCCGATGCGCTCTTGAAGCTCGGCGTCGCGCTGAACGGCCTCGGCGCCCGCGACCGCGCCTGCGCGGTGTTTGCCGAGCTCGACCGCAAATATCCGCAGGCCTCGCCTGGCGTCCGTCAGGGCTCCGACCGCGAACAGAAGCGCGCCCGCTGCGCCTGAACGGTCAGATCCCGTTCCCCGCGACCGCCCCATGGCCGGTTCGGCGTTCGAGCAGCCCGATGCTGGATCGTCGCTTTGCCCGGCTGGACCATGCGGACGGCATCGTCGCGGCCGTCTCCGGCGGGCCCGATTCGATTGCGATGATGCATCTTCTTGCGCGCTGGAACGCGCGGCCCGACCCCCGCCGCATCCTCGTCGCCACCGTCGATCACGGGTTGCGCGCCGGCTCCGCCGAAGAGGCGGTTTTCGTGGCCGCCGAGGCGGAGTCCCTGGGCCTGGCGCATCGGACGCTCGTCTGGACGGGCCCCAAACCCGCGACCGGCCTGCAGGAGCAGGCGCGCTCGGCGCGCTACGGACTGCTCGTCGGCCTGGCGCGGGAAACCGGCGCTTCCCATCTTGTCACCGCCCATACGCTCGACGACCAGGCGGAAACGGTGCTCATGAGGATCTCCAAGGGATCCGGCCTGACCGGCCTCGGCGGCATGCGCTGTGGAGCGCGATCGGGAGGGCATCCGTCACGTGCGCCCCTTCCTCGATCTATCCCAAGACCGCCCTCGTCGACCTCTGCCGCGCGGAAGGGTGGCGCTTCGTCACCGACCCGTCCAACCGCAACGAGCGTTTCGCCCGCGTCCGATGGCGCAAGGCTGATGCCGGCGCTCGCCGCCGAGGGGCTGACGGCCGGGCGCCTCGCCGAACTCGCGCGCCGGGCCCGACAGGCCGAGGAGGCGCTCGATCTCAAGACCGCTCGAGGCCTTCGCCGCGGGCGAGATCCCGGCCGACGGCGGCGGCGTGGCGCTCGACGCCGGCGGTCCTTGCCGCCGAGCCCTTCGAGATCGCCATGCGGCTCCTCATGAAAGGGCTGTCGGAGGCGGGCCTCGTCCTTGAGCACAGCCGGCTGCAGCGGCTGAAACCTGCACCGGGCGCCTCCGCGAGGCGGTTCGCTGCGCGGCAGGCCCTCGGATGACCATCGCGGGTGCGCTCCTCGATCTCGACCGGAACGGCCGGCTGAGGATTGGACCGGGAGCCCCCGCGCCAGCGGGGCCGTTAGGCTCTTGTGCCGATCCTTCCCGCGAGAAGGACGCCCCATGGCCGCCGCATTCCCTTGGCAAGGGAAGGCTCCATGCCTACATTGAGTTTCAATAGAGTTTAGCCGCGCTTGGACGTGGTCGTCCTCTGCGCACCCTCTCCCTCTGGGGCAGAACCTGATCAAATGAATTCAAATTTCCGCAACTTCGCCTTGTGGGTTGTCATCTTCCTGCTGGTGTTGGCGCTCGTGACCCTGTTCCAAAGCCCCGGCCAACGGGGCGGCGGCAGCGATATCGCCTACAGCCAGCTTCTGAGCGAAGCCGATGCGGGTCGCATCACCAATGTGGTGATTTCGGGCCCCGAGATCAGCGGCACCTATTCGGACGGGCGCACCTTCACGTCCTATGCGCCGAACGACCCGATGCTGGTCACCAAGCTGCAGCAGAAGGGCGTCCAGATCACTGCCCGGCCGCAATCCGACAGCACCCCGTGGTTCATCGCGTTCCTCATGAACATCCTGCCGATCGCGCTGTTCATCGGCGCGTGGGTCTTCATGTCGCGCCAGATGCAGAACGGTGCCGGCCGGGCCATGGGCTTCGGCAAGTCGAAGGCGAAACTCCTCACCGAGGCCCACGGCCGCGTCACCTTCGACGACGTCGCGGGCGTCGACGAGGCCAAGGAAGACCTGCAGGAGATCGTCGAATTCCTCCGCGATCCGCAGAAGTTCCAGCGTCTCGGCGGCCGCATTCCGCGCGGCGTGCTGCTCGTCGGTCCTCCCGGCACCGGTAAGACCCTGACGGCGCGCGCCGTCGCCGGCGAGGCGAATGTGCCGTTCTTCACCATCGCGGGTTCGGACTTCGTCGAAATGTTCGTCGGCGTCGGCGCGAGCCGCGTGCGCGACATGTTCGACCAGGCCAAGAAGAACGCCCCCTGCATCATCTTCATCGACGAAATCGACGCGGTCGGCCGCCATCGCGGCGCCGGTCTCGGCGGCGGCAACGACGAGCGCGAGCAGACCCTCAACCAGCTCCTGGTCGAGATGGACGGCTTCGAGGCCAACGAGGGCGTGATCATCATCGCGGCCACCAACCGGCCCGACGTGCTCGATCCCGCGCTGATGCGCCCGGGCCGGTTCGACCGCCAGATCGTGGTCCCGAACCCCGACGTTGTCGGTCGCGAGAAGATCCTGCGCGTCCACGTGCGCAAGGTGCCGCTGGCTCCCGACGTCGACCTCAAGGTCATCGCCCGCGGCACGCCCGGCTTCTCCGGCGCCGACCTGATGAACCTCGTCAACGAGGCCGCGCTGCTGGCCGCCCGTCGCGGCAAGCGCATCGTCACCATGAGCGAGTTCGAGGACGCCAAGGACAAGGTCATGATGGGCGCGGAGCGCCGCACCCTCGTGATGACCGACGACGAGAAGCGCCTGACCGCCTATCACGAGGCCGGCCACGCCATCGTGGCGCTGAACGTTCCCGGCCACCGATCCGGTCCACAAGGCGACGATCATTCCGCGCGGACGTGCGCTCGGCATGGTCATGCAGCTGCCCGAGCGGGACAAGCTGTCCATGAGCTACGAGCAGATGACCTCGCGTCTCGCCATCATGATGGGCGGCCGCATTGCCGAGGAGATGATCTTCGGCAAGGACAAGGTCACGTCCGGCGCGCAATCCGACATCGAGCAGGCGACCCGCCTTGCCCGCATGATGGTGACCCGCTGGGGCTTCTCGCCCGAGCTCGGCACCGTCGCGTATGGCGAGAACCAGGAGGAGGTGTTCCTCGGCATGTCCATGGGACGCCAGCAGAACATCTCGGAATCGACCGCGCAGAAGATCGACTCCGAAGTGCGCCGCCTCGTGGAGGACGGCCTGATCGACGCGCGCCGCATCCTGACCGAGAAGGAAGCAGGATCTCGAAGCGCTCGCCAAGGGCCTGCTCGAATACGAGACCCTGAGCGGCGACGAGATCAAGAACCTGCTCGACGGGCAGCCGCCGATCCGCGACAGCGGCGACACGGTCTCGGCGACGCGCGGCTCCGCCGTTCCGACGGCGGGGCGCGGCAAGCCCCGCGAAACCGGCGGCGGCATGGAGCCGCAGCCGCAGGCCTGACCGGCCGCGTTCGACAACGTAAATCGGCAAGACGCTCGCCCAACAAGGCGGGCGTTTTTGTTGTCCTCGGCAGGTCTTGCCGGCCACGGCGCAAGATCTCTTTTTCGCCATGGCCGCAATTGCCCGCCCGGGTGTAACAATCGCTTATCACTTGTGATGTCATGCTTGCCCGTCGGAAGCGAGCATATTGACGTGCGAAGCCTTGACCCGGTTCTTGCGGGTTGCTTTGAAACCATGACGGCGCCGAGCGGCGCAACCGAATGCGGAGACACACCACGTGCGGAAATACTTCGGAACAGACGGCATTCGCGGACGGGCCAACGGCATCATCACGCCGGACCTCGCCCTGCGGGTCGGCCAGGCGGCCGGCCTGACGTTTCAGCGCGGCGATTATCGTCATCGGGTCATCATCGGCAAGGATACGCGGCTCTCCGGCTACATGATCGAGAACGCGCTCGTGGCCGGCTTCACCTCCGTGGGCATGGATGTGCTGCTGCTCGGCCCGATGCCGACGCCCGCCGTCGCCATGCTGACCCGCTCCATGCGCTGCGATCTCGGCGTCATGATCTCGGCCTCGCACAACCCCTACGAGGATAACGGCATCAAGCTGTTCGGTCCGGACGGTTTCAAGCTCAACGACGAGGTCGAGCTCGAAATCGAGAGCGCTGATGGATTCCGAACTGGCGCAACGCCTCGCCAGCTCGGCAACCCTGGGCCGTGCCAAGCGGATCGACAGCGCGGATGCGCGCTATATCGAGTTCGCCAAGCGCACCCTGCCGCGCCAGCTCGATCTCGAGGGCATGCGGGTCGTGGTCGATTGCGCCAACGGCGCCGGCTACAAGGTCGCGCCGGCGGCTCTGTGGGAACTGGGCGCCGAAGTGGTGTCGGTGGGTGTCGAGCCCAACGGCTTCAACATCAACCACGAGGTCGGCTCCACCGCCCCGGAAGCGCTGATCAGCAAGGTGCGGGAACTGCGCGCCGATGTGGGCATCGCGCTCGACGGCGACGCCGACCGGGTGCTCATCATCGACGAGAAGGGCCAGAAGGTCGATGGCGACCAGCTGATGGGCGTGGTCGCGCGCTCATGGCAGGAGGACGGCCGCCTGACGCAGGCCGGCATCGTCGCCACCATCATGTCCAATCTCGGCCTCGAGCGCTTCCTCGGCGGTCTCGGCCTCGACCTCGTCCGCACGGCGGTCGGCGACCGCTATGTGCTCGAACACATGCGCGCGCACGGCTTCAACCTCGGCGGCGAGCAATCCGGCCACATCATCATGTCGGATTACACCACCACCGGCGACGGCCTGATCGCGGCGCTGCAACTCCTCGCGGTCGTCAAGCGGCTCGACAAGCCGGTCTCGGAAGTCTGCCATTGCTTCGAGCCCCTGCCGCAGATCCTCAAGAACGTGCGCTACAAGGCCGGCAAGCCGCTGCTCGAAGGCATCGTCATCAAGGCGATCGAGGCCGGCAAGGAGCGGCTCGGCGCCCACGGTCGCCTCGTCATCCGCGCGTCCGGCACCGAGCCGGTCATCCGCGTGATGGCGGAAGGCGATAACGGCGATCTCGTCAACAGCGTCGTGGACGATGTGGTCGATGCGGTCACCCAGGCGGCAAGCCAGGTTTCGACCGGCAGCCTCGATCCAGGGCGCGGCCTGATCCGCGGCACGGCGGCGCGTTAACGATCGGTTAACCATGCTCGGCCATCGCGCCGCGATTACGGTTAAGAACCACTTAACCTCGGGGCTCTAAGGTCGCGGCCAACGGCGTCCGCGAGGGGAGCGCCGGCACTTGTGCCAGCCGAGGAGCATCCCGTCTTGCGCCTGCCGATTTTCGCCCTGGCGGCTCTTGCCCTCGGTCTCGCCGGCCTTCGCCGGCGCACGCGGTCGACCTTCCGCCCGCTCCCATTCTCGATGACGAGGACGAGGCGCTCGGATCCGGCTGGTATCTGCGCGGCGACGCGGGCGGTCTTGACCCCATGCTCTCCCGCCGCTCGCGGGATCGCGGCTCTGACGGGTTCTCGTCCCTGGTCAACGGCAGGCTCGACAGACGCCGCGATTGTCGGCGCGCGGCCTCGGCTACCAGTTCTCGTCCTGGTTTCGCGCCGACCTCACCCTCGACCACCGGTTCGAGGCGACCGTTCAGCGGCACCCGCTTCGCCGGCAGCGGCGCTACGCGAGCGACCGCGGCGGATTGCGACGCGACCACGCTTCTTGCTCAACGGTTATGTGGACCTGCCGCTCTGGAACGGCATCACGCCCTATCTGGGCGCCGGCATCGGCGTTCGCGGGCGCAGATCTTCGCATCGGTATGGAGCGCCGCGATCGGCGATCGGCGCTGTCTCGCCCGCTCGGTCTTGCCGTCGCAGAGTGAAACGCTGCTGGCCTGGGCGCTGATGGGCGGCGTCGCCTTCGACCTGACCGCCACCTCAAGCTCGATCTCGGCTATCGCTACAGCCGCCTCGATGGCGGCGTGTTCGACGGCAGCGGACCGCGCCGTTCGCCCGCGCCAGATCGAGCGCGCACGAATTCCGCATCGGCGCGCGCTACCTGCTCGATTGAGCGACGTCGCTGCTACTCCGCCGGATGCACCTTCCGGTCGGCTTCTCGCCGTGCGGCCGCAGGCCGGTCTGCTGGCGCAGCTTGTCGAGCATTTCGCCCACATAGGTGGCGGGCTTGGTGTAGCCGCCGAGCAGCAGATAGATCGCCGGCACCACGAGCACCGTCAGCAAGGTCGAGAGCGCCACGCCGCCGACGATGACCGTGCCGATGGCGTTGCGCGCTTCCGCGCCTGCGCCGGTCGACCACGCCAGCGGAATCGCGCCGCCGATCATCGCGATCGACGTCATGAGGATCGGGCGAAGGCGCATGACCGAGGCCTCGATCACCGCATCGCGCACCGAATAGCCGCGTTCGCGCAACTGGTTCGAGAACTCGACGATCAGGATGCCGTTCTTGGTCATCAGGCCGATGAGCAGGATCATGCCGATCTGGCTGTAGATGTTGAGCGATTGCCCCGTGAGCGCGAGCGCCGCAAGCCCGCCGGTGACGGCGAGCGGCACCGTCAGCATGATGATGAACGGATTGATCCAGCTCTCGAACTGCGCCGCCAGCACCAGGAACACCACCAGCAGCGCCATGGCGAACGTCACGTAGATGGCGTTCGAGGATTCGCGGAAATCCTTCGACATGCCCGTATAGCCGATGCGCGCCTCGGCCGGCAGGTTGGTCTCGACGATCTGTTCGAGCACCGCCAGGCCCTCGCCGATGGACACGCCGGGCGCGCAGGGTCGACTGGATGCGTGATCGAGCGCAGCCGGTTGAAGCGGTTGAGGGTCTGCGGCGCGGCGGATTCCGTCAGGCTGACGAAGGCCGAGAGCGGCACGAGATCGCCCGTGCCCGCGCGGATGAAGGTGTTGGTGAGGTCGCTCGGCGATGCGCGATCCTCCGGGCGCCCGCGCATGATGACCGGATATTCCTCGCCGCGGCTGACGAAGGTGGAGATCTCGGTCTCGCCGAACATGAGTTCGAGCGTGCGGCCGATCTCCTCGATGCTCACGTTGAGATCGGCGGCGCGCTGCCGGTCGATCTGGACGCGGATGTCGGGCTGCGATTCCTTGTAGTTGGAATCCATGTTGAGGAAGAGGCCGGTTTCCTGCGCCTTCTGCATCACGATATCGCGCCAGTCGCGCAGCGTGTTGTAGTCGGGCCCGCCGAGCACGAACTGGATCGGCTGCGATGTGCCGCGCTGGCCGAGCGAGCCGGGATTGACCGGGAAGGCGCGCGCGCCGGGGAAGTTCGAAACCTTGCCGTAGAGTTCCTGCGTCAGCGTCTGCTGCTTCATGGTGCGCTGGTCCCACGGCACGAGGCGGACGATGATCATGCCCGCATTCACCGGCGAGGGACGCGCGAAGCCGGGCGCCACCTGGCTGGTGATCGACGCGATGATGCCGCGCTCCTGATACGGGAATGAGCTCGCGCTCGACTTCCTTCACGCGCTCGCGCGTATAATCGAGGCTTGCGCCTTCGGGCGCATCGATGCGCACGATGATGGCGCCGCGATCCTCCGTCGGCGAGAACTCCTTCGGGATGATCTGGAACAGGCCGTAGGCCGACAGCGACACCAGCGAAGCCCGAGCGCGAGGATGATCAGCGGCGCCTTCAGAACCGTCGAGAGAATGCGCCGATAGACGTTGTTCATGCCGGTGAAGAACGGCTCGGTCATGAGCTGGATGCGGCCATGGGCCGGCACCATCAGCTTCGAGCACAGCATGGGCGTCAGCGTGCGCGCGACGACGCCGGAGAAGAAGATCGCGGCCGCCAGCGTGATGGCGAATTCGCGGAAGAGCTTGCCGGTATTGCCGGTCATGAAGGCCAGCGGCACGAACACCGCCATCAGCGTCGCGGTGGTGGCGATGACCGCGAAACCGATCTCGCGCGCGCCGTCGAACGAGGCGAGAAGGGGCGGCTCGCCATCCTCGATCCGCCGGTGCACGTTCTCGATCTCCACGATCGCGTCGTCCACCACGATGCCGATGGCGAGCACGATGGCGAGCAGCGTCAGCACGTTGATGGAGGCGCCGAAGAAGCTCATCACCATGAAGGCGGCGGTGATCGAGACCGGAATCGCCACCATGGCGACGATGGTCGAGCGCCAGTCGCGCAGGAACAGCAGGATGACGAGGATCACCAGGACGAGGCCCTCCACCAGTGTCTTCAGCACGCCGTTGATGGATGCGCTGATGAACTGGCTCTCGTCGTAGGACACGTCGGCCTTGGTGCCGGGCGGCAGCGAGCCCTTCAGCTCTTCGAGTTCCGCGCGCACGCCGTCGGCGACCGACGAGTGTGTTGGCGGTCGATTGCCGCACGATGCCGAGGCCGATGGCGGTGCGGCCGGCATCGTAGAACTCGAACCGCGTATCCTCCGCGCCCGACCTCGACCCGCGCCACTTCGCCGCAGGCGAACGAGATAGCCGTTCTTGTTGGAGACGATGACCTGCTCGAAATCCTGCGGCGTGGCGAGGCGGGAATCCGTCTTGACGGTGAATTCGCGCTGGGCGGATTCGATGCGCCCGCCAGGCAGTTCGACGTTCTGCCGCTTGATCGCGGTCTCGATGTCCTGCGCGGTCAGGCCGCGCGCGGCGAGCGCCGCGCGGTCGATCCAGATCCGCATGGCGTAGCGCCGCTCGCCGCCGAGATAGACGTTGGCGACGCCGTCGACGGTCGAGAGCCTGTCCACGTAGACGCGCTTGAGGAAGTCGCTGAGTTCGAGCGCGTCGTAGGTGTCCGAGGTGACCGTCACCCACATGATGGCCGAGGCGTTGTCGTCGACCTTGCGGATGACCGGCTGTTCGGCGCCGTCGGGCAGGCGGCCGACCACGCGGAACACCGCGTCGCGCACGTCCGAGGTTGCGGCTTCGGGATTGCGCGCCACGTCGAACTCGATCGAGACGGACGAGCGATCGTTCTGGCTCTGCGAGTTGATCTGGCTGATACCCTCGATGCCCGCGACCGCGCCTTCGATGACTTCCGTGACGCGGCTTTCGATGACCTCGTTGGAAGCGCCGCGATAGATCGTCGACACGGACACGATCGGGCTTGTCGACGCTCGGATATTCGCGCACCGGCAGATTCATGAGCGCGGCCAATCCGCCGACGATCAGCAGCAGGCTGACGACGACGGCGAAGACCGGTCGGCGGATGAAGAGGTCGGAAACCTGCATGGCTCTGTTCGATCCGGTTCAAGGCGAACGCGGCAATCAAGCGGCGATTCGCACGCGCCTCACGAGAGATCGGTCGAGCATCAACACATCAGTTCGCGCTCGGCAGCGACGGCGCTGCCGATGGCCTGCGGGACGTTCAGCGAACTTCGCGACGGCTGTTCTCGGTTCGCCGCCGGAACGGCCGGCGCCGGCGGCGGCGAACCCACCGGCCGCGCGATCGACCTCGGCGCCGGCGCGAACGCGCTGGACGCCGAGCACGACGATCGACTTCGCCGGGCTGCAAGTCCTTCCAGCACCTCGACCTTGCCGTTCTGGCGCTGGCCGATGCGGATGACGCGCCGCTCGACCTTGTTGTTCTTGACCGGATAGACGATCTGCCGAAGACCTTCGCTGACGATGGCCTCCTCGGGAATGAGGACGGCGTCGTCCTTCGTGGTCACCTCGAGGCCCACCGACAGGAACATGCCGGGCTTCAGCGCCTCGTCGGAGTTCTGGAACTCGGCCGTCAGCCGGATCGTGCGGGTCGCCTGATCGACGCGGGTGTCGATGGTCGAGACGACGCCCGTGAAGACGCGGCCCCGATAGGCCGCCGACGTGGCGTTGACGGTCTGGCCGGCCTTCAGGCGACCGAGAAGGTTTTCGGGAACGGCGAAATCGAGACGGATGCGCGACAGATCGTCGAGCGAGGTGATGCGGGTGCCGGGCGAGATATAGGCGCCGAGCGAGACCGAGCGGGTGCCGACCCGACCCGCGAAGGGCGCGCGGATGGTCAGCTCCTCGAGCCTTGCCTCGGCGGCCTTGCGCTGCGCCTGGGCGGAAGCGAGGGAGCCGTCGAGGGATTTCACCTGCGCCGTCAGGTCCTCCACCTGGGCGCCGGTGCCGGCGCCGGTCCGGTTGAGCGCCTGGGCGCGGTCGAGCTTGATGGAGATTTCGTTCTTCAGGGCGTTGGCGCGGTTGGCCTCGGCGATGGCCTGCTCGATTTCGGCCCGTCGCTCGTCCGCGTCCAACTGCACCAGCACGTCGCCGGCCTTGACGTTCTGGCCTTCCTCGAAGCGGATTTCCTTGATGATGCCTGCAATGCGGGCAGTCACGGTGATGGATTCGAAGGCACGGACCGTGCCGACGGATTCACGCACCTCGACCACCCGGCCGGTCTTGACGGTGTCGACCTCGACGGCTGGCGGGCCCCGTGGCGCCGCCGCGCCTGCCGCGGCCGGCGCCGGACGCCTGCGGGCGCCGGTCCGGCGAAATAGCTGCCGATCACCGGCGCTTTCGCCAAATGGCCGCCCTGATAGGCATACCAGCCGCCAAAGCCTGCTGCCCCCAGCACGGCGATGACGGCGAGCTGACCGGACACACGCATGCTCACTCCTTGAAATCGACATGATCGTCGCTATGCTCCTAGCACAAGTTGTGCCAGCCAAAAGCGACCATACCGCAGCGAAGCACGACATTTTGTATTACGATTTCGTAATATGCCGCTGGGGAAATTCCGGGCAGCGCGCGATCTTGACGGGGCGGGTCGGCATCCGGCATATCCGGTCGGCGGGAAACCCCTCCCCAACGAGGGGCAACCATCTGGAAGGATGGATAGCCATGACCGATCTGCCCGCAGCGCGTCCGCGCTCGCCTTTCTTTTCCTCCGGCCCCTGCGCGAAGCGCCCCGGATGGTCTCTCGAAAATCTCAAAACCGATACGCTGGGCCGCTCGCACCGGGCGAAGCTCGGCAAGGCGCGCCTGAAGCGCGCCATCGACCTCACCCGCGAGGTGCTCGAGGTTCCGGCCGATTACCGCATCGGGATCGTGCCCGCTTCCGATACCGGCGCGGTCGAGATGGCCCTGTGGTCGATGCTCGGCGCCCGCCCGGTCGAGATGCTCGCCTGGGAGAGCTTCGGCGAAGGCTGGGTCACGGATGTGGTCAAGCAGCTCAAGCTCGACGATGCCCGCGTCACGACGGCCGATTATGGCGAGCTGCCCGATCTCTCGAAGGTCGATACCAAGACCCGCGACGTGGTGTTCACCTGGAACGGCACGACCTCCGGCGTGCGCGTCGAGAATGCCGACTGGATCGCGGCCGACCGCGAGGGCCTGACGATCTGCGACGCCACCTCGGCGGCATTCGCCCAGAAGCTCGATTTCGCCAAGCTCGATGTGGTGACGTTCTCCTGGCAGAAGGTGCTGGGCGGCGAAGCCGCGCACGGCATGCTGATCCTGTCGCCGCGCGCGGTCGAGCGGCTGGAGACCTACAAGCCGGCCTGGCCGCTGCCGAAGATCTTCCGCATGACCAAGGGCGGCAAGCTGATCGAGGGCATCTTCGAGGGCGAGACCATCAACACCCCGTCCATGCTGTGCGTCGAGGATTACATCGATGCGCTCGAATGGGCGAAGGGCATCGGCGGGCTGAAAGGCCTGCTGGCGAAGGCCGATGCCAACGCGAAGGTCATCCACGACTGGGTCGCGCGCACGCCCTGGATCGCCAATCTGGCGAAGGTTCCGGCAACCGCATCCAACACCAGCGTGTGCCTCGTCATCGCCGATCCGGATGTGGTGGCCAAAGGTCCCGAGGCCGTGGCGCAGGTCGCCAAGGGCATCGCGGCCGCTCTCGAGAAGGAGGGCGTCGCCCTCGATATCGGCGCCTATCGCGATGCCCCTCCGGGCCTGCGCATCTGGTGCGGCGCGACGGTCGAAGCCTCCGATCTCGAGGCCCTGACGCCCTGGCTCGATTGGGCCTTCGCGCAGGAAAAAGCAAAGCTCGCGAAAGCGGCGTAGCGCTCTTCCACTCCCCCTGCGGGGAGCATGGGCCCGGCGGCCGACGCGATCGGACACCGACTCTGGAGACGGCTTCAAGACGACCTGTCTCCGCATCTCAATTTTCATCCCGTTTTCCGGTGGACGACGCCCACCGCCCACCCCGCCCCGCAAGGGAGGGGATCTCGAGGTGCCCCATGACCAAACCCCGCGTTCTCATTTCCGACGCCCTCTCGCCCGCCGCCGTCCAGATCTTCAAGGATCGCGGCATCGACGTCGATTTCCAGCCCGATCTCGGCAAGGACAAGGACAAGCTTGCGGCCGTGATCGGCGATTATGACGGCCTTGCCATCCGCTCCGCCACGAAGGTGACGGCCAAGATCCTCGAACAGGCCAAGAACCTGAAGGTGATCGGCCGCGCCGGCATCGGCGTCGACAATGTCGAAATTCCGGCCGCGACCGCCAAGGGCGTGATCGTGATGAACACGCCCTTCGGCAATTCCATCACCACCGCCGAACACGCCATCGCGATGATGTTCGCGCTCGCCCGCCAGATCCCGCAGGCCGATGCCTCGACGCAGGCCGGCAAGTGGGAGAAGAACCGCTTCATGGGCGTGGAACTCACCGCCAAGACGCTCGGCGTCATCGGCTGCGGCAATATCGGCTCGATCGTGGCCGAGCGCGGCATCGGCCTGCGCATGAAGGTCATCGCCTACGATCCCTTCCTGTCGCCGGAGCGCGCGATCGAGATCGGCGTCGAGAAGGTCGAGCTCGACGATCTGCTTCGCCGCGCCGACGTCATCACGCTGCACGTGCCGATGACCGAGAAGACCAAGAACATCCTGTCGGCCGAGAACATCGCCAAGACCAAGAAGGGCGTGCGCATCATCAATTGCGCGCGCGGCGGATTGGTCGACGAGAATGGCGCTGCGCGCGGCGCTCGATTCCGGCCATGTGGCGGGCGCCGCCTTCGACGTGTTCATCGAGGAACCGGCGACCAGCAATCCGCTCTTCGGCCATCCGAACGTGGTCTGCACGCCGCATCTGGGCGCCGCCACCACGGAAGCGCAGGAGAACGTCGCGCTGCAGGTTGCCGAGCAGATGTCGGATTACCTGCTGCAGGGCGCGATCCAGAACGCCGTCAACTTCCCGTCGATCTCCGCCGAGGAAGCGCCGCGCCTGAAGCCGTTCGTGGCTCTGGCCGAGAAGCTCGGCTCGTTCCTGGGCCAGCTCACCGAGGCGCCCATCAAGGGCATCCGCATCGAGTATGAAGGCGCGGTCGCCGAGATGAACACCCGCGCGCTGACCTCGGCCGCGGTGACGGGCGTGCTGCGCCCGTTCCTGCAGGACATCAACATGGTGTCGGCGCCGATCGTGGCGCGCGAACGCGGCATCACCATCGAAGAGGTCAAGCGCGAAACGCGCGCGCCGCGACTATGAGAGCTTCATCCGCATCATCGTCGCAGGCCGAGGACATGTCGCGCCACGCGGGCGGCACGGTGTTCCAGGACGGCAAGCCGCGCGTCATCGAGATCCGCGACATCGCGGTCGATGCGGAATTCGCGCCGCACATGATCTACGTGCGCAACGACGACAAGCCGGGCTTCATCGGGCGCTTCGGCACGCTGCTGGGCGAATCCGGCGTCAACGTCGCCACCTTCGCGCTCGGGCCGCGACCGCGCCGGCGGCGACGCGATCTGCTTCGTGTCCGTCGACCAGCCGGTGACCGAGGATCTGCTGCGCAAGATCGAGGAGATCCCGCAGGTGAAGCGGGCGCGCTCGGTGACGTTCTAGACAGGCCGACTTCGGCGGGATCAGGCGCGCCGTTCGGCGAGCCAGATCCCGCCGAGAACCAGCGCCAGGCCGACGGCGTGATAGAGCGCGAACGGCTCGCCGAGAAGCACGCACCGCCAGCAGCGCGCCGAAAACCGGCACCAGATTGACGAAGATGCCCGCGCGGGCGGCACCGATCAGTTCCACGCCGCGGATGAAGAAGACCTGCGCCACCAGCGACGGCAGCAGGCCGATATACAGCATGATGAGCCAGCCCTTCGGCGTCGGCCATTGCACCGTGCCGCGCGCGATCTCCATCGCCAGCAGCGGAAGCGACGTGATGAAGGCCACGATCGCCAGCGCCGTGAAGAAGACCAGGCCCGACACGGGCGGCTTGCGCCTCAAGCCCAGCGTATAGGCGGCATAGAACACGCAGGCGATCAGCGTGAACACGTCGCCGATATTGAGCGCGAGCGTTCGCAGGATCTCCAGATCGCCCTTGATCGAGATCGATGACGACGCCCGCGATCGTCGCGATCATGCCGACGATCTGCACCGGGCGCGACGCGAATGCCGAAAGAACAGCACGGAGGCGATCAGCACCATCACCGGGATGGAGCCCTGAAAGAGCGTGAGGTTGACGGCGCGTCGTGTAATGCGCGGCTGTGTAGAAGAGCGCGTTGAAGATCGTGAAGCCGAAGATCCCCGACAGGATGATGACGCGCCACCCGGTCCGCAGGACCGCCCATTCGGCCACCATCCGGCGGCCGACGAACGGCAGCAGCACGGCAATGACGATCACCCATCTGAGGCACGTGAGCGCCATCGGCGACACTTCGCCCACCGCGAGCCGCCCGGCGACAGCGTTGCCGCCCCACATCAGCATCGCCAGCATGAGCAGAAGCACCGCCCGTCCGAAGAGCCTCTTCCAGAGAGAATTCACGAGCCTCATGGAATTTCAGACCTCAGGGCGCTTGCCGCGGCGCGCGGTTCGGTCTAACCGGCGTCGAGCGAAGGCAGGGACAGCTTATGGCCTTAAGATTTCTGGTGGTCGAGGGCAATACGCGTGACGCAAGGCAGACCCACAGGGACGCGTATGGACTGATGCCCTCCGAATCCTATGCGGCGGTGCTGCAGGAGATCGAGCAGGACATCGTCTGCGACCTCGCCTTCCCGGCGGATGAGGGCGCCAACCTGCCCGATGCGGCGGGGCTCGAATCCTATGACGGGATCGTGCTGACGGGTTCGCACCTCAGCATTTACGACCGGACGCCGGATATCCTGCGGCAGATCGATCTGATGCGGGCCATCTATGCCTCCCGCACGCCCGCCTTCGGCTCCTGCTGGGGTCTTCAGGTCGCGGCGGTCGCGGCCGACGGGGACGTGCAGCGCAATCCCGCTTGGTCGCGAAGTGGGCTTTGCGCGCCGGATCCTGCCGACCGAATCCGGCCGCACGCATCCCATGCTTCGAGGGCCGCCCTCCCGTCTACGATGCGCCGGCGATCCATCTCGACATGGTGACCGCCTCGCCCGCCGATTGCACGATCCTGTCGTCTAACGACATCTCGGCGGTCCAGGCGGCGGAGATCCGCCATGGCGGCGGCACCTTCTGGGGCGTTCAATATCACCCCGAATTCAGCCTCGGCGAGTTGTCGGTCATCCTTGCGCGAAGGACCGAAATTCTCGTTCGCGAGGGGTTCTGTCAGAGCATCGCTGCGGCGCAATCTATGTCGCCCTGCTCGATGAGCTGCATCGGAACCCGGGCCGCGGCGATCTCGCGTGGCGCCTCGGCGTCGATGCGGAGATCATCGACCCGTTCGCAGGACACGGGAGATCCGGCAACTTCGTCACCTCGCGCGTAAAGCCAGCGAAAAGCCGGCGCGGGCGCGGTTAAAACAAAGATCAGGCAACCGGGTAGGGAACCGTGACCGTGCAGACGAGGCCGGCCGGCGCATATTCCATCTCGACCGTTCCCCCGACTTCGCGGGCGAGGCGCTCGATGAGCCTCGTGCCGAACCCCTTGCGGCTGGGCGCCGAGACAGGCGGGCCCTCGCGCTCTTCCCATCGGATATCGATCTGCCGCGATGGGCGCGCGGGCTTGCTCCAGGCGAGACTGACTTTGCCGCCTCCTTGAGAAAGCGCGCCGTATTTGAGCGCGTTGGTGCAAAGCTCGTGAAACGCCATCGACAGGCTGAGCGCGAGGGACGGGGACAGCCGCAGCATGGGCCCGTGGAGATCGAAAGCGCCGGCTTCGTTCCGGCGTCAGGTAAGGCTCTACCGCCTGACGGGCGATGTCGCGCAGGCAGGCGCCGTCCCAGCTTTCGCGGGTCAGGATGTCGTGGCTGCGCGCGAGCGCGAAAAGGCGCGCCTCGAAGGTCGCGCGCGATTGCAGGAGACTTTCGCTATCCGGCGACCCCAGGCTTTGAAAGCTTTGCGCTGCCAGGGATTGAACGGTGGTGAGCGTGTTCTTCACGCGATGGTTGAGCTCGTTGACCAGGAGCTGGAGATGATCCTCGGCGCGCTTGTGGTCCGTGATGTCGATCTGGATGCCGTCCCACACCGTCGCCCCGTTCGGCAGGACTGCGCGGCGCATCGACAATCCGCTGCCAGCGGATCTCGCCGGTCTTGGCATGCCTGATTGCAAATTCCACGTCGAAGGGCGTCTGCCGCAGCGTGAGACGCCGAAAGCGTCGCGAACACATGGTCGCGGTGTTCGGGGAGAATCAGGTCGAACAGCAGGTGTGGGTCCCGCAGAACCCGATCCGCCGGAATTCCGTTCAGGCGTTCGCAGCTTGCCGATACGTAAACGAAGCGCCGGTGTTCATATCCGAGGCCGTTATCCATCTGATAGACCATCCCGAGCGGGAGATTGTCCGCGAGAGCGCTGATCTGCGCCTGGCTTTCGCGCAGCACTTCATCGGCCCTGCGCCGCTCGCCGCCGTCCCGGAAGCTGATGCCGATCCCGGTCGCCGAGAGGAGAAGACGGCGCAGCTCGATCTGGCCAGCCGGCTGGCGGTCACGACTTCGATGCGCGTCGTCGCCGGAACAGCGGCGCCCTGCATTGTCTCGAAGCAGCGCTCGAGATCGGCTGTCCTGAGATGCGGGAAAATGTCCCAGAGCACGCGACCCCGAAGGCTTCTCTAACGGGCGGTCGAGAACCGATCAGCAACGAGGCGTTGGCATGGATCAATCCTCAGCTCGCGATCGAGGCACGCAGAAAGCGTCACCCATGCCATCGAGGATCGCAACGAGGCGGGCCTCGACCTGCATCCTCGGCGGACTGCTGGACAGCCTCGCGTCTCTAGAGCCGGAGCTGGACGGGATGCAGCGAGGGGCTGCCCCGTCCGGGAGTTCGGCTGAAGTCGGTGTGGCGGATCTTCATCGATGTAACTTAGTCACAATCGATTGCCGTAGCGGCAATGTCGCGCCCGAAATCCGCCACGAGCGGGCCACAGGATGAGTTGGCGGGTGGAATCGCGTCTGCCGGGTTGACCTCTCGGGCCCGATCCACCAAGAGAGTTTGCAAGGTTTTTCCACCCAACCCTGGCCTTGCGCCGGGGTTTTTTTATGCGAGGCTTGTAGGCGATGGCGAATGTGGTTGTCGTGGGCGCCCAGTGGGGCGACGAGGGCAAAGGCAAGATCGTCGACTGGCTGTCCGAGCAGGCCGACGTGGTCGTGCGTTTCCAGGGCGGGCACAATGCCGGCCACACGCTCGTCATCGGCGGCAAGGTCTACAAGCTGTCGCTTCTGCCCTCCGGCGTCGTGCGCCCCAACAAGCTCTCGGTCATCGGCAACGGCGTGGTGCTCGATCCGCATGCACTGGCGTCCGAAGTCGAGCGCCTGAGCGAGCAGGGCGTCGCCATCACGCGCGACAACCTGCGCGTGGCCGAGAACGCCACGCTGATCCTCTCGATCCACCGCGAACTCGACGCGCTGCGCGAGAGCGGCAGCGCCGGGACGAAGATCGGCACGACCAAGCGCGGCATCGGCCCGGCCTATGAGGACAAGGCCGGACGCCGCGCCATCCGCCTGATGGATCTCGCCGACCTGCAGACCCTGCCGGAAAAGATCGACCGCCTGCTGACGCACCACAACGCGTTGCGTCGCGGCTTCGGCCTGGCGGAATTCGACGCGAAGGCGATCTACGAGGAATTGTCGTCGGTTGCGCCGAAGGTGCTGCCCTACATGGATGCCGTCTGGCGCCTGCTCGACGGAGAGCGCCGGGCCGGCAAGCGCATCCTGTTCGAAGGCGCGCAGGGCGCGCTTGCTCGACGTCGATCATGGCACCTATCCGTTCGTCACCTCCTCCAACACGGTGGCGGGGCAGGCCGCCACCGGTTCGGGCCTCGGCCCGGGCGCGGTCGGCTATGTGCTGGGCATCGCCAAGGCCTATACGACGCGGGTCGGCGAGGGACCCTTCCCGACCGAACTGTTCGACGAGACCGGCGAATTGATCGGCCAGAAGGGCAAGGAATTCGGCGTCGTGACGGGCCGCAAGCGCCGCTGCGGCTGGTTCGACGCCACGCTCGTGCGCCAGACCGTCAGCACCTCGGGCATCGACGGGATTGCGCTGACGAAGCTCGACATTCTCGACGGCTTCGAGACCCTCAAGATCGGCGTCGGCTACAAGCTCGACGGCGAGACGATCGACTATTTCCCCGCCAGCCAGGGGGCGCAGGCGCGGGTCGAGCCGATCTACGAGGAGATGGAAGGCTGGAGCGGTTCGACCGCCGGCGCGCGCTCGTGGGCCGATCTTCCGGCGCAGGCGATCAAGTATGTGCGGCGTGTCGAGGAATTGATCGGCGCGCCGGTCGCGGTGCTGTCCACCTCGCCGGAGCGCGACGACACAATCCTGATGAAGAACCCGTTTGAGGGTTGACGGCAGCAGCCGACGCGGGCCATCCCACACCCAATGGCTGATTACTATCCCCTGATTGCCCGAGCCGTCGAAGGCTTGGCCGATACGTCACCCGAAACGCGTCGCGCGGTCTATGAGCGCGCGCGAACGGCTCTGGTGGCGCCAGTTGCGCACGATCGATCCGCCGCTCTCCGAGCGCGACATCGAGAACGAGCGAGCCTCTCTCGACGACGCGATCGGCCGCGTCGAGGCCGATTTCGCCGTCGCCGCGCCGGATTCGACCGACCTGCGGCGATCGCCGCCGGCGCCGCATGGCCGGGCTCGCGCACCGTGCACGCCGCAGCCGATCGCGCGATGGCCGGTACCGGCGCGTCCGGAGCCGGAAGTCGGCCGAACGTCCGCGTGTCGAAAGTCGCCCCCATCCGGGCATCAAGACCGGCTGCCCGCGGCCGCACGCATCGTGCTCGGCACCGTCCTGGCGCTCGTTATCGCGGCCATCGCGGGCCTGGCTTTCTGGCAGCGGGACAAGCCAGAAGACCTCGCGCCCGCCGCAACCGTCGCACAGGCGCCGCAGGCAGCCCCCGACGCGCCGAAATCCAACGAGCGGGTCGGCGGTCCGGCCGCGCCCGTCGCTGCGCGCACCCGCCGCGCGCCAGGAGGTCGGCGTCGCCCAACGGGCAGTCTTCTACGAGGAAGATCGCTGCCGCGCCGTCGACTCCCAAAGCCCAGACGGGCCGCGTCGTCTGGCGGCTTGAGGATGTGAACGCGGGCCAGGGTCAACCGCTCGAAAAGGCCGTGAGCGCCAATGTGGAGATTCCCGATGCCGGCCTCACCATGAAGATGCTGCTGCGCCGCGAACCTCGATGCGACGCTGCCGGCGTCGCATACGGTCGAACTGTCCTTCACCACCACGCGCCGGGCGACAGCGGCCGCGTCATCCGCGATGTCGGGTCTGCTGCAGTTCAAGGACGAAGAAGCCGCCCGCGGGACGCCGGTCGCCGGACTGCCCGTGCCGGTTCGCGAAAACCTCTTCCTCATCGGCCTGTCCAACCTCTCGAGCGACGTGGAGCGCAACACCGAATTGCTGATCCGCCGCAACTGGATCGACCTGCCGGTGCGCATGGCGTCCGGACAGCGCGCCATCCTCAGCTTCGAGAAGGGCGCCTCGGGCGAGCAGGTTCTGACGCGCGCCTTCGGGCACTGGCGCTAGCAGGCGAGCCCGCCTCATGGGGGCACAACGAACCTGATCGACCGGCCGCGTCGCGCCGGGTATAAACGGCAGGCCATGCACCTTCGATCGTCGTCATCCGCGCAGCACGTTCTCGGCCAGTATTTCACCCGCCTCGGCCATATCGTCGGGGCCGATCGGACGCACAGTTCCGATGCGCATCTCGGCATGGTTCTCACCTTCATCGCGGGCGCCACGAACGCGGGCGGGTTTCTCGCCGTCGGCCAATACACCTCCCACATGTCGGGGATCTTTTCGGCCATGGCCGACCACGTGGCGCTCGGAGCGTTCGGCCTCGTGGCCGCCGGGCTAACTGCCTTTCTCTCATTCCTCACAGGGGCCGCCTGCTCGGCCGTCCTGATCAATTGGGGACGCCGGCACGCGGCGGATATCCAATACGCACTGCCGATCATGCTCGAAGCGCTGCTGCTGTGCCTGTTCGGCATACTAGGCGCGATCTTCTACCCGTCGCCGGGTCTGGTCCTATCGGCGATCCCGCTGCTGTGCTTCATCATGGGATTACAGAACGCCACGGTGACCAAGCTTTCAGGCGCGCGCATCCGCACGACGCATATCACCGGCCTCGTAACCGACCTCGGAATCGAAATCGGAAAGCTTCTCTTCTGGAACAGCGACAAGCTGGAGCAGCGCTATGGGGCGCCGGTTATCGCCGATCGGCCCAAGATGCGCCTTCTGTCGCTGTTGCTGATCTCGTTCTTCATCGGTGGGGTGACGGGCGCGCTGGGGTTTGCCCAGTTCGGTTTTCTGTTCGCGCTTCCGCTCGCGTTGCTGCTGTTCGGCATCGCGGTGCCGACTCTCGTTGCCGCGCGGACGCCGGACAGGCCGTGACGCGCGCCGATCAGTGAGCCGGCTGGTCCGCCGGCTCTTCGATCTCCGCGAGGTTCTTCTTCACGGCTTCCTGGATCTTCTCGAACGCCCGCACTTCGATCTGGCGGACGCGCTCGCGCGAGACGCCGAATTCGGTCGACAGATCCTCGAGCGTGATCGGATCGTCCGACAGACGGCGTGCCTCGAAAATGCGCCGCTCGCGCGGATTGAGCACCGACAACGCGTTGCGCAAGGCGGAGAGACGGTTCTGGCCTTCCTCTTCCTTGACGAGCAACTGCTCCTGGCTCTCGCTGGTATCCACCAGCCAATCCTGCCATTCGCCTTCGCCTTCCTCGCGCAAGGGCGAGTTCAGCGATGAATCGCCCGCCGAGGCGGCGGTTCATGTCGACCACATCCTGCTCGTTCACGCCGAGCTGCTTGGCGATGGTCTTCACGTGATCGGGATGCAGGTCGCCTTCCTCCAGCGCCGAGATCCGGCCCTTGGCCTTGCGGAGGTTGAAGAACAGCTTTTTCTGGTTCGCGGTCGTGCCCATTTTGACCAGAGACCACGAGCGCAGGATGTATTCCTGGATCGCAGCCTTGATCCACCACATGGCGTAGGTGGCGAGGCGGAAGCCCTTGTCGGGCTCGAAGCGCTTGACCGCCTGCATGAGCCCCACATTCCCTTCCGACACGACTTCGCCGATCGGCAGGCCGTAGCCGCGATAGCCCATGGCGATCTTGGCCACGAGGCGCAGATGTGACGTCACGAGCTTGTGCGCCGCATCGCGGTCGCCCTGCTCGCGCCAGCGTTTCGCCAGCATGAATTCTTCGCTCGGTTCGAGCATCGGGAACTTACGAATCTCGTCGAGATATCGTGAAAGCCCCCCTTCGGTAGCAAGCACCGGAAGTGCTGCGGCCATGGCAAACTCCTTGTCTGGCTCCCTCGTCCCATGAGGCAAGCCCCCGGCGCCCTCCTGTCGAGGCAGGACGCCAAGTCACCTATACTCCGCCAGACCGTGTCCGAATAGAGGCGCGCCCTTCAAGAAAGGATCAACGCGCGATCGCCTGACGAGGTGCCGCCAGCCCCTCGTTTTGCGACGCAATGACGCTGAGATCTTCAAGCCCGCAGGCTCTCCAGCAGCCGCTGCGATGATCGGCCGGGCAGCGGGCTCTCGAACCGCAGAAATTCACCGGTGTCGCGGATGTTCGAAGCCCAGGATCGTGGCGTGAAGCGCCTGGCGGCGCAAGCGCCAGAAGGGCCGCCTGCGCATCCTCGCCGAGCCTGTTGGCCTTGGTCTTGAAGCCCGAGCCGTAAAGCTGGTCGCCCAGAAGCGGATGGCCGATATGCGCCATGTGCACGCGGATCTGATGCGTGCGCCCGGTCTCGAGTTCGCAGCGCACGAGCGACGCGATCGGGTTGTCCGGGCGGAAGAGGCTCCAGCACCTCGTAATGGGTCAGCGCGA
Source organism: uncultured Alphaproteobacteria bacterium (assembly GCA_963837375.1). Classification (GTDB taxonomy): domain Bacteria; phylum Pseudomonadota; class Alphaproteobacteria; order Rhizobiales; family Beijerinckiaceae; genus Microvirga. The sequence goes on along the minus strand of CAWINL010000012.1, from coordinate 86,136 downwards.
AGCGACCGCTGTCGCCCGTCACCACGACGATCTTCTCCCGGTTGTGGACGCCGCGTGCGAGGGCCGCATCGACGGTGCCCTTCTGCCGTTCCGGCACACCCCACACGAGCGCCAGATAGGCCCGCTCCAGCGGCCCGGTCCGGCCGTGATCGGCGAACTGGTCGGCCAGGCCCTTATGCGCGCGGTCGTTCTTGGCCACCACCAGCAGGCCCGACGTGTCCTTGTCGAGCCGATGGACGATTCCCGGCCGCTTCACGCCGCCGATGCCCGACAGGCTGTCGCCGCAATGGGCGATGAGCGCGTTGACGAGGGTGCCCGATGCATGGCCCGCCGCCGGATGGACCACCAGCCCCGCGGGCTTGTCGATGACGATGAGGTCCTCGTCCTCGTAGACGATTGCGAGATCGATCGGCTTCCGCCTGCGGCTCCGCCGCCACGGGGGCGGGCACGACGAGCGCCGAGCTGCGCGCCAGGCCCGACCTTGAGGTTGGGATCGAGCGCCGCCACCCCGTTCACGGCCACGCGGCCCTCCCGGATGAGCGCCTGCAGCCGCGAGCGCGACAGATCCGGCCACAGCCGGGCCGTGACCCGGTCGAGCCGTTCGGACGGGTGTTCGGCCTCCACCGTCCATTCTCTGTGTCGTTTCGCCGCTCACCGTGGCCTCGTTCCTGTATCGCGCCGGACTTGCGCGTTCCCCGGCGCGCTTTTTTGAGCGCAAGGGCTTGTGGGGGTTCACAAGGCTGGTTATACGAGCGGCCTCAACCTTGCTAGCTCCCTTCGTCTAGCGGTCCAGGACGTCGCCCTCTCACGGCGAAAACAGGGGTTCGATTCCCCTAGGGAGCGCCAAAGGTTTTGCAGACCATCGGTCTGCCGTAACCTCCTCAGCGATCAAGAGTTCTTGGCTCACCCTGTCCACGTGCCGGCTGCCGTGCGGCTGCGCAAGGGGAAGACAAGCTGTTTGTTGACCTTGTGACGAGACACCCTCACGATCGGCGCCGCTTGACCCATGAGGCCTGAATGCCCCCTTCGTCTTCGAAAGTCGTCATCTGCGGCGCCGGCATCGCGGGTGTCGCGGCCGCCTACCACCTCGCCGTCGAGTTCGGTCATGACCACGTGGTGTTGGTCGACGAGGGCAATCCGCTCTCGCTGACGTCGGATAAATCGACCGAAGCCTACCGCAACTGGTGGCCCGGCCCCGATTGGGCCATGACGGCCTTCATGAACCGCAGCCTCGATCTCATCGAAGAGATCGCTCGTGCGACCGGCAATCGCATCAATCTCAATCGGCGTGGCTATGTGTTCGCGACCGCCGATGCGAGCAAGATCCCGTTTCTTCAGGAAATGGCGAAGGCGGCCGAGACGAATGGCGGCGGCGACGCCCGGTTCCACGATACGCCGCAGAGTGAATATACGCCGTCGCCCGAGCGCGGTTTCGACGGTGGATTGACGGGCGCGGACGTCATCACGGATGTGAGCTTGATCCGCCGGCATTTCCCGTTTCTTGCGCCCGAGACGGTCGCGGTCGCGCATGCGCGGCGTGCCGGCTGGCTCAGCGCCCAGCAGCTCGGAATGGTGATGCTGGAAGCCATCCGCGCGCGCGGCGTGCAGATCGTGAAAGGCCGGGTCGTCGGCATCGACGCGACCGGGGGCCGGGTGCGTGCGGTCCATGTGGAACAGCGGGACGAGCGTCAGATACTCGCGGCGACGCATGTGGTGCTCGCCGGCGGGCCCATGCAAAACGAGATGGCGCGCATGATCGGGATCGACCTGCCGATCAGGGCCGAGCGCCATTACAAGGTGAGCTTTCCCGATACGCTCGGCGGCCTGCCGCGCAATGCGCCGATGCTGATCTGGCTCGACGAGCAGCATCTTCCCTGGAGCGATGAGGAACACGCAGCACTTGCTGCCGATGAAGAGGCCCAGTGGCTCCTGGGGACGTTTCCCGCGGGCGTGCATGGGCGTCCCGATGGGGCATCGGCAACGCTCATTCTCTTCAACCATCATGGCGACCCGGTCGATCCCGTTTTCCCGCTGCCCGAGCCGGAATACTACGCCGAGATCGCGCTCAGAGGCATGTCGACGATGGTGCCGGCGCTGAAGGCCTATCACGGCAAGACGCCCCGGCCTTACATCGACGGCGGTTACTATATGAGGACGCAGGAGAACCGGCCGCTGATCGGACCCGTTCCGGTCGACGGCGCCTACATCTCCTGCGCGTTCTCGGGCTTCGGGGTGATGGCGTCCTGCGCAGGCGGAGAACTCATCGCCAGCTACATTACAGAGGCGCCGCTGCCCGACTATGCGCCGGCCTTCCTGCTCTCCCGCTATCAGGATGCCGCCTATAGCGCGCTGCTCGAGCGATGGGGCGACGGCGGCCAGCTCTGAGAGGGGTAACCCGGAAAGAAACAATTGCGAGCGGGGAGGGGAGGCGCATATTCTCATATGGCCTCACGGGAGGCGCCTTTCCGGAGGGACCCGATGTTCACGACCTTGCAGACGCTTCTGATGGCCACGTCGCTGATCAACCCCGTGGCGGAAGCGACGCCGAACTTCGATCCCCGCGTCACCTGCAAGGCCGATGCCTCCGCGCAGAACGGGGTGCCCCAGCAGACCGCCACGCAATGCCTCTCCGACGAGGACGCGGCCCGCGCCAAAGTCCGGACGCAATGGGCGAACTTCAACGAGCCCTTGCAGAAGCGGTGCGCCGCCGAAACCCAGATCGATGGCAGCCCGAGTTATGTGGAGCTTCTGATCTGCCTGCGCCTGGGCGCCGGACTCAGCCCCGACTAGGGTCGACCCCGTCGGCGCGCGAGACTTAGACCTGCGCCAGCGCCTGGTCGAGATCCGACAGCAGATCGTCGCGGTGCTCCAACCCCACCGAGAAGCGCACCAGACCGTCGCGGATCCCCATCTGAGGCGCAGGTCGGGCGAAAAGCGCTGGTGAGTCGTGGTCGACGGATGGGTGACCAGGCTCTTGGCGTCGCCGAGATTGTTGGAGATGCGGATCAGCCGCAGGGCGTTCATGAACCGGAACGCGCCCTCCTTGCCGTCCTTCACCTCGACGGCGATCATGGTCGAGCCGCCGGTCATCTGGCGGCGGATCAGCTCCGCCTGCGGGTGGTCGGCGCGGCCCGGATAGATCGAGTCGCTGCACCTTCGGATGCCCGGCGAGGAAATCGGCAAGATAGCCGGCTGTTTCGGTCTGCCGCTCGACGCGGATGGGCAATGTCTCGAGGCCCTTGAGCAGGACCCAGGCGTTGAAGGGCGAAATCGTCGGGCCCGTCATGCGCAGGAATTGCTGCACGTGGGTCTCGATGAATTCGACCGAGGCGAGGATGATGCCTCCGAGACATCGGCCCTGCCCGTCGATGTGCTTGGTGGCGGAATACACCACGCAATCGGCCCCCAGCGCGAGAGGGCGCTGAAAGAGCGGCGAGGCAAAAACATTGTCGACCGTCAGCGTCGCGCCGGCCGCATGGGCGATCTCGGCGACACCCGCGATGTCGATGATTTCCAGGCTGGGATTGGACGGCGTCTCGAGCAGAAAGGCCTTCGTGGCGGGCGTCACGGCGGCTTGCCATTCATCGAGATTGGGTCCGTCGACCAGCGTGCAGCCGACACCGAAGCGCGGCAGCAGATCCTCCACCACCCAGCGGCAGGAACCGAAGAGCGCCCGGGCCGCCACCACGTGGTCGCCGGCCTTGACCTGACCCATCATCGCCGCCGTGACGGCCGCCATGCCGGTCGCCGTGGCCTGCCCCATCTCGGCGCCCTCCAGCGACGCCATCCGCTCTTCGAACATGGTCGTGGTCGGGTTGGAATAGCGGGTGTAGCTGTAGCCCGGCTCCTCGTTGAGGAAGCGTGCCTCGGCGCTCTCGGCGCTCTCGTAGATGAAGCCTTGCGTCAGAAACAGCGCCTCCGAGGTCTCTCCGAAGGGGTGCGGGATCTGGCCCGTCATGGACGAGGCGCGTTTCGATGCGATGGGGTTGTGCGGCTGTCTCTGTCATGCCGCAATTCTAGCTTCGTTCTATAAAAAGAACAATCGTCTTTTTAGCAGGATTCGCTGCCGGCGCCCGGCGAGGGGCGAGAAGACGGCTGTCAGTACCATAGAAGGGAAACGGTTTTTCTCCGCGACCGCGTCAGGCAGTATTTTCCGCAAGCAACCGCTCGATACAAGGCCGCAGCGACGCGCGCCAATCGGGGAGGGACACTCCGTGGACGGCGGCGATCTTCGCGCAGTCGAGCCGAGAATTGGCAGGCCGTCGCGCCGGGGTGGGATACTCCGTTGTCGGGATCGGGCCGGACGCGCGGCGTTCGGGCCGCCGAGCTGCGCCGATTGCGCAAAGATCTCGGCGGCGAATTCCGCCCAGCTTGCGCGTACCCGTCGCGCTCATGTGAAAAACGCCACGGAGAGTGCGGTCCATGGGCTTGCCCAGACAGGTTTTGGCAGACGGCCAAGATGCCGTCCGCGATGTCATGCGCGCTGGTCGGTCGCGCCGATTTGATCGGCCACCACGTGGATCTCATCGCGATCGCGCGCCAGACGCAGCATCGTCTTGACGAAATTCTTGCCGAATGGGCTGTAGATCCATGACGTCCGGAGAATCGCGTGGTTTGGCATTTGCAGCCGCGACCGCCTGCTCGCCCAGTAATTTCGACCGTCCGTAGGCGCCAAGCGGCGATACGGCTCGTCCTCCCGATAGGGACGGTCGGCGGTGCCGTCGAAGACGTAATCGGTGGAAATCTGCACGAACGGAATGTTCATCGCAGCCGCGGCGCCGGCCGCGGCTCCCGCACCGATGCCGTTGATGGCGTCCGCAAGTTCCGGCTCCGCCTCCGCCTGGTCCACGGCCGTGAAGGCCGCCGCATTGACGATCACGTCGCCGGCGATGTCCGCCAGCACGTCGCCGACGCCCGGATGGGTCCGCCAGATCGAGTAGCGGCCGGCCCACCAGAATGACGGATCGCTCCGTGCGCCGACGCCCGCTCGGACAGCGCCCGCGCCACCTGACCCTCTTTGCCGATCACGAGAATACGCACGGATCACACCCTTTCAGATGAAAGCCGGGAAAACGCCGATCGCCTGCAACCCGAGGCCGAACGGCTTCAGGCCACGATCCCGAGACGTTGGCCGCGATAGCCGCCGGAGCGAACCCGCTCCCACCAATCCCGGTTCGCCAGATACCATTCGACCGTCTTGCGAAGGCCGCTCTCGAAGGTTTCCGCCGGCCGCCAGCCGAGATCCCGCTCGATTTTCGACGCGTCGATAGCATAGCGGAGGTCGTGACCGGGACGATCCGTGACGTAGGAGATCAGCTTTTCGCGCGGCCCGATGGCGGCGTTCGGGCGCGAGTTCGTCCACGAGCGCGCAGATGCCGCGGACCACGTCGATGTTCTGGCGCTCGTTATGGCCGCCGATCGCGTAGGTCTCGCCGGGCCGCCCCTTTTCGGCCGCGAGAATGAGCGCGCGGGCGTGATCGTCGACGAACAGCCAGTCGCGGACGTTGTCGCCCCGGCCGTAGACGGGCAGCGGCTTGCCCTCGAGGGCATTGAGGATGATCAGCGGAATCAGCTTCTCGGGGAAATGGATAGGGCCCGTAATTGTTGGAGCAATTGGTGACGATCGTGGGCAGGCCGTAGGTGTGGTTCCAGGCCCGGACGAAATGGTCCGACGCGGCCTTCGAGGCCGAATAGGGCGAAGTCGGCTGGTAGGGATATTCCTCGTGGAAGAAGCCGTCTTCCCCGAGAGAGCCGAACACCTCGTCGGTCGAGATATGGTGGAAGCGGAAGGCCTCCTGCGCCGGCGGGCGACAGCGAGCGCCAATAGGCGAGGCTTGCCTGCAGGAGCGCGAAGGTGCCCACCACGTTGGTCTGGACGAACGCGCCCGGGCCGTCGATGGACCGGTCCACATGGCTCTCGGCCGCGAGATGCATGACCACATCCGGCCTGATAGCTCTCGACGACCGCCCGCATCCGTGTCCGCATCGGCGATGTCGGCCTGCTCGAAGCGGTAGCGCGGGCTGTTCGCCACCGGTTTGAGCGAAGTCGAGATTGCCCGCATAGGTGAGCTTGTCGACGACCATGCACCTCGTGGGGCGTGTCGCGAACCAGCATCCGGACGACGGCGGAGCCGATGAAGCCGGCCCCGCCGGTGACCAGAAACCTTTTCATGCGCTTCCTCAAGAGACGATTCTTCCGCGCTCCTTCTGCGACAAGAACCCTGTTTCGTCAAAGTTGGGCGCTCCGGCAGGCGTTCCGGCTCAATTTCCGATCGCCACGCCCTCGCGGCGGCTGTCGGCCCCGCCCACGAGCCCGCGGGCGTCACCACGATGGCGTGAATGCCGGAATTCTGGTCGATCAGCTTGACCTCGTGGCCCTTCGCCTCCAGTTCCGCCTTCCATTCGGCCGCCTCGGTCCCGGCCTCGAGTTCGGTCGGGCCGTTGCGGCTTCCCACATTCGGAAGGTCGGCGGCCACCTGCGGATCGAGCTTCCAGTCGAGGATGCCCACGAGCGTCTTCGCGACGTAATTGATGATCAGGCTGCCGCCGGGCGATCCGACGACGGCGTAGAGCTTGTTGTCCTGGTCGAGAACGATGGTCGGCGCCATCGAGCTGCGGGGCCGCTTGCCGGCCTCGACCCGGTTCGCCACCGGCTTCCCGTCTTCGACGCGTCGCAAAGGAGAAATCGGTGAGCTCGTTGTTGAGCAGAAAGCCGCTTTTGGTCATCAGCCGCGCGCCGAAGCCGTCCTCGATGGTGGTCGTCATGGACACCGCCTTGCCGTCGCGGTCGACGATCGACATGTGGCTGGTGCCGAACTCGATTCCCTCGGAGGCGCCCCAGCGGAACGTCTTCTGGAATGGCGGTTCGCCGGGCTTCGCCTTGCCCATGGAGCGGCCGGGTCGACGAGCGCGGCGCGGCTCTTCAGATAGCCCGGGTCGATCAGACCCTTGACCGGAACGCTGACGAAAGCCCGGATCGGCGAGATAGAGCGCGCGATCCGCATAGGCGAGGCGACCGGCCTCGGAGATCCAGTGCACCGCCTCCGGTCCCGGTTTCAGGGCCGCCATGTCGGTTTGCTGGAGGATGCCGAGGATCTGCTGCACGGCGACCTGGCCGGAACTCGGCGGGCCCATGCCGCAGACCTTGTAGCTCCGATAAGGCCCGCAGAGGGCCGGCCGTTCCTCGACCCTGTAGGTCTTCAGATCGTCCAGGGTCATGTCGCCCGGATTGGTGGCATGGCCGGTCACGGACGCCACGACATCCTCGGCAACCTCGCCGGTATAGAAGGCGTCCGCACCTTTATCGGCGATCAAGGCGCAGGGTTTTGGCGAAAGCGGGGTTTTTCAGGACCGTTCCGACCGCCTTCGGCTTGCCCTCGGCATCGTAGAAATAAGCCCGGGCAGCCGGGTCGTTCTGCGAGGTATTTCTCCTGGCTCAGCAAGCCCGTTCAGCCGGGGCGAAATCGTGAAACCGTTCTCCGCGAGGCGTTGCGGCCGGCTCGATGACCTGGTTCCAGGGCAACTTGCCCCAGCGTTTGTGGGCGGTCTCGAGGAGGCGGATGGTCCCTGGGACGCCGACCGACCGACCGCCGATGACCGCGTCGTAGAATTTCATCGGCTTGCCGTCCGGACCGAGAAAGCGCTCGGGCTTTGCGGCGGCGGGCGCCGTTTCGCGGCCGTCCAGCGTGGTCATGGCCGTCCCATCCCAGAACACCATGAAGGCCCCGCCGCCGATGCCGGAACTCTGCGGCTCGACCAGGTTCAGGACCAATTGCACCGCGACGGCCGCGTCCACCGCGCTTCCGCCGGCGGCGAGAATTTCGCGGCCGGCCTGCGCCGCGAGGGGATTGGCGGCCGCCACCATGTCGCTTGCGTGGCCGAGCCGGATCTCTTTGGCCGTCGCGGCCGGTCGGCGCCTCGGGCGCGGGGGCGAGGGCCTGTGCGAGGACATGGATCCCGGGAACATCAAGGCGGCGATCAGGCCGACGCTCCAACGGCCGTGCTTGATGTAACGCGCCATGGCGATTTCTCCCTCGCTGATCATTCGATGTGGTCATGCTAGCCCGGGATCCGCCGACCCGCTCAACGGCGACTCGCATTTTGGCCTTCCGCGGGTTCATACTCCCGCCAAGGTGTTCCTCCGAGTATGCGTCCTCAAGAAGTGATTCGCGGTTTGGGGAGGTCTTCCATGTACGCCTACAATCTCTTTCGGAGTACAGGCCCGGACGGACTTTCCTGCGCGGTCCCGGAGGAACGTTCTGTTCCGCCTTTCGTGGTTGGACCGCATTGGCGATTTGAAGGACGCCTTGAGAACCCACGCGCCGGGCCGCTGGGATTCGACAGACAGGCCGCAGCAACCGGCGTGCGGTTCAATGGCTTTTATCTCTTTGCCAGCTTCCAGGAAGTCGCCCGACACCGGGAAACCCGCGGGTCGTCGGACTGTAAACGGCGCGAGAGGCTTGCCTGTCGCGCGACGCGTCCGCCTTTTTGGCCTCGCCGTGGAATTCACCTTGATCTCTCGCAGCGGGTGCCCTCTTTTACGGCAAGACGCGCCCGCTGCTTCCCACCTCCTGTTTGCTGTGACCTCCTCGCTTTCTCTCATCTGGACCATCACGGCCGCCGCGACGTTGCTGCAGGCTGGCAATGGGCTGCTTGCAGGCCTTGATGCCGCTGCGCATGCAGGCCGAGGGATTGCCGATTTCGGCGATCGGCATCGTCGCGGCAGCCTATGGGCTCGGATTCTCGTCGGGCTGTTTCCTCGCCCCGCTCTTCATCCGGCATGTCGGCTACATCCGCGCTTTCGCGAGCCTCGCGGCCATCGTCGCGGTGCTCGTGCTGGCGATGACGCAGGCGCATTCGACCCTGGCATGGGCGCTTCTGCGCGGCGCCTCCGGCATGACCTTCGCGTGCATCTTCACCGTCACGGATGGCTGGATCAGCGCACGCGCCACCTCGTCCCATCGTGGCCGGACGCTGTCGATCTACATGATGGCGACCAAGATCGCCTTGATGCTGTCGCCGCTCGGTATCGCGTTCGGCAGCATCAAGACCGACGGTCTGTTTCTCGCCGTCAGTGCGGTATTGTCGCTCTCGCTGCTGCCGATCGCCGCGACATCGACCGCCGAACCGCCGCCGCCGCGGACCGTCAGGATTCGCGTGCGCGCGTCTGTTCTCTGTCGTTCCGTCCGCGGTGATCGGAGCTTTCGCGGTCGGCCTGATCAACGGGCCGGTGATCGCCATCACGCCGGTTTTCGGCGTCAGCATCGGGCTCAGCCAGGACAAGGCGGCCGCCCTTCTGTTCGCGCTGCAGGCCGGAAGTCTTCGTGATGCAATGGCCACTTGGCTGGTGGTCGGACCGCTCCGACCGGCGCTACGTGATCGCTGCGCTCGCCGGCGCCACCTGCGTCGTGTCCCTCGCGATTTTGCTGGCGAGCATGTATGGCGCGCAGAACCTTCCTGCTCTTCGCCTTCGCGGCGTGGGGCGGGACGGCCCTTTGCGTCTACTCGGTCTGCGTGGCGCATGCGTGCGATATCGTCGAGCCCGATCAGATCGTCTCGACGGTTGGCACGCTTGCTGTTCTCCTGGGCCACCGGCGTCACCATCGGGCCGCTCATCGGCGCGATGGCGATGGACTGGCTCGGGCCCAACGGCTTGTTCGTCTATTCGGCCATCGTCTCGCTGATGCTTGCGATCTTCGTGCTCGTGCGGATTCGCATGCTGCGGCGCGATCCGGTCAAAGGCACGTTTGCCGATGTCCCGTCGACGAGTCCCGCCGCTGCTTCCTTAACTCTTCCGTCGGAACCGGAGCACGCCGGGGATGCAGCCGCCGTCGCGAAGCCCGTCTCCCATGACGAGGCCGGATCAGAGCGCTGCTTCGGCCACTCTCAAGTCGAGCACGCCCTCGTAGCGATCGAGTCGGGTGTCGATCATGGCGTCGATCTTCTCATAGACCTCCGCCACGGTGAGCTGCTTCGTCTTGCGGCCGACCTTCATGAAGAACAGGGCCTTGTTGGCTTTCGCGCGGCGGCGGGAAACAAGCGCGGCGCGCTCTGCTTGGGCTTGTCGTCGACCAGGCTCATGAATTTTCTTGCCCGGTCGACCCCGAAGAAATGCGACAGATAGAACTCGGACCGGCTGATTTTACGGCCGAGCTTTCCTTCGATGGTCGCTGTATCGCGCATCTTCAACTCGCCCGCCATCAAGGCCGACACGTAGGCGTTGCGACGCAGACCGAGGATATGCTCGCGCATTCGCTCGTCCGGCACCGATGAGCTGGCCGCCGACCATTTCGATGGCGGCAGCTTCCGCCGCGTAGCCATGCTTGGCTCCGAATGAGCGGACGGCCTCCAGCCACGTGCCGGCGATGAATTGGAACAGAGTCCTTCGGCGGACGAGGTCGCGGCCTTGTTGTGTGGGATGAAGCTCGATTCCTTGTCGGCGAGCGCCATCATGTAAACCGGGTCCGCGCCGCTTGCCTGCGCACCGCGCGTGATCGAATCGACGATCCAGATGGGTACCCGGTGGTCCCCGAAAGTCAGATACGAACTCGAAACGGCGTCGGTCTCGTCGGGATGCAGTTCGTCCGGCGCGTGTGCGGCTGCGAGGCCGGCAATGATGGTGGCGCGGACGTCGCGAATATCCGCCGCGGCCGGAATTGTCAGCGCCTCCAGGGGATCGCTCGCGGAGACCTGCGCCAGATCACGGTCCTGCGCGGCCATCGCGGCGCTCGTGCCGCCCGCCGCCAGATCAACCGTCATGCAGAGGCCGAATACGATGCCGAGCAAACAGCGGCGGAACCCATCAAAGCGGAAAGGATTAATTAAAGAATATGTGTCCGGAGTTCGAGAGCACAAATGCAGACTAGAAACTTGCTTTTGCAATAACATTCAGTCTGTCCAGCGTCATCTGACGCCGTCAGGTCGGTTCTCATACAGGAAACCCCCAGTGGGATGCCGCGCTGCTGCACAGAAAGCAGCTCGCAGTGCTTTTTGATTTCGGATGGCCGGCCTCATCACCTCCTGATGTGTTCAGAATAGGTCAGCTTGACCTTTACAGATCGAAGTCTGCACCAAGTGCGACGACCCGTCGCCTCCCTGAAGACAGGGGATCGACGGGGCAAACTTTCCCCTGAAACACATTTTTTCCGGCGACAGGCGAAGCTTGGCGGCGTTTGACATCCCGAAACACCGTGTGCTTGGAAGGTGCCGCTGGGACGTAGCGGGCAGGGTCAGGCCGTGCAGTTGATTTTCATCGAGACGGACGATCCGCCTGCGGCCGAATACGACCGCGCGCTTGCGGAACTGCGCCGGTTCACCAAGCAAGCGGTCGGCGCGCCGGATAATCGCGAATTCGCCGTCGTGCTTCAGCATCCCGAAACCGGCGAGACCCTGGGCGGTCTCTGGGCCCAGTCACGCTGGGGCGGCTTTCATATCGACATGCTGGTGGTGCCGGAAGGCTTCCGCCACCAGGGGATTGGCGCGCGGCTCATGGGCGCGGCGGAGGCGGAAGCGCGGCGGCGCGGCTGCGATCACATGTGGCTCGACACCTATGCGTTTCAGGCGCGGCCGTTTTACGAGGGGCTCGGCTTCGAGGTGTTCGGCCAACTCGAAGGCGACGGCCCGATTTATCCGCGCTTCTTCATGCGGAAGATTCTCGCCTGAGCGCATTTTCGAGACGCCCAACGGCCTCCTGCGTCGGGATGCCGAAGCGAAGAATGCTGGAATCGTGAGGAAACTTCCGCACCCAGATGCCGGCGCGGGCAAGGGACTCGAACATCGATGCGGCGTCCGGATGCCGCGCCAGGCGAAACAGAAGCGTGCCGCCGACGACGTCGAAACCGACTGCTCAGGAGCATGCCATCGAGGTGCGATGACGGCCTGGCGAAGCGCCAGCGCCTGGGCGGTGATCCATGAGGAATCGGCAAGCGCCGCGGCTCCGATCGCCAGCGCCGGCCCGGAAATCGACCACAAGCCGAGAGCGCCACGGATGCTCTCGCTCAATCCTTGCGGCGCGATGGCGAAGCCAAGCCTGAGACCCGGCAAGGCCGTAGGTTTTTCCGAACGAGCGCAGGATGATCGTGGCGGGCAGATTGCGATGCGCCACCGACACGCCCTCCTCGAGGTCGGCGAATGCCTCGTCGATAACGAGCCATCCGCCGCGTTTGCGCAAGGTGGCCGCCGCCTGCTCCAGTTCAGCCGCCGGGACCACGCGCCCGTCGGGGTTGTTGGGATTGACCAGCACGATAACATCGGGCCGCCCTGACAACGGCGGCGGAGAGCGTGTCGACGATGGGCAGGCATGCCCTTGGCGTTGCCAGCAGGCCGCGTGCTCGTTGTAGGTGGGGCCCACGATCGCGACGCGGCCCTTGGGACGCAAGCGCGGAAGCAACTCGATGAGGGTTTGCGAACCGGGTGCGGCGACGACCCGCCCGGGTCGGTCAACGCCGTAGGCACGCGCGGCGATCCGCTCCAGATCGAGGACCGTCTGGGCCGACGGCAATCGGGTGAAAGCGTCGGGATCGATCGAGGGAAAACGGATAGGCAGTCGGGTTGATCCCGGTCGAAAGGTCGATCCATGGCTCCGGCGCTTCCGGGAAGAGCGCTTTTGCGTCATGAAGGTTGCCGCCGTGATTCACGCTGAATGCTCCGGGCCCGATGCCGTTTCTTCTTGCCACCATTCTGACCACGTTGACGGCGCTCGCGGTCGAGACCTGCTTCGGCTATCCGGCGCGCATCTTCGAGCCGCATCGGGCATCCGGTCACGTGGATCGGGCGCGATGATCGACGTTTTGGAAAAGCGCTTGAACTCGCCGACAGGTCGCCACCGAACGGCGCTTTCTCGGCATTGTGGCGCTGGTCGTGACGCTTGCGGTGACCGTTGCGGTGGCGGTTGGAATGGTCGAGTTGATCTCGCTGGTCCTCGACGGAGCGGCTTTCCTGGCTCTCGGTGTCCTCGGCAGCAGCCTGATTGCGCAGCGAAGCCTCCATGATCACGTCGCAGAGGTGGCGGCGGGCCTTGCGATCGACCTCGAGCACGGGCCGAGCGGCCATCGCCCACATTGTCGGGCGCGATCCGCAATCCCTCGACGCGTCCGGCGGTGGCGCGCGCGGCGATCGAAAGTCTCGCGGAGAATTTCTCGGACGGCATCGTGGCGCCGACTTTCTACATGGCTGGTCGGCGGGTTGCCCGGCGGCTGTCGCCTACAAGACCATCAACACGGCCGACAGCATGATCGGCCATCGCAGCCGCCGCGCTACGAGGCCTATGGCTGGGCCGCGGCTCGCCTCGACGATCTCGTCAATCTGCCGGCCTCTCGGCTCGCCGCGCTGCTGATCGTGCTCGCGGCGGCGCTGCTGCCGGGGTGCAGCGCCATGGACATCGGCCAAGAGCCGTCTGGCGCGATGCGCGCCACCATCGCTCACCCAATGCCGGTTGGCCGGAGGCCGCGATGGCGGGAGCCTTGGGATTGCGACTTGGCCGGTCCGCGAACCTACGATGGCGTCGTCGGTCGACGATGGCTGGATGGGCACGGGGACGCGCCGATGCGACGTCCGCCGATATCCTGGCGGCGCTTCGGGTCTATCGTGTTGCCTGCGCGATTCAGGCGGGTGTGATCGCGTTGCTTCTGCTCGTGTGGCTCGTCATGACGATCAGGCCGAGTCTCGAGAATGTGGAACGCCAAGGAACAGCCGCCGGCGCTTCGGCGTTTGCTTGATCGCCATCGCCGATGCTCGCCTCCTGGCAACGATCAGCGGCTATCGCGGCCGAGCGTCCCGGTCGCGTCGTCTCGCTCAATCTCTGCGCCGATCAACTTCTGCTGCGGTTGGCCGACTCCGCATCAGATCGGCTCGCTGAGCCCGCTCTCGCGCGACCCTGCGCTGTCGCATCTCGCCGGCGAGGCGCGCGCGTTTCCGGTGAATGACGGCAAGGGAGAATCCATTCTGTTCAGCGGGGCGGATCTCGTCGCTCACCGGAACTTTCGGGCAGCAGAACCGCACGGCGCTGCTGCGTCGACAAGGCTTCGACGTGCAGACGCTCGAGCCGTGGCGTTCCCTCGCTCATGGACGCGAGCAGATCAGGCTCGTTGGCGAAGCGCCTCGGTCACGCGGATCGCGGCGAAAGCGTGATCGCGGAAATCGACGATGCGCTGGCGCGCTCAGCGAATATCGTGCCGCCCGGGCGCAGCATCCTGGTCTATTATCGGCGCGGATGGGTGCCGGCATCGGATTCCCTCGTCGGCGAGATTCTCCGCCATATCGGGTTTCGTGCTGCATCAGGATGCGCTGGGGCTTGAAACGCGGCGGCGTCGTGCGACTGGAGACCATCGTGTCGTCGCCACCCGATTTTCTCCTGCTCGACGAGGATTCCGCGCGCGCCGTCGACAATGGATCGGCGCTGCTCACGCATCCGGCGCTGGCGGAGGCGGTCACGCCCGAAACGGCGCCTTTTCGTCGCCGGCGCCTTGTCGCATCTGCGGCGGCCCATCGACGCCTGCGCTCATCGACGCACTGGCGGCGCAGGCTCGCGCGAAAACTCGATGACTCAGACTCTCTCCCGTGCGATTTCGAGCAATCGTGCGGTGTCGAGATGCTCTCCGACATGATCCGCCAAAGCCTCGAGGCTGGCTTCGACTTCCGCGCCGTAGCGAAAGCTTCCGGCTGGGCTGCCGGTCGGCGGTGCAGCGAACCGAGAAAGACTTCGCGGAACGCATCCGTGGTGAACAGGCCGTGCAGGTAGGTGCCGATGATGCGGCCCATCCGCCGACATGCGGCGCCTTCCGGCCGCGCCATCGCGCCGAAACGGTGCTCGTTTCGTGTCGGCACCTGTGGTGACGCCGAGATGGATTTCATATGCGCTCGAAGTTCGAGGTCGCTTGCAACATGCCGCGCCACGACCGGGCGTACCGTCTTGTCGTTCGGTCAGGACGGTGTCGACGGCGAGAAGGCCGAGACCCTCGCACTGTCCCCGCCGGTCCTTCGATCCCATCGGGGTCGGCGATCGTGCGTCCCGAGCATCTGATAGCCGCCGCAGAGTCCCAGCACTTGCCCGCCGCGCCGCACATGCGCCGCAATGTCGATGTGCCAACCCTGCTGGCGCAGGAAACCGAGATCGGCGATCGTCGCTTTCGAGCCCGGAATGATGATCAGGTCCGCGTCGAGCGGCAGTGGCGTGCCGGGAGGAATCATCCTCAGGTCGATGGTTGGATCGAGCTTCAGCGGGTCGAGATCGTCGAAATTCGCGATCCGCGGCAGCATCGGCACCGCGATCTTGATGGCCGCCCCTTCGCGCGGAGCCGACGCGATATCGAGCGCGTCCTCGGCCGGCAGGCATGGGCGTGCGGAAACCAAGGAAGGACGCCGAGCGACGGCCAGCCCGTCATTGTCTCGATCGTCTCGATGCCATCCGCAAACAAGCGTCGCATCGCCACGAAATTTGTTGATGAGAAAGCCGCGGATGCGGCGTCGGTCCTCATCGTCAAGGACCGCGTGCGTGCCCACGAGGCTTGCGATCACGCCGCCGCGGTCGATGTCGCCGGCAAGGATCACCGGAACGTTCGCGGCGGCTGCAAATCCCATATTGGCGATATCGCCGTGCGCGCAGATTGGTCTCGGCCGGACTGCCCGCGCCTTCGACCACGATCAGGTCCGCGCCTGCGCCGAGCTGCGCGAAGCTGTCGAGCACGAAGGGCAGGAGCGCGCCGCGCTGACGGTAGGTCGCAGCGCATCCAGCTGGCCGAAGCGCTGGCCCTGCACGATGATCTGCGAGCGGCGATCCGTTTCGGGCTTCAGCAGGACCGGGATTCATGTGCACGTTCGGCGCGACCATCGCGGCTCGCGCCTGCAGAGCCTGCGCACGGCCGATCTCGCCACCTTCAACGGCGGCGGCATTGTTCGACATGTTCTGCGGCTTGAACGGCCGCACGCGCAGGCCTTGCCGGGCGAAGTGCGCGGCACAGGCCAGCAACCAGCAACGATTTGCCCACATTGGATCCGGTGCCCTGGATCATGATGGCGGGTATGCGGAGGCTCATGCGAGTTTGAGATCGAAAGACGGGGCCGGTTTCAGCAGGGTCGGGCATCCGGCGGTGACGAACACGACCGCTTGCACGGCCTGCGCCACCCGTTGATTGAGGCGTCCCTGGGCGTCGCGAAAAAGCCGGCCGAGCGGCGTCGCGGGAACGATTCCCTGGCCGACTTCATTCGAAACCAGAACGAGCGGACCTGTCGGCGAATGCGATCGTCTCGATGAGTCCGTCGGTCTCATGGTCCGGGTCCTTCCCGGCCAGCAGCAGATTGGACAGCCACAAGGTCAGACAATCGACGAGGACGGCGCGGTTCGGGCCGACCTCGGAGCGGATCGCATCGACGAGGTCGAGGTTCGCCTCCCGGGTCTTCCAATGCGCATCGCGATCCGCCTGATGTCGGGAAATTCGCTCCTGCATTTCGTCGTCGAACGCCTGCGCGGTCGCGATGAAGACGCGTTGTTTTGAGGCCGCCTCGACGGTCGCCTGCGCGAAGCGGCTTTTCCCCGAACGGGCGCCGCCGAGGATCAGGGCGCTGCGATATGAAATCATCCGCGAGCCCTTTCAGGGATCGCACTCACAGGCATAGGCGATCGAACGGCAGGACCATGCGAACGCATAAACCTTCGGCGTTCCAGTCGCGTTCGAGGCTGCCGCCCAATTGGCCGGCGATGCTGCGCTGCGCCAACTGACTGCCGAAGCCTTCGAAGGTCGGCACCGCTTCGATCCGTGGGCCGCCCATCTCGGTCCACGTGACCTCAACGGCGGTTTCCGTTGCGGTCCAGTGGATGGCCAGATGCCCTCGCGGCTGCGAGAGGCAGCCGTATTTCGCCGCGTTGGTGGCGAGTTCATGCAGTACCAGCGCCAAGCTGGTCGTGGTGTTGGCTCCGACGCCGACGTGAGGGCCGCCGACCTCGACCTTCGAGGACTCGTCCTGGGTGTAGGGCGACAGTACCGCGGCGATCAACTCGTCGAGGCCGACCTGCGCGGACGAGGACGCGGCCACGGGCTGGACCAGTTCGTGAGCCCGCGAGAGGGCGCCGAGGCGACCCCGCAAGGCGGTCGCCATCTCCTTGGTGTCCTTCGCCGTCCGTGCCGTCATCGACACCATGCCGTTGGCGATGGCGAAGAGATTTTTGACCCGGTGGGTCAATTCGCGGGTCAGGAGTTCCTGGGCGTCGGATGCGAGGCGACTTTCGGTAATGTCGCTCACCACACCCGAAAGGCCCGCGATGCGCGGCTCGGTCTCGTTCTCGGCAAAAAACACCCGGCCGTTGGACCGCGTCCATCGTGTGGTGCCATCGGACAGAAGGGTGCGGCATTCCACTTCGTAGAGACCGTTGGAGCCGGGGGCGGTCGCGGCTGCGATCCTGGCGCGGACATTCTCCCGATCGTCGGGATGGATCCGCTCCATCGCGTCGTCGAATGGCATGCTCATCAGGCCGTCAGTCGGGAGGCCGAACAGAGCGCAACTGCCTGCATCCCAGCTGATCGTGCCGGTATCCAGCTCGATCCGCCACGTCCCGAGTTTGGCCGCATCGAGGGCGAGCCGGTATTGCTCTTCCAGAACCCGACGGGAATCCTCTGCCTTTTTCTGCGCGTCGATCATCGTGCAGGTGCCGAACCAGCGCACCACGTCTCCGGCCTCGTCGCGGTCCGGCAAGCCTCGACTCAACACCCAGCAATAATGTCCCGCGGCGGTTCTGATGCGATGCTCGGCCTCGTAGGGCTGGCCCGACGCGATAGCCTCGCTCCAGCGGGAATCCACCTGCGGAAGATCGTCCTGATGGATCGCGGCGCGCCACTGGCGTCCCAGCGACTGGGCGGGCGTCAGCCCGGTCAGATCGTACCACCGCCGGTTGAAAAATTCATGATAGCCATCCGGCCGGGTCCACCAGACAAGATGCGGGAGCCGCTCGGCGAGCATAGCGAAGTGGCTCTCTTGGTTGTTGAACTCCACCCGCTTTCCCCCGAAGGACCGCCGACCGGCGGCGGCCCCCTTAGTATAACCACAGTTACGGGCTTTTTTCCGAGCCCGTCGCCGACGTCAACCTTAACCTGTGACTTCCCGCGGGTCAAAAGGTGGCTTGCCGGGGGCGAAAGCATTATCGATCGTCCCGGCGTCTGGTGGTTTTCGCTCCGAGTCCCTAGATGCAGAGCATTCTCGGCCGGACGTCTCCTCTTTTTGCAAGTCGAGCTGGTTTCCATACTTCATGAACGACATGAGCCTTCGCCCCTTGCCCGCACCGGAGATGACCTCCGTCGAGGCGCTTCATCCCAAGGAACGGCGGTCACGCCGCTTCGCGTGGATCGGCATGGCGGCCAGCGTGACCCTGTTCGCCGCCTCGCTCGTGGTCCTGTGGCATGTCGTGTCCGGCATCGATGTCGAGGAGTTGAAGACCGCCTTTACGGCCGCGAGCGTGAGGCAGATCGGGCTTGCGATCCTGCTGACGGCCGTCAGCTACAGCCTGCTCACCTGCTACGACGCCATCGCGCTGCGGCAGATCAAGGTCCATATTCCCTATCGCACGACGGCGCTGGCCTCCTTTACGAGCTATGCCGTCAGTTTCACGCTCGGGTTTCCCCTTCTGACGGCGGGGACGGTCCGGTATTGGATTTACGCTCCCCGTGGCCTGAGCGCGGGGCGGGTCGCGAGCCTGACGGTGATCGCCGGCGTGACGTTCTGGCTCGGCATGGCACTGGTTCTCGCCTGGAGCATGATCCGCCAGGCCGCTGAGGTCTCGAGCCTCGTCTACACGAATATCTGGATCAATCAGCTCATCGGCCTGATCGCGGCGATCCTGGTCGTGGCCTATCTGGCGTGGGTTTCGCTGAAGCGCCGGGCGGTCAAGATCCAGGGATGGCGGCTCGAATTGCCCGGGTTCAGGCTCACCGTCGCGCAGATGCTCATTGGCGCCGCGGACGTTTGCGCGGGCGCCGCCGTGCTGTTCGTCCTCCTGCCGGGCGGGCACAATATCGGGTTCGAGACCTTTCTGGCCATCTACATCTTCGCCGTGATGCTCGGCGTCGCGAGCCACGCGCCGGGTGGTCTCGGCGTCTTCGAGGCGACAATCCTCCTCGCCCTTTCGAGCTACCCGCGCGAGCCGGTTCTGGGGGCCCTGCTGCTCTACCGCCTTTGCTATTATCTCGTGCCTTTCGTGGTCGCGCTGGCATTCCTCGGCGCCTACGAAATCCGCAACCGGATCAAATCGTCCCGGGCGGCCTTCAGGGAGGACGAGGAGCAGGAAGAGGTCGAGGCGGCGTAAGACGATCGCCGGATGACTCTTTTCTCCGGGCGCATTACTCAGGCGGTCTCTTCTGCGCATCTCTGGACGGATATGATCGAGCCCACCGAAAGCGGCCAGACAGCCGACCCGAAAGGGTCTGGCATTGCCTTGGCGGTGCGAAGCGCCGCTCTGGCGTGCCTGGTCGTGCTCGCGACCGCGGCCCTTACGGGTCAATTGAGCGTGCTGCTCGCCGCCGCCGGCATCGTCGGGATCGCCCTGAGCGCGGTTCTCGCGCCAAAGCGCCGGATCGGCCCATTTCGGGCGATTGCGCCGCGATGCGGGACGGAACCCCGGCGTCGCCGACGCCGTTCTGGCCCATATTCCCGATCCCGTGATCCTGGTCGATCAGCGCGCCCTGGTGGTCGAAGCCAATGAAGCCGCCCGTCTCCTTCTGCCGGGGCTGAAGCTCGGTCATCCCACTGTCCTTTGCTCTCCGCTCCCCCGTCGTCCTCGACGGCATCGACGCCGTTCTGGCCTCCAGCGAGCCGCTGCGCGTCGAATATTCCGAGCATGTGCCCAGCGAGCGGACCTTCGAGGTTCATATCGGCCCGCTCCGGTCGCAGGCGCTGGATCGCGACGCGCGCGTCCGGGGTGGTGCTGTTCTTTCGCGACCTCACGTCGGCGCGCCGTCTGGAAGCCATGCGGACGGATTTCGTCGCCAATGCCAGCCACGAACTGCGCACCCCGCTGGCATCGCTGCTCGGCTTCGTCGAAACCCTGCAAGGCCCGGCCCGCAACGACCCGGCGGCCCGCGAGCGCTTTCTCGACATCATGCGCCAGCAGGCGCAGCGGATGACGCGGCTCATCGACGACTTGCTGTCGTTGTCGCGCATCGAGATGCGGCTCCACGTTCCCCCGACCTCCCGCGTGGATCTGGCGGATATCGCGTCGCCATATGATCGAGGCCCTGACGGCGCTCGCGCGCGACCGTGGCGTGACGCTCCACGCCGAGCTTCCGCCCGGGCCCGTCATCGTGCTCGGCGACAGGGACGAACTTCTGCGCCTGCTGGAGAACCTCATCACCAATGCGGCGAAATACGGCGAGGGAGGCGGCAAGGTGGATGTTGCGCTCGGCCGCGCCCAGGCACCGGACGGACGCGGACAGGCCGTCCTCAGCGTGCGCGATTACGGACCCGGCATCGCGCCCGAACACCTGCCACGGCTGACCGAGCGGTTCTATCGCGTCGATGTGGAGCAGAGCCGCCAGAAGGGCGGCACGGGACTGGGACTCGCCATCGTAAAGCACATTGTCAACCGTCACCGGGGCAGCCTGGAAATCGAGAGCGAGCCGGGCGCCGGCGCGCTGCTTCGTCGTGAGGCTTCCCGGAGGCCGATTCCCGCGCCGCCTGAGCCCCCTGTCGGGTGTCACGGAACTGTCATCCAACTGTCGTAGACCCGACATTGAGAGCCCGTAGGTGTCCGGTGCGGCAGGGTCAGACGCGTTATTCACGACCCCCGCTTCTGTGAACAAGGAGATGTCTCGTGAAATTCCTATCCTTCGCCTTCGCGGCCGGCCTCGCTCGCCGCCTCTCTGCTCGAGCGCCGCCATGGCCGCCGAAATCACCGGCGCGGGCGCGACTTTTCCGTTCCCGGTTTATGCGAAATGGGCCGAGGCCTACAAGAAAGAGCACCAATAACAGCCTGAACTACCAGTCGATCGGCTCGAGCGGCGGCATTCGCCAGATCCGCGCCAAGACGGTCGATTTCGGCGCCACCGACGCTCCGCTCAAGGGCGAGGAGCTCGACAAGGACGGCTTCGTGCAGTTTCCCATGGTGATGGGCGGCGTCGTCGCCGTGTACAACATCCCGGGGGTCGAATCCGGCAAGCTCAAGCTGACCGGCGACGTCCTGGCCGACATCTTCAACGGCAAGATCACCAAGTGGAATGATGCCAGGATCACGAAGACCAACGAAGGCGTGAAGCTTCCCGAGGCAACGATCACCGCCGTCTATCGCTCGGACGGATCGGGCACCACCAGCGTGTTCACCACCTATCTGTCGCAGGTTTCCGAAAGCTGGAAGAGCGGACCCGGCGCCGGCGCATCCGTGCAGTGGCCGGTCGGTCAGGGCGGCAAGGGCAACGAAGGCGTCGCGGCGCTCGTCAAGCAGGTTCCGAATGCCATCGGCTATGTGGAATTCGCCTATGCCAAGCAGAACAGCATTCCGTTCGCGCAGATCCAGAACAAGAACGGCAAGTTCGTCGCGCCGGACGCCAAGACGTTCCAGGCCGCCGCGGCGGGCGCCGATTGGAAGTCGGCTCCCGGCTATGGCATCTCGCTGACCAACCAGCCCGGCGACGAGGCCTGGCCGATCACCGCGCCGACCTTCATCCTCGTGCCCAAGAGCCCCGAAAAGCCCGAGCAGGTTGCCGAAGCTCTGAAATTCTTCGACTGGGCGTTCAAGAACGGCGATAAGTTGGCGATCAGAGCTCGACTACGTGCCGCTCCCCGCACAGGTAAAGGATGCCGTGCGCGCCACCTGGGCAAGCGACATCAAGGACAAGTCGGGCCAACCGGTCTTCAAGAAGTAACGCGGCGCATTTGCAGGAATTGGATCGGCGGATGGTAGCTCTCTCGCAAGAACGTCTCGTCTACGACGCGCAAGAGCGCTCCTGTCCGCCGCTCGCCGCCAAAGAGCTTCGACCGGTTCTTCCGCTTCGCAAGCCTCGGTTCGGCGCTCCTGGTGCTGACCGTGCTGGCGGGCATTCTCGGCTCGATGATCTATGGCGGGCTGCCGGCCTTTCGCGAGTTCGGGCTTGGCTTCATCACGTCGAGCGTCTGGGACGTGCAGCGCGACCAATATGGCGCATGGGTCGCGGTCGTCGGCACCCTGACCACCGCGCTCATCGCGCTGGTGATCGGTGTCCCCGTATCGCTCGGCATCGCGATCTTTCTCACCCAGCTCTGCCCGCCCTGGCTCAAGCGGCCCGTCGCCACCACCATCGAGTTGCTGGCCGCCGTGCCGAGCATCATCTACGGCATGTGGGGCCTCTTCGTCTTCGCACCGCTCTTTGCAAGATTTGTCCAGATCCCGGTGTCGAACCTCGTCGAAGGCACTTCCGATCGTCGGGACCATTCTGCATGCGAGCGTGCCTTCGGGTGTCGGCATTCTGACCGCCGGCATCATCCTCGCGGTGATGATCATTCCGTTCGTGGCCTCGATCACGCGCGATATCTTCGACCAGATTCCGCCGATCCTGCGCGAGAGCGCCTACGGGATCGGCTGCACCACATGGGAGGTCGTGCGCCATGTGCTGCTGCCGCAGGCCGGAGTGAGCATCATCGGCGCGGTCATGCTGGGTCTTGGCCGCGCGCTCGGCGAGACGATGGCGGTGACCTTCGTGGTCGGCAACGCCAACCGTCTCTCGGCATCGCTCTTCGATCCCGGATCGACGATCGCGTCGCGCATCGCCAATGAATTCAACGAGGCCCTCGGACTTCAGCTCAACGCGCTGATGGCGCTGGGCTGCATCCTGTTTCTCGTGACCTTCGTGGTCCTTGTGCTGGCGCGCGTTCTCATCGCCCGCGTCAACGCCCGCTAGGAGACGATGATGGACATGGTCTCAAAGAATGCTCGCATGACTTCCGCCAAGCCCTGGGGTCGCGTGCGCCGCAGCCGATATATGGCCGATCGCGCGCTGAAGGTGATCTGCGCACTCTTCACCATGCTGGGCGCTGTTCTTTCTCGGGTGGATATTGCTGATGCTGCTGATCGAAGGCGTGAGCGGTTTTTCACCTGCGCTCTTCACGCAGACGACCCCCGGACCGGGCACGCAGGGGGGCGGAATCGCCAATGCGCTGGTCGGAAGCCTGATCCTCACCTTTCTGGGGATCGTCGTTGCCACGCCGGTCGGTGTTCTGGCCGGCACCTATCTGGCCGAATATGGCAAGGGTTCGAAGCTGGCCGAGACGATCCGCTTCCTGAATGACGTTCTGCTGGCAGCCCCGAGCATCCTCATCGGCTTGTTCGTCTATACGCTCATGGTCCAACCGATGGGCAGCTATTCGGGCTGGGCGGGAGGCGTCGCACTCGCCATCATCGCTGTTCCGGTGATCGTGCGCACCACCGAAGACATGCTGCGTCTCGTGCCCGCCTCCTTACGCGAGGCGGGAGCCGCGTTGGGCGCGCCCATGTCCACGGTCATCATGCAGGTGAGCTGGCGGGCGGCGCGCGCCGGCATGGTCACGGGCGTGCTTCTTGCCACGGCGCGCATCGCCGGCGAGACCGCGCCATTGCTGTTCACGGCGCTGAACAACAATTTCTGGTTCAAGGGCAACCTGATGGGCGGCGTCTCGAACCTGCCGGTCATGATCTACCAATTCGCCCTGGCGCCCTACGAGAACTGGCGCGAACTCGCCTGGGCCGGCGCCCTCCTCATCACCATGTCGATTCTGGCGCTCTCCGTCGTTGCGCGCCTGATCGTGAAAAGGGATCCCGCTCGATGAGCCAGATCGCCGTCAACACAAGCAGCGCCATCGGCCATGCGGCGGCGGCGGATGCCGATGCGCCGATCCGGATTGCGGTGCGCGACCTCAACTTCTTCTATGGCGATGCCCAGGCGCTGAAAAATGTCTCGCTGAACTTCCACGATCGCCAGGTCACGGCGCTGATCGGGCCGTCGGGTTGCGGGAAATCGACGCTGCTGCGCACCTTCAACCGCATCTACAGCCTGTATCCGGATCAGCGCGCGGATGGCGAGATCATGCTCGACGGCCAGAACGTTCTCTCGCCTTCGGTCGACGTGAACGAATTGCGTGCGCGGGTCGGCATGGTGTTCCAGAAGCCGACGCCGTTTCCGATGTCGATCTACGACAACATCGCGTT
Source organism: uncultured Alphaproteobacteria bacterium (assembly GCA_963837375.1). Classification (GTDB taxonomy): domain Bacteria; phylum Pseudomonadota; class Alphaproteobacteria; order Rhizobiales; family Beijerinckiaceae; genus Microvirga. The sequence goes on along the minus strand of CAWINL010000012.1, from coordinate 62,003 downwards.
CGGCATCCGCCTGTACGAGAAACCTGCCGAAATCCGAGCTCGACGGTCGGGTCGAGGAGGCGCTGAAAAAGGCGGCGCTTGTGGAACGAGGCGAAGGACAAGCTGCGCCAGTCGGGCCTCGGCCTGTCGGGCGGGCAACAGCAGCGCCTCTGCATCGCGCGCACGATCGCGCAGAACCCGGAAGTCATCCTCCTCGACGAGCCCACCTCGGCGCTCGATCCCATCTCGACCGGCAAGATCGAGGAGCTGATCGAGCAGCTGCGGACGGAATTCACCATCGTCATCGTCACCCACAACATGCAGCAGGCCGCGCGCATCTCGCAGTTCACGGCCTTCATGTATCTGGGTGAGCTGGTCGAGTTCGGCCCCACCAACAAGATGTTCATGACGCCGACCAAGAAACAGACGCAGGACTACATCACCGGTCGCTTCGGCTGACCGGCCTCATTCAAGGAGGACTTCCATGTCGGAGCACATCGTCAGTTCCTATGACAACGACCTGCAGGACCTGCGGCGCCGCATCTCCGAGATGGGCGGCATCGCCGAAAAGATGCTGGTCGATTCCATCGCGGCGCTTCTTCGGGGCGATCTGCCGCTCGCCCAGACGGTGATCGCATCGGACAGCCGCCTCGACATCCTCCAGCGGGAGGTCGAGGAGAGCGCCATCCTGACGATCGCCCGCCGGCAACCGCTCGCCGTCGATCTTCGCGAGACCATTTCGGCCATCCGCGTGTCGGGAGACGTGGAGCGCATCGGCGACCTCGGCGAAGAATATCGCCAAGCGGGCCCTCGCCATCGGCGGACAGCTCCAGCCGCAGAAGATCGCCGCCGGCGTGCAGCACATGAGCGACCTCGTCCTGGCGCAGCTCAAGGACGTGCTCGATGCCTACGCGCAACAGGACACCGTCAAGGCCGTCGACGTCTGGCGTCGGGACGGGGCGATCGATGCGCTCTACACCTCGGTCTTCCGCGAGCTTCTGACCTACATGATGGAAGATCCGCGCAATATCTCGTTCTGCACGCACCTCCTGTTCTGCGCCAAGAACATCGAGCGCATCGGCGATCACACGACGAACATCGCCGAGACGGTGCATTACCTCGTCACCGGCGAGAACCTTGCTCATCGATCGGCCGAAGAACGACCGCTCGATCGATGCCACGGTCGGGATGCTGGAGCCTGACATGGGACCGCGCGTTCTGATCGTCGAGGACGAAGAGCCTCTGACCCTGCTGCTGCGCTACAACCTGGAGGCCGAAGGATACGACGTCGACAGCGTGGCGCGCGGCGACGAGGCCGAGATCCGCCTGCGCGAGCAGATCCCCGATCTGGTCCTGCTCGACTGGATGCTGCCCGGCCTCTCGGGCATCGAGCTATGCCGCCGCATCCGCGTTCGCCCCGAGACCGAGCGGATGCCGATCATCATGCTGACGGCGCGGGGCGAAGAGGGCGATCGAATTCGCGGGCTCTGCGACGGGCGCGGACGATTACATCGTCAAGCCGTTCTCGGTGCCCGAACTTCTCGCTCGCGTTCGCGCGCTGCTGCGCCGCACCAAGCCCACCCATATCGCGACCCTCCTGACGGCGGGCGACATGGAGCTGGACCGGGAAACCCATCGCGCGCGCCGCGAGGGCAAGGAGCTGCAGCTCGGCCCGACCGAGTTTCGCCTGCTGGAATTTCTCATGCGAAGCCCCGGGCGCGTTTTCAGCCGCGAGCATCTGCTCAATGCGGTGTGGGGACATGACGTCTATATCGATGAGCGCACGGTGGATGTCCATGTGGGCCGGCTGCGCAAGGCGATCAGCCTTCCGCGGAAGCCGGATCCGATCCGCACCGTTCGCGGTGCCGGCTACTCGTTCGACGAGACCTTCGCGCGAAGCGAATAAGCGCGTCCGCGCAGGCAGACGGCGCCTCGCACGCCCCGGCCGGTTAGCCGCGAGCGAACTTGCGCTCGCGCTTGCGGTCGGCGACGGGCTGATAGGCGACGCGCGCGTGATGGTCGCAATAGGGAAGGCCGCTGATCGACCGTGCGCCGCAGAACCGGAATTCGGCCTTGGTGGGATCCCCCATGGGCCAGCGGCACATGGACTCGCGCAACTCCATGATGGTCACGCGCTCGGAGACCGGAAGCGCCATGTCGTCCTCGCCGGAACCGCCGGTTCTTCATCGCGAGACGAGCGGGCGCGGAACCGGCGCCATGATCACGTTGGTGCGGTTCTGTGGCGGGATCGCGACGGGCGCGCTCGGGGCGCGAGCCGCCTTGCGCGGACGTTGCGCGGCCGCGGCCTTGTCCTTGGCGCGGCCGGAAAGTCCGAGGCGATGGACTTTGCCGATCACCGCGTTGCGGGTCACGTTGCCCAGTTCGGTGGCGATCTGGCTTGCGCTCAAGCCGTCGCTCCAGAGCTTCTTCAGAAGCTCCACCCTCTCGTCCGTCCAACTGATGCCCGCGTCTGTCATTTTTTACTGCCTTCCATCGGGGCCGCTCTTGAACCGGATTGAATCCCTTATGCTGCGCGGACAAAGGTGTGACCGCGTCGCGAGGATCTCTCCTGGGGGTGAAAGCCGCCGCACGAATGTCGTACTCGACGGCCCCGAAGTTACTAGATCGGTGGACTCCGACGCAAGAGTCCCCGCACAAGGGGGGGCGTTTTCCCCAGGGAACTCGTTTCGCCGGCATTTCGACAATCGATGGCTTTAGATCATTTCTCTTGAATTGACAGCGTTGGTCCTCACATTAGAATCGATAGCTTGCCGCCTCCTTCTGGGCGGCGCTTTCTTTTTCGGGCCCACCCTGTGACCATTGGCCCATCCAGGCGGAGACGACCTCGTGACATCGCCCTTGCTGCAGACTTATGCCCGCGCCGATCTTTCCTTCGAAAGAGGGGAGGGAGCCTGGCTCGTGGGCCGAGATGGCGAGCGATATCTCGATTTCGGCGCCGGCATCGCGGTCAATGCCCTCGGCCACGCGCATCCGCATCTGGTCCAGGCGCTGACCGAGCAGGCCGGCAAGCTCTGGCATACCTCCAACCTCTACCAGATCCCGGAAGGTGAGCGTCTGGCGCAGCGGCTTGTGGATCACAGCTTCGCCGATGTGGTGTTCTTCTCCAATTCCGGGGCCGAGGCCAATGAGGCCGCCATCAAGATGGCGCGCAAGTTCCACGCGTCGAACGGCAATCCCAACCGCTTCCGCATCATCACCTTCGAGGGCGCCTTCCACGGCCGGACGCTGGCGACGCTCGCCGCCGGCGGTCAGGCGAAATATCTCGAGGGCTTCGGACCGAAGGTCGAAGGGTTCGACCAGGTGCCGTTCGGCGACATTCCGGCGCTCGAAGGCCGCGATCGGCCCCGACACCGCCGCCTTGATGATCGAGCCGATCCAGGGCGAGGGCGGTGTCCGGCCGGTGCCGACACCTTCCTGCAGCGCCCTGCGCGAGCTTTGCGACGAGCACGGAATTCTTCTGATCTTCGACGAGATCCAGACCGGCATCGGCCGCACCGGCAAGCTCTTCGCGTATGAGCAGTACCGGCGTGACGCCGGATATCCTGTCGTCCGCGAAGGGCATCGGCGGCGGCTTCCCCATGGGCGCCTGCCTTGCGACCGCGCGACGCCGCGAAGGGCATGACGTTCGGCTCGCACGGCACCACGTTCGGCGGCAATCCGCTGGCCATGGCCGTCGGCAACGCGGTCCTCGATGTCGTTCTTGCGCCCGGTTTTCTGGAGCAGGTCGAACGGATGGGCCTGCTTCTCAAGCAGCGGCTCGCATCGCTCAATCGACCGCCACCCCGGCATCATCGCCGAAATTCGCGGCCAGGGCCTGATGATGGGCATCAAGACGCGGGTGCCGAACACCGATTTCGTCAAGGCCGCCCTGCGCGCAGAAGATCATTCTCGATCGGCGCCGGCGACAACGTCGTGCGCCTTCTGCCGCCCCTGATCATCTCGGATGCCGAAATCGCGCGAGGCGTCGAGCGGCTTGGAGGCCGCCTGCACCGCGCTGGAAGCCGGTCTGCAAGGCGACGAGCAGCGGCGGAGCAGCCCTATGACGACCCGTCATTTCCTCGATCTCAGCGATTTCTCGGGCGCGCAGATCCGGCACGTCCTCGATGTCGGGCCGCGCCATCAAGGCGAAGCGCCGCAAGGGCGAGCGCGCCAACGACCGGCCGCTCGAGGGCAAGGTGCTGGCGATGGTGTTCGACAAGCCGTCGACCCGCACGCGCGTGTCGTTCGATGTCGGGCATGCGCGAACTCGGCGGCGAAACCCTGATGCTGACCGGCCGGGAAATGCAGCTCGGCCGCGGCGAAACCATCGCCGACACGGCCCGGGTGCTGTCGCGCTATGTGGACGCCATCATGATCCGCACCCTCGACCACGCGATGGTCACGGAACTTGCTGAATGCGGCATCGATTCCCGTGATCAATGGCCTGACCAAAATGACCCATCCGTGCCAGATCATGGCCGACGTCATGACCTTCGAAGAGCATCGCGGACCGATCACCGGCCGCACGATCGCCTGGACGGGCGATGCCAACAACGTGCTGGCCTCCTGGGTCCACGCCGCCGCGCGGCTTGATTTCAAGCTCAATATCGCGTCGCCGCCGGAACTCGCGCCTCGCCCGGAGCTTCTCGCCTGGGCCAGAAAGCGAAGGCGCGCGAGATCGCGGTGACGACGGATGCGTTCGAGGCCGCCGAGGGGCCCATGCGATCGTGACCGATTGCTGGGTTTCCATGGGCGACGAGGATGAGTTCCGCCGGCACAATCTGCTGAAGCCCTACCAGGTCAACGAGGCGCTGATGGGCGTGGCCGACAAGGATGCGGTCTTCATGCATTGCCTGCCCGCCCATCGCGGCGAGGAAGTGACGGACGAGATCATGGACGGCCCGCGCTCGGTCGTCTTCGACGAGGCCGAGAACCGCCTTCACGCGCAAAAGGGCATTCTGGCCTGGTGCATGGGAGTCGCCGGGCGCATGAGCGGAGCTGCCCTTCGAAGGCACGCGACGATATCGTCCTGCCGTTCGCGGTCGAGCCGCTGGATGTGCGCGGCCGCATCGTGCGGCTCGGAGCAGTCGATCGACACGATCATCTCGCGCCACGGCTATCCCGATGCGGTCTCGCGCGTGCTCGGCGAAGCGGCGGCTCTGACGGTGCTGCTGGGCTCGTCGCTCAAATTCCAGGGTCGCTTTCAGCTCCAGACCAAGACCGATGGTCCGATCGAGATGATCGTGGTGGATTTCGATGCGCCTGACCGCCTTCGCGCCACGGCGCGTTTCGATCAGGAAAGTCTCGACGCCATGCTCGGCGCACGGCCCGAAGACCGGCGATCTGATCGGTTCCGGCTATCTTGCCATGACCATCGATCAAGGAACCGAGCAAAGCCGCTACCAGGGCGTCGTGGCGCTGCGAGGGGCAGGGGTTCGAGGAAGCGGCGCACGAATATTTCCGGCAATCCGAGCAGATCCCGACGCGGGTGCGGCTGGCGGTCGCCGAGCAATTCGAGAACGGCCGGCACACCTATCGGGCCGGCGGCCTGATGGTTCAGTTCCTGCCCACATCGCCCGAGCGCATGCGCCAGGCCGATCTGTCGCCGGGAGACATTCCGGAAGGCCATCCGTCGCACGCAATCGGCGGCATTGAGCGAGGACGACGCGTGGGCAGAGGCGAAGGCGCTGATCCAGACCGTCGAGGATCACGAGCTGATCGATCCGGCGGTTTCGAGCGAGCGTCTGCTTTATCGCCTGTTCCACGAGCGCGGCGTGCGCGTGTTCGACGGGCAGAGCGTGCACGAGGAATGCCGCTGTTCCGAGACCCGCGTGATGTCGATGATGCGGCGGTTCTCGCCGGAGGATCGGCGCGACATGGTGGGCGATAACGGACGCATCGGCATCACGTGCGAGTTCTGCTCGCGTTTCTACGATCTCGACCCGGCTCGAGGTCGAAGCGGAAATCGCGCGGTCCGAGCACCGAATAGAACGCGGTCGCTACGCGGCCGCGCAGGCCGCGGCAAGCCGGCGCATGAACGCGGTACCCGCCTCGATTTGCTCCAGCGTGATGTATTCGTCGGGCTGATGCGCCTGGTTGATCGAGCCCGGGCCGCAAACGACGGTTGGAATGCCGGCCTTCTGATAATGTCCGGCCTCGGTTCCGAAAGGAACGGTCTGCGTGCGGTTCCTCCCCGCCAGCCGCAGCGCCAGACTTTCGGCAGCGGAGCCCGGCTCCGGCGCAAGGCCCGGCACAGCGACCGCAAGCGTGGTCTCGATGCGACCCCATGTGCCGAAGCGGTTGAGGCGCTTCAGCGCGACGTCGTTTGCAAAACGCTCGAGCCGCGATGGAATCTCCTGCGGATCGAGGCTCGGCAAGCCCCGGAACTCCCATTGGAAAGCGCAATGCTTGGAGATGATGTTTCGCGCGTTTCCACCCGAAATCGTTCCCACATGCACGGTCGTGTAGGGCGGATCGAACCGGCCGCTCGGATCGCCGCGCTCCATCATTTCGTCGCCGATGCGATTGAGCTCGCCGATCAGTTCGGCGGCGGTCATGACGGCGCTGGCGCCGAGATAAGGTTTCGACGAATGCGCCTCGAAGCCATGCACCTCCGTGGTGAACGTGACGACGCTCTTGTGCGCGTCGACCACCTCGAGTTCGGTCGGCTCCCCGACGATGGCGGCTTTCGGCAGCGGAAGATCGAGGCCGAGCCGGTTGATCGCATCCATGACGCCGAGGCAGGTCGTCTCCTCGTCGTAGGACAGCATGATGTGGATCGGTGTCTTGAGATCGGCGGCGAGAAATTCCGGCACGAGCGCCAGCGCGATGGCAGCGAAGGCCTTCATGTCCACGGCGCCGCGGCCGAACGCCCTGCCGTCCTCAACCCGCAGGGTGAACGGGTCGGACGTCCAGACTCTGTCCCTTCACCGGCACCACGTCGGTATGGCCCGAGAGCACGACGCCGCCACGATCCTGCGGGCCGATCGTGGCGTAGAGCGCGGCCTTGTCGCCCGCCTCATTCGGAAGCCGGATGAACGGCACGTTCCAGCCGGCGAGATAGCTTTCGACGAAAAGAATGAGCGGAAGGTTGGTCTTGGCGCTTTCCGTATCGAACGATACGAGGCGCGCGAGCATTTCGAGCGGCGTGAACCGCTGGCCGTTGGCAGACATCAAAACCTCAATGCACCACGCGCTTTGCCTGGGGATATCGAGAGAAAAAAGCGGAATTTCCGCCGTGAACGTTTCGGCCGTTCTCGGTTTCCATCACGTAGCTGCCCTGCATGGTGCCGCTGCGGGTTGGCAGCGGGCACCCGCTCGTGTAGCTGAAGCTTTCGCCCGGGCCAAGGATCGGCTGCTCGCCGACGACGCCCGGCCCGCGGACCTCCTGCACATGTCCCTCGCTCGTCCATGATCTTCCAGTGGCGCGAGCGCAACTGCACCCGCTCCGTGCCCGTATTGATGATCTCGACCGTGTAGGCGAAGAAATACCGCTCCTCCTGCGGGGACGATTCTTCCGGCATGTAGCGGGGCGTAACCGTCACGCTGATGCCCCGGGTTACGGCCTTGTACATCGGTGTCTCTCGAAGAACGCTCGTCGCTACAATCGTCCCGCGTCGTAGGTCGGACGCTGCATCTCGTCAATTCTGACGCCGATCGACCGTCAAGGCGAGCAGGATCTCGAGGCGATCGCCCGTTGCAGGGCGGCCACAAGGTGGTTGAGGACCCCCGCTCCTCTTGGCCGTCCGGACGCTTCTACGCTAGGGAGAGGGGGTCAAACCCGGAAAAAAGCTCATGGTCGCCTTAAAGGATGGGATTCAATCGGCCGACGCCATCGAGCGCCTCGCTCAGGCCGGCGTCATCAGGCCCGAAACTCCCTTTCGCGCCCGATCAGATCCAGCCCGCGAGCCTCGACCTGCGATTGGGCAGCGCGCCTATCGCGTGCGGGCAAGCTTCCTGCCCGGTCGCAACCACACGGTCCGGGACCGGCTCGTCCAGCTCAGTTATCACGAGATCGACCTGACGGCCGGCGCCATCCTGGAGACGGGCAGCGTCTATATCGCCGAGCTGCAGGAGAGCCTCTCGCTTCCGGCCGATCTCTCGGCGGCGGCAAACCCCAAGAGTTCGACCGGCCGGATCGACGTGTTCACCCGCGTCATCACCGATCGGTCGCAGGAATTCGACACCATCGGCGCCGGCTATGACGGGCAGCTGTTCGCCGAAATCTCCCCACGGACCTTCCCGGTTCTGGTGCGCACGGGCACGCGCCTGTCGCAACTGCGCCTGCGCAAGGGCGTCGGTGCGCCTCAGCGACGCCGAGCTCCACGCGCTCCACGAGCGGGAGCGGATCGTGACCTCCGCCGAGCCCTCGATCCAGGACGGGGTCGCCGTCAGTGTCGATCTGGCAGGCTTCGGCGACGACAACCTGATCGGGTATCGCGCCAAGCGACATACCGGACTGGTCGATGTGGACAAGCCGGGGTCCTGCCTGGCCTCCGATTTCTGGGAGCCTCTTTACGCCAATCCGGGCCGGACGCTGATCCTCGACCCTGGCCAGTTCTACATCCTGGCCTCCAAGGAGGCCGTGCACGTCCCCCCGGATTATGCGGCCGAGATGGTGCCCTTCGATCCGCTGGTCGGGCGAGTTTCGCGTCCATTATGCGGGATTTTTCGACCCCGGCTTCGGCCATGCGGCCGCCGGGGGCGAGGGGGCACGCGCGGTGCTCGAAGTTCGCTCCCGGGATGTCCCGTTCATCCTGGAAGACGGCCAGATCGTCGGCAGGCTGGTCTATGAACGAATGGCCGAGAGGCCGAAGGTTCTCTACGGCTCGGGGGCCGGCTCGAATTATCAGGCGCAGAGCCTGAAACTCTCCAAGCACTTCCGCTGAGGGACCGGCAAGCGAAACGGCTTGCGGCAACGGGGCCGGGACGGCTATTGATAGAGTCGCGCGGGCGTAGTTCAGAGGTAGAACGTCAGCTTCCCAAGCTGAATGTCGTGGGTTCGATTCCCATCGCCCGCTCCAATTTGCGGTTCCGAGGATAAATTCTCCCGCTTGTCGGATTGTTTGCCCGGGCCCGGCGCCCTCGCCAAAAAAAATCACACGTCGAACATTGAAATGAGCTTTGACGCTACCGCCTATGGTGCGCGCAATAGCCCGAATGCTCCGGCCCGGTCGGGGGATTTGGGGCTAGATTCGCCGGCACCGGAGACCCACCGCGATGCGGATCTCAGATCTCGACAGGAATTTGGGTGGGAAGGGCGTCGTGTCTGCGCGACCGCCGTCGGGACGGCATGCCCCGAATGTGCTGGACACCCTCGTAGAGCAACCGCCGGGTTCCAGCAGCTCTCATGCGCCGATCGTGGCCTTCGACCTGCTTCGGGGCCTTGCGGCATTGCTGGTTGTGCTCGTGCATGTGCGGCAGACCGCTTTTGTGGATTATACGGCGCTCCCGGCCGAGGGCCGCGGCCTGTTGACCGCGCTGTTCTATGGTCTGACGCGCAGCGGCAACGAAGCCGTGCTGGT
>CAWINL010000012.1:0-42500 GCA_963837375.1 uncultured Alphaproteobacteria bacterium | reverse complement strand
GTGATGGATTTCAGCACCAGAGGCGAGAACGTGACGGACCGGAAGTCAGAGACCCGAAGCGTCGGGGAAACTCTGATCGCGGAAGCGCAAGCCGCACGGGTTAAAGCGCATGTTCGCGCCATCCTCTTGCGGTTGAAATCGAGCACCCGAAAACCTTCGCGGGAGACCGACTAATTCGCGGAAGTCCCTTTATGGAATTCATTGGTATAGGGCGCCGGAATGGCCCATGTGCAACCTGTAAGGTTAGCGATCGCCGACTTGTGCTTCACAGGCGTCGGCGGCTGAGAGCCTGCGCTCCCGCCTGCAAAGCGTGGGCGAATGGATGATTCCTCTCACTTCCCTTAATGACCCGGTCAACACCTTGATCGAGGACGCTCGCAGAGCCAGGGAACAACAAGCCGAGGATCAGGTCGCCGCGCATGTCCGCGCGGTCTTCTTTCGGTTGAAGGCGCGAAGCCCATTGGGAACAGCGCTGGCAGTGGGCTCGGATAGGGCGTAGACTCAAGGGATCGCCGGCAGGGTGATCCCAGGCGTCGGTGACCGAGAGATCCGTGCGCTCCCGCCTATTAGGCTCGGGAGCCTCTAATGCCCCATTTTTATGATTCCTGCGCAGGGCCATTAAAGGTCTCTTTCTGCCCACAGTCGCCTGGACGATGCTGCGGCGTGAGCATATCAGGACCATTGATCAACTCAGGGTCCATGCTGACCGGCTTGGGCAGCTCGATGGCGTCGAAGCCAGGACGATGCAAGCAATCAGACAAGCGCTCGCCCATTTCGCGGCATCCGACGAGCGGCCACTGGACAAAAAGCGCTATGACTCGTGGATCGCGTAATTCCGAAAAGCGCCTTTAGCAATGCCGGATTCCGATCTGGCAGAAGGTGATTGAGGGTGAGACGCTGTGCTCCCTACAAACACGCCATGAAAACAGCAGCAGAGTATCGCCAACACGCCGGGGAGTGCCGGGTGCTCGCCCGGCAGATGCCGGAGGGGGAGCAGTGTGAGCAACTCCTGGAGATGGCCAGGACTTGGGAGAGCCTCGCCGAGATGCGGGAAGGGTTGGTCCGCAATCACCCCGAACTCAACACCGATAAAGCTCAGGTCCCCGGGGAATTGCCTTCTAAACCGTAGATCGGGAAATCGTCCGCGCAATTCGCGGAAGACCTTTACGGTCTCGGAATCGCTACCGACCGTCCATCCCGAACGAAGGCATTCCTCGGGCGTTGACCATTATCGCCAGCATGGATTTCCAGGCGTTGGCGACCGAGAGACGTGTGCTCCCGCCTGTAACAGCGGAGCACATCATGCCTCTCTATTTTTTCCATGTGACCGACGGGCAGACCTACCCTGACCATGAGGGAACTGAGCTTCCCGGGCTTGAGGCGGCGCGCCAAGAGGCCTTTGGTGTGATCGGCGACCTCCTCCGGAACAAAGCCGCCTGGAACAGCCACGACTGGCGGGTCGACGTCAGCGACGCCGCTGGACAGGCCTTGCTGACGCTTAGCTTTACCTTCACCGAGACAAGAGGCGAGGCTGCGTAATTCGCGGAATGTCTTTATCGAACTCAGGCGAAATCCTGCTATTATGTAACAGAGAAGATCCTCTTGAATAAGAGGAGGTTGCCATGGGCGCATCGATGCAGAGGCTCCGGCATCACGTCGCGCATTGCCGTTCCTAGACTTCCTCGGGAGCCGCGATCCTGTCCCCAACCCCCCGAGCGGCTAGGAGCGAGCTCATCCCCCTGTTCACCACCATCGGATTCGCCACGATGCGGCTCCATTCCTCGGGTGCGAAATTCGCGTTGCCTGCCCTGTCGACACGTCCTCCCTGGATACCGGCTCATGCCGGAGCATCGGATGGTTCCTTCGGATGACCGGGCTGGCTTGCGGCGGCGAGCGTTACTTTCGGTTCCTGATGGATTCGAGCAGCGTTCCGAGCGTCCGGCTCGCGGCGAGATTGTCCGCCTGGATATAGTAGCGCTCGGTCGTCGAGCGATGCCGATGCCCCAGCAGAGCGGGGGCGGCCTGCGCCATCTCGATGGAGTTGTTGGCAAGGCTCGAGGCGGCGCAGTCGCGCAGCAGATGCGGATTGATCGACGTGCCGAAGAGGCGCCTGGTCAGCCTGGTGATGCGATCGCCAATCGATCGCTGATCGGTCAGCACGCCATCCTTGCCCATCCACAGCCGCGCCGATTCGGTCGCGCCCGGAAACAGCACCCGCACTTCCGACAGGTAACGCTCCAGCCAGGGCAGGAGCATCTCCGGCAGGTCGAAGGCGATCGGTTGTTTGGTCTTCGTCTCGGCGGCAGGAATGGCGATCAGCCAGTTGTGCTCGGTGCGGATGAGATGGCGCCCCAGCTCGAGGCCGGCGAAGTTCTTCACCCGCAACGGACGGGCCGCCATCAGGGCGAGCATGAAGGCATCGCGATAGGCGAGCGCCTGCTTGATCGTCGTGACCGGGCAGGGGAGGCTCTCGAGCTCACGGAGGGCCGCCGCCACGATCTCGGCGGTCGGCCGCATGCGCGAGCGTTTGTCCTTGCTCGGTCGCGCGGTGATCTGGATGCGGTTGCAGACATCCTGCAGCCAGCGCCAGGAGCGGTCAGGGGCCATCGCCTGCAGCATCACCTTGAGACCGACCAGCATCGACAGGCGGGTGATCGGGGCGACGAGCGTCGCGAGATGCTGGTGGTACGCCCGCACGGCCTCGCGGGTGACCCGATCGGCCGGCGCGGCGTCGGCGTCAAGGGTGCCGGTCCAGGCGAGATAACCCGAGCCAGCGACCATAGTGCTTGAGATTGGTCTGCCGGGTTCTGACCGCCCAATGGGCCGCACCGCCGCCGTGATCGAAGAGATCGCCGGCGGTGAGGGCGGCACGCCAGAGCGCCTGATCGGCCGGGGGCCATTCATCGAGCGGCAGGGCGCGACGGATCGGATCGACGACGATGCCCATCACGCAGTCCCTCCGCGCGTGCGCTTGCCTTGGCGGTTACGATCGTGGGGCTGGACGTTCTTGATGTCCGCCTTGGTGTCCGTCAGGAGACGATCGAGGTGGCGGCCGGCCGCCTTCGACTCGGTGCCGAGGTAATGCGCCATGGTGGTGTCGAGGCTGGTATGGCCGAGCACCCGCGAGACCGACAGATAAGCGCCGGGATCGCGTTCGACGGCGATCTTGGCGATCGCATGCCGGAACAGGTGGACGTTCATGTCGAGGCCCGCCCGATCGCGGATCGCCTCGCAGATCGCCTTCGCCATGGACGTCTGGGAGCGCGCCGGACGACCGTCACCCGGAAACAGGCACGGACCGTTCGCGCCCGGCAGCAGCGGCCGGTGATGCTCGATGAAGCGGCGAAGCAACGACGTGACCTCAGGATTGAGGTCGTGCTCGAGCGCCCGGTCGCCCTTCGTCCGCTCCGCCGGCACGAACAGAATGCAGCGGCCGTTGTCGATGAAGCGGAAATCCGAGAGCTCGAGCGTCCGCAACGTCGTGATCCGCAGACCGCAGAAGATCAGGATCGCCACCGCCACCGCCCGCTCCATGCCCTTGGCTTTCCGGAACGGATTGGTCTGCGACAATGCCCATGCCTCTTCCCGTTCGGGAAAGTGCAGGAGTTTTGCGACATTCGCCGGGTCGTCGAACTGGGCGAGCCTCTGGCGGTTGCGATCGGTCATCTGATGGCGCTTGCCGGCATCGAGCCGCCGGCAGATCGCCTCCAGCTGCGCCAGCGTCACCGCGTCGAACCGGCAATGGTTCTTGCCGATCAGCCGGAGATTGCGCGCCAGGTTGTGGATGCGCTGGGTCTTGCCCCCGCTGCGGTCATGGAAGAAGCGGAGGCCGGCCTTGAAGGCGTCGGGCTGGAGCAGAACACCCAGCGACGTGATCTCCGCCAGAGCGTAATGACCGCATGCCACCAGCGCGGATGCGAAGCTGCGAAAGGTATAGAGCCGGTGCGCGAGGGTCGCCGGGCGCAAGGGCTTGACCGGCGCATCCTCGTCGAGCGGATCGGGATCGGACATCTTGCGGTACCAGGTCGCGACGTCGGCCTGGAAGCTCGCCGGAAAGTCGCTCAAGGGCCGGGCGAGCGGGATCTCCTTGTTCGGTTCACAGAGCTTCTGCTGCGGCCAGCCCAAGACATCCCGCACACGCGCCGTTCCACTTCGAGATCGTGTTGCTGACGATCTCGGCCGGGTCCTTCACGACCTCCTCGGCCTCGAGCGCCGCCTTGAACCCGATCAGGGTCTCCGGCGTGACGTCCTCGACTGAGAGCCCGACGCGCGAGCAATAGATGGCAAGACGATGGAGGGTCTGGCGGTTGTAGGGCTTCTCGATGCGATCGAGCCGCTCGCGCCAGGCCGGCGTCATCGCAAAGCGCCGGGTGACCGGCAGATCCGGCTCGCCGTAACGGGACAGCGCCTGGATGGCGAGGGAGCGGATGTTGGCGAAGCTCTTGTCGGACAGACCGAGCTGCGCCGCGCTCTGCGACGGCAAACAGCGTGCGCAGGCGGCGCGGACTGGCCTCGATCTCATTGAGCGGCATGCCGAAGACCTTCCCGATCCGCTTCAGCCCGGACACCATGTCCCGCCGCTGGATGGCCGTGAGGCTGCTGTCGGCCTCGGCCCTCGCCATGACGTCGGCGAGCGTGAGCGGTGCTGGGGAGATGAAAGCATCCGCACTCGTGACGAGGGGCAGCGGCGCGGAGACGACAGCGTCACGCCGAGTGCGTTTAAGCACGGCTGCGCGACGTGGCGGCAGCCTTGCGGGGCGGCGTTGTCGGCACCGGATCGGCAGCAACTTCATCGCCGCTGTTGCTAGGAAATCGAAGCTGATCTGGGACATCGGGACGTCTCCTTGGGACAAATCATGGTCTCGGGATGACAGGGGCGGACACGGGGTCCGATTCGGGAGATAGCACCTTTTTGGTCTTACGGAGTTCAACCGCCGGCGTTCTCCCGACGGCCGATAAGATGCTGACAACGCTGGACAAAATCGGTCAGGTGGGGCCATCGCTTCTCACCCGCGACGGAGGCGCTCGTAGACCGTCACATCCTCCTCGGAGAAGCGCAGCTGGGAGCCGATGCGGTGCGCCTTGAGCTCGCCGCGCGCCACCATCCGGCGCAGGGTTTTGACACTCACCCCCCAGCGGGAAGCCAGCGTCTCAAGCGTCGAAAGAGGTTTGGGATTGGTCGTCATGGACGATCCTCCGGTTCAGGGTTGAGGTCATCGGAGGCGGCAGGGGACGGGCTGGCAGCGAGGGCTTCGCGCGCCGCTTGCCGGGCCAGGAGACGAACGAGTTCGACCAGCGCCGCAGGCGACGAAGCCGGCGGGCTCTGGTCTGAGTTCGAGACGTGGGCTGGCTGGTTCGTCCACTGGGTGCCTCCAGTGGACAGGTTCGGCCGAAACCGGACGTGCGGTCTAAATCGTAAACTCCGACTTAGGACTCGAGCTCGACTTCGGGAAAGGGCGGTGGCTCAAAGGACTCAATGTCACGAACTGGGAGCGCCCAGCGCACCATCTCGTCGATCAACCGGGGCTTGAAGGCTCTTCCCTTTGGTGCGTGGCATTTGAGGGCCCGTTTGATGAAGGCGGCGACGCCGGTCTTCGCCAGACCCGTGTTGGGATCTATGGTGAGAGTGGGAAAAACACCCAGGATCTGCTCGTAGGACTGCACGAGGTGAGCCACCAGACTTCGCAGATTGTAGTCTGGCGTCCGTCCCCCGCGATGGTCCTCAGCCAATTCCGCAAGGTCCTCGGCCGTCTCTGCTGCCTTGATGCTCCAGGCCGCGAGCCGCTCGAGATAAAGGAGATGGCGCGTGAAATCGCCGTCGTCGGCTTCCCGGTTGGCGCCTGACGATATGGCCATAATCAGCCACCCCTGCTCGCCGAGCGTGCTCGCAACCCCAGCGGCGTTGGTGAGATGCTTGCTCAGCAAGGTCAGCTGCTTGGCAATCTCCGCCGGCCGCAAGGCTTTAGGTGCCCGCAAATAACCCTCAATGGCCCTCTTGGATTCTTCCACGAGGGCGACAACGCTCTCGTAAGGTGGGGCGTGCTCGCGGCGACCCAAGTCTCGTCGCAACCCCTTCACGAGGTGAGCTTTCTTTGTGGCCCTGCCTATAAACTTTCTTTTGATGGGATGGATCGCCATCGAACCTCGCAGCGAACTCATTGAAACCACAGTAAAGGATCGTATGCCCGTTGAAGAAATATGGAAGGTGATTTCGAATCCCTCCCGTCTCCGGGTTGGGCCCTGATACGAGTTGCCGGCCGCAATTCAATCGGAAGAGGTGCCGCCGGCCCGGTCTGGGCGCGTCGGAACCGTAGACGCCGAGAGGAGTGCGATTGACGTCAGAGCCGTGTAGGAGAGAAGCCTGCCTCCGGGCCCACGCTCTTTGATGTCAGCACGAGTGGTTTAGCAGGCGAGCGCTTTGGCATCAGTGGTTGCGTCGCTCTCAGCCAGCCGAGAGGGCGGTCGGCGGCCGACCTTCGTTGAGAGTGCGTAGGTTATTAATGAAGTCCGCCGGATACAACAACGTCGAAGATGGTGTTTCAAGCCCCATGAACTTTGCAATGTCTGCTACAAACGCATTGCAGTTGTAAAGAACTGCATGCCACGTGGGCGAGTTCGTCTGTAGTTGTTTGATATAGGCAGTGAGCTTGCGATACTGAGATTCATTCAAGGGAACACGGTAGCGAGCGGTAATATAACGCTCATCGTGATCACCAATGCTCGCTCCAGTCTCCGACGGTACCAAAAAAACGTGTCCGAGCATCCAGGGAACTGGGCTGTCGCCGGCAGGATGAAGCCCCGCAACCTCATATGCCGAAATATTGCCACGTCCGTTCAATTGGCCAAACGCCGCGAACGTGTGGCCGTAGCTCAGAGCTTGCCGCGACCGGAACTCAATGAAATATTGGGAAACAGATCGTTGGCGCTTGTGAGGCGCTCTGGCCGCCGGGGCAGTGGATAAAAAACCGAACTGTCTTGGAGTATCGGCTCGCGAAGTGGCCGTTTCTGTAGCCATCATCGGAAGTGCGAACAAAACGGTTAACAAGCCCGCCCTCAGCCGGCTTTGCGATGCATTTCTCACCATCAGCTCCCAGTGGCCAAGCGGACCCGTTTTGGTGCTCATCATCCCGGAGATACGAGCCTAAGAATCTGCAGATCGTTGCGTTTCCGCCTTCGTGCAATAAAGTACAGAAGGGCTAGCGAACCAGCCCTTCTGTGTGGCATCAGCCTTTGACGACCAAGGGGGCTTGGGCCGGAGGCGGAGCCTTGCCGATTCCAACAGGCCCGTATCCTGGGGCTTTGCCCACGCAGGCACCCATTCCCAATGCGACGAGAGACAGCGTTGCGGCAAGTAAGAATTTCCGAGCAATCATGATGCGAAGACCCCTCTTTGTTGGAACACAACGAGCCTAGCAACACCGCGACACGCTGCTAGTGCACGAAAGCCACACTTGGCCAAAGTAGTAATACTAACGGATCGCAAAAAGGTAGTGAGAGATGTTATTGTTCATTTCTTCATGGCGCATCGTAACGAGTTTTCGCCCCGGCGCGACGCTCTCGTCGGTAGCTAGGGGACGGGGCGTGGCGCCGAATCTGTAAATCGGAGGTGCGCCTCTGTGAAATTAGGGCAACCGGTGGGATCCCATGAATCAGGGCCCGCAACTCCAGTCAGAAGACCTTGGGAACAAGCCTGGTTGTACGGGCCATATAGCTTCGATAGCTATCGCCAAACGCCTCAATCATTAGGCATTCTTCGTGGCGAATACGAAGAAAATAGAGCGTGCCAAAACCAAAAATCCCGGAGAACCCGGCAATCCAGTTAGGCAGGAGCAGCGCCTGCGCGAGTGCCCACAGCCAAAAGGCCGTGTACATAGGATGCCGTACCCGTTCGTAAATACCATCGGTCACAAGCTTATGGCTTTGCCGAACCTCTAATGTCACCGACCAATTCCGTCCAAGCGCGCTGTGTGTCAGATAAAACATCGTTAAGGCGCCGATTGCTAGGAGAAGGCCGGCCGATGCGAAGATTGGCCGGAATGGATAGTTTGCGAAACGAAAGACGCCGGTGAAAACGTAGAGAAATGGCAGGATGCCCAAGCCAGTGAGTGAAACAAGCAGCAGCGCAATCTCCCTGACTCCCCTTGCGCTGCGGGAAATCGGCGTGCGACGTGAACGCCGAGCGTGCGGGAAGCGGATAAGGTACCAACCAGCCGCCATGAGAACGAAGGCAACCTTGGCAATCGTCAATGTGATCAAATCACTTCTCTCTCTGGGTGCTGAACGAATGGTGCCGCGGCGTCCGGAGTGTCGAGCAGACGTCCGTCCGATCCGATCACCAAAGTCGCTCCTAATGGAGAGTGGATCTGAGCCACCGCGGAGAGGGGACCGCACAAAAACATAAAATAGTCATAGGATGTGCGACAGTCGTTCGCCCGAACGAATTGACAATGCACACGAAAGAAATTCCGTCGAATGTGCCGGTAGGTCGACGGATCGAGCATGCGCCTAATGCGCACAAGCCGAACCACCGGCGACGTTCCCTTGAGGCCCAAGCTCGAAATTGGGTTGGTCTTATAGAAGTTCATAACGTCGGTGAGAGCCTGGTATTCACCCCAGACGACACCCGGTGCCGCAGCCACGCGTTGCAGGGCCGCACGGAACCGGCTCGCACCCTGATGCAGGCCAATCTTGAGGATCGACGAGCCGACCGACACGAATATCATTCGCGTTCCGCTCCGACCCAGTTGAGGCCAAAGCAGCAGCGCGCGGTCGAGAAGATCAACCGCGAGGACAGCCCCAAGGCTGTGGCCGACAAGGACGATTTCCTGTGCTTCGCCGCGTCTTGCGGAGGCGACAAGTTCGCGAGCCAACCGATCGAGCCTTGGATCGAGGACCGGGTGGGGGGATTTGATATAGGCCCGCGAGAAACTCCAATCATCGAAAAGGATCGGAAGATGGAGGCGTCGCCCCGGCCATTGCATCAGTCCAGCCAATGCTGCAGCGCCGGCAACGGCACCAAGGGGAGCCGTTCCGCTGATGCGCCCGACTGATGCACCAAACATCCCCGCGATGCCTGCGAGGAGCGCAAGCAAGAAAAATGGGTAAAGAAAAAAACCCGCATAGCGCCAGTTTGACCGTAGATAGGCAAGGAGCGCACCGGCGGTGACGAAATCGACAAACGCGTGCACCCCATCCAGTGTGCGGCGCCAAAGTTGAGTCCGGGTGGATGCGTCGATCACGTCGTCCCAGCGGACCAGGCGATACTCCGTCTCGACGCGCCAGTTAGGGCCCGAAGCTATAACCTTCCATGTTGCCCTATCTTGATCGACGGTTGGCACCTCGGACGGCGTAGCCTGTACCGACCAAGTCTTCTCGAAGCGGCGCAACTCCTGAATGAAACGCCGATGCGCTGACATGGGTGACCGCGACTCATAGCCACCGATGTGGAAAACCAGCCTCGTCGACTTATTCATTTCCGACATTCGCACCCCGCTTGCGACGCCCAGCTGATCCCCAAGGTATCTGCGGCCGACAACTCGACTAATAGAGCATGCGCTAATGAGGTGCCACTGAGTTCGAGCCGTCTCGAATGAACGCAATGCGACAACAAATCCATGCGGCATTTTCGCAATTCCGAGACGAGACTTCCCCGGTGAGCGCCACCTCGAAGTCCAAGTGGGTGCCCAAAGCTGGAGTGTCGAAATGGTATTGCCGCCGTTACGCCAACTCCCGATAGAACCCCGGCGAGTAAGCCCGAGTTGGATCGCACGCGCTCAAGCGCAGCAAGCTCAAACGCGATGAGAACGATGCCATAAGGCCCTTCAACGACGCTCACACGGTCACAAAAGATCCGACGAAAGACGACCGACAAGGACTTGCCCGCGAGCGACCCGAACCGTCAACAGCGGACGTGGCGGCAGATAAAGACGAGGCTGGTGCTGAGTAATCAGTTATCGAGGCTGGCCGCGCATGGGCATCGCGGCTCCCCCGAAGGAGTCATTGCGGATCCCCGGCGACTGGGTCGCTTGCGACGCAACGTAGTTCGGCGGCCGACCTTCCGACCCTGAGCCGGAGACGCAACCCGTTAGGAAGGCACACGCTGCGAGCGAGAGAACGATGGTCCGCATAGAACCTCCTTTTACTGTGATTGGCGGGTCGCCACTGTCGACAAACCCGCAGATGCGTGTAGCGGCATCCTCTTCGATACCGCCGACGGAGCCGTAGGTTCTGCCATTACGATCGCCACCGCAGACAGGCAGACGGCGATACCGAGTGGCACACTCATGATGATCAAACCGAGCATGGCTCCTCGACGTGAAAGCCCCCGTGGGAAATGCCGAACCGACGCGACTTCCGAAGGCCGCTGGTGCGCAGATTGGGAAAGGCAGAAGCCTTGCGGAAGGTACGATCCCGCCTCCGACAACCGGTTGCTTGACCGTTCAAGACAGAAGCTGAACTCTTCGGGACAATCGGCCCTTTCCGGAGGATTTCAGCCGCGTGCCCGTGACGAGTTTTGGATCCTCTTCCGCCGAAGCATGGCGTTAATTCCTATCCGCCGGCGAGATATCGTAGCGCCAACCCGATCAGTCGTTCTTGATCTCGAACGGACCCAGGTTCTCGATGGCGCAGTTGGTCACCGGATCGGAGGCGCGTAAAGAATTCCGCCGTTGGACCACAATTGGTTTAGGCCACGCGGGATCCCGAGGCGTGAACCGGTCCCAACGTTACGTTCGTAGATCTCGGCGTAGTTGCCCACGGCCTTTACCGCACGCAAGGCCCACTCATTGTCGAGTCCGAGTGCGATGCCGAGCCTGCCTTCTGTTCCAGCGAAGCGACGAACGTCCGGCTTGACTGACTTTGACGCCTCGCTCGTGTTCGACGAGGTGAGGCCGAGTTCCTCCGCGTTGATCAATGCGAAGTTGATCCATTTGATGATGTTGAACCACGCGATGTCGTCAGCGAGCGTAACCGGCCCGAGGGGCTCCTTCGAGATGATATCCGGCAAGATTACGGCGTCCCCCGGCTTGCTGAGTTTCAGGCGTTCCGCGAAGAGGCCCGAACTGTCTGTCGTCATCGCATCACATTCGTTGGTTTCGAACGCCCTTAGCGTCTTCGCCGCATCGGGGTACGCGCGCTGTTCGATAGCCATGGAGTTGGACTGGAAATAGTTTGCCAACAATTCTTGACCGGTTGTTCCGGCTTGCACGCACACTCGCGCTTTGTCGAGTTCGAGCGCCGAGGTAAAATTGCGCTCCCGCCGGACCATGAAGGCTTGTCCGTCGTAAAAGTTCACGCCTGCGAACAGCAGTCCAAGCTCAGCTTCTCTCTCGAGAGTCCAGGTCGAATTTCTGGAGAGGACATCGATCTTGCCGAGTTTGAGAGCCTCAAATCGCTCGGTTGCCGACAGCGGCACAAATGACACCTTTGTCGCGTCATCAAAGATCGCTGCTGCAACAGCCCGGCAGAAATCCACATCGAAACCGGACCAATGACCATTAGCATCGCGCTCGGAGAAGCCATACAATCCTTGGCTGACACCGCAGTTTATCGTCCCTCGTTGGCGCACCTGGTCGAGTGTGCCGGCAGAGGCGCTATCCGCGCCGATCGTCGCCAGCGTCAGAACGAGGCCGGCCAGGATGCTCCTAATTTTTGTTGCCGTGTCGCAACGCGCGTATCGATCGCTGTTCATTGGAATCCTCGTATCAGATCGAAGCGCCGTGACGGATCACGACCTTTGCGCCCATGGAAACCCGGTCGTACAGATCGATCACATCGCCATTCGCCAGTCGGAAGCATCCCGAGGAAATTGCATGTCCAATGGTTTCCGGCTGGTTGGTGCCATGGATGCGATAGACTGTCGACCCAAGGTACATCGCGCGTGCTCCCATCGGATTTCCGGGCCCGCCAGCCATGAACCGCGGCAGATAGGGTTGCCGGCGGACCATCTCGGGAGGCGGGGTCCAGTCCGGCCACTCGGATTTGCGCGAGACTTTTACCAGGCCCGACCACTGGAATCCTTCACGGCCGACGCCGATCCCGTAGCGGAGCGCACGGTTGTTCCCAATCACCAAATACAGAAATCGTTCGGATGTATGTACGACAACGGTCCCCGGTGGCTCCGTGGATCGGAAAAAGACCAGCTGCCGGGCGAAGGGCCCCTCGGTGATCGTGACTTCTTCGGTGGACACGCGTCCGGGCTCATCCCCGACATCCATCGTTTCCTTCACCACGCGCCCGCTGGCGGACTGCCCGAAAGAGTAAGTGGTCATCATGCTGGCGGCCCATGCCATGCAGGCAGTGAACAGGATGGCGGCGCGTGCGGAACGTGCGAAGTTCATGTGGCACCCTCAGGCTATTGACGGTCACCCGACACATCTGACGTAAATAAATGTCCCATAGCGATTGTCGGCGTCAGGATCGGAAAATCGCATGACCATCATCTTGTTCGACATGGAAATGATCTCGCGATCCTGTGGGTGGCCGGGCGGAGCTTCAAGACCCAGATAGGTCTTTCCATTTGACGCGCCTTTGAGGCGCAATTCATAGAGCTTCGCGTCGTCCGCCACGTGCATCATCACCCCGTCGGTCGGACCCCTGGTGATGGTATAGGGGAGTTTGCACTGGTCACGCGCCTGTGCCTCGACACGGTTCCTATCCTTCTCTTGCCGGTAGGAAGCCATGCCCCATTTGCCGACCATCGTTTCTGATCGCAAGGTCGTCGGGCGCTCGACAAGGCTGGAAGCCGAGCTCGGCGCAAGGGCAGGTTTCGCGGTTTCGGAGGTCATGTTGCAGGCCGCCGCCGCGCACGACACGCCGAGGATGATCGCTACTCGGACCGACCGAAGAAATGGAGTGTCCAGAACTAACACGACTGCAATTCCCCCTCGATTTTCGTGATTTTTTTTGAACGTTACGATACTTTCTGGACAGTAGATATATAGACTGACGGAGTAAACGGCTGAGTTGGGCCAAACCCTTCGCGGAAAGCTCTCCCAACATCGGATAGTCGAGGCCGTCGCGTGAGCGCAATCGGCGTGCAACTGCTCGTGGATCAGCGATGGATCGACGTGCCAAGCGAACGGATCATGCCCGGCTGGGGGACACCGGCGAGACCGGCGGAGGCCATTGGTGCGGTTCAACTATAAACCGGACTTTGGTACACCGCGTACATGACGAAATGTGCAGTTCTGCCGCCTCAGTCGGCGTCCGTTGAGGTCAACCCCGGCAAATTAGCGGAACCCCTTATATGGAACGCTGGCGCTTCAGGAAAAATTTCACAAAGATTGCTATGGAAGCCGCGTTCCTCCAATCTTTCACAAAGACTGCATTAGAAGGCGCGCTGCTCAACCTTCGGGCCTCGACCAGCGTGAACATGGGGGCTAGTGATGAATGCGATTCCTGCGTGGTGAATGAGCCCAATGGCGCTCAGCAACCCGGAGTGAACCGAAGCGTGCGGTCCTTCGCCTTCATCGCTTGTCTGTCGGTCCTGGCCGACCCGCTTGGCGTGATGGGCCCGACTCCGGCTCTGGCACAGACGACCGAGACGGTGGAAGTGTCTCGTGCCAAGAAGAACTCAAAAAGGCAGGTCGAACGCGCAACGGACCACTCCGCCACCACCTACCAACAAGCGGGACGAGGGTTTGGCCCCGCTTCCCCCATCCTTCTATTCGGTGAGTCAACTGGGCGATCACCTGTCCTCCGTGCGGTGGGAGTTGGCCGCGGTCGGCGCCGGCTTGGTCGCGATTGGGATCCGGGACTGGGATTGGGGTGGTTCGGAATTTCAGTTCATCGAGGAGGGATGGTTCGCGAAGAACACCCGGCATGGCGGCATGGACAAGATCGGCCACGCCTTTTCGACTTACGTCATTGCCGACATCCTGACCGACCGGATCCGGGCGAACGCGTCCAATCCCACCGGCGCCCCGATCACAGGGGCACTCGTTGCCTTCGGCATCATGGGGCTCGGCGAGGCCCTGGACGGGTTCACGGGCAAGCATCGCTTCTCGCGCGAGGACATTGTCGCGAACGGCGTGGGCGCGGCCTTTTCCATCCTGCGGAATTCCGTGCCTGGCCTGCGGGAGAAGCTGGACTTTCGGTTCATGTACACGCCCGCCAGCTACGAGCGGCCGGGTATCACGTCCTCGGAGGATTTCGGCATCATCCCTCCTTATCAACGCCAGCGCTACATCATGGCCTTGAAGGGCAGCGGGTTCGAGGAACTCAGGAACACGCCTCTGCGCTATGCCGAACTGCACGCCGGCTTCGATGCGCGCGGCTTTGAGCTGGACGAGCGGAGACTTGGCTACCCGATTGAACGGACTTTTTATGTCGGGGTCGGCCTGAACCTCAGCGAGGTCCTTTTCGGAGCAGGCTCGGTCCCGAACTTCGCGAAGCACAAGGACACGCTCCCGGCCCGGGTCGTCCAGAAGAGCTTGGAATACATTCAGGTGCCTTACACGGCGGCCTATCACGGCAATACCTTCTCGACGATCCGCCGATAGCGAGGCACACTGGCTCCCGCTGGCGGATTTCGCAGAAAACTGGAGCGGACGCTCATTGGGCCGTATCGCTTAGTATCGCTCAGTCCCGGCGTTCCTCGCGTCGCTCCGTGCGTCCGGTGCGCCGCGTCTGACGCCGCTCATGGCGTCCGGTCCGCCGCTCTCCTCGCCGCTCCATTCCAGAGGTCTGAGCCTCAGCCTCCGACGCCGTTAGGACCACAGCGGGCGCTGCAAGGCCGAGTGCGGCCGCCCACCCCACAAGTGAAAGAGCGCGCCGACGAGATATCAACTCCAATGTGATGTTTTCGCTCATGTCCAGAACTCCATCGCGTGGACCAGCAGGTTCCTTATCGGCAAGACGCGGTGAGGTCCGTTGAATCAATTGACCCTATGGACTGAGACATCACCGGCGCAGGCAATCGGGACGCGGGTTCCTAGCTGCCGATCGTACATCGTGCGGCAGGGCACCCCGTTGATCGTCCGAATCTCGTTTGGCCTCGCATACGGGAAGAGGGATCCAGGCGTGCCCGCGATGGGGATCCCAGTTGTCGCACCCAAGTGAGTGCTACCAGTTGTGCCCACATCAACTCGAGGAACCCGAACGGCGCCAGCGCAGGCAATCGGGACGCGGGTTCTGGACTGCCGATCATACATCGTGCGGCAGGGTATCCCATCGATCATCTGGATCTCGTTCGGCCTTGCATAGGGGAAGAGGGATTGAGGCGTGCCCTGAGTAGGATTGGGTTGTGCTTGAGCGGCGCCAACGCCGCTAAGAAAGATGAGGCCCGCGCACGAACTGATGCTGAACATCTTCATAGAATCCTCCTTGCAGCAAACGAATATATGTGCTCATAATTCGACAGGTCTACTCTTGGCGACACGAGATCATCTTCAATGCGACACGCTCGGAACATGCCATGGCCTGCAATCTCATGACATTATTAGTCATGAAGCTTTGGATAATCTACCACGACCCAAATGCTGTGCTTGATCAAAGGAGACAAAGTCGTGACACTTTGGGCCACCTGCCGGGGCTATGCGGCCGCTACGGCTAACCGTACGGGCCCTACCGGGGACTCGCGGGAACAAGATCTGGAGTCGGCAACAATTGCGGCGACGACACTTGCAATGACGAATGGCGCCCCAATGAGGGCATTGCATTCTGCCGGTTTTTTAGCCCAGCCCCTCTGGGTGTGAAGTATTTGGGACTTTGAATTCCCTCACCGGTGAGCGGCGTCGTATGCCCGTGCGGACTGTCGCTTGTTCCGGCGCTGTCGTCGGACCTCTGATACGCGAGAAGGGCATCCTCGAGATCCTCGAAAATCATAGAGGGCGTTAGCGCCCGGATCACGCCGACCCGATCAAGGAGGGCCCGTGCTTCGCCATGCAGCTCCGCGATCCCAAGTAGGATCTTTCGCCGATCCAGCTCCGCATGAAAGTCTTCCAGCACGGCCGCACCGCTGCTATCGACCATGGAGACGGCGGCGGCATCGAGCACGAACCAGCGGGTTGCGGACGGAAGCTCATCGGCAATCGCGAACAGGCGGCGCCTGACCTCGTCGGCACTGAAGAAGAGGAGACTTCCCTGCACGACACAGATCACCAATCCCGGCACCGGTTTTGCAGCGTCAAAGCGATGAAGCTTGTAAAAACCGCCGCGCCCGGGAATTCGACCACACAGAACGACGCGGGGCTGCATCCCTTTGTACAACACGTAGGCTAGCGTCGCGGCGATTGCGATGCCCACGCCCTTCAGCACACCGAAGCTGACCGCTCCCGACATCGCGATGAGCGCGAACGAAAACTCCAGGCGGCTGATGCGCCAGATCTCCCGGAGGCTTGCAACGTCAATCATATGGAGGGCCGCAGACACGAGAATCGCACCCAAAGCCGGAATCGGAAGCAGCCGAAGCAGGTCGCTCAGGAAAAGCAGAGTTCCAATGAGAACGAACGCAGCGGCAATGCCTGCAAGCTGCGAGCGACCACCGACCGACAGGTTCACGGCAGTTCGTGAATCGGCCGCTGTGACCGGGAACGAGCCAAACAGTCCAGAAGCAATGTTCGCGGCGCCGAAACCTGCCAGTTCTCCATTTGCGTCGACCGTTGTGCCCGTCTTGGCCGCAAAGCTGCGTGCTGTAATGATCCCCGATCCAAACGTGACGATGAACACCACAGCCGAGCCGAGAATGAGGTCGCCTATTGGCAAGTTACCGACGGAGGGCAACCTCAGCGGCGGAAGGCCGGACGATATTGAGCCCACGACCGCCACGCCACGCCCCTCCAGGCCGACACTCCATGACAGAAGAAGTGCCAGCACCACGACCAGGACGGGCCCGGGAACCGCAAACCTCGCGACCTTTGCGCCCTCAAGGATGATCAGCATGAAAAGGGCAAGGATAAGAGAGGGCAGATGTATGGATCCCAGCTTACTCACGAGTTCGACAAGAGGGGGGACCAGCCCGTCCGAGCTAATCTTCAGGCCGGTAACGCGGCCGAGCTGCCCGATGAGAATGTCGAGGGAAATGCCGGCAAAAAAGCCGGTGAGAATCGGTCGTGAGAGCAGACTTGCAAGCATGCCCAACCGAAGCGTCTTCGCCAGGAAGCAAATCACCCCGACGCCGAGCGCAACGATTGATGCCGCTGCAATCCGATCGGCCTCTGTCAGTGACGGGTTGTTTTGGAGCGTGGTCGCCCAAGACGGCAGCCAAGACCGTTATGGTTGCTGCATCAGGCCCCACGATAAGCTGTCGGGAAGGTCCGAACACCGCATACGCCAGAAGCGGTGCAATGCTCGCGTACAGTCCTACCTCGGGGGGAAGGCCTGCGATCGCCGGATAGGCAATCGCCGTAGGAATGCTGACTGCCGCGATTGCGAGACCCGCCGCAATGTCATCCCGGAGCCAGGCAGGCCGATATCCCGTAAGCCCGGCAACGATCGGGAGCGCGCGAAAAAACCGTGGACCTGACATCTCGTTTTGTGGCCTCCAGCACTATTCCGGTCCGCTGGACTTTGCACGCAGGACAGGAAATTCGGTTCGCTGCCGATTTCTGCCCTGCTGACTTCGATCCTGTAGTTACGGTCGGCTACGCACGCAACTATACGCCAAAATGAGCTTCCTGAAACCGAGCGGCCTTAACTTGAACCGACTCAGAACCGGGTACCTCAGCTTACTCTCCTGGCCAGGCGCGCCTCATCTGCGTCAGCTCCAAAAGGGCTTGGCTCGTTTGAACTTCTTCCAGGATGCGGCTAACTCCGCGTCGGCGAGGCTGGTGCCCCGAGCTTGCCAGCCAAGAATAAACCCCGATGTCGTCTCAGTATCAGGCGTCGTGGCCAGCTCGCTCAAAAAACTGTTTCGCCGTAACGGCGTCGTTGTGGGCGCCGAGAAGCTCTTGCAGCGTCGAGACCCTGCGAAGGTAGGTCTGCATCCCCCGAGGGCGGCCGAATAGCCCGCGGTAAAATTCAGCGCAGTAGCGTAGGTTTTTTAGGGCGATCCGCAGGTCATGACGTGCTTCGTCAGACAATTCCGCCAGTTTCCTTCCTCGCTTTAGCGCGCGGTTTTTCAGCCGGTTCAGACTATGCCGGGCGAAATCAGACGCGGATGCCGTCAATCGCGCCAACCCCTGACCAGAAAGTGCATTGCGCCAGGCTCGGCGAGCCAAGAGGCTTTGCGCCTTCAGGACGAAAAGCGTCGTGGCGAGATCCTCAATCCGCGAGTGTCGCGTCTGTATATGCGGCTATCCGGCGTTCTTCGATCACCGTGAACAGAGAGTTGCTGTTTTCTGGTCGATAGGGATGCGCCAGCGGGCCACTTTCTGCGGTTTCGCGAAAGACATCGCATTCGCGCGCCGGTCCCAGTGCAGACGCGATCCGCTTTGCCTCTCGCCGAAGAAGATCGAATTCGGCGCAAGGCAAAACGCTTTTGTACATCGCCAAGGCAGCCCGCATTCGACGCAATGCAACCCGCATCTGATGGAGGGCGTCCGGATCCTGTGCTTCCCTTAGCGCGGCCCAGTTCGCCACGAAATGCCATAGCGTGTCTGAAATGACTGCCTGACAGCGTCATCAAGCTTCGCCTCCGGAGGAACCGGATCGGGACGGCCTTCAGGGCGGCAGCGGTCTCTCGAGGAGTGCGTCGGAAACCACACTCGCCTTTGCTGACGAAGTCGAGCCGCAGGGGAGTGCCTCGGCAAGTCTCATCGCAAGGTCGTACAAATCGGATTCATCGCCCGATTTCAACTTCAGTTCGATCTCGGTCAGCGGCACGCTCCTATCAGCCGCGGCAATGACTCCTTCATCGAAGGCCACTTCGACCCGGGAGCGACCCTGCTCGACCAGGATCGTCTGACGCTTGATGTCTGTCTCGAACTGCGCTGCAAGTGGGCGGCCACCCACAAGGGAGGTCAACTCGATCGCCGTGGCCTCCTCCAACAGGCTCAGGTCGGGTTGCATGTCCGGCGAGCGGACCTCGATTTCCTTTCGGGAGAATGGGCCATTGTCCGCCTGGGCCGCCCTGATGCCGAGGATCGGGCTCCCACGTCCTTTTCTTCGAATGCGCAGAAGGATCCCGTTCTTCCGCAGATCTCCCGCAGCGGTGTCGAAATAGGTTGTTCGCACACGCTCGGTGCGGGGGCCGGACACCGATGCCAGAACCTGCGACGCGCGCGCGCGCTTGAGGCCGTCTCGGTCGGTTCTGAATTTGACCTCGATTTCCTGGCGGCCGAGCTCCACCTCGGGCGCATCGTTGACGGGTACACTTGCGGCAACGCTTGCAGGCTTGGTCATGTAACCATTCCGTTATCGACTGTGCATCCGCCTCAAATCGGAAGTAAGTGCCGAAGATCGACAAAAGTCAGCCGTCCATTTATTCGACGTTAAGATCGGGAGAGCAAGCTTGTCATCTGAGTGTCTTTTATTTGGGATATGCGTCCCATGCTCTCACCCACACATGAGCTGCGTCAGGTCGGGGCCTTGCCAATGTGCGTCAATGCGGCCGGTGGAATTGACGTATTTCTCGTGACGGCAAGAGGCAGCGGGCGCTGGATTATTCCCAAGGGCAATCTCATCCGTGGCCTTTCCCCGCACGAAGCTGCGGCTCAGGAAGCACGTGAAGAAGCGGGCCTGGTCGGCCGGATCGAGCGGCGTTGCATCGGGACATTTGAATTCAGCCGGCATCGCAGCGGCCGCGCGATGACATGTTTCGTCGATGTCTATGCGCTCGAGGTCGAGCGGCAGTTGCGCAAATGGGCCGAGGCGGACCAACGCTCCATTCTTCAGTGTAACGTAGGAAAAGCCCTATCGCTCATTTGCTCTCCGAGCCTCGCGACGCTGATCCAACGATACGTATTCTCGGCACGGCAATATGCTGACGGCGACGCATGACCTCAGCCTGCGCCTCGCCAATGCGCGTCGTAACGGCAGCCCGTCCCAGGGCCACGCACTCACGGGCGACGTAACGGAGGACTAAGGCCCCAGCGCTTACGGCGCCTCGCCTGCCCGCGCGAGACGTTCCGACAGAACCGCGATCAACTTTTCATGGGCCTCCCGCGCCTTCGCGATCTCTTCACCAAAACCGGCGCTGTCCAAGGCACGGAGGTGCTCTCGCGCAAGGGCAATGCGCTTTCGCATGCTTGCCGCCGTAATGTGCTTGGCCGCTTCTCCGTCAACCCATCGCATTCAGGAACCTCCGCGCGGTGGAAGTTTGTCTCATTCGGCAAAGTAAATTCTTAACAACTTGCCCAAAACTCAGTTCCCTCAACGTTTGTGAAAATCCGCCACTGTCATGCGCTTGCGATCCTTTGCCGCCACCAGGAAAACGAAGGCCTCGCTAGAGGCCCAAAAGAAGAAGGCGGCCCCGCGGGCTTTCCGCCCCGCTTGCCCCGCCAAGATTGCAAACGAATTCTGACCGGTGCCACGGCGACCACGCCGGTTTTTGCCGTCCGGAACGGCTTTTGGCATAGAAAGACGCCAACTCCGTCCATAGGATTAGACAGGGTCCGGCGCTAGGCTGCGCAGATCCACCAGGAGCGGGCGGGATGCCTGATTAACGACTGGATGGAGCGGACACACCGACCATCGTGGTTCTGAACAGGAGTGGCAGAATGGGCAATGACGCTTCACGTCGGTCTTGGGTGTCCCGAGCCGTTCAAATTATCGAGGCCGATTTCAATCGATCGTCTGACACCCATCTTCTGCGCGTGCCACTGCCCGGTGCTCCCGGCGTCGCGCTCTACCTCAAGGATGAATCCACTCACCCGTCGGGCAGTCTCAAACACCGCCTCGCGCGCTCCCTGTTCCTTTATGGACTTTGCAATGGGTGGATCGGGCCGGACACCACCATCATCGAGGCATCAAGTGGTTCGACCGCTGTTTCGGAAGCCTACTTTGCTCGGATGCTTGGTTTGCGCTTTATCGCCGTCATGCCGCGCTCGACCTCCCCAGAGAAGATTGCGACGATCGGCTTTTACGGGGGCGAAAGCCACTTCGTGGATAGTGCGGCGGAAATGTATACCGAGAGCGCGCACCTCGCCACGGCTCTTGGTGGCCACTACATGGACCAGTTCACCTACGCCGAGCGCGCAACGGATTGGCGAGGCAACAACAACATCGCCGAGTCGATTTTCAATCAAATGGCCCACGAGGAACATGCCATCCCGCGCTGGATCGTCGTCGGGGCAGGAACAGGCGGTACGTCCGCCACGCTCGGACGGTACATCCGCTATCGGCGTCTGCCGACACGCCTGTGTCTTGCCGATCCCGACGCCTCCGTATTCCACCGTCACTTTGCCGATCGTCGCGTTCGCACGACATCCGGATCGCCATCCCTGATCGAAGGAATTGGGCGACCGCGGTGCGAGCCATCCTTCATTCCTGATCTTATCGACCGTGCATGTGCGGTGCCGGATACCGCCAGCATCGCCGCCGCGCGCGTCCTCTCACGCAGGATCGATCGCTCCTGCGGCGGATCGACCGGCACCAACATGTACGCAGTCGCGCAGATCGTCAGCGAGATGGTTGCGCGAAACGAGGTGGGATCGGTCACGACGCTTTTGTGCGACTCGGGAGAGCGCTACCGCAGTACGCACTTGGATGATGCATGGCTGAAAAAACGCGGGATCGAAATCCAGCACGATGAGCAGAAGATCGAACGCTTTTTCGAGACCGGCATCCTCGAGCGATCCTTCCGCCCGATTTAAAGCTCAGCGGGCAACGATGTCGTCGCTCCTTGTCGCGTCGAGCGTGAAAGCTCCGCGGGCCGGGAGTACGACTTTAAAACGGCGAGCAGAGAATTATCGCCAGCCAGCTTCGGCGGAACAGCGGCGGCGAGGGATGCTCGTGCCGTATTGGCTCGCAACTCCGAATCATTCGCCGAATAAGTGGGTACTTAGCGACCAACATATGAGAGTCGTCCGCCACCGGAACGAAGCGGTGACGGCTTCTTTCTGGCTCGCGCCTCCGAAACAAGCCTTTACCGCCGCGCTCCAACGCGATTGACGCCACCATTTAAGTTGCCACCGGCGTTATGACGGACCGCAGCGCGCGCCACCGGACGAGGCCTGAGCACGACGCCGGCCCTCGCCACGCAACCGGCAGGATAGCTGACGTACTGGCAGTACACGACCGCCTTGGCTGGCGCCGGATTGAGAGTGAGACTTGCAAGCCCCAACAGGCCGCTAGCAGCAATTCCGGCAAGGGTCGCTGACTTGATCGAAAGACGCTTCCACGGATGCATGGCGGACTCCTCTTTGCGCTTGCGGACCTGAAAGGTAACGGGAACCACACTCAAGTGCGGCTGAACATAGTGTTGACGCCACTGTATCGCAGTCGTTGACCTAGATCAACGGAGGGCCTGCCTAGCGCCAAGCCATGAGACCGAGCGTACGCTGGGGGTTCAAAACCCGGAAGTCGCGGCCTTGCGGCTGGATGCCTGCCAATGGCCGGTTCCCATGACGTGGTCCGCTTTGATTGTTAGTGCATGATCGGTCTGAAGCGCTTGGGAATGGTGGTCCAGAGCCATACATCAGGGAGGACCACTTCAAAGATGTCAGACCAGAGCGGGCCGCCTCACAGCCTCCACCTGCGCTTCAAAAGGAACCCTTATGCGCGATCGAATTTCGCGGAAATGCACGGGTATGGCGGTGCGTTAGGAGTTTAAATGGACAAGGGACCGGCTCCGATCGAATGAACTCGCCCGCCACGCAAGGAGGGACCGCATGACTTTAGCCGTTGTGGCCGCATTGGGTATCACGGTGTTCGCCTTGCCGTTGGCGCATCTCTCGGGGTCCGTGGTGTGACCGGCCTCTGATAAGACTATTCAAAGGCTTATCGAAGATTTGCCTGTTTCTTGCCTCTCGGGCAACAAAGAGGCCCGGGTTTACCCCGGGCCTCTTTATGCTGTTGATCGGCGATCTTAGTACGTGCCGAACTTGAAGTTCAGCTTGGCCCGCGCGATGAAGAACTCGCTGTCATTGTTCCCGATGGCGGGCGCAAAGACGTTGACGGTGGGGCCGCCGGCCGGTCTGAACGTTCCGATCGGAGTGGTGTTGAAGTCAAAATCGTTCTCATTGTCGACGCTGACCCACAAGCCTTCGATGCCGAAGGTGGCCGCGTTGCCGATACCACCGAACAACCCACCGACCGGCAGCGCCCACTCGAAGCCGCCGCCGACCGCCCAGCCGGTGTTTTCCTCGGTATAGGCGAGACCGCCGGTCGCGTAGACCAGCACCCGGTCAAAGGCGACGCCGGCGCGCAGGCGCAGCGTGCCGAACCAATCCGACAGGTCATTCCGGAACTTGCCAGGCACGAAGGCGCCGCTAGTCCCGAACGGCACGAAGGCGACGGCCTCGCTGTTACCGGACATCGACCCATTGGATGTCAGTCTCGGCGCCGACCACGAAGGAGCCGAATTGCCAGTTGTAGCCGATCTGGCCACCGCCGACGAAGCCGCCATCGCCATTGCCCGGGAAGAACAGCGTGCCCGGGACCGCACCGCCGAGAATGACGGTCTTGCTCATTGCTGTCACGCCAGCCCCAGCCGGCGTTCACACCGGCGTAGAAGCCGGTCCAGGTGAAGATCGGACGCCATAATGATCGGTGCCGGAGGCGGTGCCTGAGGAAGATCCGCCGCAGAGGCGGCAGACAGTCCGGCCGTCGTCAGTGCTGTTGCGGCCAAGAGGCCAAGAAGACGATTTTTCATAAGCAATCCCCTTTTGTGCGAATATAGACAACGGCAAAGTATGACCCGTTAGCCAGGAAGAGCTATAGCAAAGATGCAACACTGCGAGATTTTGCTGGTAACGTCAGTATTACTGACTTGAATACATGCCTATCAAACTAAAAATACGGTTTTCTGATTTGACACGCAGAACGTGCGATGGCCTACTGAGCCTGACTTCGGAGTAATCCCCGAAGGCGAGGAGAACACTGAACCCTGCCCTCTCCGGGCAGGGTTTCCTTGGCACATCCTTCCGAACTGCCCAATTTCGCAATCAGCCTCGTAGATCCCGGTAGCCGCGCCGCATCTTCCGGCTCGCAGGCCTCCGTATGCAGGAAATCCAGCGAAAGAGTCGTCAAATTGATGCGGCGGTCGAGATCCTGCAGACCCGCGAACAGGCTCGACGATCCGATGGCGGCCTCAGCATCATGGCTTTAGGGCAAGCAGATTCTTCGCGTCCGGCGGTAGGCTGGCCGGGCGCACGAGGTGGTTCGCTTTGACCCTGCTTGGTGGCAATTGGCCCGCTCCAAGCCCGCATTCAGGTGCGTCAGCCGCATTAAGGTAGGGAAACATCCTTGAGTTGGGTCATGATGTTCATGCGTTATCTCAATCCACCCAATAGGGGAGACTTCGGTGGGAACGGTCCGGCAAGCTCTTGGCCACGTCGTGATGACAGTTGCGTTGGTAGTATCCCTTGTATTGACGGTACCGGCGTGGGCCGAAACCGGGATAGTTAACATCGAGATTGTGAAGGCAGGTTTCATCGTCGGTGTTGGGGGCGGCCGGGGGACCCTTGTCTTCCAGGGACGTCGCTATCCGTTGGGGATCGGCGGCTTGAGTTTTGGCGCAACGATCGGAGCGTCAAAGGCCGAGTTGTCAGGCCGCGCCAGCAACTTGCGTCGGGCTTCCGACATCGCCGGCACTTACACCGCTCTCGGGGCAGGCGCCGCGGTTGGCGGTGGCGTGTCGGCTATCAGGCTCCAGAACGGCAAAGGGGTCGTGCTCGATCTGAGGGGCCGCAACATTGGGCTGGAGCTGAATACCAGCGTGAGCGGAGTTGAAGTTAGTCTGCGTTGAGGCTGAACTCGCAACCTCGAGTTCTTCGACAGACCTAAAGCCACCTCAAACCGGACACCGCGATATGGCGAGAGCCAACCCGAGTCGGAAAGCCCTCTGAAACCCGTCACTCCATCATGATCTCCTTGAAAGTATGCGGCACGGCAGCAACCTGTGACCGTGGACGTTCTTGATTTCGCCGAAGCCACGGCGAAATTCCACGGAGGCTATCTACTGCACATCCCATTCGGCGATTTTGCTCGGGTCTGCGCCGGTTCGACCGGCAATCCAGCGATCCGTCGCCGCAGCGGGGCGGCCGGCTCGCCGACAGGACGATATCGGTTGTGCGATTTGTTTTCCAGCACGACGATCGTAAAGATAATCGTCGTGCGAATACTACTAAATTAATCAAGTATTTACCGCGCGTCGCAGTGGTGCTTCTAAGCAACAGAGCACGGAATTTCATAATAGCGGAAGGCTTTGATCTTGAGAACCGCTTGACGGAATTTGCCTGCCTGCCCAATCTGCCGCCGTCGCGTGTGTAATTTTTTTTCGGGGAGTCTTTCCAATGCCGCGTTTGCGAGACCTGGTGCTGGGTTCGGCTGCCGCGCTCTCCGTTTTGGCAAGTGCCCAGGCGGCTGACCTTCCTGTCGCCAAGGCTGCTCCCGTCGAATACGTTCGCATCTGCGCGACCTACGGTGCTGGCTTCTTTTATGTTCCTGGCACCGATAGTTGCCTGCGGATCTCGGGCCGTGTTCGTGCCGACTACCTCTACGCCGAACCGTTCAACCGCTTTCAGGACATCACCGGCTTTCGTGCCCGCGGCCAGGCTCAATCTCGATCACCGCACGGCTACCGCATACGGCCTGCTACGCGCGTATATCCGCTACGAGATCGATCGCAATTCTGGCGCATTCGCGAGCCCGGGGCAGATCATCACCAACCCGAAAATCAAGCAGGCCTATGTGCAGTTCGGTGGACTCACGGCCGGCCGGGTCACCTCATTCTTCGCGGACTCGAAGCTTCCGGCGCCGAATTTCGGCGACCTGCGCTTCGACGATCCGACCAACGCAGACGTGGATCTCCTCGCCTACACCTACACCTTCGGCAATGGTTTCTCGGCGACCTTGTCGCTTGAAGATGCCATCGAACGCCGCGTCAGCAATCCACTTGCCTTCCCGCTCTTCGGCGTTGGCGCGACGGCCCCGGTCTTCGCTCCCATCCCGTTCACCTATGGCGGTGAGCGCATGCCGGACGTCGTTGCAAACCTGCGCTACGCCGGGAGCTGGGGCAACGTGCAACTCTCCGGCGCGTTGCATCAGATCCGCGACGTGGCTGCTGGCATGACCACCGTCGATGGTGTTTCCGTGCCCGTCATCAACCCGATCACCGGCCTGCCGAACCCGACCTTCGCCGACACGGATTATGGCTTCGCGCTCGCTTTGAATGGCACGGTCAACCTGCCGTTTCTCGGCGCCGGCGACGTGGCGTGGATGTCGGCAACCTATACAGACGGCGCCGTCGGCTACATCAATGCCGGCCAGGCGGGGCCTATCAACAGCGGCGCGATTGGCGCCGGGCCGCTGGTGTTGCCCTTCGCTGATGCCTTTGTCGATCCGTTCACGGGCAACTTCAAAACCAACAAAGCCTATGGCGTCGCAGGCGGCCTCAACCATATATGGAATCCGGCATTCCAGACGAACATCTTCGGCTCGTGGATGCGCTTCGACGCGCCCGGAGTTGCACGTTTTCTCGTGCCGGCGACGCCGCCACGATCGCGGCCGGAACGGCCGGCACGGTGACCGGACTTGTCGATTTCAACGAATACCGCGTCGGCACCAATACAATCTGGACCCCGGTATCCGGCCTCATCTTCGGCGTCGAGGTTCTCTACACGAGGGTTGACCCGCGCGGCACGCGTCGCGGTCCCGATCACGGACTTGCCGGCGACGCAACAGGGGTTTTCAAGCCGACCGGATCGGACGATGTCTGGGAGGGCCGTCTTCGTGTCCAGCGCGACTTTTGATCCGTTGATGAGGATTCTTTAAAACTGAACTACGCCCGAGCGCTTAAGCCTCAACCGAGTTCTCGGCCGTCCACTGCTCCGAACGTTCCGACCTTCCGGCGATGGTTCAGGGGCCATCTCGATGCGCCCCAATGGTGTCGGAAAATTTCGCCGGTGTTCGACTAACGGCGTCGGCCGCCCGCGCCCTCGCGCGCCAAATCTGCCTCCCCCGAAGCTGCGTTGCTGTGGTGAGAAAAATGCTGCCCTGTGCGAAATTGCTCGGGTGTCGGCCAGTCAGACTGCTGCGAAAACGTCGCGCATGGCCCCAGATTGATTTCCAGCTCAAGCAAGTGAATTTTGCGATACGGCTGCTCCTGAGCCCAAGCAATGGCAACAAAATCGGCATAATGACCGGTCTGAATTTCGAAGCTTCCAAGGTGGCCGGAAGCAGACGGCCCGCACGTCACCGCAGAACAGGATACGCCCCGGCGAAATCAACTAGGACAGCGTGGCTGCCGCGGCAACCCTCCTGCTGTGAAAGTCAATGTCCACCGAAAACGAGGGTCTGGATCGGGAGCAGCAGTGCCTGCATCCGCAGGATCATCGCATGCACCAGCCCGACCGCATCCACCGCGTGAAGCGCCAGGCTCTTCACAGCGCCGACGCTTCCCTGAGGCGATCAGATCGTGATTGCTCGAATAGGCGTTGGCGATGCAGGAGCTGCCGGGCGTCACCCCGTCGAGGCCGCCCTCATAGAGCGGCTCGAGCATGACCAGGATGGTGCCGGGCCGCAACACCTGCTGCGGGTCGATCAGCTGCTCGCCGCCGCGGAACTGGCCGGCGGCGATGAAATCCTGCACGCCGGTCACCACCATCGGGATGATGGTCCAGGGCTTCGACACGCAGGTGACCTCGGCCACCATGCCCAGCTTCATCACCTGCGCCTCGATCTGCCCGAAGCCTGCCTGGATGGTGCCCGTCCGGCATCCTCCGGGATGAGGATTCCGGCCGGACGCATGAACGGATTGACGATGTCGCCGACCCGCAGCGTGAACTGCTCCACCCGCCCATTCACGCCGGCCCGGATTACGTCTTGGCGAGATCCACCTCGGCCTGAGCCAATGCCGCCTCGGCGCTGGCTTTCTGAGCCAGAAGCCATGTGGAGATCTGTGCCTCGACGGAATCCCTGGAGGCGGTCGCGGCCGCAACTGATCCTCGGCGCCCGTCCACGAGATTCTCGAGGCGCTCGATCTGGCGCGCCACGACGATGGCGGAGTTGTTCCGGTTGAGTTCCTGCTTCGTCTTCAATTCGTCGAGGGCTTGCTGATAGGCGCTTCGGGCCTCTTGGAGCTTGCCCTCCGCTGTCGCCACATCGGCCCGCGCCGCCACCATTGCGGCGTCGGTCTCGGCGATTTTGCGGCGCGCCGCCTCCGCGGCCGCCGCTTGCGTCGAGCTGTCGAGCAACCACAAGCTGGGATCCGACAGCTGCGAGTTTGGCTTCAGGGAGCGGGCCAAAAAAACACCTTTCAGGATCATTGACCTAACAGTCGTCGAAGCGTAACGTTGCCGATGAAGCCATAAGGCTGTGCGAAAATCGTACGACTGTTTGTTGCTGAGACTCTCATTACGCTTGTTGATCCTCTGAGGACTTGTTCGGTCTCGCGACCGTACTGTTAGTTGCTTTGCAAATCAGCGCGTCCCCGTCCCAAGCACAAGGTTTCGACCCATGACAGATGCGAGCATCTACGCGAAGTTCGAGGATCTCGGCCCCTTCGAGATCAAGGACGAGCTGATCAGGCTTGCGCAGGCGGAAGGGGACCAGTCTGCGCGAGCGTTTCTAAATGCAGGCCGCGGTAACCCGAACTGGATTGCGACGCGCGCGCGAGAGGCGTTTTTCCTCCTGGGCCAGTTCGCTTTGACCGAGGCCAAACGCGTTGAGGAGGACGACGATGTCGGGCTTGCCGGGATGCCGGCCGGCCCTGGGTGCTACAAGCGCCTCAAAAAATGGCTGAGCGAGCGGGGCGAGGACCTCCCCGGCGCCGCGACACTCGACACCGCCGTGGATTTCGCAATCGCTCACTTCTCGTTCGACCCCGACACATTCGTTCACGAACTGACCGATTCCATCATCGGCGACCACTATCCCGTTCCGGACCGCGCGCTCGTCCACAACGAGGCGATCACCCATGAATTCCTGATGTGGGCGATGTGCGCCGGACACCGCCCCAACGTGAAGTTCGACCTCTACCCGGTCGAGGGCGGCACGGCGGCGATGTGCTACATCTTCAAGACGCTGAAGAACCAGCGGTTACTCAATGCTGGCGACAC
This sequence comes from uncultured Alphaproteobacteria bacterium, assembly GCA_963837375.1. Classification (GTDB taxonomy): domain Bacteria; phylum Pseudomonadota; class Alphaproteobacteria; order Rhizobiales; family Beijerinckiaceae; genus Microvirga. The sequence goes on along the minus strand of CAWINL010000012.1, from coordinate 13,401 downwards.
GATCGCGATTGGCACGCCGATTTTCACGCCCTATCTCGAGATGCCGCATCTCGAAGACTACGACCTGAAGCAGATCCATGTCAGCGCCGAGCGGGAGGACCTCTTTCAGTTGACCGACGAGGATTTTAAGGCGCTCGAGGACAAGAAGGTCAAGGCACTGTTCCTCGTCAATCCGGGCAATCCGTCCGCTGTGGCGCTCACTCGGACACGATCAATCGGCTGGTCCACTTCGTGAAAACAAAGCGGCCGGACCTGATGATCTTGACAGACGATGTCTACGGCACCTTCGTGCCGGACTTCGAGTCCATTCTGGGCCACCTGCCGCGGAACACTATTGGCGTCTATTCGTTTTCCAAGTATTTCGGCTGCACCGGTTGGCGGCTCGGCGTGATCGCGGTCGCGCAGGACAACATCTTCGACGAGATGATCCGCAATCACCCCGAAGCAACGAAGAAGCTTCTCGACAATCGCTACCGGACGCTGACGCCGAACCCGCGCGATATCAAGTTCATCGACCGGATCGTCGCCGACAGCCGCGACGTCGCGCTGAACCACACCGCGGGACTGTCGCTGCCGCAGCAGGTGATGATGTCGCTCTTCAGCCTTGTCGAATTGATGGACACTGACAAAGCCTATCAGAAGGCCTGCATGGCGATCTGCGACGGGCGTTTCCGCAAGCTGGTCACGGCATTGGGAATTGACGCCTCGGATGCCGGTCCGTTTTACGATCGCTACTACGGCATCATCGATTTTGAATACATCCTGCGGAAGTATGTCGGCGAGGACGTTGTTGCGTGGCTGAAGGAGAACGTCCACCCGCTCGACCTCTCCTTCAAACTTGCTCAGGATCACGGCATCGTGCTTCTCAATGGCTCGGGCTTTGAGGCCCCAAACTGGTCGGCGCGGGTCTCCTTCGCCAATCTGCACGACGATGCCTACGAGTCCATCGGCAGGGCGGTGCGGGCGGTGGCCCGGGGATATGTCCAGGCTTTTCGTGCTGCCAAAGGGGAGCCGGTTCAACCATAACATAGCAGTCCATCGGTCTAGCTCCGAATCTGATCCAGTATTCGCCTTCCTGCTTTGAAGTTCCGATAAATCACCAGTTTTGCTTCCTCACACCGGAGCTACCCTATGGTCGATTGGTTCGCGAATACGCTCAGAAGCTACCCGGAAATCGCTATCTTCCTTTCGCTGGCGATCGGTTATTACTTTGGATCCTTCACCTACAAGGGGCTTGGTCTCGGAGCCGTCACGGCAACCTTGGTCGCCGCCGTTCTCATCGGGCAACTCGGGATCACGATCTCGCCGCCGCTGAAATCAACATTCTTCCTCATGTTCCTGTTTGCGATCGGCTATGGCGTCGGTCCGCAATTCGTGCGCGGGATTGCAAAGGACGGCATTCCCCAGGCGCTGTTCGCGGCCGTCGTCTGCGTGTTCTGTCTTGGGGCGGCCTATCTCGGATCGCGGCTCGCCGGGTACGACGTTGGGTCGGCAGCGGGACTCTATGCCGGCTCGCAAACAATCTCAGCCTCGATGGGCCTCGCGACCGATGCCATCAACAGGCTCGGACTACCGGCTGACGAGACGAAACAACTTCTCGACAATATGCCTGTCGCCTACGCGGTTACTTATATTTTCGGGACTGTTGGTTCGGCGATCGTGCTGGCGTTGTTCGGACCTGCTCTCCTGGGGATCGATCTCGAGGCGGAATGCAAGCGCTACGAACTCGAGCACGGTGGAAAGAAGGCGGAGGGGGGTGCAGGCTCCGCTTGGCACCGCTTTGAATTGCGGAGTTTCCGTGTTGCGGAAAGGGGAGCCGTCGTCGGACGGACAGTGCTGGACGCCGAATCTCTCTTGCCCGGACAACGGGTGTTCGTCGAGCGGATCCGCCGCGGTGGGAAGCTGATCGACGCGACTGTCGACATGGTCATTCAGGCCGGTGATGTCGTGGCGGTGGCCGGCCCGCGTGAGGCACTGGTGCAGCTGATTGGGCCTCGGGCGGAGGAAGTCGAGGATCGGGAACTGCTCGCCGTGCCCGTCGAAGGTGTCGACGTCTTCGTGACAAGCAAGAATGCGGATGGGAAGACGTTGGAGGAACTCGCGAAGATGCCGGAGGCACGCGGCGTCTTCCTTCGGAAAATCACCCGCGGCGCGACGGCGACCGACATCCCGATCCTACCCACCACGAAGATCAATCGCGGCGACATCCTCACCTTGGTTGGCCGCACGCAGGATACGACCGCGGCGACCAATGCGCTGGGGCGTCCCGACCGCCAGACCGATGTCGCCGACGTCGCCTTCATCGGCGCGGCCATTGCGATCGGCGCCCTGGTCGGAGCCTTGGTCTACAATGTCGGCAGCGTTCCCCTGACGTTGTCCACATCGGGTGGGGCGTTGATATCCGGTCTCTTCTTCGGCTGGCTGCGGTCCGTTCGTCCGACCTTCGGACGAATTCCCTCGCCGACCGTGTGGTTCATGAATTCGGTCGGGCTCAACGTCTTCATCGCCGTGGTGGGCATCTCCTCTGGGCCGGGGTTTGTCGCCGGACTGCAGGCGAAGGGCTTCAGCCTGTTCCTTTGGGGGATCTTTGTGACCACGCTGCCATTGGTTCTGGCAATGTATACCGGGAAATATATCTTCAAATTCCACCCCGCGATCCTGCTCGGTTGCTGCTCAGGGGCCCGCACGACAACCGCCTCCCTCGGCATGATCAACGATCGCGCCAAGAGCCAGATACCTGGGCTTGGATACACGGTCACTTATGCCGTCGGCAACACGTTGCTGACGATCTGGGGAATGGTGATCGTGATGCTGATGACCTAACGACATCCTGCAACTTTAGACGCGTAGAGTTGGGGATTTCTCACCGCCGATCTGCACGATCCGTGGGGAGTTAAACGCCTCGGCCTGTCAGCAACACGCTTTCAGCCACGAAGGAAGAGCACGATGGACGAGACGGTACTTCCGTATAGAGACACCGATCATTTTTTCTCGGCTCCTTCGTTGCGGCCCGACAAGTGGGTCGAGGTGCTTGCAGCCGCAAGGGCTTGGCAGAGCGGCAAGACATCGGCAGTCGACCGGGTCACAGAGTTGCTCTCTGACCTCGCGCCGCTCGAGGCATTTTATGCCTATCCTGGCTTAGCCCTTCTCGAGCGCCTGCGGGCCAAACTGATCGAAGGAGATATGAAAGGATTCTATTTCCTGGCGCAGCGAATTTCGTCGGCAATCATATCCCAGGATTTCAAGCACGATCCGGCGGAATGGGAGAGCAATGACGAAGTTGTCGATATCCCGGCCGATCGGCTCCCCCCGGCCTTTGGAGGTAGAGCGGTATTTCGACCCTATTTCGAAGTGCTTTTCGTGACGCCTCACCAGCCCTCCCGCTGGCAGCATATGATTTCACGAAATTCGTCGATTGCGACGACCGGAGGACGAGTTTATTTACGAGCCGGTGATCGTCGGTAGCGCGGAGGACGCCGTCGCAGCCGCAATCGTGAATCCGAATATCGCTGCAATCGCACTCTACGAAGGTTTCGCCCTGCGCACTAGACAGGATGCGTCATTGATCCGTGCACTTCTCGAAGCCTATGGAGTGCAGGCCGAGATCGGCGAAGAGGACCTGACGCTCGACCTTGCGGACATCCTGAAAAGACTCCGGCCTGAATTGGACATCTACCTCCTCACCGATCGCAGCGTAGAGAAGCTCGCGGGTGATGTGCGCTCCAATGCCGTCCGGAGAGTTTTCTATCAGGTCGAGGAACCGCTTGAGTTGCACCTGTCGATCCTTGAGGGCGTGCGGGCGCGATTTGTGACTCCGTTCTTCGACAACCTCAAGAAATATGCGGCGCGGCCGATTGCGACGTTCCATGCGCTGCCGATCGCCCGCGGCAAAGCCGTTTTCAAGTCGGGCTGGATCCGTGATATGGGCGAGTTTTACGGCGTCAACCTGTTCCTTGCGGAAAGCTCCGCGACGACGGGCGGCCTCGACAGTCTCCTGGAGCCGACTGGGAACATCAAGAAGGCGCAGGAACTGGCAGCCCGTGCCTTCGGGGCGGATCGGGTCTTCTTCGTGACCAATGGCACGTCGACGAGCAACAAGATGGTCGTTCAGGCGCTCCTTGCACCCGGCGACATCGCCATCATCGACCGGAACTGCCACAAGTCGCACCATTATGGCTGCGTTCTGAGCGGGGTACAGCCCTATTATGTGGAGGCGTTTCCCCTCACGAAATACTCGATGTACGGAGCTGTGCCTCTGCGCGCCATCAAGAAGGCTCTCCTGGATCTCAAGGCAGCGGGACGCCTCGATCGCGTCAAGCTCCTCGATCTCACTAACTGCACTTTCGACGGACATGTCTACAACACCCGTCGCGTAATGGAAGAATGTCTCGCGATCAAGCCGGATCTGATCTTCCTTTGGGATGAGGCCTGGTTCGGATTCGCCCATTGGTCACCCTTCTTGCGCCCGCGAACGGCAATGGGCGCTGCCGCCGACATCGAGCACTATTTACAGTCGTCCGAAGCATTGGAGGCCTACGAACGGCAACAGAAGGAAATGGGCTGTGAAGCCAAAATCGAATCTCTTCTGAATGCGCGTCTTGTTCCCGATCCGCGGCAGGTCCGGCTCAGGATCTATCAAACGAACTCAACCCACAAATCGATGTCCGCGCTCCGACAGGGGTCCATGATCCTAGTGAAGGACGTAGACTATCACACCGTCGAGGAACAGTTCCACGAGGCGGTCTTCACTCATGCTTCGACCAGCCCCAACCAGCAGCTCATCGCCAGTCTCGATGTGGCCCGGCGACAAATGGAGCTTGAGGGCTACGGACTCGTCGCGAATGCGATTCAAATCGCCTTGGAAATCCGCCGCCAAATCAATACCCACCCCATCATCTCCAAGTACTTCAAGGTGCTCGGTAACGACGAGCTGATACCAGAAGAGTTCCGGGCGAGCGGCTTCGAGGACTTCCTTACCCCCGGAACGACCTGGTTCGACGCCGCCAAAAGCATCAGAGACGATGAATTCTTTCTCGATCCGACGCGTCTCACGCTCGTGAGCGGTCATGCCGGATTTGACGGTACGCAGTTTAAGGGGATCCTGGCGGAGAGATACAACATCCAGCTCAACAAGACCTCCCGCAACAGCGTTCTTTTGCAGTCGAACATCAATAACACCCGCAGTGACGTGGCACTGCTCATCCGGGTGCTCCTGGAGCTGTCGCAGGACATCGACAAGCAGCTTCGCAACGGTGGCGACGAAGAGCGAGTTTCGTTCGAAAGGCGCGTGAAGTCCTTGATGCATGATGTGCCCGAGCTGCCGAACTTCAGCCGGTTCCACGAACGCTATCGGACAGAGTCCGGCGACGGCACGATCGAGGGGGATATTCGCGCCGCGTTCTTCGATGCCTACAATGCCGCGGGTTGCGAGCACATTCCCCTCGCGAGCCCGGAAATCACCCGGCGGCTGAGCGACGGGCCGCCGCTCGTCTCCGCCAACTTCGTGATTCCCTACCCACCTGGTTTCCCGATCATGGTGCCGGGTCAAGTCATCACTCCGGAGATCATCGATTTCATGCGCAAGCTCGATGTGAAGGAGATCCATGGGTACTCGGCTGCCCACGGACTCAAGCTTATTCGCATAGGAGAAGATGGGAAGCCTTCCAGATCCGCGCGAGCGTCTCGACGGACCTGAGGAAGGGCACCAGCGGCGATCCCTCGAAGGGAGTCAAACGTGGATTACATCGTATCTGCTTTACGCCAGAATCCAGAACTTGCGATCTTCCTGACCGTCGCAATCGGCTTTCTTATCGGCCGCATCAAATTTGGAAGCTTCAGCCTCGGAATTGTGGTCGGGTGCTTGTTGGCTGGTGTTCTGATCGGCCAGCTCGACATCAAGGTTCCGCCCTCTCGTCAAAACGATTTTCTTCGACCTGTTTCTCTTTACAACGGGTTACAAGGTAGGACCGCAATTTTTTCGGGGGCTGAAGGGCGATGCAGTTCCCCAAGTCGCGCTGACTGTGCTGCTTTGCGTGACATGCCTGCTCACTGCATTCGGGTTCTCGAAGCTCCTCGGATATGACGTCGGGACGGCGGCGGGCCTTCTTGCAGGTGCGTTCTCGGAATTGACTGTTATCGGCACGGCCGGCGAGGCGATTCAGCGCCTCGACCTCCCAGAAGCGGAAAGGACTGCGCTGGTCAACAATATTCCTGTCGCCTATGCCGTGACATATCTCATTGGAACGGCCGCTTTGGTCTGGTTCCTTCCCACGATCGGGCCAAAGCTCATGAGGGCCAATCTTCGGGAAGAGGCCGCGCGCATGAGGTCGCAAGGTGGAAGCACGAGCCAAACCGCGGAAGGCATCATGTCCGCCGCACGCCCATTCGATGTTCGCGCTTATCGTGTCACCAATCCAATGCTGATCAACCAAACGATCGCTCAGCTCGAAGCTCTCCCCGAGCAAGCGAGAGTTTTCATCCTGCGGCTCCGTAGTGGAGACCAAATCCTGGAACCTCTGCCGGACATGCTTGTGCGCGAGAATGACGTCGTTGCGGTGATTGCACGACAGGAAATCCACGCGACGCGCGGCACCACCATTGGTCCAGAGGTCAGCGATCACGCCCTGTTGGACATCCCGATCGAGGCGTTGAATGTTGTCATTACGAGCCGGGCCGTCGACGATAAATCGCTTGGCTGAGTTGTCTCGCTTTCCGTTCGCCCGGGCCGTGTTCTTATCGAGATTCACCCGCTCCGGGATTGAAATGCCGATCATGCCGGAAAGCCGCATCGACCGGGGTGATGTGGTTCGTCTGATCGGTCCCCTGTCGGAGGTAGAGCGAGCGGCAAAAGAGCTGGGCTATCCTGATCGTCCCACCTCGGAAACAGACATGATTTTTGTCGGAACAGGAATTTTTTTGGGTGGCCTGGTAGGCTTGCTCTCGGTCGTGGTTTGGAATGTGCCGCTGACGCTCACCGCGAGCGGAGGGGCGCTTGTCATGGGCCTTTTCTTTGGCTGGCTGAGGTCTGTCTACCCGTTCTTCGGTCGCATTCCGGAACCGGCGATCTGGATTTTCGATACTGTTGGACTTTGTGTGTTTATCGGCATCGTCGGCCTGGGCGCCGGGCCGAGCTTCGTGTCCGGATTGCAGGCGTCGGGGATCAGTTTGGTCTTGGTGGGTTTAGTTTCGGCCTTGTTGCCTCACACGCTTGGGATACTTTTTGGCCGGTATGTTCTGAGGATGAATCCGCTCATTGTTCTAGGCGCATGCGCAGGCGCTGGCACCATTACGGCTGCGCTTCGAGCTGTGCAGGATGAAGCGCAAAGCAACATTCCGGCGCTCGGGTATACGGTTCCCTATGCAGTCGGAAATATTCTCCTTACCGCTTGGGGGCCGGTGATTGTAGCGATGATGTCGGTCTAGCAGGCGTAGTCAACAACGAGCCTTGGGCATCGCCGTCGGCGGCGGGGAGCCACCGTCAGCCGGGTGCTGCTGCAACCATTCATAGAGGAGGACATAGCAAACGGATAACAGCACAGGCCCGACAAACAAGCCGAGAAGACCGTCAACAAGCATGCCACCGATGACACCGATCAGTATGATCGGCATAGGCACTTCAAGCCCCCTGCCGAGCATCAAAGGTCGAAGAATATTGTCACTGAGCCCGATGATCACGTTCCAGATCAGAAAAATGACCGCCGGCTGCGTTGCTTCGGTCGCGAAAACATAGCCGACGACAGGGAGCGACAGCAAAATCAACGGCACCTGCATGATACCCAGCAAGAACGCAATAAGCGTCAAGGGGCCGGCCGCCTGAAGTCCAATGGCCAGATAACCGACCCCGAGCAGCAGCGACTGGACCACCGCCACACCAACTACCCCCAGCGCCACACCTCGGATCGTGGCTGCGGTCAGCGTGATCAGGTGCACTGCGCGCGTTTTGTTGCCCGTGACACGTTCCAGCAACCTTCGGGCGAATTCCGTGGCGCCCTTGCCGTAAACGACGATCACGGCGGCGATCGCGAATGAAAGCAACGAATGATAGTTCGCCGATCGCCAAGCTGCCAGCGAAAGAGGCCAACCAAGCCAAGGGTCCACTGAGCAGATGTCCGTATTTCGTTAGGGCCGCCGGAAGGTTGGTGGCGACGAGCGTCCAGATTTCCGTCAGTTTTTTCCCAACCAGCGGGGTGCCATCGAGCCACACTGGCGGCGGTGGCATCATCAGATCTTGGCTCTGCAAGCTCGAGATCAGCGAATAGATCGATGTCGCGAGCGACGTCACGATCATGACCATCGGCCCCAACGCCACGGCGATGCCAGTCAGTCCGATGAGCAAGGCCGACGAACGATCGCCGATCCGCGCCGCCAGACGGAGATGGAGTGGATACAGTATCACCGCCAGGATCGCTGACCATAGCAAGATGAAGGCCAAAGGGAAAATGATCCGGACGCAGGCGTAAACGAGCAGGGCGACGAGCCCAATACGGAGAACGGCATCGAACATGGTCGATGCCGAAGGTCCATCTCCGGAGTTTGACGCATCTGGGTCCATGGTCTTGTCCCTTGCGCGCAGTCGCCTCAGTACACCAAGCGTTCGACGTTTCCGATCCAACCGCGACCCTAAAAACCCCGCCTCCGATTTCGGAACTTCCCTGGGTGAGTTGCAGAAATCGGTTCGAATTCGCGATGTCTGGTCTTGTTAACTAATCTGCCGAAACGAGCGTCGGGCCCATGACTCTAAGCCTTGGCGCAGACGGAACTCACTCCATCCACGCTCAGTTCAATTCGGGACCGACCTTGAAGCCACGCACCAGTACGAAGGTCGTCGCCACAGAGAAACCCGACAAGAAGAACATGTCGAGGTTTGAGCATGGATTACTCGGTTCGTTATAAGCAAGAGTTTCGTCTCTAATCTACGCCCTATCTCGGGCATATGCTATCGCTGCCTGAATGAAATCCGGTTCGGCGGATGTATGCGCTCGGTCTCAACGCGCTGCCTCCCATCGTCCAGAGCAGGCCCGCCGTCCCGTCGAGCTCCAAGTCCCGGAGGCGCTGTTCCCGGCGACGCTTCCCCTTACGATAATCGTCGTGTTCCGGATACGAACGCTTCCGTCAATACGCCCGGCAGCGTCAAGCCCGCCCTTGACCTCGTATGTTCGTGACGTTCTGTCGAATGCTCTTCCGTTGCGGATGCGAACCACGTGCTGACGGTCCGAACGGCATGTTCCGGTCTCGGAAATCGCCCTCGCATGCCAAACTCCATCGAACGCATTTTGAGCGGAGCTTGGATTGCCGGAAAGGATTGTCACGCGCGGAAGCGATAAAAACTCTCATCGCCCATCGGACAGGTTTAGTTACTGCCTGGACTGAAGGCTGCGCGCTCATCGGAATCGTCCTTATTCAACGACATCACCTGTTACGCCCTCACTCGTGTCCTGGTCGCTTACGAAGCGATAGATTACTCCATTGCTCCTGGCGGTCAAAATCGCGAAGCGCCTACACGAACGCCGGCCGTGCCAAGCATCAGACGTATGGCGCCCTCCTCAACCCCGGTGCCCCTTGCGGGCGATGTGCTCGCCAAGTGTCCCGACGGCAGCGACGAAGATGCCGAATACACATAAGCGATGGTGAAAAGCTTGCCGGCGGCCGTTTTCGGCAGAAGTCACCGTACCCGATGGTGGCGATTGTCACCACCTAAAATACGTGGCGTCGAAGAAGCTCTGGCCGGCCCCAAGAGGTTCTCTACTCGCGTTGGCGAGCGAAGTGTCCGTCGAGTCGGTGCAGCAGGCGTCCAAGACGTTCGGGATGATTTTGGCGTTTGTCGGTTTCGTCGTCGTGGCCCTTGTGGCCGCTGCGGAAATGACGACGGCTGTTTCCGGCGCGCGCAAAAACCGGCCGTTCCTGAGTCTAGGTACCGCGCTGGGGAGCACGTCTCAAACTCTTCGTCGCCCCAGTGCCGGTGCTGCTCAGTTACGTCATCGGCCCGGCGCCGCTACCCAAAACCGCATCATCAGTATTCAGAGTTCGCGCGCCGAGAACCTTGCCGAACTCTTCGTATCGGATAACGGTCTAGGAATTCCCGAAGACAAACTGACCGAGATCTTCGAACCGTTCTTTACGAGCAAGGCCGAAGGCATGGGCATGGGGCTGTCCATCGGGCGCACCATTATCGAGACGCACGATGGGAGTATATGGGCAGAAAATCGGGATTACGGCGGCGAGTTGTTCCGGATCAGGCTTCCTCTTATCCTATAACTGGTGATCCATCGCGCGAGCCGTACGAAGCAGATCCGACTTCCGCATATGGCACTAACCAGAATTAGCCGTTCTTAATGCGGTCAGGAGCCGCCATTTTTCACGACGTTAGGCTAGTGGAGATGGGTACCGGCATCAATCTCGGCTTTTGTTTGAGCCGGGGCGCAAACACCGGGGCTGGCCGGTTTTCAATGATTCACGAATTCTCGGTGACCATCGCCCGAACCATTCGCCTGCCCTTGGTTCCTACAAGCTAATGCCGCGACTGTGCTGGATTTCTGCCACCGCCGACGCGCCGATTTTCATTTACGTTGATAGTTTTAAGGACACGACTGTTGGGGGACGAGGCATTGGGTGGAGGAAGGGAGCACGGTGGCAGCGGCTTTTCGGTTCGTATTCTCAACGGCGAAAGGCCGGCGACATCAAAACGACCCTCACCCGATACGCATCGCCGATATTCGACTGGCGGCAAATGCAGCGATGGGGAACAACCGAGAGCGACCTTCCACCGGAAAGTACGGTTCTGTTCAAACCTACCACGAGGTGGGAAACCTATCGCTCACAGACGTGCGGCGCACATCCGGCGTTCTTTGTCGGGACCGGCCTAAACCAAAGGTGCGTCGCCGAACCAATGCGAGGTCCGGTGGCCTTCAATCGACAGTGATGGCGCCCAGCCCAAAGCTTGTCTTGCCGAGCGTGATCCACACTGCCCCATCACCAAGCATCATTCCTTTGTCGCGGACGAAAACCGTCTCAAAACTGGATTCCGCGACAACCTCCCGAAGACGCGGGCTCATGAGCGTTTCCTTTGCTGCGATGAACTGCTCGCGGTTGCGGATCGTCCGCTTGGCCTTGCGTATGATCGATAAAGGGTAATTTGTGACCCGGGCGAGGATCTGGATATCACCAGACCGGAAGGCCGCCTTGACGCGCCGGAAGCTGTAATAGGCGGCAAGGGGATCGAACTTCAGGTCCCGGTAGCTGGCCTCGACCTCAGGCGAAAGCTTCGGTCGGGAGAACCCTGCCTCCGGGGTCTTTACCGGCAGGTCCACCGCGCGCCGCAATTCCCGCGCGAGTAGGTTCAAGGCCCTGTGACGATCGTAGAGCATCTGCAACGCCGGCTCACGGGCCTGTGTCGCCTCGTTCGCGAGGGATCCCGTGATCTCCGACTCGACCGCCGCCGCGTCAGCTCCGGCATATTGCCCCGCGCGGGGAAAGGAACTCTTCGCCAGTTCGTAGGCAAGCTGGTGGCGGGCAATCCAGGTCCGTTCCTCCACGTCGGCCAGGACCTGCTCGTGCGACGGCTTGAAGCCGGGACCTCTGGCGATGTCGGCCGGCAGGGCCTTAAGGGACTCCTGCGGCTTGGCGCCCTCCGGCATATCGGATGGGATTTCGCGAATCGACCTTGTAAGTGCGGCCGTACACCCTGACGAAGAAAGGGGCCCCCAGAACCGGAACGGTGCAAGGGAGCACCAGCAGACACCCGCAAAGCCCGATAACCGTTGCGGTGAAGCGGGTCATCGCCGCCTCCATTTCCAAGGTTCAGTAGTGTCTCCGAACCGCGCGGCGCGTCGACCGCCTGGCCACGCCGGCCACGCTGCCTGGCGTCCCCGGCCGGCCGACGACTGCCTGAGCGGTGTCGCATTTGAGCCCGATACTGACGGTGCTCCCGTGACCGGGAGCCGCGGCATTCGACCGGCTTACGCTGATCGACACCGGAAGGGCGATGAGAAACGCTGCGACGCCGCCTGTCATGGCCAGTTTCATTGGTAGAAAACGCATCGTCATTCTCCATTTGGCTGGTGTTGACGGATTTACGGCGCTCGTCATAGACCTGCTGACAAGTGTTGCTTGACCGGCTGGGCCAGCGACTTTTCCTTTTGAGACAAGGACCCTTCAATTCCCTTTTTCGGGGAAGTCTTTTGCCTGACAAGGGCACTTCGCCTGTCTCTTTCCAGGCATGCCTGTGCTGGAGGAGCAGATCCGGTGGCAGCGGGGTGGCTCGGGATCAAGTTGCTGGATGGCATCTGTCGGCTGCTGCGCACGCGGACCATAAGCCAACGCTGTTCCGCCGATGACATGGCCGGCTGGCGATGCACCGCCGCACCTGGAGCCGGCGCCTGAAGGACAGCGGCTCGGGCTACCGAGCCATCGCCAACGAGATCCGGTTTGGGTTGCCCGGCAATTGCTGAAGGACACCACATGCCGCTCGCTCAGATCGCGGCGGCGCTGGCCATTCCGAAGCCAGTGCCTTCACCCGAGCCTTCCGCGCTGGTCGGTGAGACTGTCGCCTGGCAGGGTGACAGCCGGCCCAGATGACACACCAATTGGCCCATCCGCGCGACTACGCAATTGAGGTGGTGAATGCCGCGGACGAATTGATCTTCAGGCTCACGTTCTCTGAGGCCCTCGACAAACGGATTCCCCGCTTCACCAGGCGCTTGCGCCAATGACGCCGCTCGATCGCGCAGTTTGGTCCGATATCGAAGGGGCTCATCGGTGTCAACACGCCCCAGTTTCATAACCGGGCCGTTCGCAATCGGGGGGCCGCCTTCAGCTCCAACAGTTCATTCCAAACTTGGTCGTCAACGGATCGATGCGATTGGAACATGCCGAAGGGGGCGCGAGATTGCCTGCAGATCATGGGCCTCGGACGCACCGCCTCGCCCCGAACTTCCGTCAGATCGGTTATTCGAGCCGCTCTTTACCACGAAGCAAGAGGGCCTGGGCAAGGGGCTGTGCATTGCCCGTACCGTCGTTGAGTTGTGCGGCGGCAAGGTTTCGGCAAAAAACCATGCCAGCGGCGCCGTATTTCACGTGAGCGGCGCAACGGCCGTCGGGAGCGCGCCCGGTGCAGCAGCGCCCAGTGGCCCAACAGCGCCCGGCAGCGCAGGAGCGCCAGTTGGCACAGCAGCGCCCCGCGACAAAGCCCCGTCCCGTCCCGTCCCGCAGAGACCCGCGCAGCGGCCGGCGGTCAGTCAACAGCTGCCCTCGAACCTGATGCCGGACGTCCAAGCGCGGAACCATGGAAACCAACGCCAGATTGCCAGTCGGCAGACTTACCGGCCGCCGTCGGCGCAGTTCGCCCGTTCCCCGGCGTCGTTGGCCCCCCAACGCAGCCTCGCACCGCGGGGTGGGTTCGGCGGT
>CAWINL010000011.1:0-240239 GCA_963837375.1 uncultured Alphaproteobacteria bacterium | reverse complement strand
GTCGATCTCCAGCCGGGCGACGCGGCCGAGCTGCCGGAGCCGGTCGCGGATCGGGCCCGGCCGCCTCGGGCGGCACCTCGAAGTGCAGCGTGGCGTTGAACTGCCCGGCCGCGAGCTGCTTCAGCTCCGACTTGGTGACCCGGCCCTTCGCCTCGACGACCGCGGCCAGGACGTCTGCTGGTACGCCTTGTCCACGTCCTCGACCTCGACGCCGGCCTGGACGCGCTCGCTCTCGGTGACGCCGGCCGCGGCGCGGATCTCCTTCTCGGCGAGGGTGATGGTCAGCGTGCTGAGCGACGCGAGGTTGGCGTAGTAGCGGATCTCGCCCTCGATCTCCTCGATCTTGGTCCGCCAGACGCCCAGTTCCTTCTCGGCCTCGAGGAGGTCCTTGATCTCGCCCTTGCCCTCCTTGATGATCTGGAGCAGCCGCTCCTCCATCGTCCGGGCGGCCCGCAGCCGGCTTTCCAGGTCGGTGTACTGCTTGGTGATGTCCTGGCTGCCGATGCGCTGGCCCTTGAGTTCGCCGCCCTTGCCGAGTTCCTTGCGCAGGTCGAGGACGAGCCCGTCGAGCGTGCTCGGGCGGCATGCGGACGACGACCGAGCCGCTGACCTTGCCGTTGGGCAGCTTCTCGCTGTTGACGGTGGCGACGAACGCCGCCCTTGATGGCGGCGACGAGCTTGGTGACGGTGGCGACGGCGGCGTCGAACGACTCGACCTCGAACTCGATGTCGCCGGAGCGGATGATCTTGCGTTGCGCGGCACGGGATCGGCCTTCGGCCCGGGCTCGACTTCGGGGTCGCCTTTTCCTGAGCGAGTGGCTCGGCTTTGTCGCCAGCTTTGCTCTCTTTCAGGTCGAGATCCGGGAACACCTCCCTTTTCGACCTTCAATTCCATCCGCAACTTCGCCTGCTCGCCGCCGCTTTTTCTGGCCCTCTCGTCGCCAAGCTCTATGCCAGTTAAGGCCTGTCGTCGGCTTGAAGTAGTTTTCTCCGTTGCTGTCCTTGCGACGCTTTAAGCGTGGCGCGGCCGTCGATTGCGGATCCCTCGCCCGCGCGCCCTTCTTCTCGCCGTCGGCCGGTGGTGTGGACAGAGGCGGGCGGCGAAGGCGGCGCTGCACCTGCTGCAGGTGCCCCCCCTTTTCGGACCGCCTCCAGGGCTGCCCCATTGACTGCCGCCGAAGCCGCCGCCGCCACCGACACCACCCGATCGCCCGGCAGCGGTCGAGCCAATGGTGCCGCTGACTCTTAAACTCGGACTTGCCTGGCCCGGGCGTTCCTTCCGGTTTCGAGGCGTTCTGAGGTCGCTTCCCCGCCAGCGCGGAACGCCTCTCGGACAGGCGCGTCTCTGGCCGCCGGGTCCATGTCGGTGGTCGATAGGGCATGATCGAGGACGCTCTTGCTGCGAATCCCCTGGGCCATCGCTTCGGGCGTCTTGAGTTGAGGAACATAGTTATAGTGGCCGTAGGTCGCCTTCGGATCGCGACCGAGGCCGAGACCACCGTAACCGAAACCACCCATGCGGACGTCGCCGCCATCGGGTAGATTCAAGTTCGGAGTGAACGTACCGCCCGGCGTCAGCCCGGACGTGAACCCATTCGGCGTGAAGTCTTTGATGTAACCGGTGCCGCAGGACTGCCGTTCACCGTGCCGTCTCGGCTTTCCATATATCCTAAGGAGTCGTCGAACCACGCAAGGTTCTTCTCTCTCTGGACAATTCGCTGTCAGAGTGAATGGCGAGAACCGATTTGCTTCAGATTGTTGGCAACTTGTGCGGTGACAAGTACTCCCCAAGGTCGAGAAAATGCAAATCACCCTGATCGATGGCCGAATTCACCGCGGCCCCGACCAACCCCATCAGGAGCACCGCAGCAGCCGCGCCGAGGAATTTCAGCGTGCGTCCCTGCACCTGCGACGCCTGCTAGGCGTGCGCGACCCGCAGGCGCCGAACCACGCTATTTTCCAGCGCCTCGGCCGCAGGCCGGTGCCGGCGAACAACGTACCGATATTGCGATCGAGGCCAGGGCCACATCCAGGTGCCGCGGCACAATCGCCGCAGTCGGCCGCGTGCTGTTCGAGCCGTTCGCGTTCGGCGGCATCGAGCCCGCCGGCGACGTAGCTGGCGATGTTCTCCTGCGTCCAGGTATGGTCCGACATGATCGTCTCCAATGTCTCGTTCAAGAAGCTGAAGCCTTCGCGGGCGTCGACGCCGCGAACGATTCCTGTCGGCCTGACAGGGCCGATT
This sequence comes from uncultured Alphaproteobacteria bacterium, assembly GCA_963837375.1. Lineage (GTDB taxonomy): Bacteria > Pseudomonadota > Alphaproteobacteria > Rhizobiales > Beijerinckiaceae > Microvirga. Next base: position 237,997 of record CAWINL010000011.1, on the reverse strand, counting down.
CGTCAGCCCAGGACATGAGAGAACTTGCAGTAGTTAATACCTCGGCCCTGAGGTCCGTCTCGGCCTCTGTTTTCGTCGAGCTCGTCTGGCGGCGAAGTACAGATCCGATTCCGCCAAACTCCGGTTCGACCTGTGCAGCATCTTCAAGCCACGATGCAATAGCCCCCGTAGCGAGCCGTTCGTCAGTCCCAGTTGCGTCTCGATCGTCTCGTGGTCCTGCGCCGGCCATGTAGCGCATGGTCAAGGGCAAACGATATTCTTCAGGGACAACGACCGCAGCACCGCCAACACTCGGCTCCCGTTCCTCGCCGCGTTCGGCTTCCTCGTCGGGGGTCTCCGTCGACGCGGGCACGCCGGCCAGGACGCGGACGCCTACCCTCGCCGGCGCCGTGCGTTCCTGCCGCAGATTCTCGCCGGGCCGTGTCGGTGAGCACGTTCTGGGCGATGGCCAGCAGCCAGCCTGCGGCAGCTTCTTCGCGTTCATTGAGCCGGTTGAAGGGAACGAAACGCCCGCAAATAAGTTTCCTGGAGGAGATCCTCGGCGCGATGGGCATCGCCGGTTTCGAGAAAGAGCCGCGCAAACACCAGCCTGCGAAGTCGCCGGACCAACTCCTCGAAAGCGGTCCGGTCGCCGCGCTGCGCCTTGAGCACCTGGATCTCCTCAAGATCACTCATAAGCGGCTCTCCACATAGAAGACGATATGGAAGACGCCGGCGGAATTCGAGCAACTCCCTGAAGGTGACTGCGTCCGCCTGGCCAACAACGTGCAACAAGAAGGAAAGCGTTCGTTGCGCGTGTCTCGTCTATTCAGCGTCTATTACCGTAGCAACGATGACAGCATACGGGCAGCAAAAAGTCCAGCAACCTTCGAACTTCGCTGGCTAGCGGGAGTTGCCGATGACCAGCTTCATCACCCACCGAAGGACGCTTCTCTTTGTGCTCTTGAGCCTGAGCGATCTGTTGATGACATGGTGGCTGCTGGCCCATTCCGGCCTCCTCGTCGATCAGGCTAACCCCGTCGCCGCTGGTGGCTGAGCCGCTGCGGCTGGCTGGGACTCGCCTGCTTCAAGGCGAGCATGGTGCTTCTCGTGCTCGTTGTGACGGAAATCATCGCCCGGCAACGGCCGCGGAATCGCGAGCCGTCTCCTGGATTTTGCCTGCGCGGTGCTGACCCTGGTTGTCATTCACTGCGTCGCCTGTCAACTGACCGCACCGACGCAGCACGCATTTGAGGTCGAAAGGTAACAAGGAGTGTCAGGAAGCCAATCTCGCTGGTGCGTAAGGTCCGCAAGCACTATTGCTTATACCGAATTGCTGGACGGCATTTGCGACGATGTGGCTGCCGCGATCGACGCTCGGCGACGCCGTCGAACGGCTCATGAGTTGAAAAGAGCATCGGGACCGTCGCTGGTGGCAAAGCCTAACCGAAACTTTTGTGGATGCTCGGCCCAGGAATGTTTCGCTCTGCAAATAATCGGGTTTGTCAAACAGATGGACATCGCCTCATCGAGTGCTCGGAGGCCTGATGACCAATTCAAGGCAATGTTCGGCGGCTCCGACCTTCAGGTCGCGAGAGCGATTTGAAACCGGATACCGGGCGGATTCATCTCATCTCACGGTCGCACTCGGCGTGAGAAGCATTTTTGTTCGATTTGGTTGGTTTCCGCAAATGCTCAAACGCCAGTGACTTATGCCAGATGCATTTTCACGCGCATGGGAGACGATTGCGCAATGCGAAAAACTCAACAAGTTAGATTTCATCGATTCGCAGCGAATTCTCCGCCATGAACGCCTCTCAATCTGCGGCGTGAAGACGCCGGGCGTCGTGCCGACGGCGTGATGCAACCTGCGCCCAGGCGCTGGCGACGCGCAGGCAGCCGGCGGGCCATCCCAGATTGTGCAGCATGCCGTAGATAAAGCCGGCGTCGAAGGCGTCGCCGCCGCCGCTGCCGTCGATGTAATGGCACCGCATAGGTCCCGCCTGCGCAAGCCGTTTGCCGTCCCTGCACCAGCACATGCTCCTGCTGCCCATGGTGATGACGACCGTCCTGGCCCCAAGGCGGCGGAAAAACTCCGCTTGCTTGAGCGGCTGCCTCTCGCCGCAGATGCGCCGGCCTCGAAATCGTTGGGCAGAAAAACATCCACGTGCGGCAGCAACCGGTCCAGCCGCGCCAGGTAATCCCCCTGGCCCGGCACCACGACATCGAGAACCGTGTCGATGCCCTGGCGCTGGGCGGCCGCGAACACGGCCGCCAGTTCCTCCTGGATGATCTGCGGCATCACCATGTAGCCGCCCAGATAGAGGATGGCTACATCGCTCCAGGCGCGGGAATGTCGGCCGCCTTGAACAGCGGGTCGCGCGAAACGTGTGAATGAATCGGCGGTCCTCGCCGGTCACGTTGACGATGAGCAGTACGACGAGTCAGGCACCAGGGCAAGAAAGCCCATAAGGCGGCGGCGCAGGAGGCCATGGAAGAAGCGGGGGTGAAGGGCACGGTCGCCCAGAACGCCATCGGCCATTACGATTACTGGAAGCGCCGGGCCGAGCATTTCGATCTCTGCCGTGTCCAGGTCTATCCGCTCCAGGTGTCGAAGCAGCTGAAGAAGTGGCCCGAAAAAGGAGAGCGCGACTCCCGCTGGTTCGGTGTCGAGGAAGCCGCGCAACAGGTGCTCGAGCCCGCCCTTGCGGCCCTCATCCGGACCTTGCCTCTCCATGTCCAGATGATCCCGGAGCCTGCGCTTCCCGCTCTCGTCGAGTGAAAGCTCGGCCGTCGGATTTTTCGCCTCCCCACGGAACACATGTCTCCCCCGGCTTTTTCTAGCAAGGACGGACGCTGCGTCGGCGCCGACAATCCAAGCTGAGAGGAAAGCGCCATGAAGGCTTTGTGCTGGCACGGCAAAGGCGACATCCGCTGCGACACGGTTCCCGATCCCCAGATCGAGGATGGCCGCGCGACGCATCATCAAGGTGACCAGCTGCGCCATCTGCGGCTCCGACCTTCATCTCTACGACGACTTTCATGCCCGGCATGAAGAGCGGCGACATCATGGGCCACGAGTTCATGGGCGAAGTCGTCGAGGTCGGATCGAGCGTCAGCAAGCTTGAAGGTCGGCGACCGCATCGTGGTTCCGTTCACCATCATCTGCGGCGAATGCGAGCAGTGCCGGCGCGGCAACTTCTCCGTCTGCGAGCGCACGAACCGCAACAGCCGAACTGGCCGCCAAGGCCTTCGGCCACGCGACCGCGGGCCTGTTCGGCTACACCCATCTGACCGGCGGCTATCCCGGCGGGCAGGCCGAATATCGTCCGCGTGCCCTTCGCGGACACCACGCACGTCAAGGTGCCGTCGACGCCTCACCGACGAGCAGGTCCTGTTCCTCGGCGACATCTTTCCCACCGGCTGGCAGGCCGCCGTCCAGTGCGACATCGAGCCGACCGACACCGTCGCGATCTGGGGCTGCGGCCCGGTCGGCCAGATGGCGATCCGCAGCGCCGTTCTTCTCGGCGCCAAGCAGGTGGTCGCCATCGATAACGTGCCCGAGCGGCTGAGCATGGCCAAGGCCGGCGGCGCGACGACGATCAATTTCGACGAAGAGAGCGTCATCGAGCGGCTGAACGAGCTGACCGGCGGCAAGGGTCCCGAGAAGTGCATCGACGCGGTGGGGCTTGAGGCCCACGCGACCGCGCAGCATCGATTCGCGTGGTACGATCGGGCCAAGCAGGCGGTGATGCTGGAAAGCGACCGGCCGCATGTGCTGCGCGAGATGTTCTATGTCTGCCGCCCGGCAGGCGATCGTGTCGATCCCCGGCGTCTATGGCGGCCTGGTCGACAAGATTCCCGTTCGGCGCCGTGATGAACAAGGGCCTCACCATCCGCACGGGCCAGACCCACGTCAACCGCTGGACCGACGACCTGCTGCGCCGCATCGAGGAAGGCCAGATCGATCCGTCCTTCGTCATCACCCACACGGTCGGCCTCGATGAAGGTCCCGGGATGTACGAGACTTTCCGGGACAAGAAGGACGGCTGCATCAAGGTCGTTCTCAAACCCAATTGAGGATTTCGCTCATGCCGTATCATGAGAACTCATTTCGAGCGCGACGGACCGCCGATACGCTTGCACGCAGTCTTGGCTGGTTCAGCATCGGTCTCGGGGCCTTGGAGTTGTTCGGCGCCAAGGGCCTTTGCCGCTGGCTGGGAATGGAGAGGCACGAGGCCTTGATCAGGGCTTATGGTGCCCGCGAAATCGCGACCGGGATCGGCATTCTGTCGTCGCGCGATCCGACGCCATGGATCTGGGGCCGGGTCGCGGGCGATGCGTTGGACTTTGCGACACTTGCAACGGCCGTGTCGGACCGTGACTCCCGCGCCGACAGGATCGCGCTGGCGGCCGTGGCCGTTGCCGGGTTGACGATTGTCGATGTCGTCTGCGCCGAATCCCTCGGTAAGATGTCCGGCGAGGAAGTTCGAATGTGGGACTATAGCGATCGTTCGGGACTTCCGCGTTCACCGCGGCAGATGCGAGGAGCCGCGCGTGATTTCGAGACCCCGCGCGACATGCGCATCCCCGAGGCCTTGCGGCCTTACAAAGAAAGCCCGCGCCTCACGTCGCCTCGTCGCCCTATGTGAGCGCTGTCATCGTCCGCACGTCAACGGCACCAGAGCGGGTTTCCATGAGGCCGCGATCGCGGCGGCGCCGCGCGCCTCCGGCGCCTGGCTCTGGCTTGGGGGAGATAGGGACGCGCTGAAATCGCGGACCGGAACCATTCCGTGGCGCGCGGTCGTCATGATCCCCGCAACCTTCCGCCCGTCCGCGCCTGCAGCCCCGACCAATCCGATCAGGCGGTTGGTCTCATCGATCACCGGCGCTCCGCTGGCCCCGGGCTGAAGAGGCGCGATGAGCGACGCCGAATCGACCATCGTTCCGGGCACGACGTTGAGCGACGGCGCGGGATCGGACGTGTAGCTCAACACCAGAACCGCCTCGCCCCCGTTGGCCGTCGCTCCCATGAGAGGCCCGACCGCGCCGGGCAGATCCTGCGCGAGCTCGATGATGCTCCACGCGGCTGTTTGCTGGGGCGCAGGGGTTGGGATGCCTCCCACGCGCAGATCGCGGCAGGACGCGAGTTTCGCCGCGGTCAGGACTCGGCGCGGTGCGATCACGATCCCGGTGCCGATTACTTGTCGGTCCGAGGGCGGCGCGGGAAGCGTCACCGGCTGGACATTCGCCGGCGGGGTCGCCGCGATCGGTTTTTCCGGGAAGGGATCGAAACTGTTCGCAATGGCCACGACAAGTCGGTCGACCTGAGGCGCCAGCGCCTTGTCGTAGCCGATCGAAAAGCCCCGGATGCCGGACACTCGCCGAATCGATAGCGCGTGTAGAATTTCCCGGTCGCGGTCTCACCTGCAATCACCAGGAAGTTCGGGCGCAGGACCTTGTAGGTGATGACGCGCCCGGCCGCCTGGATCGCAAGGTTGCGATCGTAGAGCGATTGGAGCGTCGCATCGGGCGGCGCCGTTCGCGTGTCGAGCGTCACCTTGCCGTCCGCGCTTTGCCAACGCGCTTCCGCCACTCGCGTTGGCGTCTCTCTTCGGCAGAGAGGCTTGTGGGGACGCCGATACGGGCACCGGTCTGCGCATCGTCCAGGATCGTGAATCCCGCCGCATTCCTTGCCCCGTTGGGCAATCGGTCTGGAGTTCCGCGCGTTCGGCAGGATCAAGGACGCCGCTCGGCGCTCTCGCGCCGGCTCTGCTGATAGGCGGAGATCGCGTCGAACGTCGCACGCCCGAACGCGCCGTCGGCGACACCGTTGTAGATACCCGGTCCAGATCAGGGCATCCTGCAGAGCCTTGCGCTCGCTCTCCGGCAAGGCGTCGAAAGCGGCGCGGGCGGTCGTGAGGTTGGCGCTGGACGCGGCCGCCCGTGCAAGCGGCTCCTGCGCGCTCGCGCTCTGAAGCGCCCCGGAACGTCAGATACGTGTCGCCAGGACCGCGCCGGCGAAGGATCGTTCGCAAAGGCTCGCAAGGCTCATGTCAGCTTCCCCCGACGACACTTTCACAAACCTGCTGAGGCGGACGCCAGAACTATTGTGCGGAGATCGATCTGGCCGGTGCGCTTCAGCACCCGCGTCGCCTTGTGGCGCGCCGGGGGGATGCTAAGGTTCGGCTCCTCTGCCGAACCTCAATCGAGGACGACGACGATGGTCACACAATTGCTGCGCGTGGTGCGTGATGGCCGCAATGCTGTTGTCTGGCATCGCCGGCGCTCAGGCGCAGGGCCAGAAGAGCTTCGTCCGGGACGATCTCGCGAGCGAAAGCGTCCGCCTTCAGCAGAGCCTCAAGATCGGAATCGGCTGCCTATGCCGGCAGCAAGTCGGCCGCCCAGCTGCGGCGCGACGGACAATCCTGGATCTCCCAGGGCTTCCGCGTCAGGCCATCAATTTTTTTGCGCGCCGCCATCGCCATCGAGCCTGCGAATTCCGCCAACTGGGCGGCTTTCGCCGCGGCCGCGCTCGCGGTCGATCCCGGCAACGATTGGCAGGAACGCTACAAGCTGCAGGAGCGGCAGGCGGTCGCGGCCTACACCGCCTATCAGCGCGCCACCAACCCGGCCGATGAAGCCTCGGCGCTTTGGCGCTGCTCGGTAATGTCTATGCGAACCAGCAATCGTGGCGGCCGTCGCTCAATGCCTATGCGGCGAGTCTCAAGCTTCGATGACGACGCTGCAGTCCGCGCCACCTACGAGGGCTTGCGCGCCGAGCACGGCTTCCGCATTACTCGACTTCAAAGTCGATTCCGATTCGGCGTCGCCGCGCGTGTGCTTCCAGTTCTCCGATCCCCTCGCGGGCGGAAAAGTCGATTTCACGCCCTTCGTCGCCGTTTCCGGCTCCGCCATCCGCTGCCGTGATGGCGGAAGGGTCCCAACTCTGCGTCGACGGTCTGAAGCACAGCGAGCGCTACGCCGTCGTGCTGCGGCAAGGCTTGCCGTCGAATGTCGGAGAAGCGCTTCTGCAATCCGCCGATTACGAAATCTACGTCCGCGATCGCGCGCCGCAGGCGCGCTTCACCGGCCGCAATTATGTACTCCCGAGCACCGGCCAGGAGGGCATTCCGGTCGTATCCGTCAACACCGCGAAGGTTGATGTGGAGGTCTATCGCATCGGCGACCGCAATCTCCTTCCCACCGTGCGGTCGGATGATTTCCTCGGCCAGATCACGCGCTATTCCGCCGGTGAAATCGCGCGCGAGAAAGGTCTGAAGATCTGGAACGGAACGCTCGACACCGCGTCCGACCTCAACCGCGACGTGGTGACGGCGTTTCCGGTGATCGATGCGGTCGGCAAGCTGGAGCCCGGAATCTATGTGATGACGGCGAAGACCCAGCGACGGAACTCGCGGACGACAACGAACATGCGGAGAGCTACGAAAACATCGCCACCCAGTGGTTTGTCGTCTCCGATCTCGGGCTGACGGCGTTCACCGGCAAGGGCGGCGTGCAGGTTTTGGTGCGCTCCCTTGCGAGCGCGGAGCCTCGCCCGGATGTGGAGATCCGCCTTGTCGCCCGCAACAATGAGGTGCTGGCCACGAAGAAGACCGATGCGGCAGGCGTGGCGATGTTTGATCCGGGCCTCGCTCGCGGCGAAGGCGGTCTTGCGCCGGGCATCCTGGTTGCGAGCGTCGGCGCCGATTACGGCTTTCTCGATCTCGGTTCGGCAGCGTTCGATCTCACCGATCGCGGCGTCAAGGGCCGCCCGGCATCCGGCGCCGTCGATGCCTTTCCTGTACACGGAACGCGGCGTCTATCGAACCGGCGAGACCGTTGCGCTCACCGCGCTTCTGCGCGACGTCAGGGGCGTCGCCGTGCCGGGCGTTCCCCTGACGCTGGTGGTGCGCCGCCCCGATGGCGTCGAATACCGCCGCGTCGTCGTCGAGGATCAGGGTCTCGGCGGGCGGGCGCTGTCGATTCCCGATCCTGCCGGGCTCCTTGCGCGGAACATGGCGTGTCGCTGCCTATACGGATCCCAAGGGTTCGCCGATCGGCGACGCGACGTTTCTCGTCGAGGATTATGTCCCGGAGCGTCTGGAAGTGAACCTCTCGCCGCAATCGCCGGCGCTGCGGGCCGGCCAGCCGGCGGCGATCGATCTTTCGGCGCGGTATCTTTATGGCGCCCCGGGTTCCGGTCTCGACGTGTCCGGAGAGGTGACGGTCGCGGCGTCCGCATCCAGCGGCATCAAGGGGCTCGACGGCTATGTGGTGGGCCTCGAGGACGAGCCGGTCGAAATCCTCGACCGTCGAGATCGAACAGGCGGCGACGACGGACGCGCAGGGTCGCGCCAGCTTGCAGATCCCGGTGCAGGATGCGTCCGCGCCGCGCCCCACCGAAGCGCGCATCACGTTGCGCGTGCTCGGAAACAGGCGGCCGCGCGGTCGAGCGCAGCGTCACGCTGCCCATCCTGCCCGAAAGGCCCCGTGGTGGCGGTGAAGAAAAACTTCGCGCGGCCAGCTCGGCGAAGGCGCGAATGCGACCTTCGATGTCGCTACTCGCAAGACCCGGACGGGACGCGCATCGCCAGCCGCAACGTGGTCTGGAATCTCTACAAGATCGAACGTCGCTACCAATGGTACAACTCGGATGGGCGCTGGGGTTACGAGCCCGTCAAGACCACCCGCCGCATGAGCGACGGGCGCCTGGATGTCGGGACCTCGAACCCGGCGCGCATTTCCGACGCCGGTCGAGTGGGGCACCTATCGTCTCGATGTGAGCGGCGTCGGATCTCGGCGAGACAGCGCAAACGAGCGTCTCCTTCACGGTCGGTTGGTCCGGCGACCAGACCGCCGATACGCCCGATCTTCTCGACATGACGCTCGACAAGGCGAGCTATCGTTTCGGGCGACATCTATGAAGGTGCGCCTCAACCCGCGCTTTGCCGGCAAGGCGACGCTTGCGGTCGTCAGCGACCGGATGCACGACATCCGCGTCGTCGATGTGGCCGCCGGCGGCTCGGACGTGACGCTTGCCTGTGCGCGCCGAATGGGGGCCGGGCGCTTATCTCGTCGTGCTGGCGCATCGGCCGCTCGATCAGGCCGCGAAGCGGATGCCCGGGCGGTCGCTCGGAACCGCGTGGTTCGATATCGATCAGGACAAGCGGATCGCTTCAGGTCAAGCTCGATGCGCCTGAAAAGATCCGCCCGCGCGGCACTCTCGCGCTCGCCGATCAAGATCGCAGGCCTTGAGCGCCGGCGAGGAGGCGCGCATCACCGTTGCGGCGGTGGATGTGGGCATTCTCAACCTGACCCGCTACGAGGCGCCCGATCCCAAGGTCCACTTCTTCGGCCAGAAGCAGCTCTCGGCGGATCTTCGCGATCTCTACGGCTATCTCATCGACGGCATGCAGGGCACGCGTGGCGCGATCCGCTCCGGCGGCGACATGGAGCCGAAGCCGCTCGACGGCATCCCGCCGACGCAGGAACCGCTGGCGCGCTTTTCGGGCGTGGTGAAGGTCGGCGCGGACGGCGCGGCGAATGTCGAGTTCGACATTCCGGCCTTCAACGGCACCGTGCGGGTCATGGCGGTCGCCTGGACGAAGGATCGCGTCGGCAGCGCATCGGCCGACGTGATCGTGCGCGATCCGGTCGTGCTGGCGGGAACGCTTCCTCGCTTCCTTTCGGTCGGCGACCGCTCGCGCTTCTTCATGCAGACTCGACAATGTCGAGGGGAAGCCCGGCGACTACACGCTCGATCTCGACGTGAGCGGCCCCGTCATCGTGAGCGCGGACGCGCTTGCGTTCCACCGTCAAGCTCGACGCCGAGAGCCAAGAGCGCAGGTCGGCCATTCCGGTGATCGCGGGAGGGCAGGGCAGTGGCGGTCGTCGACGCAACATTGCGCGGGCCGGATCTCGAGCCGATCACGCAGAGCGTTCACGGTCGCGATCCAGCCCGGAACCGGCGCGCTCGCGCGACGGATCGTGCGCCCTCTCGATCCCGGCTCGACGGCTGACGGTCTCGCGCGATCTGGTGGCGGATATCCTTAGTGGAACGGGTGTGGTATCGGTGTCGGTTTCGCCCCGCGCCAGCCTCGATGTGCCGGGTCTGCTGCAGGCGCTCGATCGTTATCCCTATGGCTGCACCGAGCAGGTCGTCAGCCGCGCGCTGCCGCTGCTCTACGTCAACAAACTCGCCGAAGAGGAAAAGCTGTCGCTCGACGAGAAGGCGGATGAGCGCGTGCGCGGCGCCATCGAACGCGTGCTGGCGCGCCAGGATTCGAACGGCTCGTTCGGGCTCTGGTCGGTCGGCGGCGACGATCTCTGGCTCGATGCCTACACGACCGACTTCCTGACCCGCGCGCGGGAACGTGGCTTCATCGTGCCGCCAGTGGCGTTCAACCTCGCGCTGGATCGCTTGCGAAATTTCGTCGCCAACACCACGCAGGTCGAAGACAATGCGTCGAACCTTGCCTATGCGGCCTATGTGCTGGCGCGCAACGGCCGGCCGGTGATGGGCGATCTGCGTTATCTCGCGGATACCAAGCTTGCGGAGTTCGGTTCCCCGCTGGCGCGCGGCCAGCTTGCCGCGGCCCTGGCGCTGCTGGGTGATCGCGGCCGCGCCCAGACGGTCTTTGCGTCCGCGGCGGACCTGTTGGGAAGCGAGAAGGACAGCGGCGGTTACCGCGGCGATTACGGATCGCGTCTGCGCGACGGGGCCGGCCTTCTGACGCTTGCGTCCGAAACCGACAACGTGCGCCGTTGATCCAGCGCGTCGGCCGGGTCATCGACGAGGAGCGTGGCAATCGGCGCACCAGCACCCAGGAACAGGCCTGGCTCGTGCTGGCCGCGCAAGCCGTTGCACGCGACGCCGAGGCGATGTCGCTCGACAGTCGACGGAGTCGCCCGCAAAGGGGCGCTTCTATCGCTCTTACCGCGATCGGCGCTCTGCGCGGGCACGCGGTGACGCTCACCAATACGGGTCCCGCGCCCGTGCAAGCGGTTCTGACCGTCACCGGCAATCCGATAGAGCCCCAGCCGGCCGTGTCGTCCGGCTATGCGGTCGAGCGGGCCTATTACAAGCTCGACGGAACCCAGGTCCAGCCGTCGCGAATCCAGCAGAACGAGCGTCTCGTCGTCGTGCTGAAGGTAACGGAGAGCGAGGCGAAGCAAGCGCGCGTTCTGCTGGTCGATCGGTTGCCGGCCGGTTTCGAGATCGACAATCCGAAGCTCGCGGACAGCGACACCGTGGCGGGCTTGCCATGGCTCAAGCGCGACGTCGAACCGGCCCATACCGAGTTCCGCGATGACCGCTTCGTCGCGGCCTTCGATCGCGAACCCGACCAGGCTGCGTTCTTCACCATCGCCTACATGGTGCGCGCCGTCTCGCCCGGGCCGCTATGTCCACCCCGCCGCGCAGGTCGAGGACATGTACAGGCCCGAACGGTTCGGGCGGACCGATTTCGGATCGGTCGAAGTGGTGCAGGCCAAGCCGTGACCGACGCAACCGCGCCAGCGATCAGGCGCAGTCGCCGCATCCGTGCCGCGGCTGCCGCCGCTATCTGCCTGTTGGTGCTCGCGGGCCTTGCGGCCTGGCGCGTTTCGTCGAGGCGATGGGACCGCTCGACCTCAGCGTGGCCGATGCCCGCTCGACGATCGTGGTTGATCGGGAGGGTCGCCTGCTGCGACCCTTCGCGACGCCGGAGGGACGATGGCGCCTGCCGGTCGAGGTCGGCGGATGTCGACCCGCGCTATCTTGCCATGCTGACGGCCTACGAGGACGCGCGTTTCGTCGCAGCATGCGCGGTGTCGATGCGCGCGCGCTGTTGCGCGCCGCGCGGCCAGTGGTCGTCCGCGGCAGCATCGTCTCCGGCGGCTCGACCCTCACCATGCAGGTTGCGCGCTTGCTGGAGCCGCGGGAGGAGCGCTCGCTCGAGGCAAAGCTCCGTCAGATGGTGCGGGCAGTGCAGCTCGAGCATCGCTTCTCCAAGGACGAGATCCTGCGGCTCTATCTGCTGCTGGCGCCGTTCGGCGGCAATCTCGAAGGCGTCGCGCGCCGCAAGCCTGTCCTATTTCGGCCGCGAGCCGAAGCGGCTTTCCTTTGCCGAGGCGGCCCTGCTCGTGGCGCTGCCGCAATCGCCTGAACTCCGCCGCCCCGATCGCGACGCAGAGGCGGCGCGACAGGCGCGCGACCGGGTGCTCGATCGCGCGCGACAGAGCAGGCGTCATCACGCGCGCGGAGGCGGCGGCGGCGAAGGCCGAGCCGGTGCCCGCGCGTGCGGCGCGCCTTTCCGATGATCGCCGCCCATGCGGCGGAGACCGCCTTTGCGGAGAGGCCGACCGAAACGCACCCATCGCCTGACCATCGACGCGCGCCTGCAGACGAGCCTGGAGCAACTTGGCGCGCGAGCGCGCCGAGCGCTTGGGGCCGAAACTGTCGCTCGCCATGCTGGTGATCGACAACGCGACCGGCGAGGTGCGCGCGCAGGTCGGCAGCCCGGATTACATGAGCCGCGAAAGAGCGGGCGCCATCGACATGACACGCGCCATGCGCTCTCCCGGATCCGCGCTGAAGCCGTTCATCTACGCGCTGGCGTTCGAGAACGGTCTGGCGCATCCCGAAACTCTGCTCGACGATCGGCCCTCGCGCTATGGCAGCTATCAGCCGGAGAATTTCGATCTCGCGTTTCCAGGGCACGGTCACGGCGCGCAAGGCCCTGCAATATTCGCTGAACGTCCCGGCGGTCGAATTGCTCAACGAAGCTGGGGCCTGCGCGACTTCTGGCCCGTCTGCAGCAGAGCGACGTGTCGATTGCCATGTCCAAGGACGCGGCGCCCGGCCTTGCCGTCGGGCCTCGGCGGTCTCGGCATCACGCTCACCGATCTGACGACGGCTCTATGCGGGCCTCGCGCGCGGCGGAGCGATGCCCGATCTCGTGCGCCGGGCGGATGCGGCGCCATTGGCAGCCATCGCAGCGGCGCATCGCCGATCCGGTCGCGGCCTGGTATGTGTTCGACATCCTGCGCGGCGCCCCCCCGCCCGACAACGCGCTCGCCGGACGGATCGCTTTCAAGACGGGAACGTCCTACGGCTACCGGGACGCCTGGGCGGTGGGCTATGACCGGCATTTCACGATCGGCGTTTGGGTCGGACGGCCCGACGGCACGGCGGTGCCGGGGCTTGATCGGCCGGCTCGTTGCGGCGCCGATCCTGTTCGACGCCTACGGCGGCTTGAACCGCGAGCCGGAAGCGCTCGTCGCAGCCGCCTTTCACGCTGCAGGCGACGACCGCCACTTTGCCGCCGCCGCTCCGGCATGTGCGCCACGATGTACCCAAGACGCTGGCGGCGACGATTCAGGCGCCCCTGCGCATCGCCTACCCGCTGGACGGTTCGCGCGTCGAACTGGAGCGGCGGGACGCCCGCGAGACGGCAAGCCTTGCGCTGAAGGCATCCGGCGGTGTGCCGCCCTTGACGTGGATGGTCGATGGAGCGCCCGTGCAGATCGGCAGCCTGCGACGGGAGACCATATGGAATCCCGAAGGGTCCGGGTTCGTCAGGCTATCGGTCATCGACGCGCGCGGCGCAACGGACAGCGTGGTCGTCCGCGTCGATGAAGACAGGTCTGTCAGATGATAAAAAAGTCGGTTGCCTAGAGCGCGGGACCCTTCTCGATGATGGCAAATCGGACCCCTGCCGCAGGCCAGTCCCGTCGAAGGCGTCCGCCTTGATGAACGTGGACCATCGTGAGGAGGTCCGACGCGGCCGCATGCCGCATGCTTGGCGCGGCCAGCCTGCTCTCTGGACAAGAACGGGACGTAGTCCTTACATGTGCCCCATGTTCCACGCCACGTCCCTGTCGCCCGCTGCCACCAAGGAAGAGCTTTACGGCTCCCTTGCCCAGCAATTATCCGCGCTCCTCGAGGGCGAGCCCGATGCCATCGCCAATGCGGCCAATATGGCGGCGCTGATCTTCGATCTCGTTCCGGATCTGAACTGGGCCGGATTTTATTTCATGCGCGGGCCGGGTCTCGTTCTCGGTCCCTTCCAGGGGAAGGTCGCGTGCGTGCGCATCCCGGTCGGTCGCGGCGTCTGCGGCACGGCCGTGGAGCGCAAGACCTCTCTGGTGGTCCCGGACGTGGAGGCGTTTCCCGGCCATATCGCCTGCGACAGCGCCTCGAAATCAGAGCTCGTGGTGCCGCTGATCAAGGACGGGACAGTGATTGGCGTGCTCGATCTCGACAGCCCCCGGACCGGCCGCTTCGATGAAGCCGACCGCGCGGGGTGTCGAGCGGCTGGTGGAGATCTACCTCGCCGCCTCCGCGTTCCCTTGATCCCTCGTCGGGACTTGCACGCGCCGCTCCCTTCCGAAGCGCCATCCACCCGTGCTAGACACTTGGCGATCCGCGCTGGCGGCGCAGCAGGGGACGCACTTCCATGGATCGTAGGGGATGAGTGGCGAGGCGCCCAAATCCTTCCTCTGGTCCCTTCAGGGCCTGGTGGCCCTGGTGTTCACGCTCGTCGTGCTCGCCATCTCCGGAGCGCTGATCGGCTATAACCACATGCAATTGACGACCCTGACGTTTCAGGACGCCGAAGAAGACTTCCAGCGCATCACCAACAATATTCGGGGCGAGATTTCCGGCAGCCTCAAAGTCGCCGGTTCAGTGCTCGATACGGTGTCGCTCACCGTCAATGCCGATTTGCCGTCTGGAGGATCTCGCAAAGGTGCTGACGCCGGTTCTCGAGGATCTCGAGCAGGTTCTGCCTGCCGCCATGGGCATCTTCATCGGGCGGCGCCGATGGCACGCACGTGGTCGTCCAAAGCCTGGACGATACCAGACCGCCGGAAATCGGCACCGATCTTCCCGCCATCCGCGGCCTACGCGTTCATGCTGGTCGAGAACCACGGATGACGGCCCGACGGCGCGTTGGATCGTCATCGATCGGAACGGCGCGCGTGCTGCGCCGGATCGCGCCCCAGCCCACCACATTCGATCCGCGCAAGCGACCCTGGTACGCGCCGGCGCTGGCGGCAACGACACGATCCTGACGGCAGCCCTATCGGTTCGCCAATGTGCCGGATGCGGGCATCACGCTGGCGCGCCAGGCGAGGCGCACGCTCCGGGGCGGTGTTCGGCGTCGACATGACGCTGGCGAGCCTTGACCAATATCTCGACAAGCTGCGCTTTCCGGCGGAGCTCGAGCTGCTGGTGTTCGATTCGTCCGGTTCGCTGATCGCGCATCCCGCGCGGCGGCTCGTTGCGCCAGATCCAGCAGGCGAATGTCACCGACCGCCTGCTGACGGTCGACGATCTCGGCTCGCCGCTGCTGAGCGGCATGTATGCGTCCTTTCTCAAGACGGAGGGGCACAGCCGCGCAGTGTTTCGTTTCTCGGTCGACGGCGAGAACTATTTCGGACGCGCCGAGCGGGTCGGAGAGGGCTTCGACAATCTCTTCATCAGTCTGGCGATTCCGTACGACACGATGCTGCAGCCGGCCGCAGTTGATCGCCATCGAAGCTGCTTGTGGTCAGTGGCGCGTCGGTCTTACTCGCCTTGTTGATCGTACTGATCGCGTCGCGCCGGCTGGCCATGCCTCTGCGCCGGGCGGCCGACGACATCCGGCGCATCATGAAGTTCGAATTCGGCCATCGCCCGGCGCCGCGAATCGCGCGTCGTGGAGGTGCGGGAATTGTCCCGCGCCATCGACACGCTGGAACTCGCGCTGAGCAATTTCATGCGCTACGTGCCGAACGCGCTGGTGCGCGGCATCATCGGTCGCAAATTCTCCTCGGAGCTCGGCGGAATTCGCCAGCCGATCACGGTGCTGTTCACCGATGTGTTCGGCTTCACCACCATGGCGGAATCGCTCGATCCCGAAGAGGTGATGGCCAAGACCTCGCGCTATTTCAGCGAGATCGGCACCGAGCTCATCCGGTCCGGCGCGACCATCGACAAGTATATCGGCGACAGCGTCATGGCATTCTGGAACGCGCCGGAACAGCGCGACGATCATGCGGCGCTCGGCATGCCTCGGCGCACTTCGCGCCTCACGCCGCCTCGACGCGCTCAACGCGGAATTCCTGGCAGAAGGCGGTGCGCGCGATGCGCACGCGATTCGGCATCCACACCGGCGAGGCCGTCGTGGGCAATGTCGGATCTGTGGATCGCATCAATTATACGGCGCTCGGCCACACGGTGAACATGGCCTCGCGTTTCGAGAAGTTGAACAAGCGCTACGGCACGACCATCCTCGTCAGCGAGGACGTGCGCGAGGCGGCGGGAGAAGACTTTGTGTTTCGCTTCGTGGACCGCGCGGTGCCGGACGGGGCGCACAGCGCCATCGCGCTATACGAGTTGATCGGTGCCCAAATCGCGGACGAACCCGCGCTGCTGCCCCATGCGAACCACAGCGAAACGCTCTCCAAATGGCAGAAGGCCATGTCGGCTTGCGATGCGCAAGCATGGGAGGAAGCCGTCGCACTTCTGGAAGAGATGGCGACCCAGAATCCTGACGACGCGCTCGTTCAGGTCCATCTGAAGCGCTGTGCCGCCAATCTCTCACTCGCGCCGCGCGACGCCTGAGGACAATTCAGCCTCCCACGACCCCGCCGACCACCCCGTGGTGAGGGGTTTCGCATGAGCACGTGTCTCCGCCAGTGGCGGTCTCGTCGAGCCAGCACACGAGCTGCGGCGTCACGCAGGTAGCACCCTGGCTCATGGATGCGCGCGTTTTCTCGTACGCCCGCAACCGGTGTTCACGATAATAGGTTCGGGCTTCGCCCATGAGCGGAGTCTGAATGACGCTCGCGTCAACAGCGGGGACGGATTCGGCCGCGTTGCTCGCCGATGCTGTCGCGAAGCATGACATGGCGGCGACGCATGCGAAGAGGGCGAGTTTCATAGGCGGCTCCTGGACCAATCTTGGGTGTTGGATAATCCAGGTTTCCTCGCATCGTTCCCAAAGAGAAAATAACCGAGACGGATCGCCCGGCCGCCATGATTTTCTGTTGATTCCGCCACCGCGAAGCTGGGGTTGGCCTTTTTGAAAGCGACCGCCGGGCATTAACTCCGCGGTTAATTCTGTGTCATCGGCAGCGTCTCCATGAGAACGCCACGGCACCGCTTTGGAGGAGACTCATCCGCGCCGCAATACGCCGCCAAAGCCACCGTTCGCATCGAACGGAGAATAACGTGGACTTGCGTGACTCGATGGAAATTGCCGAACGCAATTTGGTGGACGGAGCGACCTTGGAAGAACTCAAGGACGCCGCAAGAGATCTGCGAGCGCTGACGCCGGACAGCGCATTGGCAGAGTTGGTCGAGGCAAAGATTGCCGAGTTGGAGCGGCCCCTTACCACTGGCGAGGGTCAACCGCAGCCTGGTCGTATTGCGGTGGCCTGAACCAGCCGCACGGCTCGCGACAGCCGAGAATCAAAAACGGCACCCTGGGGTGCCGTTTTCGTATTTCGCCGAGCGAGAGGGACGCCCGACAAACGTCATTTTAGTGCTGGCCTTCGTATTCGTTGACTTTACGGCCACCGGAGACCTGCGCGAGCTCGTCCACGTTCAGAACGATTGCGACAATCTTCTCGTCGGTCTTGGAAGCCGCGACGTCTTCAACGGCTGCATCGCGCGTGACGGATGTGTTCATTGGATTGCGTCGGCCGATCAGGCCGATCCCCTTGTTTGGCTATGGTCGCAGGCGGGCAGCGAGTGCCCGCGCTCAGGATAGCCGTTCCTCAGCCAAAACATCAGGGCATCGCAACAAAATAACGTCAAGCAACTTTTGGTTGATAGATGACCGTCAGGAGTCGAGCTTCGGGGAAGCACGCCCGGCAGCGGCGGGGCGCTGACGGCGCGCCTTCGCGGAGAAATCGAGGCTGGCCAGGGATTGCCGCAATGTTTCGATGGTGAATGGCTTCTGCAAGAGAGGCGCCCCCTCGAAACGAGCGGGTAGAATGCGCTCGTCATAACCCGTTGAAAATACGAAAGGAGTTCCTTGCTCGCGTAGCAGATCGGCCAGCGGGTAGACAAGGGCGCCCGAAAGATTGATGTCGAGCACCGCGGCGTCGACCTCCTGGGAAAGAGCCAAACGCAGAGCGTCCTCCAGGTGCGAAACCGGACCGACCAAATTGTACCCGAGCTCCTGGGCCATATCCTCCAACAGCATCAGCACGAGACCGTCATCCTCGACGATCAGCACATTGATGGGAGGTTGCAAGGTCATCGCCGTTCGCTCCGATAAGCGGCTCGCGGATAACTGTAGCGCTTAACCGGCGGGGACGTCACCGAATTTCTCGATCCGGTTATGCCGCAACGGAAAGAGCCCCTGTCGCTTTGAACGAACGCCGTTATGTTTCCTGTCCATGTGCAATCTCTATTCCGTTACCAAAGGTCAGCAGGCGATCCGCGATCTGTTCCGCATCCGCCGCGATTCGGTCGGCAATCTGCCTATCCTTCCCGGCATCTTCCCGGACTACATGGCGCCGGTCGTGCGTAATCACGGCGACGAGCGGGAATTGACCCTGATGCGGTGGGGCTTTCCCCCGCCGCCGAATCTGTCGAAGGTGCCGGTCACCAATATCCGCAACGCGGCGAGCCCCTATTGGCGGGGTTGGCTGAAGCCGGAATTCCGTTGCCTGATCCCCTTTACGTCGTTCTGCGAATACGCCGACACGCAGCCGCGCAAGACGCCGATCTGGTTCGCCTTTTCGGATGAGCGTCCGCTGGCGGCGTTCGCGGGTCTCTGGCGGCCGTGGACGGGTATCCGCGGAACGAAGGCGAACCCTGTCGAGGGCGAGCATCGTCTCTTCGGCTTTCTGACCACGAGTGCCAACGCGGAGGTTCACACCGTTCATCCCAAGGCGATGCCGGTGATCCTGACGACCGACGAGGAATTCGATCTTTGGCTGGAGGGCTCTCCCGAAGAGGCCCTCATGCTTCAGCGCCCATTGCCGGATGGTTCGCTAAGGGTCGTGGCGACCGGACCGAAGGAGGATGCGGGCCCGCTCGCCGCCGGCCCCGGCTGAAGGCGCCCAGCCCGGCAGTCGGAAACAAACGGGCCTTCTCCCGAGTTGCTGCCAAGCGCCGCAACCGCAGGGATCGACTCGGATGAAACGTTTCTTTCGAGACAACGGACTTTCGCTCACCCTTTTTGCTCTTTTCGCGCTGACGCTCGGGGGACAGGCCTTGGCAGGGTGGAGGGCCCATGCCCAGGATCTGCAGGTCCACAACCTCCCGGAAATCGCGCTGCTCGATTATCTCCGCACGGGCCATTTCATCTCGGCCGTATTCGAGAATTGGGAAAGCGAGTTTCTCCAGATGGCCGTCTACGTGGTGTTCACGGCGATCCTCATTCAGAAAGGATCGCCGGAATCCCGCGACCCCGACAAGGCAGATCAGGAAGAGAAGGAAGCGCTCGCCCATGCCTCACGACCCGACACGCCGTGGCCGGTGAAGAAAGGCGGCTTGATCCTGAAACTCTACTCCCATTCCCTCAGCATCGCGCTCGTGATTCTTTTCATCCTGTCATTCGCTTTGCATCTCAAAGGCAGCAATACGCACGCGAACGAAGAGGCTGCGCTCAACCACCAACCGATCCACACGCTTCTCGAAACCTTGGTCGACCCCCAATTCTGGTATGAAAGCTTCCAGAACTGGCAGAGCGAGTTTCTTTCGATCGCCGCATTGCTCGTGCTGAGCATTTTCCTTCGCGAGCGCGGGTCGCCCGAAATCGAAACCGGTCCCCGCGCCGCATTCCATGACGGGCCATTGATCTTGCGGATTGTCCGACCGGTCTTGTCGGGCTGGTGCGTCAGTGGACCCCGGGTGCCATCACGTCAGGAGGTCGGCGTGCTCCGGATGGCGTCGAAGCCATGCTCGGGCATATCCGCAAAGAGGGACAAGGGAGCGACCTTCCGCTCGTGCCAGTTCCACGACCTGGCGCATCAATTCGCCCGCGACGCCCTTGCCACGCAAGGCAGGGGGAGCCTCCACGTGCCGGATGACGAGCGCTGAATCGCGCCGCTCGTAATTTGCAAATACGACTTGCCCGTTCACATCCAGTTCGAACCGGTTTCCCGCCAGATCGTCTCGCATCGTGTTCATTGGAAGTCCCGTGCACCAACTCTGAGTGACGAACGGTTCCCGATCCACGGCGGTTCCGCCGCCGGGGCGGCATCGAAGGGCGTGCGTGACGGGTAAATCGGGGAATGGTGCTGCCAGAGAGGATTGAACTCTCGACCTCTCCCTTACCAAGGGAGTGCTCTACCACTGAGCTACGGCAGCCTGTCGTTGGGACGGCCGGTTACTGCCATAGGGCAGCGCCGGGCGCAAGTTTGATCGGCGAATTAATTGTCAGGCGGCGGCTACTTTCGCGTGCAAATTGAGACCCAGCGCCGTCCAGACTTCCGATAGGGCCCGGCTGAGGGCCACCACGTGGGCTTCCGTGTGGAACGGGGTCGGGGTGATGCGCAGGCGCTCGGTGCCGCGGGGGACGGTGGGATAGTTGATCGGCTGGATGTAGATGCCGTGCTTTTCGAGCAGCCGGTCGGAGGCGGCCTTGCAGGCCTCGGCATCGCGCACCATCACGGGGACGATATGGGTGGGGGTGTCCAGCACGGGCAGGCCCGCATCGGAGAGTACCGATTTCACGCGGGCGGCCTGGCTTTGCTGGCGCTCGCGCTCGGCGGACGAGGATTTGAGGTACCGAACCGAGGCCGCGGCGGCGGCCGCGACGGCGGGGGGGAGGGCGGTCGTGAAGATGAAGCCGGGCGCGAAGCTACGCACCACATCCACGACGGCGCGGGACCCGGCGATGTAGCCGCCCATTACGCCGTATGCCTTGCCGAGCGTTCCCTCGATCACGTCGATCCGATCCATGGCCCCTTCGCGTTCGGCGATGCCGGCGCCGCGCGGGCCGTACATCCCCACGGCGTGGACCTCGTCCAGATAGGTCATGGCGCCATGGCGCCCGGCCAGATCGCAGATGGCATGGATCGGCGAGATGTCGCCATCCATCGAATAGACGCTCTCGAAGGCAATGAGCTTGGGCCTGCCGCCCGCGGCGATCAGGAGTTCTTCCAGGTGATCGAGGTCGTTATGACGGAAAATCACCTTGTCGCAGCCCGACTGGCGCACGCCCTCGATCATCGAATTGTGGTTCAGCGCATCGGAGACGATCAGGCAATCGGGGATCAGCTTGGCGATGGTGGAGATGCCGGTCTGGTTCGAAACGTAGCCCGAGGTGAAGACGAGGGCCGCCTCCTTGGCATGGAGGTCGGCGAGTTCCGCTTCGAGGTCCACGATCGCGTGGCTGTTGCCGGAGATGTTCCGGGTGCCGCCGGCCCCGGTGCCAACGCGCCACGCGGTTTCCACCATGGCGCGGGTCACGTCCCGGTTCTGGCCCATGCCAAGATAGTCATTGGAGCACCAGACCGTGATGGGCCGGGCCCCCGAGGGGCTGTGCCAGACCGCATCGGGAAACCGGCCGGCCAGTCGTTCGATATCGGCGAAGACGCGGTAGCGCCGCTCGGATTGAAGACGATCGAGGGCCGACGTGAAAAAATTCTGATAATCCATCATCTCACCTGATGGGCCACCGACACCCAGGACCTGGATGCCTCAATCCCGGGCTCGGAGCACCACTCACCGCCAAGGCCGCCATCGCCACTCTGATATTCCGGTTGAGGGGCGTTTGCGAACCCTTTATTGGGTGTGGCGACGAAGGGTCGCGAGAACCTTGACCGACGTGAGATCGCAACAGAAGGCTGCCCGCCTGGCGGCGGCCTTGAAAGAAAACCTGAAGCGTCGCAAGGCGCAGGCGCGGGGCCGCAAGGCTGCCACATCTGTGGGGGAAGAGGTTCAGCCCGGCCCTCCCGCGCCGGAACGCGACAAGCCGTCCGACTAGCCTCCAGGCCTCGCAGCCTGCATAGCTTTTCTTTGTAACACGCATCCTGGGGGTCCTGATGGATCGCATTCGCATACGGGGCGGCGCGCCTCTCAACGGCCTGATCCCGATTTCGGGGGCCAAGAACGCGGCTCTCCCGCTGATGATCGCGAGCCTCCTGACCGACGAGACGCTGGAACTCGGCAATGTGCCGCGGCTTGCCGATATCTCGTCCCTGCTGCGGATCATGAGCAATTTCGGGGTCGATCACACCATCGCGGGACGGCGTCCCGGCCAGACGACGGAAACCGGGCAGACGATCCGCCTGACGTCCCGCTCCATCATCGATACCTGCGCGCCGTATGAGCTCGTCTCGACCATGCGGGCGAGCTTCTGGGTGATCGCGCCTCTGCTGGCGCGCTTCGGACACGCCAAGGTGTCGATGCCGGGCGGCTGCGCCATCGGCACGCGGCCGGTGGATCTCCTGATCATGGCGCTGGCAAAGCTCGGTGCTGCGATCGAGATCGATAGCGGCTACGTAGTCGCGACCGCGCCGAAGGGGCTGCGGGGCGCGGAGATCGATTTTCCGAAGGTCACGGTCGGCGGAACCCATGTGGCGCTGATGGCGGCGACCCTTGCCGAGGGCACGACGGTCATTCGCAATGCGGCCCGCGAGCCCGAGGTGACGGATCTCGCCGAATGCCTGGTGAAGATGGGTGCCAAGATCGAGGGCGCCGGAACCTCCGAGATCATCGTGGAGGGTGTGACGCGCCTCAACGGGGCGTCTCACAACGTGCTGCCGGACCGGATCGAGACCGGAACCTACGCGATGGCGGTTGCCATGGCGGGGGGAGACGTGGTGCTCGAAAACACCCGGCCGGACCTGCTCCAGTTCGCCTTCGACGTGCTGCAGCAATCGGGCACGGACATCACCCCGACCCATAGCGGCGTGCGCGTCCGCCGGAACGGCAATGGCATCCAGCCCATCGACGTGACCACGGACCCGTTTCCGGGGTTCCCGACCGACCTGCAGGCCCAGTTCATGGCCCTGATGACAAGAGCGAACGGAACGTCGCGGATCCGCGAAACCATATTCGAGAACCGCTTCATGCACGTGCAGGAGCTTGCCCGCCTCGGTGCGCAGATCCGCCTCGATGGCGACAGCGCCTATGTGGAGGGTGTGCCGGGACTGAAGGGCGCCCCCGTGATGGCAACCGACCTCAGGGCCTCGGTCTCGCTGGTGATTGCCGGCCTCGTGGCCGAGGGAGAGACCACGATCAACCGGGTCTATCATCTCGACCGCGGTTTCGAGGCGCTGGAGGCCAAGCTTGCGCGGTGCGGGGCCGACATCGAACGCCTGCGGGGATAAAATCCGCCCGCCAGCCCGCCAGAGGTTGCGCTGGAGGCCCGTGCTCTCTACCTAACGTCAAAGCTCATTGGCATTTTGCGGACTTCGACGTTTGCAAGGCTCTTCAACAGTTTGGCAGCCATGGACCTCCTCAAACTCGTCGCACTCGACCCGGAAGATCTGGCCATCATCTCCACCCATCTGCAGGACGCGGTCTTGCGCGTGGGGGATATCGTCTTCCTTCCCAAGGAACGGCGTTTCGCCATCGAGGTGCGGCGGTTCGACTGGGAGGCCGGTTTCGACCAGCCGCCGCAGCGACGTCTGACCTGCATGCATTTCGAGCAGGTCAAAGCCGTGCGGGTCCGGGGCATCGACCAGACCCGGAAGGACGCGGTGTTGAATCTGCTGGCGATCTCGTTCGACGAGACCGACGCACCGTCGGGCACCGCGACGCTGATCTTCGCCGAGGGCGGAGCCATCCAGATCGACGTGGAATGCGTCGAATTGCAGATGAAGGATGTCGGGCCGGTCTGGGCCGCCGATGGTCGTCCGATCCACGACGAAGTCCCGGCGGAGCGCCTTTAATGCCGCAACGTCTCGACGCTCGGGATCCGTCGTTCCCGCGCGCCTTCGCGCGTTTGCTCTCTGCCAAGCGGGAAGTGTCCGAGGATGTCGATCAGGCCGTGCGCCGTATCATCGACGAGGTCGTGGAAAACGGTGATGACGCGTTGGTGGCCTACACGAAGAGCTTCGATCACCTGTCGCTGACGCCCGAGACATTGCGCATCGGCGACGGGGAAATCGACGCCGCCCGCGCCCAGTGCTCGCCGGAAGAGCTTTCGGCCCTGGCGCTCGCAAAGGAGCGTATCGAAATCTACCATCGCGCCCAGCGGCCGCAGGATCACATGACCACCGATTCCCTTGGCGTAACGCTGGGATGGCGTTGGACGGCGATCGAATTGGTTGGGCTTTATGTGCCGGGCGGACGCGCGAGCTATCCGTCGTCGGTCCTGATGAACGCCGTGCCGGCCAAGGTCGCGGGCGTGCCGCGGATCGCCATGGTGGTGCCGACACCCCGGGGCGAGACCAACCCGCTGGTTCTGGCGGCGGCGCGACTTGCCGGGGTCGACGAGATCTTCCGGATCGGCGGCGCCCAGGCCGTGGCGGCTCTCGCCTATGGGACGTCGACGGTGCAGCCTGTGGCGAAGATCGTCGGCCCGGGCAACGCCTACGTGGCAGCCGCGAAACGGCGCGTGTTCGGCCAGGTTGGCATCGACATGATCGCCGGGCCCTCCGAAGTGCTGGTTCTCGCCGACCGGCATGCCAATCCGGACTGGATCGCCGCCGACCTCCTGGCCCAGGCCGAGCACGACCCGGTCGCCCAGGCCATCCTCATCACCGACGACGCTGAGCTGGCGGACGCGGTCGAGGCGGCGGTCGAGCGTCAGTTGCGGACGCTCCCGAAAGCCGAGATCGCCGGGGCGAGCTGGCGCGACTACGGCGCGATCATTCTCGTCGAGACCCTGGAATCGGCCATTCCCCTGGTCGACAGGCTGGCTCCCGAGCATCTGGAGATCGAGGCCGAGAATGCGGACGAGCTTTCCGCCAAGGTCCGCAATGCCGGGGCGATTTTCCTCGGAAGCCACACGCCTGAGGCGATCGGCGATTATGTCGGCGGGCCCAATCACGTGTTGCCGACGGCGCGCTCCGCCCGCTTCTCCTCGGGTCTCGGCGTACTTGACTTCATGAAGCGAACCTCGATCCTGAGATGCAGCGCCGACAGCCTGCGGGCGCTCGGCCCGGCAGCGATCGCGCTGGGGCGCTCGGAAGGGCTCGAGGGTCATGCGCGATCGGTTGCGATCCGCCTGAACATGTGAGTTGGGAGGAGGGATGGCGAACGAGCGGAGTCGGTTGATCGCCATTACTCTCGACGAGGCGTCCATCGGTCGGGGCAATCCCGATCAGGAACACGAACGCGCCATCGCCATCTATGACATCGTCGAGGCGAACTACTTCGCGCTTCCGAATCATGAGGGCGGACCCTACGCGCTCCACGTCGCCCTCGTCGATAACAAGCTCTGCTTCGAAGTCCGCTCCGAGGACGGCAACCGGCTCGTCACCCATCACCTTTCGCTGACGCCGTTTCGCAAGACGGTGCGCGATTACGAGATGGTGTGCGACAGCTATTACAAAGCCATCCGCTCCGCCTCCCCGGCGCAGATCGAGGCGATCGATATGGGGCGACGCGGCCTGCACAACGAAGCGGCCGAATTGTTGATGAAGCGCCTCGACGGCAAGCTCATGCTCGACTTCGACACGGCGCGACGCATCTTCACGCTGATCTTCGCCCTCCATTGGAGAGGTTGAGATTGGACGAGCCACGGGCCAGGCGCATTCACTCGGTGCTCTTCGTCTGCGCCATGAATTCCGTACGATCTCCCATGGCCGAAGCCATCACCCGCCACTATTTCGGCCGGTCGCTCTATGTGCAATCGGCCGGCATTCACAAGGGCGAGACGAGCGGCTTTACGACGGCCGTGCTCGATGAAATCGGGATCGACGCAGCAAAGCACAAGCCGCGCACGCTCGAGGAGCTGGAGGAACACGAGGGCATCAGTTTCGATCTGATCATCACGCTCTCGCCGGAAGCCCATCACGCAGCCCTGGAACTGACCCGAACGCTCGCGGCCGACGTGGAATACTGGCCGACCCAGGATCCGACCCTCGTCGTGGGATCGCGCGAACAGATGCTCGACGCCCACCGCAACGTGCGCGACGGGTTGCTCCTGCGCATCCGGACGCGGTTCAACAAAACCTCAGAAACCAAAGGCCCGGAGCAGTGATAGCGTACCGAGCCCGGCCGTGAGCCCGGCGAGTTCCGATCGCGTCGCCATCATGGCGATCACCGCGGCCGCGACGCTGACAAATGCGGAGGGTCCGCCATCGAGAATGAGCGGCAGGATCGTGGCGACGATGATGGAGCCCGGAAGAGCGCGCATCCCTCGCTCGACCCGCGGCGTGATGTTCACGCGGGTCATCAGAACGACGCCTCCGACGCGGCAGAGATAGGTTGCCAGGACCATGGCGGCGATGGCCACGGCCGAGCCCCAGGGGCCGGCGACGAATGTGTGAAACGCCGTCATTTCATCAACATTCCGGTGGCAACGCCCGCGAGGGCGCCGACGACGATGAAAAGGTAGCCCGGCAGGAACGCATGAACCAGACAGGGACACCAGCCCGGCCACCAGCCAGGGCAGAGCTGATCGTGCCCCCTTCCACAGGGGAACGAGCATCATGGCGAAAAAGATCGGCATGACCAGGTCGAGGCCGAAACGCCGGGGCTCGGGCACGAACGTCCCGGCGAAATACCCTGCGAGACTGGCGAGCACCCACATGATCCAGAGGGCGATGCCGGTGCCGAAAAGGAAGCCGACATCCCGGCCGCCGTCGTTATGGTAGCGCGTGCTGAAGATCCAGCCCGCATCGGTGAGAAGGAAGAGATTGAGGGCCGAGCGCCAGATCGGCTCGGCTCGAAGCCAGGGCTGGAGCGTCGCACCGAGAAGCAGCATCCGGGAATTCACCACCGCCGTGACGGTCATGATCGTCAGGATCGTGCCGGGGGTCCAGACTTTCTGCCAGACTTCCAGCCCCACCATCTGGGCGGCGCCAGCATAGACGGCAGCGCTCAATCCCACCGTTTCCCCGACCGAAAGGCTTTTTTGCGCCGCGGCCGTGCCGAAGGCCATCCCGAAGACGATGAGACCCGGGAAAGCCGGGAGCGTGCTGCGGGCGCCCTGCAGGATACCCGCGCGCGTGAAGATGGAATGAGAAGCTGACATGGGTCGAGGCTCTGTGCCCTCTCAATCCCGCAACGTCAATCGCTCCGCCGGTGCGAAAGCGCCGGCGGAGCTGGCGGTCGGGTATTAGAGGCCCATCGCTCCGACAACCGGCGCAACCTCGAGCGCGCCCTGGTAGATCATCTTGAGAGCCACGTAGAGAATGATGGCGAGACCCACATAGGCGATCCAGCGGTAGCGCTGCAGAATTCGGGCGATGAACGAGGCCGCAAGCCCCATGAGGGCGATCGACAAAATAAGCCCGAAGATCATCACGTAGGGATGCTCGCGGGCGGCCCCGGCGACTGCCAGTACGTTGTCGAGAGACATCGAAACGTCCGCGATGACGATCTGCCAGGCCGCCTGGGCAAAGGTCTTGCGCGGTGCCGTCGAGGTGCCGGAATCGGCGCCTTCAAGGGCCAATTCGGCCTCTTCCTCCTCGGCCGCGGAGGTGCGCAGCTCCCGCCACATCTTCCAGCAGACCCAGAGAAGCAGGATGCCACCGGCGAGAAGGAGGCCGACGATCTGCAGAAGCTGGATGGTGAGCCCGGCGAAAATGATGCGCAGGACCGTCGCGGCGATGACGCCGATCAGAATGGCCTTGTTGCGCTGTTCCTTCGGGAGACCGGCCGCCGCGAGGCCGATCACGATGGCGTTGTCGCCGGCCAGGACCAGGTCGATCATCACCACTTGCAGGAAGGCGGTGACTTCCGGCGAGAAAAACTCGTTCATGCGATGCCTCTTTTGATGCGTGCGAGGACGGCACAGCCGGATCGTCGAACCAAACGCGCCTCACCGTGAGCGCCCGAGACCGGGCAGGCAAACGCAAGAGAGGGGGAGCAGGGCGGAGGGTCGAACCGTTTCAGGCCATCCTGGGTTGCGATCCAGTCCGACATCGCTGCTCCGAAGAGCCGCCAGAGGGGCCCGGCCTGGTGCCATTGATCTAGCCAAGACATGAAGGCCGATCAAGCCGTGAACGGCATTTTTTGACGCTTCTCCTCGGGACGCAGCGGCGCGGAGGCGCCTTTCGATCCCGTGTCACCCAGCGGCAATTGTGAACCGGACCAATCAACGGCTTGATCCACGGCCCGGCCTTGGGCACTAATCGGTCCCACAAGAAGGTCGGGACCGAGAAGCTCGATCGGGAGGTCAGCCCATGTCCCAGCCCGTACGGCGCGCCGCAGCACCGTTGCGCCGCGGCCCCATCCGCGCCGGCCAGAATTTTGCCGGCGGCGTGTTCCTGCTGCTGCTTGCGGCTCTGGCGCTCTATCTCGCCAGAGACCTTCCCCAGGGCACGCTGCGCTCGATGGGCCCTGCGATGCTGCCGGATTGGCTCGCCTACGGCGTGGGCGCCTGCGGCCTCGCCATGGTGGTGATGAGCCTCCTCCGGGATGGCGAGGACCTCGAAAAATCCGCCTTGCGGGGGCCGGTCGTGGTGCTCATCGCCATTCTGGCCTTCGCGGTGACGATCCGTCCCTTCAGCATGGGGCCGTTGTCTCTTCCCGGCCTCGGCATGGTGGTGTCCGGCCCCCTGGCGATCATCATCGGGGGCTATGCGACCGAGGATGTCCGGCTTCGTCCGCTCCTCATCCTGGCTTTGAGCCTGACGCCGTTCTGCATGGTGCTGTTCGGCGATCTCCTGAACCTGCCGATCCCCATTTTCCCGCAAAGCTTCGCCAATCTGTTTCCGGCTGGCTGGTCCCAGAAGGACGTGCTGCAGGGCGACGGCCCTGGTGACTGGCGTTGGCGGCCCTCGCGCTCTACCTCACGGGTCGCCGCCGGCCCGCCACTCGGATCGATGTGGTCGATTGACGAGGATGAAAGCTGATGGGCGATCTGATTTCCAATCTCAATCTCGGCTTTTCGATCGCGCTCAGCTTCCAGAACCTTGGTCTCGCATTCCTCGGATGCCTCGTGGGCACTCTCGTGGGCGTGCTTCCCGGGGTCGGGCCCATTGCGACCATCGCCATGCTGCTACCGATCACCTTCGGGCTTGAGCCGGTCGGCGCTCTCATCATGCTGGCCGGCATCTATTACGGCGCGCAATACGGCGGTTCGACCACCGCCATCCTGGTCAACATTCCGGGCGAGGCCACCTCCGTGGTCACGACCCTCGACGGGCACCAGATGGCCCGGCAGGGCCGGGCCGGAGTTGCGCTCGGGCATCGCAGCCATCGGGTCGTTCTTCGCCGGGACCGTCGCGACCATCGTGATCGCGGCGCTCGGCGCGCCGCTGACGAAACTCGCGCTCATCTTCGGACCGGCCGAGTACTTCTCGCTGATGGTGATGGGTCTCGTCTTCGCGGTGGTTCTGGCGCGCGGATCGATCCTGAAGGCGATCGCCATGATCGTTCTCGGGCGTGCTGCTCTCGACGGTCGGCACCGATCTCGAAACCGGTCAGGAGCGCCTGACCTTCGGGCTGCCCTTCCTCGCCGACGGCATCGATTTCGCCGTCCTGGCGATGGGCATTTTCGGCGTCGCCGAAATCCTGCGTAACCTCGACCATACCGAGACCCGCGATGTGGTCCACCAGGCGATCGGCCGCCTTCTGCCGAACCGCGAGGATTTCCGGCAATCCTACATGCCGGTGCTGCGGGGCACGACGATCGGTGCGATCCTGGGCATTCTGCCGGGGAACGGAGCGGTGCTGGGACCCTTTGCGTCCTACACGGTCGAGAAGAAGCTCGCCAAGGATCCGAGCCGCTTCGGCCGCGGCGCCATCGAGGGCGTGGCGGGGCCGGAGGCCGCCAACAACGCAGGCGCCCAGACGTCCTTCATCCCGCTGCTGACGCTCGGCATTCCGCCCAACGCCGTCATGGCGCTGATGGTCGGGGCGATGACGATCCACGGCATCGTTCCGGGCCCCCAGGTGATGACGCGCAACCCGGATCTGTTCTGGGGCATGATCGCTTCCATGTGGATCGGCAACCTGATGCTCCTGATCATCAACCTGCCGCTCGTCGGGTTGTGGGTGCGCCTGCTGAAGGTGCCGTACCACCTGATGTTCCCGGCGATCCTGATGTTCTGCTGCATCGGCATCTACTCGATCAACTCGCTGCCCACCGACGTGATGTTCATCGGCCTGTTCGGCATCGTCGGCTACATCCTGATCAAGTTCGGCTTCGAGCCGGCGCCGCTTCTGCTCGGGTTCGTGCTCGGCAAGCTGCTGGAGGAGAATCTCCGGCGGGCGCTGATCCTTTCGCGGGGCTCGCTCGAGACATTCATCGAGCGGCCGATCAGCGCCGTCCTTCTGGCAATCGCCGCCATTCTGCTGATTCTGGCGCTGCTGCCATCGATCCGCAAAGGACGCGATGAGGTATTCGTCGAATAGCCAATCGTCGAGCCGACCCTATATCGCTAGCCTGCATGATTATTTTCCAGGGAGGAAACCATGAAAAAAATCGCTCTCGCCGTCGCGGCGCTCGGCCTTGCCACTTCGGCGGCTCATGCCCAGGGCGCTTATC
This sequence comes from uncultured Alphaproteobacteria bacterium, assembly GCA_963837375.1. Classification (GTDB taxonomy): domain Bacteria; phylum Pseudomonadota; class Alphaproteobacteria; order Rhizobiales; family Beijerinckiaceae; genus Microvirga. The sequence continues at coordinate 207,473 of CAWINL010000011.1, read as the reverse complement.
CCCAGCGGCCCATCACCATGATCGTCCCGTTCGCCGCCGGCGGCCCGACCGACGTGATCGCCCGCATCGTCGGCGATAACATGTCGCGCACGCTCGGCCAGCAGATCGTCGTCGAGAACGTCGCCGGCGCCGGCGGCACCACGGGCATCACCCGCGGCGCGCAATCCCAGCCGGACGGCTACACCATCATGATGGGCCATATGGGCACCCACGGCGCGGCGCCCGCCCTCTATCCCAACCTGAAATACGATCCCGCGAAGGATTTCGCCCCCATCGGCCTCGCGGCCGGCACGCCGATCGTGATCGTCGCCAAGAAGGATTTTCCGGCCAAGGACCTGAAGGGCTTCGTCGAATACGTCCAGAAGAACGGCGACAAGGTGAACATGGCCCATGCGGGCGTCGGCTCGGTGTCGCACTCGACCGGCATTTTCTTCAACTCGGTCATCAAGGCCAAGCCCACCATGGTGGCCTATCGCGGAACGGGACCGGCCCTGAACGACCTGATGGGCAACACCGTCGACTTCATGACCGACCAGATCGTCAACGTGGCGCCCCAGATCCAGGGCGGCAACATCAAGGCTTTCGCCATCGCCACGCCGACCCGCTCGCCGGCCTTGCCGGACGTTCCCACCACGAAGGAAGCGGGCCTCGACGGCTACGAGGTGAGCGCCTGGAACGCGGTCTTCGCCCCGAAGGGCACGCCGCCGGAAATCGTCGCCAAGCTTAACGATGCACTCGTGAAGGCTCTGAACGACGAGAACACCAAGAAGCGCCTCCTCGACCTCGGCGGCGTCATCCCCGGCGCGGCGGACCAGACCCCGGCGGCCTTGCAGAAGCTGGTGGAATCCGAGGTCGCCCGCTGGACGCCCGGTCCTCAAGGCGGCCGGCGCCACCGCCGAATAGGGAACCGATCTCGCAGCAATGGATCGGCGGCGGGCTCTGCGAGGCCCGCCGTTTCCTTGTCAGCGGCCCTGCGCGCACGAAACAGGCCTTGAAAATGATCGCCGGGACGATTACACCCTGCCGCGTGTGCAGCCGTAGCTCAGTTGGTTAGAGCACCAGATTGTGGATCTGGGGGTCCCCCGTTCAAGCCGGGGCGGCTGTACCATTAAAATCAAAGGCTTAGGCCTAACGGTTCCGACGCCTGCTTACTGGAACACGGATTTGGTAAGCACATGGTAAGCAGCACTTGGGTGATCGCTCTATGTTTCGCTGCTGCCTTGACGGTCGTCCGATCAGAATCAAACCGGAGAAATCGAACTCGCTTGGCCCATGTACCCTCGATTTCTCACAAGACTGCGCCGCCGACTTCGTCAGCGGGTCGATGGTTCGATCCCATTCGCGATCACCATCTCAACCGATTGATATTTAAGAAGAAATCTGTGAGTTAGGTTCCCCGGTGCGGGGCCGGGCGACGTTCCGGTTGTGTCGAATAGCCAGCATGTAGCCACGACGGTGAATTGGCACCTGCGGCGGGAGTTGAACCGGCATGCTCCAGGGCTTTGGCAAACGTAAGGCGGCTAGACGCTCTGTCCGACCGCTCATAAGCTCCTGGAAGCTTGGCCGAGGTAGCAGCATGGATTGGCTCAAGATTGTTTCCGACCACGGTGAATTCGCCAAAGACCTGGCGCGCGAGGTTGCCCTCTTTGTAGCATCCACCGCAGCGACCAAGGACGATATTCGAGGGCTGTGGAACTTGGTCGATCGGGAATGTGCGATGATGGAAGATATCGTTGAGAAGCTCAAAACAGGAGATGCCGATGAGCACCTCATCAACGCAGCCGGTGCTTTAGAGAACATCTTTCTGGACCTTCACGTGACGTTAGAAGAACGGCTCGTGGAGCTTGAGCGCCCCGGCAGAGCGGCGCGCCGGGTGGGCGATTGAGGAAGGGCGAATAGATGGGACCGGAAGCCCCCATTACCCTTAGCAAGGAAGACGCCTGCCGGAGGCAAATTGGCGAGGCCATAAACGCGCTGAAGCGAGGAGATTTTGATACCGCAATTACCCTCGCCGGTGCCGCTGAGGGCATGTTCTCAAATAGGAAGGGAAGCGACATTATCTCTGGTCTCGCAGAGTACCCGAGAGCCCGCGAGCACTTCACGAAGCCAGAATGGATAGCCATTCTAAACATGGAACGAGATTGGCTTAAGCATCCAACCATGGATCTTGGCGCCGAAATGGAGTTCACCCAAATGGTCGCCGCTCATATGATCGCGCGAGCAGCCTCTAAACTCCAGAACTGGACGCCAATAATGAAGGAATTCAAAGATTGGTTCGGGCCGATAATCAAAGCCGACCTCGCGGCCATGGGTGAACGGCGCCCGTAACCGGCGCCCTGAACCAAACCGGACCCTTGCAATTGACTAGCGCGTTCCATCACCTCCGAACCGTTGCCAAGCGCATTCGCCACCGCCTCGTCAATCTGGACGTGAGTGGCAGGCCCTTGCGGCCCGTTCAACTGCCTGGTTGGGACTTGCGCGCCCGTGTTGTTGTTCACGTTCACGGCCACCATGTGGGTATGCGCCCTGGCGAAGTCGGCACGAACGTCTCGCGCCCACTCTCGCCGACCGTGTAGTGCTGCCCGGCTATCACGGGGCTACCGGAGCCCATCACGTCCTATTTGTGTGCCATTTGGTGCCTCTTCGACCTTCCGGTAAGGCCGGACGTCCAACGGCCTCGGCCGCACGGCTTCCGGGAGGAAGCGCGGATGGATCGGGATTGCTTCTTGCTGACGGACGCGCAGTTCGCGTGGATCGAGCCGCAAGCCGACTGACGGCAAGCCGCGCGTCGATGACCGCCGGGTGATCGGCGGCTATCGCTTGCTTCCCGGTGGAACGCCCCGGGAGAAAGCCTTTGGGGCGAGATGGAAGGGCCACCGGAACAAACGGAGAGGCGATGGCCCTAGGAATAGAGCAGCGGGAATGAAGCCCGGCGAGGTGGCGCTGATTGCGCTCCGTTCACTTCCCGCTTTCAACCTCAATGAAGACCTCGATGGGATCGATCACGGTGTCCGCAGCCTTCGCCGCTGCACCTTCTGGACTATCAAGTGTCGCCTTCATTTTGCCAAGGTCCACACCTTCCCAGACGATTGCAACACGCTTCCCATCAGCGTGCCTGAAGAGGCGGTAACTGGAGCAGAAAGTCGGAAACAGCTTCTCGCGGTCTTTTCCCTTTAGCCACTGGTCCATATCGCACGAGTTCGAGAAACAGAGACCAGATTACGGCAACAACGGCCGCTTTCGTGGGAGTAAACAGCCCCATGGTCATGCCGCCGATTGGCCCCCACACCTGCCCCGAGCGCGGCAAATCCCCTGCGCTGGCTACGTTCGAAGGACCTCTAGGGCTTCGGCCGCAGCTCGGACGCCTGTCGTGTAGGCTCCGTGGGCCGTCGAGAAATCCGCGGGGGAGCAAGCCTCGCCCGGGAAAAAGATGCGATCCCTCGTAGGGGGCGCTGAGGATCTGTCGCGCGTTGCTTTGTCCGGGCAACGCGTGGCTGTAGGAACATCCAATGCGCGGATCATTCAGCCAGCCTGAGCAAGCAACCGGACATAGACGGCTTCGAATGTCCGAGCCGAACAAGCCGACCAGTTCCATCGAGCGCAATGGCGGGGCCTCCGTGCTCGCCAGCCGCCACGATGGCCTCTGCCCCTTGGCCGCCGAAAAACCCCGGGCCAAGGCCATGGATCGCGTTGTCGGCCAACGTATCCGGGGTCCTAGGCGCGTTCGAAAGCTCTCGCTCAAACAACTGTCGGAAGGAACCTGCTTTTCGATCGGATACCCCAGCCAGATGGAACGCGGGATGTCTTCGCCGTCACTGCGAGCAATGACGGCGGTTGCCGATGTGAGGTGACCGATGCTGTCATGGAGCGCGTGATGATAGTCTGATCGTGCGCCCGCACATCGTCATCGTCGAGATAGAGATCGGTGATCCAGCCGAGCGCTTGCGGCGGCGGCGAGATGTTGTCGCCTATCGAGCAGAAGCACAGGATCGGCGAGCGGATGTGGCGCAGGTCGATGCGCGTCCCGTCCGAGGTGACCAATTCCACCATGGACAGCCTGTTGCAGACGAACAAGTTTTCGACGATGTACTGGATCTCGACATCGTTCAGGAAAACGTCGCCCTGGCGCACCACGAGCGGGTCGATGCCGGGGAACACGCGCGAATTCCAACACCGGAGATTGAAATCCAGCATCGTGTTGACCTTCGGCACGTATTGCTTCCGGCCTCGGTGTCGAACGCGTTGAGCAGGAACACGAAGTCGCGGTCGACGCGGCGCTCTGCCGGGTCGCGCGGATGGACGACGAAGAACCCCATCATGCCCATCGCCATCTGCACCATCTCGTCCGAGTGCGGGTGGTACATGAAGGTGCCGGACTTCTGACAGATGAATTCGTAGACGAACGTCGTGCCCGGCGGGATGTGCGGCTGGGCGAGGCCGCCGAGGCCGTCCATGCCGTTGGGCAGTAGCTGGCCATGCCAGTGCACGGCCGTGTTCTCCGGCAGCCTGTTGGTGACGGAAATGCGCACCTTGTCGCCGTGCGCGGCCTCGATCGTCGGCCTCGGTGACTGGCCGTTGTAGCCCCAGAGTTGCGCCTTCATGCCTGGCGCGAGTTCGCGCACGACGGCTTCCGCGACAAGATGGAGACGCTACGGCAAAGACCCCTCCACAGCATCGCGAAAGGCCTGGTGTGAGAACGGCTTCGAGAGCACGCGGTTGTTCTGGTAACTCTGGGGAATGACGCCGGAATCATAGCCTGTCATGAAGATGAATGGGATGCCGCGACCACGCAGAACGTCCGCAATCGGATAGACCATCAAACCATCCAGATTGACGTCGAGAACGGCGAGGTCGAAGTCGGCTTCAAGCGCCAACGTTATGGCCTGCCCGAATTTGGCGACCGGGCCCACAACCTCTGCTCCAAGATCGCACACCATGTCTTCGATCAGCATCGAGATCATGGTCTCATCTTCAACGATGAGCACGCGATGCTTGCGGTCATTGTGCATGAGCGCTCTCCCGATGGTCCGGACCTCCTGAACGGGGCCCTGGATGTGAGCCTGAATGTCCTGAATGGACGACGCTTCTCTCGATAGGCCCAAGGCATCCTCCATACGGATCACGTTGTCGCTTTCGGGGAAGGGTCCTGCCGCTGGTGTGTGGCAGGACATTCGTGGTTTTACTGACGTGTGGCCTGTTGTTCCCGCGCCTCGTCAATGATGCGGTCGAACAGATCCGATTCAGGATCGATGTCGAGCCCGAGCCTCTCGTTAAGCACCTTCACAGGCTCCTCTGGCACACCCGTCTTCGACAGGGCTGCGAGAGCCTTGGCGGCCTCGATGATTTCGGCGTCGGTGATTTGTTCCTCGGTGTTCTCACTGACGGTCAGGGCCTTCTCATAGGCGGCGATCAGGCCAACCGTGGAGGTCGGCGCAGCGTGCTGCCGGGCAGTCGCTGAGGCATTGACCGCGTTCATGCGCCCGAGCTTGGCCGTGTCCAGGCCGATGCTCTTGGCATTGGAGGCAGCTTTTTTTGCTTCAGTGGAGACCTTCTCGGCTCCTGCCCTGGCATCGCGCGTGCTGCTCCGGGCCTGGTCGGCCCTGGACTGGCCATATGCAGAGCCTTTGCCGGCATCAGAACTGCGGCCCCCGCGTTCACTGGTGCCGCCACGCGAATTCTCGCTGCCACCGCGAGAATTGCCGCCGGCGGTGCCACCGCGGGAACTGCCCCCGTGATCACCACTACCGGAGCTGCCGCCGCCGGAGTTGCCACCTCCGTTTCCACCACCGGAATTGCCGCCTCCGTTTCCACCACCGGCGTTGCCGCCTCCGTTTCCACCACCGGCGTTGCCACCTCCATTTCCACCACCGGAGTTGCCGCCTCCGTTTCCACCACCAGAGTTGCCGCCCCCGTTGCCACCGCCGCCGTCCCCACCTTTGGCCTGAGCCTGTGACTTCTCGACCTTGAACGAGGCCATATCGATGGAAAGCGGCTGGAGGCTGATCGCAAGACCCAAAGCAAAAGCTGAGACTGTAAGAGCGAGACGTCGTGTCATGAGGTTCCTTTCAATAAATTCCGGAGCGTGGAGCCCAATGTCCAAGATTTAAGTGAGAAATTTTCCCACGTCAACTTGAGTGTGGGATTGCTTCCCACGCACAATCTGCTTAGTTGGATGGATGTCCGGCGACACACCCCGATCCCTTGAACCAGCCAAGCTCCACGCGCCTCTGGCGCGTCTGCTACGTCCCCTGGTGCGGCTGCTAATCCGGAGCGGGATCACCTTTCCCATGCTCACGGAGCTGCTGCGCGAGCTCTACGTCAATGTCGCCGAGTACGACTTTGCTTTGCTCGGTAAGGAGCAGACGGACAGCCGGGTTAGTCTGCTCACAGGTGTCCATCGCAAGGAGGTTCGTCGGCTGCGTGGGGCTGGCGCGCCAGTGACCGCCGTTCCGGCAACGGTTTCGCGGACGAGCCGTATTCTGGCCCGCTGGCTTGCGGATCCGGACTTCAGCGATGCGGGCGGACAACCCCTGCCGTTGCCCCGGACCGCGGATCCGGCGCAGCCTTCCTTCGAGCGCCTTGTTGCCTCGGTCACCCGCGATGTGCGGCCCCGCGCCGTGCTGGACGAGTGGCTCGATCGCAAACTCGTCGTCATTGATGACCAGGATCGGGCCGTTCTGGTCGAGGCAGCGTTCGTGCCGCGGAGTGGGGACGATCAGCAGCTCTACTATCTCGGGCGCAACCTGCACGACCATATTGCGGCGGCCGTGGCTAATGTGGAGGCGCCATCGCCGCCATTCCTTGAGCGGGCCGTGCACTACGATGGCCTCACAAAGGAGTTGGCCGAGGAGCTTCAGCGACGTTCCCGCGAGGTCGCGATGCAGGCGCTCCAGAAGCTCAACCGCGAGGCCCACGCCGCCAGCGATGGAGAACCGCCCGGTCCATGGCGGTGGAACTTCGGTGTCTACGTCTATTCCGAAGAGGTTGTGCCGCCTGTGACGGCTGACAGGCCCAGGGATCGCAATGACGAGGAACCCAGGACGTGAGGGACTGCGCCCCTGCGATTGCACGAACCACCGCTTGCTGGCTGGCCGCGCTGGCGTTGCTCCTCGTCCCCCTGGAGGCGGCGCGAAGCCAGGACCCAGGGGACCGTGGCATCGGCGGTACCGGAGTGATTTCAACCGACCCGGACGGTGATCGCGGCATTGGCGGCACGGGTGTCATGGGCACGATCCGCGGGTTCGGCAGCATCATCGTCAATGGCCTGCGGGTGACTTACGCGCCGGACGTACCAATCCGGATTGACGGGCAACCTCGTGCGGCCCCCGATCTCAAGATCGGCCATGTGGTGCAGGTTGTTGCCGAGAATCACAATGGCGTGCTGACGACAGGACGGATCGATGTGACCAGCGAGGTTGTCGGCACCGTCGAGGTGACCGGTGGCAAGGTGTTCAGGGTGCTTGGGCAGCCCGTCTCCACAGAGAAGCTGAGCGGCCCGCAGCCGTGGCGGCGTGGCGAGCGTGTCGCAGTGTTCGGCCTGCGTCGCCCGGACGGGATTATCGTCGCAAGCCTGATCGAGCGCAGGGCCGAGGGTCCGGACAGGGTGGCCGGCAGGATGATCAAGCTCCGCGATGGCAGTCTCAGGATTGGGTCGCTGAAACTTGCCGGAGTAAACCCAGCGCTTGCCGGCACCCGGGCTGTCCTCGAAGGGACCCATAGCGGCGGCGTTCTGGACGTCACCAGGGTTGCCCACGAGCGCGACCTCCTGGGGCCAGTCCGGCAGGTTTCTATCGAGGCCTATGTCGAACGCACGCCAAACGGGCTGCGACTCGGTTCAGGTCTAGAGGTCGTCGGGAACGCCCCTGTGGCACTGCCCGCTGGATCGTATGCTCCCGCCGTGGTGACTGCGGTGTCCGATCGAAGGGGGATGCTGAGCATCGAGGGTGTCTCGCTTCAGGGCACGCCGGTTCGGTCGGACGGATCTCGTCAGGGCCTCAATCCCGGCAATTCAAGCAGCACGCCCGCGGAAGGGAAGGGCCGCACGGCTTCACCGCGTGATCGGGGTCTTGGCCCTGCTCATGCCCCGCATAACGGCACCCCGCCCGGTACCGCTCGCGGACGCAGTGACGGCCATGAGGCCTCCGGCAATGCCAGCGGTTCGCGGGGCGGCGCCGGAGCAGGCGGAGGTGGAAACGGCGGCAACGCCGGAGGAAATGGTGGCGGTCACGGCGGCGGCAATGGAAACGGTGGCGGAAACTCCGGTGGCAATGGTGGAGGCGGTGGAAACGGAGGAGGCAACGGCGCAGGTGGAGGAAGGCGGTAGCGGCGCCTGCTCTTTGCCAGAGTAGTTGCTGTATCTCAGTGGCAGAGTGGATTTATCTCGCCACCGGCCCACTTTGCTGAGATGAAGGTTACCGGGAAAGGTCAGCTAGATGGCGCGAGCAAGCGGGCCCGTCTCACATGTCTTGAGTGATCAGATACGAGCTCAAAGTGCGACCGGTCCATATCCTTGAAACCGTGGAAATGGCCACCCCAGCGGATCGAAACTCCCAACTTTGCGGCTGCCTGCCTCATCGCCGCGCTGATCCGGCCATGGGTCGACGGATCAAAGAGAACGCGGCCCTGCGCGTCGAGGGGCCACAAATCGACAGCGTTTCCGGAGCGGTGAGGGCTGTCCAGGGTCTTGGACCATCCCCACGCAACCGCCTTCCGTTGCTGTTTGTCATCGCGCCGGCCTGAGCCGATCACGAAGAGCAGCCCAGGATGATCCGCCTTAGCCCTGCGGACCACCTTGGCGAGCATTGGATTGATGGCCTTGAGGTTCGCTTCGTGAAGGCCCACGGGGTCTGGGTTCCACTGGCGAAACATTGCGAGCTGATCCCGTCCAAACTCATCCTTCTCGGGAATATTCGCGTAGACATCGTCCCGCCCGGAGAACGGGCTGTTGGAGGCAAGAGGAAACCGGGGAGGGTAGGCGGATTTCACCTTCGCAAGGGCACTCAGAACGAGGCTGACGGACGCGGCGAAGAGCAAGCCGAGCCGGAGGATGGGTCGCATACGATTGAGACAAAACCAAAGCGTGAGCCTCCCTAAGGTTCACTGGCCGCAACAGGCAAGCTCCATGGTACGGACTCGCCGCCGAGAAGCGGACCTTCAGGTAAATACTTGTACAGCGTACTTTGACCCGAGGCAGACGTTGGAACGGGTCACACGTCATAAGAAACTGGAAAGCAAGTGCTCAGGTAGTTCCTCGTATAGGCGAACCGTTCCCTGCCTTCGAGGCCGGAGCGGTTCGCTCTGGACTCTAGGATCGCTGGACTCCGCGATAGCGGCCAAAGGTGGTCTGACGCGCGGCTCCGAACAAGACGACGTCGTAGGTGTCGTTCTGAACTCCCTCGATCTCCATTCCGGGGGAGCCGACCGGCATGCCCGGGACCGCGATGCCCCTGGCCTTTGGCTTCTCAGCGAGTAGCCGTTTGATGGCATCAGCGGGAACGTGGCCCTCAATGACGTAGCCACTGACTTCGGCCGTATGGCAGGAGGCGAGCGCCTGAGGAACGCCGAGACGGACTTTGAGGCGGTTCACGCCCGGGGACTCGATTACCTCGACCGGAAATCCTGCCTTGCGAACGTGATCGACCCACGCGCCGCAGCAGCCGCAACTCGGTTCTTTGGTGACCGTCATTTTCGGCAGGGTTTCGGCGGACGCGATAGATCGGGCGGACAGGACAAGAGGTGCGGCAGCGAGGCCGACGATGAGCGCTCGTCGGCTGATCATCAGGTTGGGATTCATGACAGCGACCTCACTGCTTCGAGTTTGCGGCAAGCCAGGACTTCATCATGCTGACCTCGTCCTCCTGCGCTTTGATGACGGTCTGGGCGAGTTCGCGCATCTTGGGATCCTTGCCGAAGGCAGCCTCGATCTTGGCCATGTCGATGGCGCCCTGATGGTGACTGATCATGTTCCGGACAAAGTCGGCGTCCACGTTTCCCGTGTATTCGATCGTCATCTCGCGGTGCATGCGTTCGTTCACCGCGTTCATGGCGAGCGAGGCGACGCCCTGATCACCGCGGGCACCTCCGCTCGGCACGGGGCCCGCTCCGCGGCCCATCATGCCCGGCATGCCACTCTGCATCATCGGGCAGCTCATCATCATGTTCTGTCCCATCCCCGACATCATGCCACCGGGACGCTGGCTGCCTTGGCCCATCATGCCACCCCCCATGCCGGGTGTTGCCCCTTGTGGTGCGGGCATAGTGCTCATCTGCACCTGAGGGCTGCCTGTCGTTGGACTGGCCTGTGCCTGCGCGTCTCCGGGATGATGAGCATTGTGATCGGCAGCTGAAGGCGCCGTTTGCTGGGCGAGGGCCGGCAGCGATAGGCCCGCGGCGAGGACGAGTGCGAGAAAAGATGAGTTCATGATAGTTCTCCTGGAGAACAGTCGGGTTTCCGAAAGACGATGGCCTGCATGAGACGCGGACAGATGGTGTCCTGAGCGTCAGGTTCGTGGAGGAGGCGTAACCGGTTTCAAGACAATCCCGGCCAAACGTGCCGTCGTGCCCGACCACCCCAAATGTTTGCGGATTCCAGAAGAAGCCGCGGCTCCAGATGCGGGGAGACCCATGACGCTGCAGGAGGATTGGGTACAGGCGCTAGGGCAGCCACTATCCATCCTCTCGGGCCCTGGGTCGCAGCAATCGTGAATTGCGGGCACTTGGGAGACGATGACAGAAACGGTCTGATGCTGAACTCCAGCGGCCATGGCTGGCGATCCGAACGTTCCAACGACCAGCACCGCAGCAAGAACGCAGCGGAAGAGGCGGCAGATCAGCGACCGTACCTGAATCATGCGCTCAAGATTACCTCGCCCACCCATGTGGACATTGTTCCAGATCAAGCATTGTAGCCGAACGGCGTTCCAATTTCCCCGATACAGTGATCGTGAAGGGAGTGTATAATCAGTGCCAATGAAGCCGGACCCTTAAGGGAGGCAATCATGACCTTCTCAACCCTGATCAACCCTATTTCCGCGGACGATACGCGCCATAGCACCCCGTTGCACCTCAAGGCCCTGGGATGGGCCCTGACGAGCACCCTCGTCGGAATGTTTGTGATCTGTTATCTGCTGTCCTTTGTGTGGCCGACCTCTGGCCTTGCCCATGGATGGGTCACTCTCTTCGCAACACAGCCTGACAATTTCGTTCGGACCTTCGTCGAGGGCATCATTGGCAGCGCCGCGGCGGCATGGATCGCAGCGGTCCTATTCGTTCCTGTTTACAACCGGATGATTGGGCGCTGACAGATAGATCAGCCGATGCCGGACCGGCGTGCCGTGAGACGACTCGCAAGGTTACGTGTCCCGCGACGTGACCATCCATGTTGAGGAAGACCCGCGCCGATGTTTGACGGGAGTTCGGCGCGCCTTAGACATGCCAGGCGGCCAATAGTCACTTGCGCCCTCCATGTCCATCCCCGTGGCCCTTGTGCATGAATAGGTGCATCAGCGGACACGCCAATCAACAGAACATAGGGCAGGGCCGCCAAGATGTGATCAGTGTGGCTGACGAAGAGGTAGATGCCAAGAGCGCCAATAGGAGAGTGACTCCCCAGCCCAGTGAGGTCCCGATCAAAATCGTGCGCCATGTCCTCGGCGTCGAAGGAAGATCCCCTGCGGTATTCATGTCGTGGTCTCCCGGTATCAACGGTATTGCGGGATTTCCGTCATAGGGGGACGGTCCGGAGCCGGATGGCATTGCCGATCACACTAACCGATGACAGGGCCATCGCCGCCGCGGCGAGGATCGGCGAGAGCAGAATTCCGAAAAACGGGCAGAGTACGCCTGCTGCGACGGGGACGCCGAGGGCCTTGTAGACGAAAGCGAAGAACAGGTTCTGGCGAATGTTGCGCATGGTCGCCCGCGACAGCCGCCGCGCCCGTACGATCCCGGTCAGGTCGCCCTTCAGCAAGGTGACGCCCGCGCTCTCCATCGCCACATCGGTGCCCGTCCCCATGGCGACGCCGACATCCGCAGCTGCGAGTGCGGGGGCGTCATTCACGCCGTCGCCGGCCATCGCGACAACGCGACCCGCGCGCTTGAACTTGTCCACGACTGCGCTTTTTTGGTCGGGTAGGACCTCGGATTCGAACTCATCGATCCCGAGCCGACGCGCGACGGCCTTGGCGGTCGTCCAGTTGTCGCCCGTAAGCATGACCACCCGCACGCCCTCCGCCTTTAGGCCAGCCAGGGCCTCGGGCGTCGTGGCCTTTACCTGGTCTGCGATGGCGATGGCGCCCGCAACCTTGCCGTCGACGCCGGCGAAGATCGCAGTGGCACCATCCTCGCGCAGCCTGTCGGCCTGTTCGCCAAGGCGCTGACATCGACGCCATGCTCGGCCAGGAAGGCCTTGTTGCCGAGCAGGATGCGGCGACCCTCGACGATGCCGCGCGCCTTTGCCGGTTGGCGAGTTGAAATCAGTGACCGATGCTGTCGCGAGACCTTGCCTCTCCGCCGCCGCGACGATTGCTACCGCAAGCGGATGTTCACTCGCCCGCTCGACGCTGGCCGAAAGCCGCAGGACCTCGGCCTCGGTGAACCCGGGGGCCGGCACGACGGCAGTGGCCGCCGGTTTGCCTTCGGTGAGCGTCCCCGTTTTGTCGACAACCAGCGTGTCGACCTTCTCCATGTGCTCCAGCGCCTCGGCGTTCTTGATCAGCACACCGGCTTGGGCGCCACGGCCGACGCCAACCATGATTGACATCGGCGTAGCGAGCCCCAACGCCAGGGGCAGGCGATGATCAGCACCGCCACGGCGGCCACGAGCCCGTAGGAGAACTGTGGTTCGGGTCCCCAGATAGCCCAGGCGGCGAAGGCAAGCACCGCCACCCCGATCACCGCCGGCACGAAGTAGCCCGAAACCTGGTCGGCCAGGCGCTGGATCGGGGCGCGGCTGCGCTGGGCCTCCGCCTGAGACCCGTCAGATGGCCGCCCATTTCCAGCGCCACAACGGGCAGCGGAATTGCAAGGCCGATCCAGAAGCGGCGCGTCATGTCGACGAGTTCGTGACTGGGACCTGTCTCGGTGGTCGCCAGCACGGGTTCGAGCGCCATCCCGCAGATCGGATAGGAACCAGGCCCCACCGAGCGGATCTGGGGGTGACTCGGGCACGTGTAGATCGTGCCCTCGGAGACGGGATCCGCCTTCCTTTCGGTTGCGGGCTGCGCGTATGTCGCCGGCTCGGCCATACTTCGACTGGCAACCCGATGAGCAAAAGAAATACGGCCTGCCCATGTACTGGGTCCGATGAGCGGTGGTCTGCGGGTCGACCATCATCCCGCAGACCGGATTCGTCACCTTTGCGGCGGAATAAGGCTCCTAGAGGTGCCCCACGTGCGCGCTTCGACCATGATCACGACCATGACCCTCGTGGCCGTGCCCCTTGGTCGCCTGGTCATTGCTCATCGCCGTTCTCCACTGCGTTTGCATTCGAAGTTTCAGCTTGAGGCTTCCCATGAATGGGAAGGTCAAGCGTCTCGCCTTGAGCCGTCCGCCGCTGCTGCCGCTACTTTCCCTTCTGGATCCTCACGACGCTGATCTGCCCGTTCACGCGGTCGGCCTGGAACCTGATTCTGTCGCCCGCCTTAATGCCTTTGACGACCGCGGGATCCTGCGTCCGGAACACCATCGTCATCGCATCCATGTCCAGGTTCGGGATCGGCCCATGCTCGATGGTCACCTTCCCTTGGGCTGTATCGACCTTCTCTACCGTGCCAGACACCATGGGGAGTTGACTCGCGGTGACGGCCAGTGCGGCGGGCTGCGCCGGGCCGGCTGCCTGCAATTGTCGGGCCGGCGCAGCCGCCCGGTCGAGCGGCCCCGACCCGTGCGGCGGCTGGTCGGCCCGGGCACGGTAGTCGGACTGGCGGTTGCGCACCTGCCAATCCTTCAGTTCGGAAATCTGCTTCTGCTGCTCTTCCACAATCCGCTGCGCCAGTCGTCGCAGGTTTTCGTCGCCGCCGTGCTCAAGCTGCGTCCTCGCCAGGAATATCAGGTCCTCGTGGTGCGTGATCGCAAGGGTGGCGAAATCCCGGTCAGGGTCGCCGGCGAGCTTCACGTCCTTGAAGCGGCCGTTCATGACATCGAGCACCCGCTCGTAGGCGGCCAGAGCTCCTTTGGCGGGTTGCGCCAGCGCGATGCGATCGGGTCCGATCGCGAGGACGGCCAGGACGGCGCCGACAGCAGTGAGTGTGATGGTCAAGCGTTTCATGCGGAATGCCTCTTGAATAGGGAGGGCCGCCCCGCAGCCGGTCTGCGGAGCGGCATGGGATCACGAGCCCTTCTTGATCGACGTGACGCTGATCTGGCCGTTCACCCGATCGGCGGTGAACTGCACCTTGTCGCCGGCCTTCAGGCCCTTGAGCATGGCCGGATCCGGTGTGCGAAACACCATGGTCATGGCATCCATCTTTAGGTTCGGAATTGCGCCGTGATCGATGGTGATCTTGCCAGCGGTCTGGTCGACCTTTTCGACCTTGCCGGAAACGGTCGGCAGGCTTTGCGCAACGGCAGCGCCCGAGAGAATCAGAGCGGCGATCAGGCCAATAGCGATACGCTTCATAACGATACTCCTTTGTCGGATTGGGACGTGAGAACAGGGGCCGTCATTTGACGATGACGGTGCCGTGCATGCCGGACTCGTAGTGACCCGGGATCAGGCAGGCGAATTCGAAGGCGCCGGCCTTGGTGAAGCGCCAGATGATCTCATTGGAACCCTTAGGCGCGAGGCGCTTCCCGTTCGGGTCGTCATGCTCCATGTCCGGGTTCTTCTCCATGGCGATCTTGTGCTTGGCGTTCCGCTCGACCGTATCGAGCATGAACTCGTGGTCGACCTGGCCGTGGTTCTTGAGCACGAACTTCACCTGCTCGCCGCGCTTGATTTCGATCTTGTTCGGCTCGAACAACATCTTGGCGTCGTCGGTCTCCTTCATGGCGACGTCGATCGTGCGGGCAACCGGCTTCTTCGGATCGCCCGGCTCACCGGTCGCGAATGACTTGTGGCTGTGGCCGGCCTCGCCAGATCCGGCGAGCGCGAGACCGGTCGACAGCGCCATCGCCGTGGCGGCGCCCATTAGAGTGGATAGACGAGTTTTCATCGATTGCTCCTTTTGCATCGGTTGTGTTGGGATCAGTGGTTGTCGTGGCCGCTGCCGGTGCGAACGGGTCTCTTGCGTGGGTCGATGGCGCGGAATTCCGCCGCCTTCGCGCTGCTGTCGGGCGGGGTCGCGCGGGAGGGCTCGGCGAGCTTCTCGCCCGTCCACTCATAGGCGACCGTTCCCTCCGGGTGCCTGTACCAGCCGGGATCCTTGTAATCGTCCGCAGCGAGACCCGACCGCACCTTCACGACCGAGAACATGCCGCCCATCTCGACAGGGCCGAATTGCGCGAAACCCGTCATCATCGGCAGCGTGTTGTCGGGCAGCGGCATCTCCATGCTGCCCATTTCGCCCATGCCGGCCGAGCCCATCGGCATGTAGCCCGGGGCCACCTTCTTGATGGCCGCGGCGGTCTTCTTCATGTTCACGCCGATGTAGGTCTTCACGTCGTGGCCCATGGCGTTCATGGTGTGGTGCGACTTGTGGCAGTGGATGGCCCAGTCGCCCGGAGCGTCGGCCACGAACTCGAAGGCACGCATCTGGCCCACCGCGACGTCGACGGAGACCTCGGGCCATTGCGCCGTCTCCGGCACCCAGCCGCCGTCGGTGCCCGTGACCTTGAAGTCGTAGCCGTGCATGTGGATCGGGTGGTTCGTCATGGTCAGGTTGCCGAACCGGATGCGGACCTTGTCGCCCTGGCGCACCACGAGCGGGTCGATGCCCGGGAACACGCGCGAGTTCCAGCACCAGAGATTGAAGTCGAGCATCGTGTTGACCTTCGGCACGTAGCTTCCGGCCTCGATGTCGAAGGCGTTGAGCAGGAACACGAAGTCGCGGTCAACCCGGCGCTCGGCCGGGTCGCGCGGATGGACGACGAAGAAGCCCATCATGCCCATCGCCATCTGCACCATCTCGTCCGAGTGCGGGTGGTACATGAAGGTGCCGGACTTCTGGCAGATGAACTCGTAGACGAATGTCTTGCCCGGCGGGATGTGCGGCTGGGTGAGGCCGCCGACGCCGTCCATGCCGTTGGGCAGAAGCTGGCCGTGCCAATGCACCGCCGTGTTCTCCGGCAGCCTGTTGGTGACGAAGATGCGCACCTTGTCGCCCTCGACCGCCTCGATCGTCGGCCCCGGCGACTGGCCGTTGTAGCCCCAGAGGTGCGCCTTCATGCCCGGCGCGAGTTCGCGCACGACGGGCTCCGCGACAAGATGGAACTCCTTCCAGTCGCCGTTCTGCCGCCAGGGCAGGGTCCAGCCGTTGAGGGTCACGACAGGTTGGTAGTCGGGTCCGCTCTTTGGGTAGAGCGGCGGCTGCATCGTGGCCTCGGTCATGGTCGGCGCCTCGGGCAGGCTCGCCGCCTGCGTGCGTCCGCTGATCATCGACGCCCCGGCAAGGGCGAGGCCTCCGGCACCGAGGAAATTCCTGCGCGATAGGTCGGTCATGGGGTCTTTCCCTTGATCAGTGTCCGCCGCCACCGCCGCCGGCGGCGGAAGCCACGGCCTCACCACCGCGTTCTCCACCGCTGCCGGCCCCGCCGCCGACGAGGGCGGCCTTGAGGTCGGTCGCGGCGATCCAGAAGTCGCGGCGGGCATTGATGGCGTCGACGTTGCTGAGGATACGGGCGCGGGCGTCGAGGATGAGCTGGCTGACATCGACGAGCATGCCGCTGTATTGGAGCAGGGCCTCGTCCTGGATGGTTTTCTGCAACGGCAGGACGCGGCTCTGGTAATGGCGGGCGAGGTCGTAGTTGCCGCGGTAGCGCAGATAGGCCTCGCGCGCCTCGGAACGGGCATTGACGGCCCGCTCCGCCAGGCGGTTGGCCGCGGCCAGATAGGTCTCCTTTGCGTTGCGGACGCCCACCGCGCCGAAGTCGAAGAGCGGGATGGTGAACTCGACCTCCAGGCCCTTTCGTTTGACCGCGTCGCGCTCGACCTCGACGCCGCCTTGATCGACGAGCAGTGACGTCGTGCGTTCGTAGCTGGAGAGGCCGGCGAGTTCGATGTCGGTCACGAAGCGGGTGGCATTGGTCAGACCGTATTGGCCGGCGACGGCGTTCAGGTCATGGCGCAGCGCTTGGATGTCGACGCGCTGCTCGAGCGCCCGGCGTTCGATGTCTTTGGCGGAGGCGATGCGGCCCGGCAGGGGCGGCAACGAGTTGGGAAGGCGGAAGTCGATGTCCCGGCCCCACAGCCCGAGCTGCCGGATCAGGCGTTCGCGCGCGACCTTCTGCTCGATCCGGGCTCGGGCGAGCTGGGCCCCGAGTTCCTGGTAGAAGGCGTGCTCGCGAGCCTGCTCCAGCTTGTTGAGCGCACCGCTCTCGCCGAGTTGCTTGGCGAGCTCCGATGCCGTCTCCGCCGTGCCGAGTGCCTGTTGCATGAAGGCGACCTGTTGGTTGGCGGCAATGGCCCGGTAGTATTCCCGGCGCGTCTCGCCAGCGAGCCGGAGCACGGCCTCGGCTGTACGGAACTGGGCGGCACGGAAACGCTGCTCGGCGATAGCGGTCCGGGCAGGCAGCGTGGCGAGTTCGAAGAGACCAATGAGGATCTGGCGTTCGATCTCGAGTTCCAGGCTACCGCCAAGACGGGACAGGGCCACCGTCGGGTTCGGGGGTAGGCTTGTCTGGACGTATGCGGCTTCCGAGACGCCGAGGTCGTTGAACGCCGCCTGGAGGCCCCTGTTCTTGAGAAGGGCGATCTGGACGGCGCTGTCGGGAGACAGGGGGCGGCCCAGGAGGGCCTCGGCTTTCTGCTGCGTGACGAGGGCATCGGTCTCGCTGGCAACCTTCATCACATCCTTGTTCAGTTCCGTGTAGGCGACCGTCTGCGCGGTCGACAGCCCCCCATCGGCCGAGAACGAGACGCAGCCCCCCAGGATCAGGGCGGCGGCGACGCTCCCGAGCAGCCGCAATCCGCGCGCTAATCCCGCGTGTTCGTTGTCAGTCATCGTTCTTGTGTCCTTGCGCATGGTCAGCGGCCCCTGGGGGCGGCATCGCCGCCATCGTCGCGCCCGGCCCCGGGGGCGACCCGCCGGTTGAGTTCGCGCCAATCGCCGGGATCGACGACGTCGTACCCGCGCACGCCAGCAGTGACGGGCGAGTAGGTCAGCGGTCGAATTCCCACGGCCGAATCGGCCGCCGCGACGAGATAGGAAGGGTGTTGGGAGGGCACGCAGGCGGCCAGGCCAAGGCCGAGCGCCGCGAGTGGAATGAGTTTCAGCATGGGGTCCGTCTCCGGATGGACCTCCACGGCACGCGGTCGAAGTCAGGAGGGGCGGCATGTCCGCCTTTTCCTTGGGTCGACGTTCAGCAAGCGCGCGGGAGGATGACCGGCTTGGGCTTCAGGTCGGGCATGGCTTGCCTTGCGAGCAGCCGTGCCGATGCGTGCGGGCGCTGATCGCCCGCTCCTGCGTCAGACGGTTCGTGGTGGCCTGTCGAGCCCACCTGTAATGACGCCCTCGACCTGCTCGTCGCCGATCATGGCAAGAACGACGGCGGAGGCGCGGCGCATGTGAACCATCGGAGCGGCAATCGCTTGGACAGCGTGGCAGGCGCCCATGCTACAGCACGCGGCTCCGTCGCCACCGTGAGTTCCCGAGGCCGGGTCGCCGCAGTCCTTCTGGGCAGAGGCATGATCGTGGGCGGATGTCTGGTCTCGCTCGACCGCGCCCTCATGGGAGTGTGCCCCAATGACATGACCCGCAATGGATTCTGCCAATGCCAGCCGGTCACCGGACGCAGCAGCATGCGGCGTGGAAATCAGGAAGATCCCCGCGGTTACCGCAAGCAGAACAGCGATGATGAGGCCCGTCAGCCGCAAGGGTGAACTCCGTCGTCGTACGCGCATATGTGTCATGAAAGGAATGCTTCGACAATCCGGCCCAGAGGGCCGTGTGACCATCCGGACCGTCTTGCCTTCGAGGGATTCAGACTGCCACTGAAGGTGTGTATCCGGCCTCGGTGACGATAGTCTTCACCGCGGACAGGTCGGCGGTGCCCTGAATCGACAACAGCTTCGTGGCAGGGTCCGCATCAACATGCGTTCCCGGGATCGCGGCCTCGACCGCCTGCTTGATCGTACCGGCGCAATGCCCGCAGGTCATGTCGTCGACTCGGAGAGTGAGGCTGCCGTTCGTTGGCATGGCCGTCGTTCCAGTGCTGGATCGGTGGGTTGAGCATCCGCACATGTGTTTTCGCTCCTTTGCGATAGTGATGATTCGAACGCTGAGGCTTCCCACGGTGGGAAGGTCAAGTGGTTTGAGTAAAAAGGAGTGCCTGCCGCGCCGTTGCCGCTTTGCACCTGGTTTCAAACGTTGAGCTCGGGCGTTTTCGCCGCTCTCACCTCGACGAGGTACCGAGTGCGGCAGGTGCGGACGTATCGCCATTGCGAGGGACTTTCGTCTTTGACCCTAAGCGACCTTAGAACACGGGCAAACTCGCCCAGTTGACAGAAAAATTCCAAGAACATCTACTGACGCTATGGGGATCGCGATCTCCCCACGAGGCGGCATGCCCAAGCATCGCGTCCTGTTTTCGAAGGGGACGCTGCATGCCATCAACTAGCAGCATCGTTGAAGCCGAACCGCGATCTGATGTGGGCAGCCGGACCCGCTCGAAGCAAACTCTGCCGCCGGACATTCGGCGCATTCTCTGGGCCCGGTCCTTGCGCGCGTTCGGCGACGGCTACATCGCGATCCTGCTGCCGCTCCATATGGCGCGCCTTGGCTACGATGCCTTCGGTGTCGGGGTCATCTCGACCGCGTCATTGCTGGGATCAGCCATGTTGACGCTTGCGCTCGGGCTCGTCGCTTACCGGATCCCGCGGCGTCGAGCCCTGCTGGTCGCAGCCCTTCTCATGCTGGCAACCGGATTGGGTTTCGCAGGGATCGAGGACTTCTGGCCACTGCTCCTGGTCGCCTTTATCGGAACCCTCAATCCGTCAGGCGGTGACGTCAGCGTCTTTTTGCCCCTCGAACACACCGTCCTTTCCCACGTCGTCGCGGACGACGACCGGACGGCGGCTTTCGCCCGCTACAGCTTCGTCGGCGCCTTCTTTGGCGCCCTCGGAGCGCTCTCGGTCGGCGTTGTCGATTGGCTTGCACCCGTTGTCGCGCCGGCGACGACGTCGGAGGTTCTCTTCGGGCTCTACGGTCTCCTGGGTCTGCCTCACGTTCCTGCTCTACCGCCGTCTCTCGTCCAGGGTGGAGGCCGGCACGGACAATCCGCCAGCGCCCTTGGGTCCGTCTCGCGGGATCGTCTACCGGCTGGCGGTCCTGTTCTCGGTCGACGCCTTCGGCGGAGGGCTCGTCATCAATGCCCTCCTGGCGCTCTGGCTCAGCCAACGGTTCGGCATCAGCGTCTCCACTATCGGGGCGATCTTCTTCGTCACCAGCCTGTGCTCGGCGGTGTCATATTTCGCTGCAGTGCCGCTGGCTCGACGGTTCGGCCTGATCAACACGATGGTATTCACGCACCTGCCGTCGAGCGTCTTCCTGATCCTGACCGCCTTCGCGCCCACGATCTGGGTCGCGTTCGGGCTGCTGATCCTGCGGGGGCTGCTGTCCCAGATGGATGTGCCGACCCGGTCCTCGTACGTTATGGCAGTGGTACGGCCGGAGGAGCGGCCTGCCGCCGCGAGCGTCACGGCCGTGCCCCGGAGCCTCGCGTCGGCCCTCGCCCCGCTTCTGTCGGGATGGCTGTTGACCGTTTCGCCGTTCGGCTGGCCGTTGGTCCTCGCCGGCACCTTGAAGGCGGCCTACGACCTCACGCTGCTGCGGCAGTTCTCGGCCATCAAGCCGCCGGAGGAACGCTGATGTGGTTATGACCTGCACTCTGCGTTTAACACGAGAAGGCTGATGAACACACCGCCATGGTCCTGGGTCTGATCGGCCTGGCCATCGCGTTGGACGATCCCTGGCTACTGTTTGTGCTGGTGCCCTTCGCGCTCGTGATCCGCTACGGCGTCGTGGCCCGAGAGGAAGCCTATCTCGAGCGCAAGTTCGGCGAGGTGTACCGGGACTACAGCTCGCGCGTCCGCCGTTGGCTGTAGCGGCACCCTGGTGGATCGGCGTTACCGATCGCAGCGGGCTGGCGTGCTAAGTGCCCAAAGGGTCCTCAGCGGATAGGTCGGCTCGCCCCGGGAGGCTCGGGGATCAGATGGCAGGGGGTGACGGGGGCTGGTTTCCCCTGTCATGTCGTAGTGACCATGAAGGGAGGGATTTCGGTGTTCAACATCGGATCCTTAGAGGTATTTCGTGAGCGCCTTGAACTCGGCGAGCGCCGCCTTCGCCAGGCGGCCGTTCTGACCGACGGCATCTTCTAGGCAACGGTCGATGTGACCCTGGATCAACTCGCGCGCGCTGGAGATCGCCTTCTCGACTGCATGGAGCTGCTGGGCGAGGTCGACGCAGGGGCGGCCCGCCTCGATCATCTGGGTGACGGAGGCGAGGTGGCCGTGCGCCCGCTTGAGGCGAGCAATGATGTCGGGGTGGCTTGCGTGGATCATGGGCATGTCCAATCCCCCTGGAGGGGATCTAACAAGCCGAATGCTGCTTGGCAGGCATCCGCCGCGTTCCTTCCGTCGCGGCTTCGCAGGTTCCAACTCGGTTAGAGATCCACTCATGCTCGACGTTCTCGCCAACCGCACCTACCGCCACCTGTTCGCGGCCCAGGTGATCGCGCTTGCCGGCACGGGCCTGCTGACCGTGGCGCTCGGCCTTCTTGCCTTCGAACTCGCCGGAGCGGACGCGGGGGTGGTGCTCGGCACGGCACTCGCCATCAAGATGGTGGCTTATGTCGGCGTGGCTCCCATCGTCGGAGCCTTCGCCAACCAGCTTCCCCGGCGCGCCTTCCTGGTGGCGATGGACCTGGTCCGGGCGGCAATCGCGCTGCTGCTGCCATTCATCAGCGAAGTCTGGCAGATCTATGTCCTCGTTCTTCCTGCTGCAATCGGCCTCGGCGGCGTTCACGCCGACGTTCCAGGCCACCATCCCGGACGTGCTGCCGGACGAGAAGGACTACACCCGGGCGCTCTCGCTCTCGCGCCTCGCCTACGACCTCGAAAGCCTGCTCAGCCCGGCGCTGGCGGCAGCCCTCCTGACCGTCATCAACTTCCATTGGCTGTTCGGCGGCACGGTCATCGGCTTCCTGTGCTCCGCTGCCCTGGTGCTGTCTGTACGGCTCCCGCAGGCCAGTCGTGTCCGAGCACAAGGGCGGCATCTACGACAAGACCACGCGTGGCCTGCGGATCTATCTCAAGACCCCGCGCCTGCGCGGGCCTGCTGGCCCTCAACCTTTCGGTCGCGGCGGCAGGGGCCATGGTTATCGTCAACACGGTCGTCATCGTCCGCGGCGTGCTGGGCCTGCCGGAGGACGACGTCGCGATGGCGCTCGGCCTGCTTCGGCGGCGGCTCGATGGTCGCGGCGCTCCTGCTGCCGCGCGTGCTTGACAGACTGCCCGACCGCGCCGTGATGCTGCCGGCTGCGGCATTGCTGGGCGTGGTTCTGCTCGCCTTTGCCGCAGCGACCTGGAGCGGCGCCGATTGGCTGGACGGCCTTGCTGATCACCTGGGCCCTGCTCGGGATCGGCTACTCGGCGGTGCAGACGCCGACAGGCCGACTGCTGCGGCGCTCCGCCCAGGAAGAGGACCGTCCCGCCCTGTTCGCCGCCCAGTTCGCGCTCTCGCATGCGTGCTGGCTCCTGACCTACCCGCTGGCGGGTTGGCTGGGGCGTGCGGTCGGCATTCCCGCGACCTTGGGCGTGCTCGGGCTGGTGACCTTGCTCGGGTTCGTCCTGGCGGCTCGGCTCTGGCCTGCGGACGATCCCGAGGAGATCGCGCATGGCCATCCGGACCTCCTGCCGGACCATCCGCACCTGCGGGAGCATATCGGCCACGGTCATACTCATTCTCATGCCTTCACGATCGATGCCCTGCACGGATCCTGGCCCACCAGGCAGGCAGCGCGGCAGGGTTCCTCGGCCGTCTCAGGAAGGACATGATCGTCCTGCATGTCCTGTCGCCTTGCATCAGCGGGCCCCGCACTAGCGGGGCTCCTCGTCACGGTGGTCCTGCCGTCCGAGTACGGCATCGACCCGACGGGTGCCGGGCGCGCCCTCGGGCTCGCTGAGATGGGCGAGATCAAGACCCAGCTTCATGAGGAGGCTGAAGCCGACCGGGCAAAGGACCAAGCAGGCCAGGCGCCCGCCGCCCCCGTGGCGCCGGCCACTCCGGCGGCTCCTCAGCAACGATCCAGCCTGCTCGGCTGGATTTTCGCACAGCTCGTCATCGGCTCGGCACAGGCGCAGATCCCGGCAGCGGCCAAGTCCCAGGAGTTCTCCGTCACGCTCAAGCCGGGCGAGGGCACCGAGGTCAAGGCCGACATGAGGAAGGGCGCGAAGCTGACCTATTCCTGGAAGGTTGAAGGTGGCACGGTCAACCAGGACACCCATGGCGATGGTCCGGGCGGCAATGAGACGTCGTACTCGAAGGGCCGCGGCGTGCCCGCGGATGAGGGCGAACTTACGGCGGCCTTCGACGGCAATCATGGCTGGTTCTGGCGCAACCGCGGCTCTGCCCCGGTCACGGTCAGGCTGACCGCGAGCGGCGACTTCGGCAGCCTCAAGCAGGCGAAGTAAACAGGCATCCCTGCGCGTCTCTTCCTGGGACGCGCAGGGCCCGTGATGGATCTTCCATGGAACATTGGCTTGAATACCTCGGACTGGCCGGGGCTGCCTTCCTGTCGGCGACGATCTTCCCGTTCCAGTCGGAGGTGGTCCTGTTCGGCATGCTGGTGGCCGAGCATTATCAGGTCTGGCTGTTGGTCTTGGTCGCAGCCTCGGCAACATCCTGGGCTCCTGCGTAAACTGGTTCCTCGGCCGCTTCATCGTGCACTTCGAGGGCCGGAAGTGGTTTCCGGTCACCAAGAAGCAGGTCGGCAAGGCCGAAGGCTGGTATCACCGCTACGGGCGCTGGACGCTCCTGCTGTCATGGATGCCGATCATCGGTGACCCGCTGACCATCGTCGCAGGCGTCCTGCGTGAGCCCTTCCCGGTATTCCTCGCCCTGGTAGTGGTGGCCAAGACCGCCCGTTACCTCGCGGTCACCGGGCTCACGTTGGGTTGGATGTAGGTATGGAGTTCCTGATCGCGGTCCAGGGCTGGATCCGCCAGTCGATCACGGCGGACCTTGACGCCTTCAGTATTTGGCACACCCCGGAAGTACTGTCTCGGTCAGCTCACGGCCGACAAGCAGACGTTCAATGTGAGCAATCTACTTTGTAGCCTGACCCATTTCGGAGATTTCCGGATCAGTTCTCCCATTCGACTCTACGTCCCCTAACGTCCCGTTCCCGGAATTGCGGGAGGCCGATTACTCCCGCATGAACGATTGAACCTCCTCGGGCGTCGCTTTCCCGTCGTTGTTCGCGTCAACTTTGTCGAAGATCCGTTTATGAATGGTCGTCACCTCCTCGAAGGAGAGCGCGCCATCGCCGTCTAGGTCGGCGATGGCGAACATGATCTTCATGTGCCCGGGCATGCTCATCATGTCTTGACCCATCATGCCGCGCTGCATCCTGCTCGGACCCATCATGCTGGGTTGGCCGGGCTGCGCTCCCGGGGCTTGGCCCATCATACCGGAAGGCGGCGTCGCCTGTGCGACCGCCGTATCGGGATGGTGCGAGTTGGTCGAGGTCGTTTGTGCGGCTGCGGCCGTCACGCCGGCGACGACAATGGCGGCGAAGGTGGCCGCGCGTGGTAGTGCACAAAACGTCATCTAATTCCTCCTTCGATGGGTCCTGGCCTTATCGGAATCTCGCGGCGCTTATTCCTCACGAGCGCGGAGCCGAGCCCTACAATTTAGTCGGCAAAAACGCTCTGTCGTTGACTAATCCCAGTCCGGGCGGACGTAAGCTCGGGCAACGGATCCGGCGTCCCATTCATATCGACGCTTCGATCAAGGCCGTTGAATTCTGACGCCCCTAGGCCGCCCCGCCTTGATCTTGATCAACCGGGCACGCAGGCTCGTGATGATAGTGATGTCCGCCATGGGCGTTGAGTGCAGGGCCATAGTTTCTTGCGGCTTTTTGGTGTCGATCATGACGGCTCTCTGGTTAAGCCCCGGTGCTAAGTAGGAGGCCGGGTGTCTTCCAGATCGCGAGTTGGCGCCAAATTACGACCAGGCATTCGCGGCCGCGCTCTTCATGAAGAGCACGTCTGTAGGGCCGTTTCGGAGGACACGATGCCATCCTCTCTCACCGAAAAGCTGATCACCCAGGCCGAGTTGGAAGCCGAACAAATGATCGGCCTGCTGAGAGCCATCGTGGCTCTTGTTCTCCTCGTCTGGATCACGGTTTCCTTCCAGTCTCGATGCACCTGCCGGGTCCGAGCTCATCGTTGAGCCTTCCGTATCGTAACCGTTGCACTGGGTGGCTTCCTGCTTGTGGGGTTGGCATCCTTTGCTCTCGCTCGGGCCCGCCTGTTCCGGCCGTGGATGGCGTTCGCCTTCACGGCCATGGACGCGGCTGTTCTCTCGTTCGGGCTGTATATCGTGCTCGACACGGCCGCCCTCAGCGGCAACTGGCTCCCTGCCATACCGGGCATCTGGCTGGTGCCACTCTTGCTGTCCCTTGGCGCGGTCCGCTACCGCCCATGGGTGCAGGTTTGGGCAACCTCCCTGTTGGTGCTCGGTCTTTCCGTGGCCGTCATCGCGCTTGGGTTCGATCCGGATGGGCCGGCGAGCGGAGCCGGCCAACAGGTGGACCATCTCTTCTCGGTCGTGCCGACGCTGGTCCGAGGGGGCGCGCTGACCCTCACGGGCCTGATCGCGGCGGTGGTCATGTGGCGGGCCCGGGCCCTGCTTCTGCGGGCCGTGGCTGAGGCGTCCCACCGCGCCGAGCTTGCGCGATTCCTGCCAGCCGAAATCGCCCCCCTGGTGAACTCGGATCAGCTGGCGGTCTGGCGCCAGGGACGCCGCCAACAGGTGAGCATTCTCTTCGCCGACATGCGGAACTCGACCGAGCTCGCCGAGCATATGGATCCCATGCGGTTGTCGGTCTTCATGGCCTCTTTCCGCCGGCGGGTGCTGCAGGCAGCGGGGGAAACAGGCGGTGTCGTCGACAAGTTCATTGGGGACGGCGCGCTTATCGTGTTCGGCGTCCCTGAGCCCCGCCCGGGCGATGCCGCTCGAGCCCTCCTGTGTGCCCGCAAACTGCTGCGCCAGATCGACCGGTGGAACTTGAAACGCGGCTTTGATCCTCCGGTCCGGATCGGGATCGGCGTCCACACCGGGCAGGTCTATTGCGGGCTGGTAGGTGATGATGCCCGGCTGGAGTTTACCGTTCTCGGTGATGCGGTAAACGTCGCCGCCAGGATCGAAGACGCGACGAAGCAGTTCGGGAGCACCTTTGCTCGCGTCGGAGACGGTCGTTGCAGCTGCGGGCGAATTCGATCGGTGGCGGGTCACCAGTGCGGAGCCACTGAGGGGAAGGACAGGTGCAGTCAGGGTTCTCGTCCCAACAGCTGGATGACAGCCCGTCACCCATCAGACAACGGCGGCTCAACCGTCTGGTTTGAGGCCGCGTCTAAGAGGAACCGGATGTGCTCATCCTCCAACCGCCCATCCCGCAGCTGGAAGATGCGGTCGAAGCGGTCGAAGATCTTCTCGTCATGGGTGACGGCGATGATCGCCGCCTCCTGTTCCACGGCGAGCTTCCGCAGCAGGTCCATGACGATGCCCGCCCGTTTCGAGTCCAGCGCCGCCGTGGGCTCGTCGGCCAGGATGATGCGGGGACGGTTGGCCAGGGCTCGGGCGATGGCGACGCGTTGCGCCTCCCCGCCCGACAGCTTGGTACGGCACTGGGTCAGCCAGGCTCGTGTCGTTCCTACTCCGCCGAAGGACGGCGTTACATGTCACGGATGATCAAACCCGGAAATCCTTATGCCTCCAGCAAACGTCCGTGTTCGCACCTAAGCGGACGTTCGGTCGGCTTCCGGGATGTGCCAACCTCTGCCCGTCGGCGTGGCCGTGCAGGGGTCGCTCACCCCGCAGGTCCAGACATTCGGCTTTTTCCGGGCGGTCCCAGGAACTGCCAGTTGCGTCGGTTTGGTCTTGATCTCACGAGCCGCACCTAGGAACCTCGTAGTGCTCTATGGTGTGAAACAGAAGGTATTAACTGATGAAGACGCGCAAACTTGGTCCTCACCTCGCCGTTTCGACAGTCGGGCTCGGCTGCATGGGTATGAGCCACGCCTATGGCGGCCAGGACGAGCAGGAGTCCATCCGCACACTTCATCGGGCCATCGATCTTGGCGTCACCTTCTTCGACACCGCCGAGGTCTATGGCCCGTTCGAAAACGAAATGCTGGTCGGCAAGGCGCTGAAACCCTATCGGGACAAGGTGGTGATCGCCACCAAGTTCGGCTTTCGGATCGACACGAGCAAGAGGGGCGCGGACGCCATGTCCGGCCTCGACAGCCGACCGGAGCATGTCCGCGAAGTGGCCGAGGCGTCGTTGAAACGGCTCGGGGTCGAGGTGATCGACCTGCTCTACCAGCACCGCGTCGACCCGCAGGTGCCGCTCGAGGATACCGTCGGCGCGATGGCGGACCTTGTGAAGGAAGGCAAGGTGCGCGCACTCGGCCTTTCCGAAGCGGGAGCCGCCCACATCCGCCGGGCTCATGCTGTCCATCCGATTTCCGCTCTTCAGAGCGAATACTCGCTCTGGACCCGCGATCCGGAAGGCGAGATCCTCGACACCTGCCGCGAACTTGGTATCGGCTTCGTGCCATTCAGCCCACTCGGCCGCGGCTTCCTGACAGGTAAGATCCAGAAACCGGAGGATTTCGGTTCCGAGGATTTCCGGCGGACGCTTCCGCGCTTCAGTCCCGAGAACATGGCCGCCAACGCCTCGCTCGTGAAATGCTGGAGGAAATGGCGACAAATAAGGGCGTGACGGCTGCACAGCTCGCGCTTGCCTGGGTCCTCCACCAGGGAGATTTCATCGTGCCCATTCCCGGTGCACGGAAGATCGCGCATCTGGAGCAGAACGTCGCCGCTGCGGATATTACGCTTTCGTCCGACGAGCTTAAGACGCTCGGTGACATGCTGGCGCCGGAAAAATTTGCCGGCAAGCGCTATGGGGATGCAGCCATGTCTCTGACCAACAGATGAGCCAGGGCTTTCCCCTACGTGAAGCGGGTGTTCGCCATTCACATCTCTTAGGGCCACAAGGGATCAACCTCGGTCTGAAGTGGGACCCGAGGTCGGCAAGCGGTAAGTTCGCATTCTAACAACTGGGGTCGGAGTGATGCTTATCCTCGCGTCGCTGTTGGTGATACGTGCGGCTTGCTTAGCTCTGTTTGAACGTCGGCCGGCGGCTACATCCCTTGTGCAAGTGGAGCTACTTCGACCTGTCCCACCGCCGCAGCGGGTTCGGGTGTTGAGGCGCCCGAATGGAATGTTCGCTTAGGGTCTAAAAAGGCCTTTAAGCGCGGCACCGTTGGGTTCCGCGCCCCCCGATGCGGAAACTCCGACAAGGTCTAACTCGTGCCAACTGCGGTCATCCAGCGCCCTGGCCGGCAACGGCGAAGTCCAGTCAGATGGTTTCGTCGGCTCAGGCCTCCGGCACGCCGAGCTTGCGCAGGTCGTCGGCAATCCGCTCCAGCGCGTCCGGGTCGAAAACCATCGCCTCCTTGAAACGGGCAATCGTGAAATCGGGGTAGGCTGCCGCCAGCGCATCGCGCGACGCCTTCGCCTCCTCCTCCCGCCCGGCGGCCAGCAGCGCCGGGGCGAGATTGCGGTGGATCCAGAGCGCGTTCGGCCGCTCGTGGAGCGCGCGCAGGAACTCGTCGGCCGCTCTCGCGGGCTGCCCCGCGACTTGGAAGGCGGACGCAATGCCGACATGATTGTTGAAGTTCATCGGATCGAGCGGGCTCAAACGCAGGGCGCGCTCGAAATACGCGTGCGCCGCCTCCGGCCGGCCGGAATAGACCTCCAGCCAGCCGAGACGGCTCAAGGCCCAGGCGGCGTTCGGGTCCAGTGCGACGGCGCGCTCCAGCAGCACGCGTGCAGTGCCAAAGTTGCGCGCGAATGTGTGGACGGCGCCCAGAACCGCCAGGATCAACGGCTCGTCGTTCGACAGTGTCGCAGCGCGCTCGCCGAGCGACAGCGCCCGCGCCTTGGCATCGTTCACATTCGTGACCCAGGAATAGACCGAGCGCTGTGCCCAGCACCACGCGGCCAGGGCAAGCGCCAGTGGGTAGTCGGGATCGATCTCCAGAGCCTTGTCCAGCAGCGCGAGCGCCCTCTCCGCCTCCTGCTTCTCCAGTGCCCAGACACGCGGCATCGCCTGCATTGTGTAGCCGTAGGCGCCCAGATCCTGCGGCCGCTTGCGCCGGACCCGCTCCACTTCGGCCAGCCGGATCGATGGCTGCAGCGCGCCGGCAACCTGCTCGGTGATGCGATCCTGCAGCTCGAAGATGTCGTCGAGCGCGCCATCGTACTTCTCGGCCCAGATGTGCGCACCGCCCGCCGTCTCGATCAGCTGGACGGTGATGCGCACGCGGCCACCGGCCCGCTGCACCGCGCCCTCGAGGATATAGCCGACGCCCAGTTCGCGCCCGATTTCGCGCACGTTCTTGTGCCTGCCCTTGTAAGTGAAAGCCGAGTTGCGGGCGATGACGAAAAAGCTGCGGATTCGGGAAAGCGCCGCCGTGATCAACTCGACGACGCCATCCGCAAGATACTCCTGCTCGGGGTCGCCAGACATGTTGTCGAAAGGCAGCACCGCGATCGAGGGCCGCTCCGGCACCTCACGCGCCTCCTCCCCGGTCGCACCCGTCGTCCGAGCCCCACCTCCTGCGGCCGACCAGCGGAAAACCCGCACCGGAGCGGCGATGTTCTTGAGGCTCTGTTCACCAGCGTCCGTGAACTGCACGTCCACACGGGTGGCGGCATGCTCATGGGCCGTCGCGCTGAGGACGACCTCTCCCGGGCCGGCCACCTCTTGCAGGCGGGCGGCGAGGTTGACGCCATCGCCATAGATGTCGCTGCCTTCGATGATGACATCGCCCAGGTTCACGCCGACCCTGAGCTCGATCCGGCGCTCCAGCGGCGATCCCTCGTTCCGGGCTGTCAGCGCCCTCTGGATCTCGACGGCGGCGTTCACGGCATCAACGACGCTTGCGAACTCGACGAGCGCTCCGTCGCCCATCAGCTTGACGACGCGACCGCGATTCTCAGTGACGATGGGCGAAAAGATGGTTCGCCTGATCTCGATCAGGTCGCGGAGTGTCCGGGTCTCGTTGATGCCCATCAGGCGCGAGAAGCCCACGACATCGGCGGCCAGCACCGCCGCGAGGCGTCGCTGCACCCTACCACTTCCCGGTGTTGCCGCGTATGACACCTTCCCGCTCGCTTGCCTCACCTCAAGACGCCAGAGTAGTTCGCCGATGCGGCACTGACAATCGCCGCTCTCCGCGGTTCTCGAACGCTCTGCTGATTACTGGCTTCAAGTCACGAGAGGCCAGCCATGGACAACCCGCCGCCTCCAATCCGGACCAATGACGGCCGCGGGCAGGCTGTTCGAAAGCATCGTCGAGACGATCGGCGATACACCCTGCATCCGTCACGTCTCGCATGGGTATACCCCTCAGAGACATGTTGATGAGACGGAAAACGTGTCTCAATAGAATTGACAATCGTATTTTGAGACGTCATGAAGAAAGGGTCTAGAAGCTATTGGGACATTGAGGGGCGGACGATGACGAAGTTCGGTTATGCGCGGGTCTCGACGACCGATCAGGATTTGACGACGCAGCTCGAGGCGTTGAAGGCGGCAGGCTGTGAGCCGATCCGGTCCGAGAAGCGCAGCGGGACTTCGCGAGCTGGACGCGCCGAACTCGACACCCTCCTGGCCTTTCTCCGTCCCGGCGACACCCTCGTGGTCACGCGCATTGACCGCCTGGCTCGTTCCGTCGGGGATCTCCAGGACGTGGTCCGGGAACTGAGAGCAAAGGGCGCGCATCTGAAGGCGACCGAACAGCCGATCGACACCTCCACGGCAGCCGGAAAGGCGTTCCTCGACATGCTCGGGGTCTTTGCCGAGTTCGAGACGAGCCTTCGGCGGGAACGGCAGATGGACGGAATTGCCAAGGCCAAGGCTGAGGGCGTCTACAAGGGCCGCAAACCGAGCATCAACGCGGACCAGGTGCGCACCCTTCACGCAGAAGGTGTGGGGCCATCCGAGATTGCCAAGCGGCTTGGGATTGGCCGAGCATCCGTGTACCGCGCTCTCGTTCAATAGGACGTCTATTAGCGCGT
This sequence comes from uncultured Alphaproteobacteria bacterium, assembly GCA_963837375.1. Lineage (GTDB taxonomy): Bacteria > Pseudomonadota > Alphaproteobacteria > Rhizobiales > Beijerinckiaceae > Microvirga. The sequence goes on along the minus strand of CAWINL010000011.1, from coordinate 176,004 downwards.
TCTCAACTCGGCTCACCGGCATTTCACCTCGTCCTTGTACTCACCCCTAGAACTTGGTGATCGAGACCGCGTCTTTCCCGACTTCGAACCGGCAATCGTGATCCTCGGCCATCTCTTGCAGGCATGCCACGCCAACCGGTCCACGGCCGAATTCCTCAACGATCTCGTCTCGATTGAGTTTCAGCACGTCGCCGGACTCGAGCGCGGCGATCCGTTCGACAATGTCAGCCAGCATGGTCTTGCCCCCTTGAAGCGATGCCGTGGTAGCCCTGCCCGCCCCAGGACTTGGCATAGAGCTCGCTGACGTTGACGTGAATCTTGATGGCGCGCCGTCCACAGTGTGAGCAGCGGAGCCGCAGCGCAATGTCGGGAACCGGGAGCGAGGGGGGCAAGGCGGCGAGCGGGACCGGGGCGCTATGCCCGCAGCCCACCGCCTCGCAAAAGGCCGTGACGGTGCGAAAGCCCTGGGCGAGCTGGCCGGCGACGGTCGGCGGTTCGATCTCGCGGCCGTCCGCCTCATAGGCCCGTCGCGGATTGCGCCCTGGCTTCATGTCCAGCCCCACAAAAACGGGTTCATAGTGGTTCACCCGCGACGATCAACACCCCGGCGATTGCAGGCGGCAAGGGTGGCCCCTCAGTGACCGTATCGCGCCGACTATCAACATCGAGGGTGGATCACGCGGACCAGACGCCGATGGCGAGCGCGCAACACGATCTCGTCGACCGCATCATCTGGCTTTGCCTGCTCGCGCTTCTCGTCCCGGCAACGCGGGTGACGCTCGCTCGCGACGTAACCCGGAACCTCCCAGAGGCACGCAACCGCCAGTTATGTCAGAATGCGACGTGAGCGGCGCTTTCGGTGGTGAAGCGGAGCAGATATGCTGCGTGAGGCGCAAAGGAAAGCTCATGAGAAGGCGGGAATTCATTGGGTTTGCCAGTGGCGCGCTGGCTTTGGCCGCTCCATGGCGCGCGGCTGGACAGGCGGCATCTCGCACGTATCGGATCGGTTTCCTCTCCCCCGGCCAGCTTGCGCCAGTGAATCCGGTGTTCGACGAACTGCGCCGGCACGGGATCGTCGAAGGTCGAAATCTCACCATCGATCGGCGTGATCGGAATGCCGGATACCAGCAGCTTGCGGCCGCGGCCCTGGAGCTGGTCCGAACCAGCCCCGACGCCATCGTTACCGCCGGTCCCGAGGCAACCCGTGCAGCCCAAGCAGCGACGACGAGCGTCCCGATTGTTGCCATCACCGACGACATGGTCGGTGAAGGCCTGGCCCGCTCCCTGGCGCAACCGGGAGGCAATACGACGGGCATCAGCCTGCTCGCATCGGACCTCGACAGCAAACGTCAGGAGCTGCTGATCGAATTCACTTCAGGCGCGCCTCGGATCTCGGTGCTGGCCGATACACGGACCACGGGTCCTCAACGGCTTCAAGCCCTCGCCGAAGCCGCGCGAAGCCGGGGCGTCATCCTTCTGGTCCACCGCGTCGAAAAGGGCGAAGAGATCGGACCCGCGATCGACATGGCGAAAGCCGAGGCAGCTGCCGCGCTCAACGTCCTGGCCTCTCCGCTGCTGCACGCCTACCGCCACGACATCATCCGGAAGACCGCCGCACTGCACATCCCCGACATTTACCAGTGGCCGGAGACTGCGCACGAGGGTGGATTGCTGGGATATGGACCGCGTCTCGACGACGTCATGCGTCAACTGGGACGCCAAATCGTCGAAATACTGGGCGGAGCCAGTCCAGCCAATCACCCGATTCATCAGCCCACGAAACTTGCGCTGGCCATTAACCTGAAGACCGCAAAGGAGATCGGCCTCACTATCGCGTCATCGCTGGTTATTCGCGCCGACGATGTGATCGAGTGAGACGGCGTGAGTTCATTGGGGGAGTTGTCGCAGCGACCGAATTTCCGGCTGCTTATACCAGGGGCGCTGGCATCTGACTCTCTGGGCGATTCCCCTCGCTCGTGAAGCGGGATTCCTTGGCGAAGGAGGATTCGGCCATGGGATCGGCGGTGGTGGTTCGGGCGCACTATTCGGCGGCGGAGCTTCTGCGGCTGGCGCGGAGGTCGAAGGACACGCGGCAGAGCAGCCGGCTCTTGTCGCTTGCGGCGGTGCGCGACGGCATGAGCCGAGCGGAGGCGGCCAGGATCGGCGGCATGGACAGGCAGACCCTGCGCGACTGGGTTCATCGCTGCAACGAGGCCGGGCCAGACGGCCTTCGCGACTCCTGGTCGAGCGGCCCCCGGGTCGGTGGGGTATCGCTTCCTGTCGGAATTCACTGTCTCCTTGGCTGCGCGCGACAAGGGCATCACTCGGGAGTAGAATGGGCAGAGTAGCGTTCCTGACGCTCTCACGAGCGCCGCCAGCCCGTTATGAGGGAAAGCGGCCTATGTCACTCAAGCTTGAACTCTTTACAGCAATTGCCCTGGTCTGTTTTGCGCCGCCCGCCGAATCGCACGACATCTACTCGCCCTTGAAGGACCGGTTGGGGAACCGTTGTTGCGATGAGACGGATTGTCGTCCGACGCCTTACCGGGTGACACCGACCGGCGTGCAGATGTTCGTCGAAGGTGAGTGGATCGCCGTGCCAGATTACACGATCCAGTATCGGGCGCTGCGCGGTGACACGGGTGAAACAGCCGGGGGGCATTGGTGCGGGCGTATCCAAAACGGGCGTGGCCAAGGAATGGACTATGCAACCCACTGCGCGGTCTTGCCGCCCAACGCCGCAGCGATTTTTAGGCCAACGTTTGCACTCCGTGAGGGTCATATCGGGACTGTTCCATAAAGGGCGTTCCGCGAATTACTCGGACTCCCGCGCAGGTTTTCGGGTGCGCGATTTCAACCGCAAGAGGATGGCGCGAACATGCTCCTTAACTCGTGCGGCTTGCGCTTCCCCGATCAGGGTTTCCCGGCACTCGGGGCCTCTGCCTTCCGATCCGTCATGGCGGCTGGTCCCGGCTCTGGTCGGGCTCCGCAGCCTGCCGTTCCGCCATCTCGGCCCAAGCCTCCCACTGCCGGGCTTGGGCTAGAAGCTTCTCGCGCACGTTCCAGGGCAAAATCCGGTTCGCCCGTGCCCGGGCGTCCTGGGCCAAGCGACGATACTCGGCTGCCTTCTTGTCCGCGCTGAAATCCATCACTCTCCAACAAGCGTGGAAGGTTCGAGGTTTCATAAAGAGGTGCTGCGAATTACAGCGGCGGCCAGGCAGCTCCGAGTCGATGGCGGAGTTCATCCGGCGCGCCGACCGGATCAGGCGGCACCTCAAGCCATGCAGCGGGACGGAGCACGATTTCGAGGTCGATCCACGCCCGCCAGGCGCCGTCGAAATAGCAACCGATCGTCCAGCCGATGCCCGGCGAGAATAGAAGAAACCGTCGTTCCTCATCAGCCGCGAGATACATCGGGCGGGGCAAACTCATCCGCGCGCCCCGGCATCGAAGGCGTCGAGCTTGTCCGCCACATGCTTGGGGAGTGTGTGGTCGAAACCGCGATAGCACTTCCGGTCTGTCCATTAGCCCCCCAGCCCAAGCTAGCGATCACTCGTGCGATTTCCATGATAACCTTCGCCGCCCCATGACTTCGCGTAAAGCTCATTGACGTTGATGTGGATTTTGATGCCCCGACGGTCGCCGCAGGCGGTGCAACGAAGCCGGAGTGCGATGTCTGGAATTGGAAGCGAGGGCGGAAAGGCAGCGAGTTCAACCGGCGCGTTACGCCCGCAGCCGGCTGCTTCGCAGAAGGCCGTGACGGTGCGGAATCCCTTCGCCATCTCACTCCCGACGGTGGGCGGTTCGATCTCGCGCCCATCCGCCTCATAGGCGCGTCGCGGATTGCGTCCCGGCTTCATGTCCAGCTCCTCACAAAAACGGGTTCATAGTGGATCACGTCTGACACTTGATACCCTCTAGGTCGGCCGCCGGAGGGGCCGCAACCGACCCTTTTGCGATCGGCCGCGCGGATCGCGAACACCCCTTCCGCCGAATTGCGTTGTTAAGATTTGCTTCGCTGCGTAGCGTAATGCTTGGCTCCAATTTAGGGGCCAGACGAGGGAGGACTTCATGCCGACCGTAATGGCCCATCACGATGTCAAAGACACGAAGCACTGGCTCGCCTCACCGAAGCGGAAAGAGATTTTCGAACCGATCGGCGTAACGAACATTCGCACGTTTGTTGACCCCCAAAAGCCGAACCGCGTGGGCTTAGTTATGGAGGTCGCCGACATGGACCGGTTGGTGGCCTTTATGAAGACGAAGCCGGCCGCCGATGCGATGGAGCATGACGGCGTGTTGCCAGAGACCTTGGTCATCCTCGTTCAATCATAGCGAGCCCGACGGTCTGAGACCACGCGCGACGCATTCGGTCGCGCGTGAGAAATTCAAAATTACTTCGTGATACCTCAACGCGACGAGCGCCGAATCTGATGAAGAAAGGTCGCCGCCCTTTTGCGGCGTCCCCGCATGGGTGCCAAGCGTTCGATTTTCACCAATAGGGCTGAAACCCCTGCCGTCCAGCTTGTCGTTGTCGCAAGTATAAACCGTTCTTCCGGGCGGGTCTTTCGAGCGGCTCAGACTGACTCTGTACTCGAGCGGACCTCTATCAGCCGGAAAGACCTTGCGAACACTTCCAAAAGACACGGCATCCGATTCCATAAAGGGGTTATCGGAATTATGCAGGTTCGCCCAAGGGCGTGCGGGTTCGCCTCTTCAACCGAGATAGGACAGCGCGAACATGCGCTCTAACCCGTGCGTCATAGGCTTCCGCGATCAAGGTTTCGGCGTTGAGCGGGGGGTGAGGGGATTCAGCCATTCGCTCCGCACTGCAGGCGGGAGCGCAGGCTCTCAGCCGCCGACGCCTGTGAAGCGCAAGTCGGCGATCTCTAACCATACGGCTGCGCCAGAGCGGATGCTATGCTGATACATGGACCATTCCGGAGGCATTACCAACGAGGTCATAAAGGCGCTTATCGGAAATTACGCAATTAGCCAGCGATTATTGCACTTGCCCCTGATCGGCGTAGAATTTTCGTCCCCAACACGTGTGGGAGGGTTCCATGCGACGGGTTCTGCTTGGTTTGTTGGGAATGATGGCGGCGGGTGGCACCTGTGCCGAGGAGTATGGCTTTTCAGCCCTCATACAGGATACGTATCCAGATCAGACCATCATCCAGTGTGACGGGCCGAGGAGCACTGGGCGGGTGCCAAAACGCTGCACGTTGCTTGAACGGGCCATTGCGTACCCGAACCATCAAATGCCTCGGGGCTCTGCCTTTGCATACCCGAACCCTCAAATGCGTCGGCACTCTTACGGAGTGGCTTGTGCGGCTGGGCATCCGATTGAGTTTCATCCCAACGGCACGCTGGCCGAGTGTGTGCTGGACGCTGAGCAGCCGGTGGATGTTACCGGTCTTGGCTTCAAGATACCCTTAGGGGACTGCAAGGGGCTCGTCCACTTCGACAAGGATGGCCGGGTGGGGTGCTAGCTCTTGTAGAGTTACCGCGACACTGGTCGGCTCCATAGAGGGGTTATGGGAAATTGCCGGACAATTTTCACGCGCCCGCGAGCGACTATGTATTGGGGTGGGCGGGTCGTTCGGCTAATCTCCAGATTTTCACCCCCGCCGATGCCGAGGTCGGAGGATGCTGCCATAGAGTGGTCGGGCTACGAACAGTTCTTCAGTTCCAGACGAAGACATTCAAAACCAATTCGCGATCTCCACATTCGCCGCGTGCCGGGAACCGGCTTTGCACCCCCACCGATCCGGCTGACCGTGGCAAAGCGCCATCCGATAGGCCCTGTGAAAGTACGGTCCCCTGTGCTGTGATAGCGTAGACCCTTGGGAGGCAGTGATGGCCTACGTCATGTTTCAGTATGACCGTCCAACCGACACGTCGCATTGGAACGAATACAACCAGCAGGTCAGGAATTGGATTACTCAGCTTCTGCAAATTTCTGGGGCCGTGTCCTTTGTGGGCTATCGCACGACTGATGTAACAAGTCCGGACGCGATCACCATGCTGGAGTTCCGAACAGTTGATGATGCTCGTAATGCGATCTTTTCTGAACAATTGAAGGTTGTTCTTGGGGAATTGCGGTCAGTCGGCGCGCCTGCCGAAGTCAGCATCGTCGAGCGCTCGCCGTTCACGCCGAAACCGATCCGAGCGTCGGCCTGACAGACGCTCGTGGTGCGTCCTGAAGTTCCCAAGGCGTTTTTTATCTTGGCCCTTCTCCTTGGAACCTTGTCCGTCCTTCTCCATGGCATGGCGTGGTACGCCCGAAAACGTCTCAGAGGCTCGCTTAAGATTCCGCTCACCGAAGAAGCCGAAGAGGTGACGCACAGGTGGGAAAGGCGCGCAGCTCTCTGGCATAAGATCGGGCTCGCGATGTCGATTGTCTCGATCCTCTGCGTCGCCGTGTGGCTTTTCTCGTGAATGTCGGCGTGACGACATCGGAGGGCCCGGCCCGAGAAGCACCTGCATTCGCAGCTATCGAGCGGTCGGGAAGTCCGTGAAAAGGTGTACGCCGAGGCACTGGCCCAAGGGAAAGTGATCCTCCCCCATATCGAAAGCACTTGGGAGTACAAGCTTTCCGCTTCTCTGGATCACTATGTCCCTGTCGCCGGCAGCGGCACTCATACTCTCGACAATCTGTTCTGCTGCTGCCTGCAGTGCAACCAGCCAAAAAACGGCAGCTCTGCTTATGAAGAGATCGCCCGAGAAGTCACTCTTGGGCAGTGGCGGCACGTGACGTTTGATCCTCCGCTGTCAATCCAAGAGGTCGGCAGTCTGTGGCGCTACTATTTTTTGTTGATGTTGACGATTACAATGTGCCGAAATGGCAACCTTCACATCCTCTCATGGCGCGCGCCATAAGAGGATGACGACCGATTTTTTGTGGTTTTGCCTCGTCGCGCCGGCGTTGGGACCGAAAATTTCAACGCATTCGCCATTCGGTCGCAGCCGACCGCAAATCGATTGTTGCCCTGGCCCTCCAACGCCCCGTTGGATGTGCTATTCGTCCCAAAGCCGCTGATTCTGTATCTCTTCCGCGCTCAGGGTCGCGGTCAGGCTCACGTTGAGGTGCGCGGAGGCACCTCCGTGAGCCGCTATCCCTGACTGGACGGGTGATCAACCGGCAGCTTCCATAAAGGCGCTTATCGGAAGTTCGGAGAGGATGTTCTCCCCGGCCAAACCTTACTCGAACACCTCGTCGGCACGGGCCAGAAGCGTGGTCGGGATATCGAGTTGGATGCCTTTTGCGGTCTTCATGTTGACGGTAAGTTCAAACGTCTCCGGCCGCTCGACTGGCAGTTCCGAGGCCTTTGCACCTTGCAAGATCCGGGCCGTGAGATAACCAACCCGCTCGACGCTGGCGGCGAGGTTGGGCCCGTAGGAGAGCAGACCACCCGCCTGTACGAACTCGGTCCAGCCCGACAGGGTCGGGATCATTTGCGGCGTATCAAGTAGGCTCGTCAGACGATATTAAACGGATCATCAAATACGAGCCGCCCGTTAAAGGGTAAAATAGCTGCCTCAATGACATCCTGCTGATAGGGCAATCCAATTGCCAAGATGTTGGCACTCTCGCCATTCGCGTGGAACAGCACAAAGTTCGATCCTTGTTCCTCACCCAGGTCCCCAGCGATGAGGTCTCGGCTATCCATATTTCGAAAGTATAGTAGATCTTCCCCCGCGTCGAAGTTCCTCAGGATAGCAATATTGGTGGTGAGACTTCCGGCATCGAACACGAATACGTCCGTTTGGCCATCAGTGCCGTAGAACTCCTCGACTTAGGCAATCGGATCATCCACGAGCAGATTGATCCCCGGTAGGTGCTCCGCGGCATCTGGTGCATGCTGCAGGACCGATACAAGCCCTCTCTCGGACATCTTCACGGTCTCTCTCCTTAGTGATCCCTCCGCTACAGCCTTTCATGCCGTTCCGGAACCAACAACAGTGCAAAGGGGCCGACCCGCGCGAAGTGAGTAATCCTTCCTATGACGGAAGCGTTTGTTTGTTCCCTAAACGCGTTACCAGCCGCTCGCGGACCCCTGCCGCCCTATCGGCTGGCGCTAGCCCAGCCCGCGCCTTCAAAAAGGCAGCGGGTGTGCCAGCCCCTTGCGCCGGCAGAACAACAACAAGGGCCGCTGCTCGTCGCCCACGGGCGCGGTTTGCATCGGTCGTGGAGATCCACGAGTGGTCATGCGCTTGCGATCCTTTGCCGCCACCGGGCGACCGAGAATGATTCGGGCGGTCGCCGGGGCGGTTCGGGCTGCTCGGCATTCGACTTCACCGAGCCGCGAATGACCTGAAAGATCCTCCCCTCGCTTTCGATGGCATCCGCCGAGTTCGTCGATCGCGACGCGAAGGGGCCATTTTCCTCGGCGATTTCGCCGAGGTCGACCGCCACCCAAGCGCGGTTGATCTTGTGGATCGGGGTACCATTCAGCGGTGCCCAATGACGGTTGAGGTGGCGTTCCACCTCCATATAGCTCCGAGGTTTCAGGCGGGCCTTGGTTTGCTTCAGGTAGCGCTCTACGATTCGCTCGAAGGTGATCGCGGCGCGGGCCTCAGCCTCTTTCTTCTCGGCGTGGGGATCGCTGCCGAGATGGACCCTCGCCAGTGTTTCTTTGGCACGCTTGCGGGCCTCGTCCAGTGAGATAGTATTCATTCGACCAAGCGTCTCGCGCTTGGTCTTGCCGGCAACGCGATACTGCACCACCCACATCCTGCTGCCACCTTCATTGATCCGGAGTCCGAAGCCGGCGAGGGCTTCATCCCAAAAAATGATGTACGGCTTTCCCGGGGGAGGGGTGAGTCCCGTAATGGATTGACGTGTGAACCGCATACTGACCTTTCCGGTAAGCCAATGGTAAGCACTCTGGTGATATCATTTGACCGACAGTGATCGCGTACGTTTGAGGGTATGCGAAATAAACCAAGAAAAACAAGGCTTATGATCACGTTGGATCGCTTATGATCGATGAGAACTCCGGATTGTGGATCTGGGGGTCCCCCGTTCAAGCCGGGGCGGCTGTACCATTCAAATCAGCCACTTGTCCCGAATCGCCATGACAGGCCGGCCCGCGCCAGAGCGCGCGCGGCCTTGGCGTCGACTTACACCACGTCGAACCGATCGCCGACGGCGTTCGCGGCGGAGGGGCTCCGATTTCCGGTGCCTCGCTCCGGTGTGCGCTCACTCGGCGGGGCTGATCCCGGCTACGGATTTTGGCGATCCCGAACCGACGGGTCTGAATACGAAATACGCGAAGAGCAGCATTGCCCCGAGAACGATGATGGTTCCCACGCCGGCCATCGGGTCGAATTCCGTATACCCAAGGTGCAGAGCCGCCACCGCGATCGTCAGAACGACGGTGCCGATGGACCACGCCGCGACCTGGATCAAGGCCAGCCGGCTCGTGTCGAGCGACGGGCGACGCTCGTAATACATGCCGAACAGAAACAGCGACACCCAGCCGAGCAGGTTGAGGTGGGCGTGGGCCGGCATGATGGAATGGTCCTGGGAGACGGCCATGCCGATCCCCATGGACATTCCCGCGATGACGAACAGCACGGCCAATCTGAAACTGAGCGACGACGCAGTCATGACGAGATCCTCCCCGGTTGGTCTACGGCCTGTTGAAGTGGCGGTTTCGACAGGCGCTGCCTGGACCCGCCCGCGTCGAGTATGGGGCAACACTCTCACAAAAGACAAGAATTCGCAGCGCCTGCCAGGCCGTTTTGGCTTGGAAAACCCGACGATGTCCGCGGATTGCGACAGGGGGACGGGGTGACAGGCCGCTCTTCCGCAAGGTAACTTGGGCGAGCCGTCCGAACTCCGAACGCGGCCACGGCTTCACGCCCAGCCTCTCTCGTCACGAGGCGCGGACACTTCTCCTAAAAATGTGCAAGGCTCCTCATGCGGCGAACCGAAGATCAGTCAGATGCTCCGTCACCTGCGGAGCACGATACGTATGCGGAGATGTTCGATCTCGCGCCGGTATCGCTGTGGCTGGAGGATTACAGCGGAGCTGAAGCGGCTTTTCGATGCGCTGGCGACAGCAGGGCGTCACGGATCTGCGCGCCTATCTGAAGGCGGATGTGGCACAGGGTGCAGGCCTGCTCGGATCGCAATCCGGGTCATCAAGGTCAATCGCAAGACCCTGTCGCTATTCGAGGCGAATGACCTGCCGCACCTGGTCGCCAATCTCGGCCAGATCTTCCGCAACGACATGCTCGACACCCATATCGGCGAGCTCGTCCAGCTGTGGGAGGGCGAGCCGGAATTCTCCGAGCGACACCGTCAATTATACGCTCACGGGCCAGCGGCTCGACATCCAGCTGCGCGGACGGATTCTGCCGGGATCGGAAGACAGACGTGGGATCGCGTGCTGGTCGCGATCGAGGATGTGACCGAACGCGAAACGGCGCGCCGCAAGCTGGCGCTGAGCGAGGAATACGCCCAGGGCCTCTTCGAGCATTCGCCGATTTCGCTCTGGGTCGAGGATTTCAGCGCCATCAAGAGATTGCTCGACGAGGTGCGGCAGCAGGGCATCCGCGACTTCCGGGTCTTCACCGATGTGCATCCGGAATTCGTCGATCGCTGCATGAGCGAAATCCGCGTGATCGACGTCAACCAGCACACGCTCGACCTGTTTCACGCGCCCGACAAGCCGACGCTTCTGCGTCGCCTGCGCGACATCTTCCGGGACGACATGCGGCCGCATTTTCGCGAGCAGCTCGTCGATCTCTGGGACGGGAAGATCTTTCAGCAGCGGGAGGTGCTGAATTACTCCCTCGACGGCGAAGAGGTCCATGTTCAGCTCCAGTTCTCCGTCCTGCCGGGCATGAGCAGGATTGGTCGCTGGTGCAGGTGGCGCTGACCGACATCACGGCGCGCAAGAAGGCCGAGGCCTATCTCGAATATCTCGGCAAGCACGATGTGCTGACCAAGATCTACAATCGCTCGTTCTATGTGGATGAGCTCAACCGGCTCGAACGCAAGGGCCCTGCGCCGATCACCATCATCGTCGCCGATCATGAACGGCTGAAGGCGGCCAATGACCAGCTCGGCCATGCGGCCGGGCGACGACCTGCTGCGGCGGGCCGGGGAAGTCTTGACGAAGATCATCGAGACGGCCCGCCTGCGCGGCGCGGATCGGCGGCGACGAATTCGCCATCCTGCTGCCGGGCGATCGATGAGCGCGAGGCGGTGGCGTGATGGAAAACATCGAGAAGCTGACGGAGCTCAACAACCAGTTCTATTCCGGGCTGATCCTCAGTTTCGCCATGGGCGCCGCGACGCGCGAGCCCGGCGAGCGGCTCGAGGATGTGGTCAAGCGCGCCGATCTCAAGATGTACGAGGCGAAGCGCGCCTATCACGCGAGATCGCGCGACTGAATCGGTTTTAGCCGACAGCGTCGCGGTCCAGCGCAAAGTCGTCGAACCACTCGCGGTTCTCGTCGGCGAGAGTCGCGATGAGCATCCGCGACGCCATGTAGCTGAACGTGATGCCGTTGCCGCCATAGCCATAGGCGGCAAAGAAGCGCGGCGCTCCCGGCACACGCCCGATCAGCGGCAGCCCGTCGTCGGTTTCGCCGAACTCGGCACCCCACATGGTGTCGATGGCATAATCGGCGCGAGGCCAGAGATCCCGCATCTTGTCGATCAGCTTCTCGCGCTTGGCTCCCATCAGCGCCTCGCGCTCGTCGGGATCCTTCGTCTCCTGATCCTCCCCGCCGATCAGGATCCGGCCTTCCGCCGTCGTGCGGGCATAGAGATACGGGTCCGAGGCTTCCCACATCAGGACCCGGTCGCGCCACAGGTTCTCGGGCGGCTGGGCGCGGGTCGCCACGCACCAGCTCGAAACCGTCTTGTGAAGGCTGGATGTCACGAAGGGCGGCATCACGTAGCCGGTGGCCAGCACGGCGTGCTTCGCCTCGATCGATCCGCCGCCCTCGAGCGTCAGATGGACCGCCGTCTCGCTCCAATCGTAGGAGACCACCTCGTCCTCCACCAGCGTCGCGCCACGCTCAATGGCAATGCGCAGCAGACCGAGGGACATCTGGAGAGGATCGGCTTCCGCCGAACCGGGCGAGAGGAGCGCCGCCGGACGATCCATGCCGAACGCCTCGATCAGTGCGCCTCTGTCGAGAAGCGTTCCCGGAAGCGCGGCGCGATGGCGCAAGTCATGCTCCTGCGAGAGCTCGCCGTAGCCGTGTTCGCCGGCGCCGAGAAACAAGGTGGAGCGGGGGGTATAGGCGCAGGCGATGCCAAGGGCGCCGACCATCGTTCCGAGATCCTGGACGGCGGCCTGGCTGCGGCGATAGATCGAGGCTGCTTTATCGGCCCCGTAGATCCCTGCGAGATCGGAAAGGGACGTGTCGATTTCCCATTGCAGCATCGCCGTACTGGCCGCGGTGCTGCCGCGACCCGGCATGAATTTGTCGACGACGATCACATTGTAACCCGCGCGCGTCAGCGCCTCGGCCGCGAGTGAACCCGTGATCCCCGATCCCACCACCACGACGTCGCACCGGACATCGGAACGCAACGCAACCCGCGGAAACGGGGATCGATCGATATGCCAGGGCGGAGACCCGGAACGGAGTTCGCGCTTGTCGTCGGACAATTGTTCGGGATCGGTGGCTGGCATGGGCGCTCCGGGCAAGGCCCCTTGTAACGCTGCCGAAACGTGACCGTTCCGCCGAGTGAGCGGCGCACGAACAACAAAAAGGCCCGGTGTCGCCACCGGGCCTCGATCGCATGGTTTGTGCCGGATCAGTTGAACTTGTAGTTCAGACCGGCCTTGACGACGCCGAATTCCGTGTCGCGGCGGTCGCCCTGGACGCCGTTGACCGCATAATTGTCGCGCGTGTCGAGGTTGACGTAGGAGCCTTCGACCTTCGCCACGATGTTGTTGGTGACGGCATATTCGACGCCGCCGCCGAGGGTCCAGCCACCGTTGGTGCTGTTGCCGCGATGACGTCCGATCGCCGGGTCGAAGGCGTTGTTGCCGCCGATATCGCCGTAGGCGAAGCCGCCGGTGCCGAAGATCAGCGCGCGGTCGAACGCGAAACCGACACGGGCGCGCAGCGTGCCGTAATAGCCGTCCGAATTGCCTGCGTAGTATTGGGCATTGTACGACGAGCCCTTGTTGCCCACGGCGGCGTATTGGATGTCGGCTTCGGCGCCGATCACGAACATGCCCATCTGATAATTGTAGCCGGCCTGTGCGCCGCCCACGAAACCGCCGTTGCTGTTGCTGCCGACATATCCGAAAGCGGGATCGTAATAGCGGCTGGTGCCCGTGCTCCAGCCATAGCCGGCATTCACACCCGCGTAGAAGCCGGTCCAGGTGAAGACCGGCATGGCATCATAGACGGGGGCGGGCGCATAGCGCGACGGCATGTCGGCGGCCTGGGCCGTGGATGCGACGAGCGCGAGAGCGGCGGTGGCGGAGAGCAATCCGATGAGAGTGTTACGCATGACTGTTTTCCGTACATTAGATCGTCGAGGAGGCGAGAATCTCGTAGGCTGTCATCGCCTATCGCCTTATGTATTACTCCGTCCGTACCTCTATAGCGCAACAATATTGTATAACGAAAGATCGCTATACTTTATCGAGTGTGAATTTTACTTTTCGGTAACCATGGTGTCCGCCCGCGATTGACCCTGTGACAGTGGGCATGCGGAGATCACAGCGACCGACAGGCCTCGAGCCACCGAAGAGACGAGACACCTTGGCCCCGCCCCTAGTGGCGGGGCTCTTTCGTTCAGAATGCGGTTGAAAGGGGGTGGTCGGGATGCGCCGTTAAACGCGACGTTGCCGTCCGGATCGTCCAGTAGTCCCGAATCCGGTCGGTAGGGGCGTTGTCGGAACGCGCTGATCGGCACGACGATGGGATGGGGAGGGGGCTTGGCCACGATGGCCAAGCCGAATTTTTTGGAAGTGTTCCGACAAGCAGTGACTGACGTCGAACTGCGTCGCAACTAGCGCTTGAGGTCGGACATCGCCGAACTCAAGGGCTCGACGGTCTTGGTGAACCAATGCGCTGTTGTCTCGGCGATGTCTTTCCACTGCGCCGAGGCCGTCTCGTAGGCCTGGCGGGCGCCGTTGCTCTGGAGACGCAAAACGTCCGACAGATGCGGGGTCGACACGGCGTTCCGCCAGAGATCGAGCGCCGCATGGCTCTGGGTCTGCAGAGCCTCGATGACCTTGTCGTTGACGGCGAGGGCACCTGGGCGGAGGCGGTGACGGCTTCTCCCATGGCTTGACGCAACGCCGCAGCCTTGGGGCGACGGCGGATGCGATTGCCTCGACGGGCGCTGCTACCGGCGGTGTGACGATCGGCTGGACCTTCACCTCGACGGTCGCCGGCGCAGACACAGGCGCGACAACAGGTTTCGCCGCAGCCACAGGCGTGGCGCGACAACGGGTTTCGCCGCAGCCACGGGCGTGGGCGCGACAACAGGTTTCGCCGCAGCCACGGGCGTGGGCGCGACAACGGGTTTCGCCGCAGCCACAGGCACGGGCCGACACGGCTTCGCCGCAGCCACAGGCGCGGCGACGGTGCCTTGGCGACGACAACCTCAGCCTCGGGCTTCGCAGCCTTCGCATGGTGCTTAACGCTTGCGGCGACACTTTTCAGGGCGGCCGGTGCCTTTGCGACGCTCTTGGCGCCGCCTTTCTTCGTATCAACCATGTCATTCCTCCTCGGGAAGCCTCAGGGACCTGCGGCTTACTTCTTGGAAGGGGTGACGGGCTTCATGGCGGATTGCGCCATCGAGCCGAATTCCTTCATCTGCGTCTGCATCGCCTCGAACTGAGTCTCGGACGAACTCGCTCTGGATCTGCATGGCTTCCTGCACGTCTTTCGCGCGGACCATCTTCTGGGCCAGATCGAAGGCGGCCGTGATGTTCTGCTCGGCATAGGTCAGGGTCTTGCGGGTGGCATCCTTGGCGCTCGACTGGACGGTCGTGGCGGAGCCTTCGAAGGTGTCGACTGTCTTCTGCGCGGCGCCCATGAAACCGTCGATGGCCTTGCGGGCCTGCTCGACGCTCTTTTCGGCAAAATCGCGCATTTCAGCCGGAATTTCGTAGCCGGGTTGGTTCGTCGCCATGTCGTCTCACTCCTGTGTTGTGGGGTCGTTGTGCAGTGCAATATCACATTGTGCGATGCAAAATCAAATCAATCCCTACCCATTAAGGTTAGCACGAAGTAAAAGGCTTTAGGAGCACAACCCCGCAGCCTCTCGGCCCGATAATGCTCTAGAACGCTTCGTCATCAGATGGATTTCCTAGCGGATAGGGGTCGAGGCCGCTCATGACGGACGCTCCGGACCAGTTTCAAACCTTGATGTCTCGCCTCCGCGAGGACCCGGCCCTTGGCAAGCTTCTTGGGCCGGAGGCTGCCGTGCTGATCTGGGACGACGACCGGCGGGAATCTCCTCTGGGCCTCCCCGTGCGGCCGCCGATTTGGCCGCCGCCCTGGTCGATGACAGCGGACAGCCTCAATCGCGACTCGCGGGCTCGGCCACGGCTCGAGGCCCTTGCCGGTGGCCTCGCGCCGGCCGAGGGCGTCCGGCTGGAGCGCCTGCTGCTCGACCCGGCCCGCCTGTCGCCCCCCATGACCTGCGCGTGCCGTCTTGCCGCCCTGCCGGACGGCACGAAGGTGCTCGTCACGGTGGTCGTCGGACGCTTCCCAAGTCCGCCAAGGTGATGCCGACGGCCAGAACAGCGGCGCCGTGCGGTCGACAATCGCGCCAGTGCCGCCGGCCGCTGGCCCGGGCGGCAACATCCGGTTTGTCTGGCAGGCCGATCCCGCAGACCCGGTTCATCCACGTCTCAAGCGGACTTGCGGAAGCCGTCGGACCGATGGCGGCCGATATCCTTGGCCGCGCATGGGACGAGATCAGCGGTTCCGTCGTCGAGGATCGCGACGGCGACGATCGCCGACCTTTTTGCCCGCCGGGAAACGTGGAGCGGGCGCAGTGTCCATTGGACGCGTCGACAACAAGCGCGGCACGGTGCCGGTCGAATGGGCCGGCATGCCGATCTTCGGCGCGGAGCGCGAACTGGTCGGCTTTCGCGGCTTCGGCCTGGTCCGAAAGGCGCGCGCTTGCGGAGCTTGTGGACGAAGTGGTGGTTCCTGAGGCGTCGCCGCCAGATGCCCTTCAGGAGAAACCGGCCGCCATTGCCGAAAGCCAGGTCGAGGCCGCAGAGGACGAAATCGAAGAGACCGTCATCGAGATCGAACCCGACGTACCTGTCGTAGCGGAAGAGGCGCATCGGGAACCCGTTTTGGCTGTCGCCGAGGAGGCCGAAGATCTGGAATCGCATCCAGAGCCGGAGGTGGAGCCGAGCCAGCCCGAGCCCGAGCCCGAGCCCGAGCCGGAGCAGCCCGAGCCCGAGCTCACGGACGACGAGAAGCTCTTCGAGCAGCTTCGCGAAACCGTCGCGGCCTCCCTCTCCGAACCGACCATCGAAATTTATGGCCACGAGCGCGATCGATAGACCCTCCGAGCCGAGCGCCCGCGCCCACCCTTCCCAGGCAGGCCGAACCGCAATCGGGCCTGTCGAACACCGAGCGCCATGCCTTTCGCGAGATCGCCCGCGCGCTCGGCGCCCGGTTCGAAGCCGATCCGGTTCACGACCAGCGAACGCCGGCTGCCTCGCGAAAAAGTGGTGCCGTTCCGCGGCCTCGCGCTGGTTCCCGAGGTCGCCGCTGAGCCGGACGAGGAAAGCGACGTTGCCGCGGCGGCGGAGCCGAGAACCGGCCGAAGAAAGCCCTGCCGACAAATTCGCAGCCGCCGAGGTCGCGGCCGGGGACGTGCCCGACCGCACGCCGCCGGCAGACCTTCCTGAAGTCGGAGACCACGACGGCGCTGAGGCGATTGCCGATCGATGGGGAAGCGCTTCTCGCGTCGGCTTCCCATGCCGGCTCTTGTCCATCGGGGCGAGCATGTGGTCTTTGCCAACCGGGCGCTCCTCGACGCTTGCCGGCTACGACGATCGCGAACACCTCGCCGCGGCCGGCGGTCTGCCGCGCCTGTTCGGAACCACCCCGCTTTCGGCTCGCGATGGGGCGACCCTGACGACCCGGCAGCACGATCCGTTGCCGGTCGAGCTGCAGATCGGCAGCCGTCGAGTGGGACGGCGTCGATGCCGAACTCCTGCTCGTCCGACCGCTTGCCGGAGGCGGACGCCTCGCAGCGCCTGCGAGGCGGCGGAAGCGGATCTCGCGCGTCGGCAAGGCCGCATCCACGAACTCGAATCCATCCTCGACACGGCAACCGACGGCGTCATCGTCCTGGACGAGACCGGCCGGATCCTGTCGCTCAACCGCTCGGCCGAGGCCCTGTTCGGCTATAACCAGAGCGATGTGGTGGGCGACGCCATCACGGTCCTGCTCGTCTCCCGAAAGCCACATCGTCGCGCTCGACTATCTCGAAGGTCTTGCGCTCGCCCGGCGTCGCAAGTCTTCTGAACGACGGCCGCGAGGTTTTGGGGCGCGTGCGGCAGGGCGGAGCAATCCCGCTCTTCATGACCATGGGCCATGTCAATGACGGCCCGGACCGCAAGCTGTGCGCGGTTCTGCGCGACATCACGCCATTCAAGAAAGCGGAGGGCGAACTGGTCGGCGCGCGCCGCGCGGCCGAACAGGCCAACGCGCAGAAATCCGATCTCCTCGCCAAGATCAGCCACGAGATTCGCACGCCCCTGAATGCCATTCTGGGTTTTGCCGAGGTCATGCTGGAGGAGCGTTTCGGGCCCATCGGCAACGACCGCTACAAGGAATATCTGAAGGACGTGCACGCCTCCGGCGCCCACGTGATCAGCCTCGTCAACGATCTTCTGGATCTCGCGAAGGTCGAAGCGGGGCGGATGGACCTGTCGTTCACGAGCGTCAGCCTCAACGATCTCGTGTCCAACTGTTTCACGCTGCTGCAGCCGCAGGCGGCCCGCGACCGCATCGTCATGCGCACGAGCTTTGCGACCAAACTTCCGCCGGTGGTGGCGGATGACCGCTCGGTGCGCCAGATCGTGCTCAATCTCGTGTCCAACGCCATCAAGTTCACCGATGCGGGCGGGCAGGTGATCGTCTCGACGGCGCTCACCGATCGCGGCGAAGTGGCGTTCCGCGTTCGCGATACCGGCATCGGCATGAACGACGAGGAGGTGGAGGCGGCGCTCGAGCCGTTCCGCCAACTCGCAACCTCGCGCAAGCGCGGCGGCACCGGTCTTGGGATTGCCGCTGACGAAAGCGCTCGTGGAAGCCAATCGCGGCGCGCTGCAGATTTCGAGCCAGCCCAACGAGGGCACTCTGGTCGAGGTCATCTTTCCGCCGACGCGGGTGCTGGCCGAGTAATGCTTGCGTCGAGATTGCACCCGCGGCGGTCGTCGTCGCCAATTGGTCCGGTCGTGATCGTTGCAGCTCTCGCAGGATCTGCGCAGTAGACGGGGAGCGTCATGTCCACCTATCGTCTCGACAAGCTTTTCTCGCCGCGTTCCGTCGCCGTCGTCGGCGCCAGTCCCGCAGGCAGGCTCGCTCGGGCTGACCTTCCTGCGCAATCTCGATCGACGGCGGTTTCGAAGGCGCGATCTACCCGGTCAATCCGCACCATCGCGGCGATCGAGGGAAAGGCCTGCTTCGCGTCGCTCGGCTAAGCTGCCGGAGGTTCCCGATCTCGTCGTGGTGGTGGTGCCGCCGCGAACGTTCCTCGCGTCATCGACGAGGCCGGGCGGCTGGGCGTTTCGGCGGCCATCGTCGCCACCGCGGGGCTCGGCCACGGCGAGGGTTCGCTGTCGGAGGAGGTCAGGCAATCCGCGCGCCGCCATGGGCTGCGGATCGTCGGGCCGAATTGCATCGGCGTGCTCGCGCCGCGGGCCAAAGATGAATGCGAGCTTCGCGGCGCGCGGCGCGAACGTCGGCGACCTTGCGCTGGTGTCGCAATCGGGCGCCGTGGCGGCGGGTCTTGATGGAATGGGCGGCCCAGCGACAGGTCGGTTTCTCGGCGATCGTCTCGCTCGGCGACAAGATCGACGTCGATTTCAGCGATTGCCTCGACTATCTTCTCGGCCGATCCAGGCACGCGCGCGATCCTTCTCTACATGGAGTCCCTCGACAACGCGCGAAGTTCATGTCGGCGGCGCGGGCCGCCGCGCGCACGAAGCCGGTCGTCGTCATCAAGGCGGGACGGCACGCGCAGGGCGCGAAGGCAGCCGCGACCCACACCGGAGCGCTTGGCGGGCTCGGATGCGGTTTACGATGCCGCGTTTCGGCGCGCCGGACTCCTGCGCGTGCTCGATCTCGACCAGCTCTTCGCCGCCGCCGAAACGCTCGGGCGGCAGAAGCCGTTTCCCGGAAAGCGACTCGCGGTGCTCACCAATGGCGGCGGCGTCGGCGTGCTGGCGGTCGACCGGCTGATCGATCTTGGCGGAACGCTCGCGGGCCTGTCGGACACCACCATGGACGCGGCTGAACGCGGCCTTGCCGGCGAACTGGTCGCGCGGAAACCCCATCGACATCATCGGCGATGCGGATGCGGCGCGTTACGATACCGCGCTCGATGCGCTGCTTGGCGACGATCGAGAATGACGCGATCCTCGTCCTCAACGTACCGACCGCGGTCGCCAGCGCGGCGGATGCGGCGACGCGTCGTAGCCGAGTCGGTGAAGCGCAATCGCGCAGGGAGGGATGCGCCACAAGCCGGTTTTCGCCGCATGGATCGGCGAGGATCCCGAATCCGCGCGCGCATTTCGAGCAGGTGCGCATCCCCCATTTCTCCACCGAAGCCGATGCCGTGCAGCGGGTTCATCCAGCTTGTGCGTTATCGCGAGGCGCAGAACGAATTGATGGAGACGCCGGACAGTCTTCCGCACGATTTCGTCGCCGGACGTCGCGGGGGCGCAGGCGATCGTCGCAGGGGCGATCGCCGCCAAGCGGCAATGGCTCGATCCGCTGGAGGTGAATGCGCTGCTGCGCGCCTACGACATCCCAGTCGCGCCGCTCGTCCTTGCCAACTCGCCCGGATGAAGCCGTCGCGGCGGCGCGCCCGACCTTTGCCGATGGCGGCACGGTCGCGGTCAAGGTCCTGTCGCCCGATATCGTGCACAAGTCGGATATCGGCGGCGTCAAGCTCGACCTCGCCAACGAGGGCGCGGTGAGAAACGCTGTCGCAGGATATCTTCGAACGCGCCGCGAGATTGCGACCCGACGCGACGGTCACCGGCGTCATCGTTCAGCCGATGGTCAGGCGCGGGAAGGCGCGCGAACTGATCGTCGGGCTCGCCGACGACCCGACATTCGGTCCCGTCGTCCTGTTCGGACGCGGCGGAACGGCGGTCGAGGTCATCGACGACAAGGCGCTGGCGCTGCCGCCGCTGGACCTGAAGCTCGCCGCCGACCTGATCGCGCGAACCCGCGTGTCGCGTCGTCTCAAGGCGTATCGCGATGTGCCCGGCCGCCGACGAGCGGGCGGTGGCGCTCGTTCTCGTGAAGCTCGCGCAACTGGCCTCCGACGTGCCGGAAATCCGCGAGGTCGACATCAATCCGCTGCTGGCCGACGAGAAATCGGGTCATCGCGGTCGACGCGCGGGTCGCCATCGCGCCGCTGCGCCGAAGCGAGCGGAAGGGCCAGTCGCGTTTTGCCGTCAGGCCCTATCCCAAGGAGTGGGAGCGGACTATCACGCTTCGCAACGGCCGCACGGCATTCGTTCGTCCGGTGCAGGCCGGAGGACGAAGGCAAGTTTCTGGAATTCTTCAAACGCGTCACGCAGGAGGATCTGCGCCTGCGCTTTTTTGCGCCGGTGCGCGATTTCAACCACGTGTTTCTCGCACGCCTGACGCAGCTCGATTATGCGCGCGCGATCGCATTCGTGGCGTTCGATACGGAGAGCGGCGAAATGCTCGGCGCGGTCCGTCTGCACGCGGATGCCAACCACGAAACCGGCGAATACGGCATTCTGCTGCGGTCCGACCTCAAGGGTCTGGGCCTTGGGTGGGACCTCATGCGCTTCATGATCGAATGGGCGAAGGCCGACGGTCTGCGCGTGGTGGAAGGGCAGGTGCTGCGCGAGAACACGCACCATGCTCGACATGTGCCGGCGCCTCGGGTTTTCGATCAGGAACGATCCCGACGATGTCGATCTTCTCATCGTCACATTGCCGGTTGCGATCGATCGAGCAGGCCCGAGGATCTCTTTGCCGATTAGAGGCGTGCGGGCGGCGCCGGGCGCCGAGCCGTCGCCGCTCGGCGCGTCAGTGCTCGCCTTCGACGCCGCCCACATGCTTCTGGGCGTAAAGCTGCAGACCGAGCTGCTCGACGAGATTGAGCTGCGTTTCGAGGAAGTCGATATGACCTTCCTCGTCCTTCATCAGCTCTTCGAAGAGATTTTTCGACACGCGGTCGCCGACGCTCTCGCAATAGGTCGGCCGCCTCGCCGTAAAGGTTGCGGGCGTCGTTCTCGCCCGCGAGGTCGCATTCGAGAATCTCCTTGACGTTCTGGCCGATGCGCAGGGGGTCGAGAACCTGCAGATTGGCAAAGCCGTCGAGGAAGATGATGCGCTCGATGAAGCGATCGGCGTGATGCATCTCCTCGATCAATTCCTTGCGCCACGCCTTGGCAAGTTCCTTGTAGCCCCAGTCGTCGAGGAGGCGGTAATGCAGCCAGTACTGGCTGACCGCCGTCAGCTCGCTGCGCAAGCCGCGGTTGAGATACTCGATGACTTTCTGGTCGCCCTTCATCCGTGCCTCGCGTCAACGCCGGCCAACGCCGGCTGCATAGATTGGAAGAGTTATAATCTAGTTGACCGAACGGCAGAGGTCAAAGGGTCGGTTCGGCGGCGGCCTTCTCCAGCACGACCGGGCAACAACCCCGGCTGCAGACAGGGGCGGCGTCTGTCGCTGCGTCCGCCAGGGCCTTGTCCATGATGGCGCGAATCGTGCGCACGCACCGTCCGCAATTGGGACTGCAGCCCAGACAGCGATAGACCTGCGCGGGCGTGCGCGGGCAGTCCGGCCCAGGGCGCAGACATGCTTTCACATCGCCATCGGAGAGGACGTTGCAGGAACAGACAATCATTGGCTTCTAGTTTAGAATTATTAAAAACTGCGTGTCTTTACAAAGACTTACGCGGTGTGGCGTCATTTGCCAAGGCTGGTCGCCGCGCCCAGATGTCACGCCTCTGTTGATCACAGGACGCGCCGGAACAGACCCGGATAGTCGCCCACGAGACCATCTTCGTCCAACGGCAGGTCCGCCGTGAACGAATGTTCGAGGCTTTCAAAGCGGTAGAGCCTTGCGGCATCAACAGCCGTGTAGCGCTGCGATCTCGGCACGACCTCCAGCGAGGGAATGCGAACGTAGGCGAGCCTGACGACGCGGCCTTCGCCGGTGGTAAGGCCGAGCCGGCGGATCGGCAAGGTGTTGGTGAAGGGGGTCGCTTCGATGTCGATATCGATGCATCCATCGAGTGAGGCACGATCGCACCCATCCCTGCGCCAATGTCCTCGACCGTCGCTATCGAGCCGCACGCGCGCGCCCGCGCCTGTCTCCAACAGCGCGTCGCGTATGTGCCAGCCGGCGTCGATGAGAAGCCGGTAGCGCAACCCGAAATGCACGGCTTCATTCGATCCGATCACGATTCCAGACGCGACAAATCCGTCTCCTTCAGGCCGCAGTTCGAGATGTTCGAGCCCGGCATTCGCGCCTTCCCAGGCCTCCCAGCGCGCAACAATCGGGGAAAGGGGCGGGAAGTTCGCCACGCTGTCTCACTCCTTGACGACGATCACGTGCAGGCGACGCGGCCCGTGGGCTCCGAGCAGCATGGTCTGCTCGATGTCGCCGGAGCGTGACGGGCCGGTGATCCAGTTGACGGTGCGCGGCATTCCGCCTTTGCCGAAGGTGAAGCGGATCTTCGTCCAGACGCTCTCGTAATCGCCCGCGATATCTTTGGCCGACACGACGATGATGTGATTGTCGGGAAGGAAATTGAGGGTCGAGGGATTCTCCGAACCCGAGATCATCACCAGCGAACCGGTCTCGGCCACCGCGCCGAAGGCGTGGCTGACGGCGTTGAGATCGTCGCCGGTGCTGGGACCGTGCGCGATCTCGAGCGCCGTGTCGTTCCACGGCATGGCGCGAAGGCGCAGGTCGTCCCCCATCCGCACGCTTGCCGGCAGATTGTGATCCCGCAGGAAATGCGCGATCGATTGCGGGACTTCGGCGGCCGTCTCGACCTCCGTCACCGTCGCGAGCGCCGCCTCGGCCTGGATTTTGAACAGCGCGAGCCGCGCATCGCCGGAGACCTGTCCGCGCTGCGGAATGACGCCCCGTGGGCTGCGCTCCAGTCGCTCGGTGACGATCTGCCGCCGAATGCTCTCCCGACCGTTCACGCCCAGCGAGCGGCGGATGGTGCCGAGAATGTCGTCGCGCGCGCTCATGCGGCTCTCCCTTTGTGTTCGCGCCGCCAGCGCGCCTGGAAGGTCTCGCCCTGCGGCGCGGGGAGGTCGCGATTCTTCGTCCAGCCGGTCGCCAGCGGCATCCAGCGGAAACGACCCTTGTTGCGTCCCGCGAACCCCATCGCGCCCATGGCGAGGCGCGTCGCCACACGATAGAGGGCAGGGCGCTTGGCGAAGAACCCCCACAAACCGAGCCCGGTCCGCACGGTCGCGGGTGTCAGGTGCCGTTCGAATTCCCGCTCGCGCCAATGCCGCATGAGCTTCGGCAGCGGGATCCTGACCGGGCAAACGCTTTCGCAACGGCCACAGAATGTCGAGGCGTTCGGCAGATGACCGGCCTTGTCGACGCCGATCAGCGTCGGCGTCAGCACCGCGCCCATCGGGCCGGGATACACCCAGCCATAAGCATGACCGCCGACCGCGTGATAGACCGGGCAATGGTTCATGCAGGCGCCGCACCGGATGCAGCGCAGCATCTCTTCGAAGCTCGTGCCGAGCATGGCGGAACGACCGTTATCGAGCAGCACGACGTGGTAATTCTCCGGCCCGTCGCTGTCGCCGAGATGGCGCGGACCCGTCGAGAAGGTGGTGTATACGGACATTTCCTGACCGGTCGCCGATCGCGCCAGCACGCGCAGGATCTGGCTGACGTCCTCGAGGGTTGGCACCAGCTTTTCGATGGATGCCAGGACGATATGAGTTTTGGGCAGGATCTGCGTCAGGTCGCCGTTGCCCTCGTTCGTGACGATGATCGAGGTGCCAGTCTCGGCGACGAGAAAATTCGCGCCCGTCAGGCCCACATCCGCGGCAAGAAAACGTTCGCGCAGAACCGCGCGCGCCTCGGTGAGCAATTGCACCGGCTCCGACAGGTCGCGCTTGGGATCGAGGTGGGTATGCACACGCCGGAAATCCTGTTCGACCTGCGTGGCGTTGAGGTGCACCGCGGGGGCGATGATGTGGCTGGGCAGCTCATGACGAAGCTGGATGATGTACTCCCCGAGATCGGTTTCGACCGGCGCGATGCCATGCGTCTCAAGATGCTCGTTGATCCCGATCTCCTCCGAGATCATCGATTTGCCCTTGGTCACCGTCCGTGCGCCGGCTGCCTTGCAGATCGACAGGATGATGTCGCGCGCCTCGTCGGCGTTGCGGGCGAAATGCACATGCCCGCCCGAGGTCTTCACCTTTTCCTCGTAGGCTTCCAGGTAAAGATCGAGATGCTGCAGGGTGTGGTTCTTGATGTCGCGCGCCGAGTCGCGAAGAGCGTCGAATTCCGGAAGCTTCTCGGTCGCCTTCTGGCGCTTGTCGATGAAGCCCTGCTTGACGTTGCCGAGGGCCTTTTGCAGCTGCGCGTCGCCGAGCGCCCGCGCGGCGTTCTTCTTGAAGTCGGGCGAGGTGCTGTGCACGCTCATCGGGCGCCTTCCTCTCCTGTGCGATGCCGTTCCCTCGCCACCCCGATCGGCGGGTCGTCGGTCATCCCGGCCAGAATCTCCGCCACGTGCCGCACATGCACCGGGCTGCCGTCGCGGCTGAGTTTTCCGCTCATGTTGAGCAGGCATCCGAGATCGCCGGCGAGCAATGTCGGCACTCCGGTTTCCACCACATGCCGGGCCTTCGCGTCGACGATCGCGCCCGAAATGTCGCTGTACTTGACCGCGAAGGTGCCGCCGAAGCCGCAGCATACGTCGCTCTCGTCCATTTCCACCAGCGTCAAACCCGCGACGCTCGCCAGCAGCTTGCGGGGCTGGTTCCGGATTCCGAGCTCGCGCAGGCCCGAGCAGGAATCGTGATAGGTGACAGGGCCGTCGAACGTCGCGTCGACGCGGGTGACGCCGAGCACGTCGACGAGAAAGCTCGTGAGCTCATAGGTGCGCGCGGCAAGCTCATTCGCGCGCGGCAGCCAGTTCGGATCGTCGGCGAAAAGCTCGGGGTAATGCGCCTTGATCATGCCCGCGCAGGAGCCCGAGGGCGCCACCACATAGTCGTAGCCGCGAAATTCGGCGATCGTGCGCTCGGCGATGCTGCGGGTGGTGGATCGATCGCCGGAATTGTAGGCGGGCTGTCCGCAGCAGGTCTGCTCCGGCACCTCGACGAGGCACCCCGCATCCTCGAGGAGCTTCACGGCGGCGAAGCCGACGGATGGCCGCATCAGATCGACCACGCAGGTCACGAACAAGCCGACGCGGGGCTTGCGGGCAGGGGCTTCGTTCACGTGTCAGTTCTCTCCGGATGGCGTCAGGTCGCGCGGGCCGGCCCGCCAGTGTATCGACCAGGGGCTCCCGCGGATGCGGGAACATCCTTTCCGACCCACATTATTGGAAAAATTCTCCAAGAGCAGCTACCTTCTGGTAAAGGGCGGGCGGAGACACAGACCTGTCGCGCACCAGCCGGGAGAAACGCCATGACGATTGCATTTCCGAAGCCGGACGAGGCTATCCTGTCGCGCCGTGCGGAGATCATCGCGGGGCTGGCCCGGCTCGTCGCAGGCGAGGCCCTCATCGTCTCGGAGGACGAGAGGCGGGCTTTCGAGACGGACGGACTGACCGCCTATCGCCAGATGCCGCTGGCGGTCGTGCTGCCCTCCTCGACCGCCGAGGTCTCGGCGATCCTCCGCTTCTGCCACGATAACGGCGTCAAGGTCGTGCCCCGCGGCGCCGGGACCTCCTTGTGCGGCGGCGCCATTCCGCAGGCGGACGCCATCGTGCTCGGTGTTGCCAAGATGAACCGGGTTCTCGAGGTCGATCTCGCCGACCGCTTCATCCGCGTCGAAGCGGGCATCACCAATCTGGGCATCAGCCAGGCGGTCGCCCATGAGGGGTTCTTCTACGCGCCGGATCCGTCGAGCCAGCTCGCCTGCACGATCGCGGGCAATATCGCGATGAATTCCGGCGGCGCCCATTGCCTGAAATATGGCGTGACCACCAATAACTTGCTGGGCGTCACGCTGGTCCTGCTCGACGGCACGGTCGTCGACACTCGGCGGCGACCACCTCGATAGCGGTGGATACGACCTGCTCGGCCTGATCACCGGGTCGGAAGGCCAGCTCGGGATCGTCACGGAAGCCACCGTCCGCATCCTCCGCGCCGCCGAGGGCGCGCGTCCGGCGCTGTTCGGGTTCGAGCGGGTGAACGATGCGGGCGCATGCGTCGCCGCCATCATCGCCGCCGGCATCATTCCGGTCGCGCTGGAATATATGGACCGCCCGGCCATCCAGATCTGCGAGGCTTTCGCCCATGCGGGCTACCCGCTCGACGTGGAGGCGATGCTGATCGTCGAGGTCGAGGGGTCGGACCAGGAAATCGACGACATGCTGCGCCGCATCGTCGCGATCGCCGAACCCTTCCACCCGAAGACGATCAAGGTGTCCCAATCGGAAGCGGAGAGCGCCGCCATCTGGAAGGGCCGCAAGTCCGCCTTCGGCGCAACGGGGCGGGTCGCCGATTACATCTGCATGGACGGCACCATCCCGACGGGGCAATTGCCCTATGTGCTCAAGCGCATCGACGAGATCGCCAAGTCGCAGGGACTGGGCGTCGCCAACGTGTTCCATGCGGGCGACGGCAACCTCCATCCGCTGGTGATGTTCGACACCAACAAGCCGGGCGAGATGGAAAAGGCCGAATTCGTGGGCGAGGAAATCCTCAAGCTCTGCGTCGAGGTCGGGGGCTGCCTCACCGGCGAGCACGGGGTCGGCATCGAGAAGCGCGACCTCATGACGTTCCAGTTCAACGCGGCCGATCTCGCCCAGCAGATGCGGGTGCGCGGGGTCTTCGATCCCCTCTGGCTTCTCAACCCCGCCAAGGTGTTTCCCCTCGACGGAAGGCTCGCCGCGTGAACCTCTATACGCCTCGCGACGAGGCCGAAGCATCGACGATCGTCACCGAGGCCGCCGCGAGCGGGCTGAGGCTCGCCATCGGCGGCGCGAACAGCAAGGCCGCGCTCGGGCGGCCGCATGGATGTGGGCGCGCGGCTGGCATCGACGGGATTGAGCGGCATCACGCTCTATGAACCCGCCGAGCTGGTGATCGCGGCCAGAAGCGGCACGCCGCTCTCCGAACTGGTCGGCGTGCTTGGCCGCAGAGGGGTCAGGAACTGCCCTTCGAGCCGATGGATTATCGGCCGCTTCTGGGCACGCGGGCGAACCGACCATCGGCGCCGTCGCGGCCATGAATATTTCAGGGCCCCGTCGCATCATGGCGGGTGCGGCGCGCGACAGTCTGATCGGCGTGCGGGCCGTCAACGGGCGTGGCGAGGTGGTCAAATCCGGCGGCCGCGTGATGAAGAACGTCACCGGGCTCGATCTCGTCAAGCTGCTTGCCGGCTCCTGGGGCACGCTCGGGTTTCTCACCGAAGTCACCTTCAAGGTCCTGCCGCAAAACGGAGCGCATGGCGACGCTGCTGTGGCGCGGCCTCGACGAGCGCCGCGCCATCGAGGCGCTGTCGAGCGCGCTCGGATCGCCCTTCGATATCACCGGCGCGGCGCATCTGCCGGGTCGCGACGTGCAGAATGCGCGCACGCTCGTGCGGATCGAAGGCTTTTCGGTGTCGGTCGATTATCGCCTGGGCGAGGTTCGCCGCCTGCTGAAGAAGCGCCGGCGCGCCGGATATCCTCGAAGGGCGCGGCGCCGAACTGCTCTGGCAATCGGTGCGGGACGCCAGCGTCCTGACCGACGACGCCGCGCGGGCCGTCTGGCGGATCTCCACCGCGCCGTCGAAAGCGCCGGAACTCGTGGCGCACGGTCGCGCGCTCTCTCGACGCGCAATGGTTCTACGATTGGGGCGGGGGTCTGGTGTGGATGGCGGCGAAGCCGGAAGGCGATGCCGGCGCCGCCGTCATCCGTGCCGCCACCCAGGACCTTCGGCGGCCACGCGACGCTTGTGCGCGCGCCAGACACCTTCGCGACGCAGTCGATCCTTTCGAGCCGCAGAACGACACCGTGATGGCGCTCACGCGCGGTATCAAGACGTCGTTCGATCCGGCGCGCATCCTCAATCCCGGCCGCATGTATGCGGGGATTTGAGCGTGACGGCCGCAATCGACGTGGGGCCCGACACCACGCGCCGGCGAGGTTGGCTTTATCCCCTGCTGGCGCTAGCCCTCATCGCCCTCATCGCGGCGATCCTGCTCGCCATGGGCCGCACGCCGATCTGCAAATGCGGCACCGTGGAATGGTGGCACGGCACGGTGAACGATTCCGGCAATTCGCAGCATCTGACCGACTGGTATTCGTTCTCGCACGTTATCCACGGTTTCTTGTTCTATATGGTAACGTGGCTGCTCGGGCGGGTGCGCGGAAAGGCGCTGCCGGTAGGTCTCGCGTTCCTGATCGCTCTTGCGCTCGAGGGAGCCTGGGAAATCGTCGAAAACACGAGTCTCATCATCGAACGCTATCGCGCCACCAATATCGCGCTGGATTATTACGGCGACAGCGTCATCAACTCGGTGTCGGACGTCCTCGCCATGGCGCTGGGCTTCTGGCTGGCGCGGCTCTGGCCGGTCTGGCTGACCGTGCTGACGGCCCTCGCCATGGAACTCTTCGTCGCCTACATGATCCGCGATAATCTCGCGCTCAACATCATCATGCTGATCCATCCCATCGAGGCCATCAACCAGTGGCAATCGGGCACATGACAATCGGAATTGCGAGCTAGAGCCGATGCAAACCAACTTCACGCCCGACCAGTTGCGCGACCCGGCCATGGCCAGTTCGGAGAAGATTCTCCGGACCTGCGTGCATTGCGGCTTCTGCACCGCCACATGCCCGACCTATCTGCTCCTCGGCGACGAACTCGATTCCCCGCGCGGACGCATCTATCTCATCAAGGAGATGCTGGAGGGCGGCAAGCCCGCGACCCCCGAAGTCGTGAAGCATATCGACCGCTGCCTGTCCTGTCTGTCCTGCATGACCACCTGTCCGTCCGGCGTGAACTACATGCATCTGGTGGACCATGCGCGCTCCTACATCGAGGCGACTTATACGCGACCCTGGCATGACCGCCTCCTGCGGTCGCTGCTGGCGCATATCCTGCCCTATCCCAACCGCTTTCGGCTCGCGCTCGCGGCCGCGATGCTTGCAAAGCCCTTCAAGAACGTGCTGGCGGCTCTGCCGCTGTTCGGCGTCGCGGCTGCGGGCTATGATCGATCTCGCGCCCGCCCGGGTGCCTGCGCGCTCGGCCTTCGACGGGCCGGGTGTCTTCAAGGCCGAGGGCGCGAAGCGCGGGCGGGTCGCGATCCTCTCGGGCTGCGCGCAACCGGTCCTGAAGCCGGGCTTCAACGAGGCGGCGATCCGGCTCCTCAATCGGCACGGAATCGAGGTGATCCAGGCGCGAGGCGAAGGGTGTTGCGGCGCGCTCGTCCACCACATGGGCCGTGAGCCCGAGGGCCTCGCCTTCGCCAAGCGCAATATCGACGCGTGGATCGCCGAGATGGACGGGGAGGGCCTCGACGCCATCGTCATCACGGCGTCGGGCTGCGGCACGACCATCAAGGATTACGGGTTCATGTTCCGGGAAGACGCGGCCTATGCGGAGAAAGCGGCCCGCGTTTCGGCGATCACCCGCGACATCACCGAATATGTCACCAGCCTCGATCTCATGGCGCCCGTTCGCGAAATCGACCTGGTGGTGGCCTATCAATCCGCCTGTTCCATGCAGCACGGCCAGCAGATCCGGACCGAACCCAAGGCGCTCCTCAAACGCGCGGGCTTCACCGTCAAGGACGTCCCGGAAGGGCATATCTGCTGCGGCTCGTCGGGCACCTACAACCTGCTCCAGCCGGAAATCGCCGCAGCAGTTGCGCGCCCGCAAAGTCGCCAATATCGAGCGGACCCGCCCCGACCTGATCGCCACCGGCAATATCGGCTGCATGACGCAGATCCAGAAGGGGACCACCATCCCGATGGTCCATACGGTCGAACTGCTCGACTGGGCGACCGGCGGGCCGATTCCCGAGGGAATGGAGGCACTTGAGGCCGGACGGGCCGCGACGCGCCACTGATCCGGCCGGCAAATGACGTTGCGACAACGTTGCGCAACGAAATTTTATTTCCAAAGCCTCCGTCGTCTGCGGTAAAAGACCCCCTTCGGTGTCAATTCACACGTCATAGGGGGCGGCTCAATGTCATCCGGTTGGACGTCTTTCAAATCGCGGTTCGGCAAGAAGAGCCAGGATTCCTTCCCCGGGCATTCCGGGCCAGGAGGGCGTTCACGCCGCCATGGCAGAGCGACGAGGAGCCGGTCGCCCAGGAAGAAAAGACGCTCCCCCGCCCCAACGGCAAGCTCGACACGGTCGGGCAGAAGAACGAGCTGATCCGGGTCCGGTTCGCCAACCTGATCGACCGGCTCGAGGAAATCCGCAGCCTCAAGGACGATTTCACGCTGCTCAGCGAGCCGGTCTACGACCTCATCCGCTCCTATCCGCAGATCCAGTCCCGCCTGCTCGAAACCGAAGCCGTGCTGCGGCAGGAGACCGACACCACCGGCGCGCTTCGGCGGGAACTTGACGGATCTCGCCAATTCCCATGCGCGCATGACGGACGATTTCTCCGCCACGGTCTCGCAGCTTCGCAAGGCCGAGGCGAAGCTGCGCGAGCAGGAATTCGTCGATCGAGGACCTGCGCCTGTCCGTGAAGGACAAGGAGGCGGTCGGCGTCGATCTGGAGAACCAGCTTTCCATCGAGACCGAGCGCGCCCGCAACATCACCGAGGAAAATCAGGCCCTGCGTCTCGAAGCCCAGGAGGCCGACCAGACCGTCGCCCGCGCCGAGCGCGAGCTGATCGAGACCCGCGAGCGGAACGGCTTGCTCGACCACGAGGTCAAGCGCCTCCAGAAGGTGGCCGAGGAGCAGAATTACCGGCTGTCGAACCTCACCAACCGCTACAGCGAAATGGAAACGCAGCTCGAGACGACGCGCCAGCGCGCCTCCGAGCTCGAAACCAAGCTCATGTCGGAGCAGGTGGCCCGCCAGCGGCTGGAAACGCATCTCGATTCCGAGCGCTCCGCGCACCAGACCGACCTGTCGTCGCTCGATATGAAGATCGAGGGCCTCACCTCGCGCCTCGCGGCGACCGACAAGATCCTGGCCCATACACGCGACCAGTTGCGGGACAAGAACGAGGCGCATCGCGGGGTCGAGCGCACCCTGAAAGAAACCGCCATCGAGAAAAACACCCTCGACCGGCGGCTCGAAGCGACGCAGCAGGAAGTCGAGCGGCAGGTTGCCATGGTCAACGAGCTGCAGCGCTCCCGCATCGAGCTGCAGGAACGCGTCGAAATGCTCAACAAGGCGATCGCCGCCAAGGACTTCCAGATCGAGAGCTCCGACAACAAGGTGGCCAATCTCTCGGAGCGCATCGACCAGCTCACCAAGCGGTTCGACCAGGACCGGGCACCCTCGAGGCCGCCAATCGCCGCCTGACCGAAGAGCTGCAGAACGAGAAGGCCGAGCGCTCGCTCATCCAGGGCGCCCTGGAAATCTCGCGGGAGAGCCGCGTCAAGATCCAGAAGAAATACGTCAGCCTGCGCAAGAACACCCGCCTCGACGCCCAGAGCGACGATGGACGGGCTGCTCGATGCGGACGAGGCGGAGACGAATGTTCTGCCGTTGAAATCCTCCGACGCCGAGTAGCCGCGCATCCACGGACGGGGACGACGGCTCGAAACCGCCGGGACCTCTTCCAAAGTCCGGGACCGTGCTTACATCTCCCACGACGCCATTGCGGTGAGGGAGATAAAGTCGTGAACGATCAGGAACGGGAAGTGATCGCGGATATTTTCCGCCGCCTCGAACAAGTCGCGAACGAGACTCGCGATCCGGAAGCCGAGCGGTTCATCGCCGAGCGGATGCGGGCGCAGCCTTACGCGGCCTACGCGATGGCGCAGACCATCTTCATCCAGGAACAGGCGCTCACCAATCTTCAAGCGGAGGTCGAGCAATTGCGCTCCGAGGTCGAGGCTGCGCGGCGGCAGCCGCAGGCGAGCGGCGGCATCCTGTCGTCCCTTTTCGGCGGATCGCCCGCGTCACCCCGAGCCGGAGCCTGTTCGGCGCGACGCAGCGGAGGGCGCCCGGCGGACTTCGCCCTGGGGCGCCCCGCCATTCCGCAGCGGATGTCGGGCTACGGCGACGACGCGCCGGCTCAGGGCTCGCCCGGCCCCTGGGGTG
The DNA here is from genome assembly GCA_963837375.1 of uncultured Alphaproteobacteria bacterium. GTDB lineage: Bacteria > Pseudomonadota > Alphaproteobacteria > Rhizobiales > Beijerinckiaceae > Microvirga. The sequence goes on along the minus strand of CAWINL010000011.1, from coordinate 143,367 downwards.
GCGGCATGGGCCAGTCGCGGGGCGGCGGGTTCCTTCAGGGCGCCCTTTCAACCGCGGCCGGCGTCGCGGGCGGCATGATGGTGGCCAATGCGCTCTCAAGCGCGTTCGGCGGCAAGCACGGGGCGGAGCCGGCCGCCGGCGACAAGACCGCGCTCGCCGAAACGGGCGCCGCGGACAATGTCACGGACGATGCCAGCATTACGGATTCGCTCTACGAGAATCCCGAGAACGAGCAGCACGCGTCGTTCGATGATTTCGGAGGCGATGGCGGGGATGAGGGCGACTGGGCCTAGGCCCTTCAATGGCCGGCGGTCTTCGAAAAGAGCTGAATGACCAGAACCCCCGCCAGGATGAGGGTGATGCCAGTGACGGCCGGCCCGTCGAGTGATTGACGGTAGACGATCCATCCGATCGCGGCGATCAGCACGATCCCGATGCCCGACCAGACGGCGTATGCGATCCCCACCGGGATCGTGCGCAGCGTCAGGGACAGAAAATAGAACGAGAGTCCATACCCGACGATAACCACGACGGAGGGCCAAACGCGTGTGAACCCCTCGGCTGCCTTGAGGGCGCTGGTGGCGACGACTTCGCACAGGATGGCGACGATCAGGAAGGCGTAAGGCATGGGGCCGGCTTCTCGAAAGGAACCGGCCCTTTATCATATCCGGTCAAAAGGCGCAGCGCCGCCTCAGATCACCACCACGGGCGCTCCCACCGGTACGCGCTTGTAGAGATCGATCACGTCCCGGTTCAGCATGCGGATGCAGCCGGACGACACCGCCTGACCGATCGTGTGCGGCTCGTTGGTGCCATGGATGCGGTAGAGCGACGAACCGAGATAGAGCGCCCGTGCGCCCAGCGGGTTGTCGGGTCCGCCTTCCATATAGGTGGGCAGATCCGGCCGGCGCTTCAGCATCTCTCTCGGCGGACGCCAATCCGGCCATTCCTTCTTCATGGTCACGGATTTCCGTCCCGCCCATTCGAAGCCCGGACGTCCGACGCCGATGCCGTAGCGGATGGCGCGACCGCCCGGCTGGATCAGATAGAGATATTTCGACGGGGTATCGATGATGAGGGTGCCGGGCTGTTCCCGGCCGCGATAGGCCACGACCTGACGCTCGTATTGGGGCGAGATGGCATAGCCGACGCCGTCATCCTCGGCCTCGTAGCCCGGCAACGGCGTTCCGCCATACGCATAGCCGGTCATGGGATCGACGCGCTGGGACCGGGGGCGGGAAGCCGGACGGGTGACGAGGGGATAATTGTCGTTGTAGCCATCGGCCGGATATCCGGGCGGATATCCATAGCCCGGCACGCGCAAGGCATTGCCGTAGACGTCACGGGGCACATAGGGCTGCGCCGAAACGGTCGCCGGGACGAGCAAGGCCAGGACGGCGGTTCCAAGGAGCCAGTGACGCATCGCAGTCGATCCTGTGTGTTTAGTCTCATCGCATAACGACAAGCGCGGCGTTTGTTTCCAACCGTTCCGGCGAAAAGCCGGCCGACGCGGGATGCATTTTCTCTCGCGGACGGCGGCAACTCTGATGCCCATCGCGATGAACTGCGATATGAGCAGGCCCTTGCCGCGCGCCATCCCGGAACGCGCATTTTCGATTGTCGTCCACATCATGCAATTCGGTCCCGCCCTGCGGGCTGCCGCGGGGATCGCGGTCCTGTCCATCATGGATGCCATCATCAAGGCGATGGCCGTCCATTATTCGACTTTTCAGGTCACGTTCCTGCGCTTTGCCTTCGGCACGCTGGTGGCAACCGCCATCGTCGCGGCGATACGGCCCGGGTTGGCCGAGCCGCGAAACCATCAGGGCCAATCTCGTGCGGTCGGTGGTGGGCGTCCTGACCGCCGTGAGCTTTTTCTACGCTCTCGGGCAATTGCCGCTAGCCGAGACGCTGGTCCTGTCGTTCCTCTCGCCGATGTTCGTGGCGCTGTTCGGGCTGCTGCTGTCTGCGCGAGCGGGTCGATAGCCGGGTGCTGGCGGCGATCGCGGTGGGTTTCGGCGGAACGCTGGTCGTCGTCCTGGGGCAGACGGGACGGAGAGCGGTGCGCGCTCCTGGACCGGCGTCGGCGCGGCGCTGCTCTCGGCGGTGACTTACGCATTGAGCATGGTACTGCTGCGCCAGCGGGCCCAGCGGGACAAGTTCATCCACATCGTCTGGTTGTCGAATATCGGGCCGGCGGTCCTGGTGGCGCCCTTCGCATTGATGGTCGTGGCAGCCCGTAGCCACCGTCCATCTCGGCTGGTTCCTGATGATGGGGTTGCTCGGGACGACCGGCCATATTCTCCTCGCCACCGCCTACGCCAAGGCCGAGGCGGCCCGGCTCGCACCCCTCGAATATACGGCCCTGATCTGGGCCGCCTTCATCGGCTATGGGGTTTTCCACGAGGTCCCCACCTGGGCGACCCTCGGGGGCGGCATCCTGATCGTGGCCGCCGCGGCCCTCGCGTCCCGCCGCTAGGGACCGAAATATCGGCCAAGGTTCCCTCAGTCGCCTTGACTTCGCGGAGCGCCCGACCTTATCTCGCGGCTGGCTGTTAGCACTCTGTTCAAAACAGTGCTAACAGTCGCGAATTCAAAAAGGCGCGGCCCTGAGGGCTGCGCCGACAGTCATAAGAGGAAGTTCCATGAAATTCCGTCCGCTGCACGACCGCGTCGTCGTCCGTCGCCTTGAGAGCGAAGAGAAGACGAAGGGCGGCATCATCATCCCCGATACCGCCAAGGAAAAGCCGCAAGAGGGCGAAATCGTCGCCGTCGGCCCGGGCGCCCGCGATGAAGCCGGCAAGCTTGTGGCCCTCGATGTGAAGACGGGCGACCGCGTCCTCTTCGGCAAGTGGTCCGGCACCGAGGTCAAGATCGACGGTCAGGACCTCCTGATCATGAAGGAATCCGACATCATGGGCGTGATCGCGCAGTAATTCCGCGCGCCGCTCCTTTTTTGCAAATCCACTCAATTTAACTGGAGGCAAAGCCTATGGCTGCCAAAGACGTAAAATTCTCCTCCGATGCCCGCGAAAAGATGCTCAAGGGCGTCGACATCCTCGCCGACGCCGTCAAGGTCACGCTCGGTCCCAAGGGCCGCAACGTGGTCATCGAGAAGTCCTTCGGCGCTCCGCGCATCACCAAGGACGGCGTGACGGTCGCCAAGGAAATCGAACTTGCGGACAAGTTCGAGAACATGGGCGCCCAGATGGTCCGCGAGGTCGCCTCCAAGACCAACGACATCGCCGGCGACGGCACCACCACCGCGACCGTTCTGGCCCAGTCGATCGTCCGCGAAGGCGCCAAGTCGGTTGCCGCCGGCATGAACCCGATGGACCTCAAGCGCGGCATCGACATGGCTGCGGCTGAAGCCGTCCGCGACATCCAGGCCCGCGCCAAGAAGGTGCAGTCGTCGGATGAAGTGGCGCAGGTCGGCACCATCTCGGCCAACGGCGATTCCGAAATCGGCCAGATGATCGCTCACGCGATGCAGAAGGTCGGCAACGAGGGCGTCATCACGGTCGAGGAAGCCAAGACCGCCGAGACCGAACTCGACGTCGTCGAAGGCATGCAGTTCGACCGCGGCTACCTCTCGCCGTACTTCATCACCAACGCCGAGAAGATGGTGGCCGAGCTCGAGGACCCCTACATCCTCATCCACGAGAAGAAGCTCTCGTCGCTCCAGACCATGCTGCCGATCCTCGAAGCCGTCGTGCAGACCGGCAAGCCGCTGCTCATCATCGCCGAGGACGTGGAAGGCGAGGCTCTCGCGACCCTCGTCGTCAACAAGCTTCGTGGCGGCCTGAAGATCGCCGCCGTCAAGGCTCCGGGCTTCGGCGACCGCCGCAAGGCCATGCTCGAGGACATCGCCGTCCTCACCGCCGGCCAGGTCATCTCCGAAGACCTCGGCATCAAGCTCGAGACCGTCACCCTCGACATGCTGGGCCGCGCCAAGCGCGTCCGCATCGACAAGGAAAGCACCACGGTCATCGACGGCGCCGGCCAGAAGAAGGACATCGAGTCCCGCGTGGCGCAGATCAAGGCGCAGGTCGAGGAAACCACCTCGGACTACGACCGTGAGAAGCTCCAGGAGCGTCTGGCCAAGCTCGCAGGCGGCGTCGCGGTCATCCGCGTCGGCGGCGCGACCGAAATCGAAGTGAAGGAGAAGAAGGACCGCGTCGACGACGCTCTCAACGCCACCAAGGCGGCCGTTGAAGAAGGCATCGTCCCCGGCGGCGGCGTCGCTCTGCTGCGCGCCAAGGCTGCGGTCCAGCAAGCTCAAGACCGACAACCCGGACGTGAAGGCCGGCATCAACATCGTGCTGCGCGCGCTCGAGGCCCCGATCCGTCAGATCGTCGAGAACGCCGGCGTCGAAGGCTCCATCGTGGTCGGCAAGATCCTCGAGAACAGCTCCGAGACCTACGGCTTCAACGCCCAGACCGAAGAATATGTGGACATGCTCCAGGCCGGTATCGTCGACCCCGCAAAGGTCGTCCGCACCGCCCTCCAGGACGCAGCCTCGGTCGCCGGCCTGCTGGTGACCACCGAAGCCATGGTGGCCGAAGCTCCCCGTCGCGAATCCGCTCCCCAGATGGGCGGCGGCGGCGGCATGGGCGGCATGGGCGGCATGGACTTCTAAGTCCATCCAACCTTTCGAGACCAACGAGGCCCCGGAGCGATCCGGGGCCTTTTTTGTTGCCGAAGCGGCAACGGACGGAGGGAAACGGGGCTATACGAACGTCGGAAAGCCTGATACGAACAATGTTTCTTTAAGACAATATTCCCTTAGGGAAGGCTCGGCCATGACCGTTTACGTGATCGACGCGACGAGGCCGCTGCCGCCGACGACGAAGGACTACGACCATGCGTTGGAGCTCCAGCGCAACGATACGGTTCTGCTCGCGGCGGGCAGCTCGATCACGGCGCTCGGATTGGGCGCAGCTGGAATTCTTGGTTTCGACGCGACGCTCATTCTCAATGGCCATGTGCACAGCGAGCATGACGTCGGCATTTCGAGCGGGACCCGTGTCGCGATATCCGCAACCGGATCCGTCTTCGGAAATACGGCCGGCGTCGTACTCGCCACCCAACTCATGGAAGGCGTTTCATCCAATACCCTGGTCAATGGTGGGACTATCACGTCCAACGAATATGCGGTGCTTCTCGATAGGGAGCAGGGAACGCATAACGTCATTGTCAATTCCGGCAGCATCGTCGGTCGCGATGGGATCTGGACCGATTGGGGATTCGATACGCCGACCGACACCCTGACGATCACGAATACCGGGCTTATCAAAGGCGAGACCGCGATCATGGGTCTCGCCTACGGTACGACCATCGTTGCCAATTCAGGACATATCGAAGGCAGGGTGGTCCTCGGGGGCGCCGGCTGGCTCTCGCCTCGGGGCCCATCCACGAACGTCTACGATGGGCGGGGCGGCACGATTGCCGGGGATGTGATCTTCAGCTCCGGCAACGACATCGCCTATGGCGGTGACGGCGATGAAACATTCGACATGGGGGCCAACACGAATTTCGTCGATGGTGGCGGCGGCGTCGACACGCTCCGCGTCCGTGGGGCCGTTGACCTGCGCATCACCGAAAGACAGCAGCTGAACCCAAATACCTGGAATACGATCCTCAATGTCGAGAATCTGGAGGGCAGCAATAATCACGACGCCTTCCGGGGCAATGACGTTGCAAATGTCTTCACCGGCAGCTTTGGCCACGACACGCTCGAGGGCAACGGCGGCGATGACATTCTGGTGGGAGGCGCCCACAACGACCTTCTCTCCGGCGGCACCGGCTCGGACATCGCCGTCTATTCCGGCCGTTATTCGGACTACACCTTCGGCGAGGATGCGAACCACTCGCTGACCATCGCGGACAATCGCGCCAACGGCGATGGCGCCGATACCCTGACGGGCATCGAGTTCGCGATCTTCAGCGACCGGATCGTCACGCTCTCGTCGCCCCGTCCGCCCGCCACGCCGACGGGGCCCAACCCGACCGGGCCGTTCGTGCCGGCCGACCACCCCAAACTGCCGCTGTCCCAAAGCCAAGTCGAGGCTGCGCTCTCGACGGCCCAAGTCCCCAGCTCCCTCACTCTCACCGGCGGCAGGCGCGCCGATGTGCTGAAGGGCGGCGACGGTGACGACCGGCTCAATGGCGGTCTGGGCCGGGACGTTCTCACCGGCAATGCGGGCGACGACACGTTCATCTTCAGCGCCAAGCTCGGCGCGAAGAATGCCGACACGATTCGCGATTTCGTGGCGGCGGACGACCAGTTCCAGCTTGCGCACAAGATCTTCTCTGGCCTCGACCGGGGTGTGCTGAATACGGGCGCGTTCGTCATGGGCAGCAAGGCGCTCGCTGCGGATGACCGCATCGTCTTCAACGCCAAGACCGGCGCGCTTTTTTACGACGCGGACGGCTCCGGCACGGAGCATGCGGCGATCAGGTTCGCGCAGGTGAAGGCCGGGACGGTGCTGAAGGCGGGCGATTTCTTCATCGTGTGAGTTCGAAAATCGGGGACCGGCTCGCCGGACTTCGACAGGCGACACAAATCCTTCCTGATGTGCAGGCCGCTGCGAGGCCGTTTCCCCTTCCATGGATGCGAAGTCGACCGGTTCTCCGGGTGAGGCTGCTACGGCTGACGGGTTTTGGGGTTCCGCTGCCCGGCGCCGGCACGATGGGTGAAAGCCTTGCAGCCACCTCACACTCTCCCGAAGGCGTCCCTGAGGAACAAACCTCCCCTCCCCACGTTCCGGCTTCAACCGCGACAGTTGGCCTGCAGGGAGCGTGTCGTGACGAGCCCGGAACCGCGCAAAGGTATGCCCGATGTCACGCTGGGGCGGGAGGAGTTTCGGGCCCGGTTCCTGAGCCAGTTCCGCGACCCGGCTTATGCACCGCTCGGCGGCGAGCTCGACCGCGTGGCGGATGCGGCCTGGGTGGCCTATGACGCGTACCGCAAGAGCCCGCAGACGCGCAAAGCAGGCCCCGGTTTTGCCGACCCGGATTACGACCTCTCGGTCGATTGGATCGCGGCGCGCGAGGCGATCGACGCCGCGCAGAAGCGGCATGACGACCGAAGCCTGCCGCGACGGATTCTGCTCGTCAACGGGTCGAGCCGCAGCGAACATACCTGTCCGGGGGAGATGTCGAAGAGCTATCGCCTCGTCGAGATCGCACAGGCGGTCTTTGCCGGCGAGGCCGGTTTCGAGACGGACATCCTCGATCTCAGCCGGCTGGCATCCGAGTACGGGCGTCACATCCACCCTTGCAAGGCCTGCTTCTCCACGGCGGCGGCGCTCTGCCACTGGCCGTGTTCCTGCTACCCGAACCATGCCATGGGGCAGGTCCAGGACTGGATGAACGACATCTATCCCCTGTGGGTCGCAGCCCACGGCATCATGATCGTGACGCCGGTGAACTGGTATCAGGTCACATCACCCCTCAAGCTGATGATGGACCGCCTCGTTTGTGCCGATGGCGGGAATCCAGACCCCAGCGCGACCCACGGCAAGGATGCGAAGCGCGCGAAGGAAATCGAACTCGCCGGATGGGATTATCCGCGCCATCTCGCGGGCCGCCTGTTTTCCGTGGTGGTGCACGGGGACACGGAGGGCGTCGAGAACGTCCGCCGCAGCCTCAGCGACTGGCTCAAATCCATGAACCTGATTTCGGCGGGCGCGCATGCCGAACTCGACCGCTATATCGGCTATTGGAAACCCTACGCCACCAGCCATGACGAACTCGATGGCGACGCGGCTGTGCAGGACGAGGTGCGCAACGCGGCGTTCGCCCTGCGCGAGGCCGTGCTTGCCATGCGCGACGGCAAGCTTGTGGAGGCGGGCGGCAACCTTCACGATCCACGCCCCAAATGAAAAGCGCCGCGAAGGGAAGCGGCGCTTTTCTCAATCGAGCGCGGGGATCCTATTTCGGCGCCGACTTCACCTCGGCGTCCCACTTCTTCAACAGCCGCGTGCGTTCCGCCACCGAGCCGTATTTGGCGGTGTCGTAATTGATCAGCTTCATCTCCGAGAGCTTGGGCGCGTCCTTGGAGATCGGCGCATTCTTGTTCGACGGGATCGAATAGATTTTCAGGTCCGCTCCGACGAGCTTCTGCGCGTCCGCCGACAATGCCCAATCGACGAATTTCTGCGCCGCTTCGGTGTTCTTGCCGCCCTTCACGATGGAGACCGAGCCGGTCTCGTATCCGGTCCCTTCACACGGAGCGAATGTCTTCACCGGTGCGCCGTCGGCGATCATCGTCACCATGTCGTGCATGAACGCGATGCCGATGGCGGTTTCGCCCAAGGCCACCGCCTTCACGGGCGCGGCACCGGATTTGGTGTATTGGTTGACGTTCTTGTGCAGCGCTTTCATGTAGTCGAATGCCTTGTCCTCCCCCATCAACTGCACCATGGAGGCGAGGAATACGTAAGCGGTGCCCGAGGAGTTCGGATCCGAGATCTGCACCTCGTCGCGATATTTCGGATCGAGCAGATCGGCCCAGCATTTCGGCTCGGGCAGGCCGCGGCTCTGCAGCACCTTGGTGTTGTAGCCGACACCGAGCGCGCCGAGATAGGTGCCGGTGGAGCGATTGCCGGACTGGTCCGCGAAGCGCACGGCCCAATCATAGAGCTCGCTTCGCATGGGCGATTTGTATTCGGCCGTCAGGCCTTCCTCGGCTGCCTGAATGTGCGAGTCGCCGGGACCGCCCCACCAGATATCGGCGCGCGGATTCGAGGCTTCGGCGCGGATCTGCGCCAGCGTCTCGCCGGTGCTCTTGCGCACCATCGTGACCTTCGTGCCCGATGCCTTCTCGAAGGCTGCGACACCGATCCGGCATTGCTCTTCCAGGATCGAGCAATAGACGGTGAGCGGCGCTTGCGCCTGGGCGGCGAGGGGTGCTGCGAAGACCGTTGCGGCGAAAGCGAGACTTGAGAGCGGCAGGCGCATTTCTTTCCTCCATGAGCGGCCGCACGTGGAAGGCGGCTTTGCGGCGATCAAGGAGGTTAGCCGGCTTGTTGTCAAGCTGGGGCTGCCTCGCGCAGCACGCGCAACAAAAAAGCCGGGCGTGATGCGCCCGGCCCGTTCATGACGGTCAGAGAAGGTCGGTGCGGATTACCAGCTCGTCAGGACCGCGCCCTTGAAGGTGTCTTCGACGAACTTCTTCACTTCCGGCGTGTGGTAGGATTCCACCAGCACCTTCACCCACGGCTTGTCCTTGTCTTCCGCGCGCACCGCGATGACGTTGACGTAAGGTCCCTTGGGATTTTCGCGCGTCAGCGCATCCTTGACGGGGTCGAGGCCGGCTTGCGTGGCGTAGTTGGTGTTGATGACGGCGGCGTCCACGTCATCGAGAACGCGCGGCGCCTGCGCGGCGTCGATCTCGACGAATTTCAGTTTCTTGGCGTTCTCGGTGATGTCGATGATGGTCGGCTTGAAGCCGACGCCGTCCTTCAGTTTCAGAGCGCCCTTGTCCTGCAGCAGCAGCAGCGCGCGGCCGCCATTGGTCGGGTCGTTGGGGATCGCGATGGTGGCGCCGTTCGGGATCGCGTCCCAGGCCTTGTGCTTCTTCGAATAGATTCCGATCGGGAAATTCACCGTGAGCGCGACCGTCTCGATCTTGTAGCCGCGATCGGCCTTCTGGTTGTCGAGATAGGGCTGGTGCTGGAACGAGTTCGCCTCCAGTTCGCCCGAGGCCAGCGCGGCGTTCGGCACCACATAATCCGAGAACTCGGTGATCTTGATATCGAGGCCCTTCTTGGCGGCGATGGGTTTCACGGCTTCGAGGATCTGCGCGTGCGGTCCGGGCGTCACGCCGATGCGGACGGTTTGCGTTTGCGCTGCGGCGGGAAGGGCTGCGAGCGACAGGAGGGCGACGAGGCCGAGTTTTTTGAGAGACATCTTGTTCTTCCTTGTGGTGTTGCGAACGAAAGATCAGGCGAAAGATCAGGCTTGGCGAGCGCGTTTGTTGAGATGGCGGGAGAGGCGGTCGCCGAGGCTTTGCAGGGCCTGCACGATGACGATGAGCACGACCACGACGGCCAGCATCATCTCGGGCATGAAGCGCTGGTATCCGTAGCGGATGCCGAGATCGCCCAGGCCGCCGCCGCCGACCGCGCCGACCATGGCCGAGAAGCCCACGAGCGACACGAGGGCGAGGGTGAGCCCGAGGACGATGGCCGGCAGCGCTTCCGGAATCAGAACCTTCAGGACGATCTGCAGCGGGCTCGCGCCGAAGGCGCGCGCCGCCTCGATCAGACCCTGATCGACCTCGCGGATCGCGCTTTCGATGAGACGGGCGATGAACGGCGTCGCCGCGACGGTGAGCGGCACGATGGCCGCGTTGGTGCCGATCGACGTGCCGGCGATGAGGCGCGTGAAGGGAATGATCGCCACCACGAGAATGATGAAGGGTGTCGAGCGCGTCGCGTTGACGACGATGCCGAGCACGCGGTTGACCCACGGGGCAGCGAACAGCTCGCCCTTGCCGCTGGTGGCGAGAAACACGCCGAGCGGCAGGCCGAACAACGTGCCGATGATCGGCCGCGACAGCCACCATCATCAGGGTTTCGCCGGTGGCGGAGGCGATCAGGCGGATCATTTCAGGCGACATGGCCGAGCACCTCCGTGTCCAGTCCGTATTGCGTCAGGAAGCCGAGAGTCGGCGCGAGAGACGTCTCGGGCACGCCGATGACGAGGATGCCGCAGGGACGACCCGCGATCTCGTCGACGGATCCCGCCAGAATATTCGCCTCGATGTTGAGGTCGCGCGCGAGGCGCGCCAGAACCGGGTCGGTGGCATGGGGGCCGCGAAAGCCGATGCGTATGATCGCCTGACCGCTCTGGGACGGGCTCCGGCTGAAGTCGGTTGGCAATGTAGGCCGGCAGCGCGCGGCCGGTCTCGTCGGCGAGGAACGATCGCGTGACTTCGTGTTGCGGGCGCGTGAACACGTCGAACACATTGCCCTTCTCGACGATCCGCCCGCCCTCGATCACCGCGACTTCGCGCGCGATGGAGCGGATCACCGCCATCTCGTGCGTGATGAGCAGAATGGTGAGGCCGAGTTCCGCGTTGATGCGCGACGAGCAATTCGAGGATCGAGCGGGTGGTCTCGGGATCGAGCGCCGAGGTCGCCTCGTCCGACAAAAGAACTTTCGGCTTGGTGGCCAGCGCCCGCGCGATGCCGACCCGCTGCTTCTGCCCGCCGGATAATTCGGCCGGGTAGCGGTTGTGCTTGTCGGACAATCCGACGAGGGCCAGCAACTCTTCCACCCGGGTGCGGATCGCTGCCTTGTCGAAACCCGCGACCTCGAGGGGCAGGGCGATGTTCTCGGCGGCCGTGCGCGACGAGAGCAGGTTGAAATGCTGGAAGATCATGCCGATCGAGCGGCGCGCATGGCGAAGCGCCGCCTCCGGCAGCACGGCGATGTCCGAGCCGTCGACGACGACGCGCCCGGAGCTGGGCTTTTCGAGCCCGTTCACGAGGCGGATCAAGGTGGATTTGCCCGCGCCAGACCGGCCGATCACGCCGAGAACCGAGCCCTGCGGCACCGCCAGGTCGATGCCGTCGAGCGCGGTCACGGGCGCGCCGTGCCGGCCCGTGAAGACCTTCGAGACCCCCTCGAGCCGTACGATCTGCTCGACGGGAACCAGTCGCTGCTGCGCTTGCTCGTCGAGATATCCGATGGACGCGTTCATGAACCGGACCTTCCTTCCGTAACGATCTCTCGCCCGTTCTGTTCTCTTTGTCAACCTATTCGTCCTTTTAATCGGAATATCTGTTTTTAAGAACGAATCCGACGTTGTATCGCCGCACTTGAGCAGAATTCGGTCCATATCTTCGCCATGAGGCTGGTCGATGGGGCTTCTCGTGTTGATACGGTCGGCCCGGACCGACTAGAACCTTTGGCTGCCGTTCGGCAAAAGCATTGTGTGGGAATGATCTAGATGGTGAAGGCTAGCCTTGCGGCGGGACTTGCGGGTCTCGTTCTGTTGGCGCTCCGGCTCGGCGGCGTGTCGCTTTCGCTTGTGGTTCCGGTCGCGGTGCTGGGCCTTGCCGCGGCCCTCTACCTTTCGGCCTCGATGCCGAAATTCCTGAAGGTCTTCAATGGCGTGCTGGCGGCCGTCGAGGTCATCCTCGTGCTGATGATCCTGGCCGACGCGTTCGGCTGGATCTCGGAGGATCTCGCGGCCTATGTGCCGCCCGCCTCGATGCTCGCCGGCGGCACGATCTTCGCCTTCCTGATCTACGGCATTTCGCGCATCCCGGTGATCCGCACCATCATGACCATCGCGGATCGCTATTTCGATTCCACCGCCATGAGCGAGATCGATATTCCGCTGATCGGCACGGTGCGGGCGTCCGAGGGCCGGATCGGCACGGCGCTGCTTGCCGGGCTCTATCGGCCTCAACCTGTTCCAGGTCGCCCTCAGCGTCCGGCTGAACTTCTTCGGCCGCGACATGTTCAACGCCCTGCAGGTCAAGGACGGCCCGGCCTTCTGGTACCAGCTGTTCTGGATCTTCGTTCCGCTGGCGGCGATCTATGTCTCGGTCGCGCTCGTCGAGATCGTGTCGCAATACGTGCTGCGCATCCGCTGGCGCTCGTATCTCAACGGCCTCTATGTGAGCCAATGGCTCGATGACGGCACGCATTACCGCATGCAGCTCGTCGGGCGAGAGGCGGACAACCCGGATCAGCGCATCGCCGACGATCTGCGCAGCTACGTCGACCAGACCTACACGTTGTCGATCGGCCTTCTCAACCAATCCGCCACGCTCGTGTCGTTCGTGGCGATCCTGTGGGCGCTCTCGCGCGATTTCACGCTGCCGGGCACCGACATTCCGGTTCCGGGCCTGCTCGTGTGGGTGGCCATCCTCTATGCGCTCTTCGGCACATGGCTGACGCACATCATCGGCCGTCCGCTGATCGGGCTCTATTTCCGGCAGGAACAGGTGGAGGCCGATTATCGCTTCTCGCTCGCCCGCCTGCGGGAATACACCGAGCAGATCGCGCTTCTCGGCGGCGAGGAGGCCGAGAAGCAGGCGCTGGGACGACGCTTCGGCATGATCGTCGAGAACTTCATGCAGATCGTCCGCCGCGTCATGAACCTCACGATCTTCCAGTCGGCCTATTTCCAGGCCAACGTCGTCGTGCCCTACATCCTGACCGCGCCGTATTACTTCATCGACAAGATCACCCTCGGTCAGATGCAGCAGACCGTCGGTGCGTTTTCGAGCGTGCAGGGGGCGCTGACCTTCTTCATCACCTCCTATTCGACCATCGCCAGCTACAAGGCCGTGATCGACCGTCTGACCACCTTCGAGGCGGCGATCGATGGCGTGCGCCGCGAATCCGGCAAGGGCGTGCAGGTGACGGAATCCGCCGCCACCGGGCCGGACCTGCGGGTCTCCGATCTCGAAGTCGCACTTCCCGACGGGCGCGCCGCTGATGCGCGCCGACGACGTGCGTTTCAGGCATGGCGAGACCACGCTGCTGACCGGCCCGTCGGGCTCGGGCAAATCGACGCTGTTCCGGGCGATCTCGGGCATCTGGCCCTTCGGCAAGGGCGAGGTCGATGTGCCGGCCGGGCAATCGATGATGCTGCTGCCGCAGCGCCCCTATATCCCCATCGGCACGCTGCGCGCCGCCATCACCTATCCGGGCATGCACGGCGACTACGACGACGCGGCCATCAAGGCGGCGCTGACCGCCGCCAAGCTGCCGGCGCTCGTCGACAAGCTCGATGAGGAGCGGGCCTGGGCGCAGACCCTGTCGCTCGGCGAACAGCAGCGCCTCGCCATCGCCCGCGCGCTCCTGGCAAAGCCCGACTGGCTCCTGCTCGACGAGGCGACGGCCGCGCTCGACGAGCCCACCGAGGCCGAAATCTACCTGATGCTGAAGAAGACCCTGCCGCGAGACCACCATCGTGTCGATCGGCCACCGCTCGACCCTCGCGGCTTTCCACGATCGCAGCATCGGCATGCAGAAGGGCGCGGACGGGTTGTTCTCCCCGGTCGAGAAGCGCGAGCACGGCAGCGGCCAAATAGACGCCTCGACAACGAAAAAGGCGACGCGGTGATCCGCTTCGCCTTGTCTGATGAGCGCGGTGCGGGACGATCAGAGCGAGCGTTCGAACCGCAATTCGCCGTTCTGGGTCTTGATGATGAGGGTCGGGCCGTTGATGTCCCACTTGGCGGCGGTGCGCAGCGCCACGAGGAAGGCCTGCTCGGACGGCCATCGCGCCCTTGTCGCAGGATTTCTTGGTCAGCGCGAACGGGCCCGACCGCCATGCCCTGCTCGCGCAGCGGATAGGCCGTCGCCGAATAGTTGTTGCAGCCGCCGAAGCCGCGGGCGCGAAGCTGGTCGTCGAGCGAGAAGGTCGGGCGCTCGCCGCCGAAGGCCTTGCCGTTCAGGCTGACGGCGACCCAGGATGACCCGAGCGGGAAGATCTTGTCCTGCTGGCCGGGCTGCGGAACCTTGGGTCCACGGCCGCGCGTCGGTCCGGCCGGCCGGCCGATGCACCGTTGCGGTCTGTGCGGAGGCTGCCGGCACGGCAGCAAAAGCGGCCAGGAGCGCCGCAAGGCGTAGCGCATTCATCAGAACCTCTTTCGTCGAGATGCCGGACCATAAGGGGGCTTTGCCGTCAGAGGCAACGCCCGAGCGACACGCTGCCAGAGTGCGTTGAAGCACACCGAAGCTGAAGCCGGCTGAAGGGCACGGACGCTTCAGCCGAGACGGCGCAGGAGCCGCTCGGTCAAGGCGTTGGTGGGGCGGAACAGATAATCGAAGGCCCGCACGGCGATGTCCTGCGCGCCGAGCGCCTGCAGGCCCGCCACGATCTCGAACACGACGGCGTTGCGGCAATGGAGCACGATCTCCCGGCCCTGCGGCTCGCCATAGGGCAGGGTGGCGTCGAACTCGCGCACGCAGCCCGGCGAGCGACGGAGGCTCGCGCCGGATCGAGGTTGGCGCGGACCTCGCGGCTCGTGCGGGCCTCCTCCTCGGCGGCGATGCGGGTCAGGACCGCCGTCGCGGCCTGCCGCGCCCGCGGCGACCAGGGCGCCCGGGTCGAGGCCACGAGATTGGCCTCCGAGCGCAGGATCAGGCCGTCATCGAGGATCTTCAGGGCATTGGCCGCGAGCGTCGCGCCGGTGGTGGTGATGTCGACCACCAGTTCGGCCGAGCCTGCGCCGGGCGCGCCCTCGGTGGCGCCGAGGCTCTCGACGATCCGGTAATCGGCGACGCCCTTTTCGGCGAAGAAGCGGCGGGTCAGGTTCAGGTATTTGGTCGCGACCCGCATCTTGCGGCCGCGGCGGGCCCGAAGATCGGCCGCGACCTCGTCGAGATCGGCCATGTTGCGCACGTCGATCCAGGCCTGCGGCACCGCCACGATGACGTTGGCGTGGCCGAAGCCCGAGCGGCGTCAGCATCTCGACCGCGTCATCCGCATCGGCGATCTGCTCGCGGATGAGGTCCTCGCCGGTGATGCCGAGATGGGCCGACGCCGGTGGCGAGCTGATTGACGATCTCGGACGCCGACACGAAGGCGACCTCCACATCCGGCACGCCCTTGAGCGTGCCCGCGATAATCGAGCGCGCCGCGAGACTGCGAGAAGACCAGGCCCGGCGCGGGCGAAGAACGCCGCCGCGTTCTCCTGCAGGCGCCCCTTCGAGGGAACGGCCAGAATGAGAGGGGAATTCGGTCATCGGGCTTTTTCCACGATCCGGTCGAGCCAGAACGAGCAGCCGACGGCCGCGATCGGGGTCTTTGGCGCCGAGATGCTGCAGCAGGCCGTCGTAACGTCCGCCGCCGACGATCGGCTTGCGGTCGCTGCGGCGGGGATCCTGCACCTCGAAGATGAAGCCCGTGTAATAGTCGAGATTGCGGGCGAAGGCGGCGGAGAACGCGAAGCGCTCGACGTCGAGCCCGCGCGCCGCCATGAAGCCGGTGCGCTCCTCGAAGGCCGCGCAGGGGCGCGCTCGAGGTCGAGGCCCGCCTCCCGCGCGAGATCCCCGATGGCGAAGCGCCGCCTGGTCGGGATCGCCCGAGATCGCGAGATAGCGCTCGATCACCAGCCGGGACTCGTCCGGCAGACCGGTGCGGTTGGAGGCACGGGCGAGGAATCGCTCGGCGATCTCGCCGGCGCTGCGTCCGCCGACGCGGGCAATGCCCGCGATGGACAGGATGTCCTCGACGAAGGCCTTGGCGGCTTGCGGCGCCTGACCCTCGATCGCCGCGAGCAAGCCCGCATGGCCGGCCTGGCCCTGGCTCTCGGCCTCGCTCAGGCTGTCGAGCCCCTGGCCCGACACGATGGCGCGAACGACGCCGGCGCTTGGCGGCCGGCGGGATTTTCAGGGCGTCGATCAGCGCATTGAGCAACCCCATGTCGCCGAGCTTGACGCTCGGCGAGGGCGTCCGGCCGATCTGCTCGAGGCCTTCGAGCGCGAGGGCGAGAATTTCGGCGTCGGCTCGCCGAGGCATCCGGGCGGCCGATGGATTCGAGGCCCGCCTGCATGAACTCGCCGCTTTCGCCGGGCCGCATCCGGAACACCGGGCCGCCATAGCTGTAGCCGGCGGGCTCGGCGCCGTGGGCGTGCAGGTGCTGGAGGCAGACGGGAATGGTGTATTCGGGCCGCAGGCACAATTCCGCGCCGGAGGCGTCCTGCGTCACGAACATGCGGCGGCGGATGTCCTCGCCCGACAGATCGACGAAGACGTCCGCCGGCTGCAGGATTGCCGGCTCGACCCGCGCATATCCCTCGCGCTCGAAAAGCGCGATCAGCGCAACAATGGCATCCGTCTCCGTCACTGGCGTCGCTCTAACCCTTGATCCAGCATGCTCTCTAGCAATGCTTGGCCGGGAAGGCGACCGTTTTCGGCCAGCAGGGTGAACGGCGCCGGGGCATCAGCCTCGGCGACGACGAAATCCGGGTTGCGATCAGGTTTTGGAATCTTGGCGCGGTCACGGGGACGCGCGGCGGCGCTTCCGGGCACGGACGCCTTGCGCTTCTTGGGCGCGGCCGACGTTGCCGGCGGCTTTCGGCTTGCGGGCAGAGCGCGACTTGCGACTTGCGCGCGCGGGTCGCCGCGGGCCTTCTCGTCCTCGGCCAGCAGCGAAGCCGGCAGGAAATGGCGCGCCGCGTCGGTCACCACGCCCGCGACGGCACCGGCCGCCGTCTGACACCGGCGTCCGCGCGGCCGCATCGGCTTTCTCGCCGCATTGCCGTCGCGGGTCTTGGTGAGCGCGACGGCGGCAGCGCCGGCGGCGGCGATCAGCACATCGGCCAGGACCTCGCGTCCGAGATTGGAATTCATCAATTCCTTGATCGGGTCCGAAATTCCGGAACGCCTTCGAGAGCTTCGCGCCGGAATCCTTCTTTTTCGGCTTTCCGGCAGTCTTCTTTAGTGTTCGTCTTGCCTTCGGCACGATGGTTCTCCTCATGGTCAAGCTTGCGGGATCAACAGGCGGCGGCGCTTCGGTTCCGTCTTGTAGCCCGGCGATCGTCCGTGATCCGCCGAAATGGCGCGCCAGCACCTCCCGCACCGCGTCCACCAGCTTGTCCTCGGCAACCGAGAACTGCGCCGGGCGCGCGGCTTTCCATTCGGCGTTGGAGCCGATCGCCGTCGGCGGCCTTGGCGCCTTCGATCAGGTCCTTGATCTCGACCTCGCCGCGCTCGCGCTCGTTCGAGCCCTGGATGATGACGCAGGGGCTGTTGCGCTTGTCGGCATATTTCATCTGCGCCTTCATGCCGGAGGAGCCGAGATAGAACTCGGCGCGGATGCCGGCCTTGCGCAAGGTGGCGACCATGCGCTGGTAGGAGGCGATCTGGTCCTTGTCCATGACGAGCACCACCACCGGGCCGGGCTGCCGGTCGCCGGAGACGATCGGGCTCTTCACCATCTGCGAGCGCCGAGAACAGGCGCGAGACGCCGATGGAGAAGCCGGTCGCCGGAACCGGCTCCGGCCGGAAGCGGCCGACGAGCCCGTCATAACGCCCGCCGCCGCCGACCGAGCCGAAACGCACCGGCCGTGCCGTCCTCGTCCTGGACCTGGAAGGTCAGCTCGGCCTCGTAGACCGGGCCGGTGTAATATTCGAGGCCGCGCACGACCGAGGGGTCGATGACGACGCGGTCGCCGTAGCCCGAGGCCTCGACGAGCGCGGCGATTTCCGCCAGTTCGCCGACACCTTCCTCGCCACGGGCCGACCCGCTCACGACCTTGCGCAGGTTCTCGATGGTCTCAGCGCCGGTTGCGCCCTGAGCGGCCGGTGAAGGCCAGCACGCGCTCGATGGCGCCGGGCGCGAGTTCGGCGCCCTTGGTGAAGTCGCCGCTCTCGTCCTTGCGGCCCTGACCGAGCAGAAGCGCGACGCCGTCCGCGCCGAGCCGGTCGAGCTTGTCGATGGCGCGCAGGACGGCTCAGCCGCTGCCCGGCATGCGTCCTCGCCCGCGATGCCGATGGCCTCGAGCACGCCGTCCAGCACCTTGCGGTTGTTGATCTTGATGACGAACTGGCCGTCGAGCCCGAGATTGTCGAGCGTATCGGCCGCCATCATGCAGATTTCCGCATCCGCCGCGACCGAGGCCGCGCCGACCGTGTCGGCGTCGAACTGCATGAACTGGCGGAAACGGCCCGGGCCGGGCTTCTCGTTGCGGAACACCCAGCCGCCGCGATAGCTGCGATAGGGCTTCGGCAGGGCGTCGAAATTCTCCGCCACGTAGCGGGCGAGCGGCGCCGTCAGGTCGTAGCGCAGCGACAGCCATTGCTCGTCGTCGTCCTGGAACGAGAACACGCCCTCGTTCGGCCGGTCCTGGTCCGGCAGGAACTTGCCGAGCGCGTCGGTATATTCGACGAACGACGTCTCGACGCCCTCGAAGCCGTAGAGCTCGTAGGTCTCGCGGATCTTTGCGAGCATCCGCTCGGTGGCGGCAAGCTCGGCTGGACCGCGATCGGCGAAGCCGCGCGGCGCGCGAGCCTTGATTTTGTCGGCTTTGGACATGGTTTCGACGGCCGTTTCTTGTTGGGGAAGCGTACCTTGCCTCCTACCGCGCGAAGCGGGGAGGGGCAAGCGGCGCATCGCCCGCATCCCTCACGGCGATGAGGGCGGCGCCTGTCTCGAACGAGGCGCCGCCTTAAGACTTACGCGACGGCGCGGATCACCTTCGCGAGCTTGTCGGTGATCTCGCCGATCTGGTCCTCGGTGATGATCAGCGGCGGGCGAGAGCGCGATGGTGTCGCCGGTGATGCGCATCATCAGGCCCTCGTTGAAGCCCGCGATCCATCGCCTCGAAGGCGCGGGCGCCGACGGCGTCCGGGCGCGACGCGAGGTCGATGGCGCCGACGAGCCCGACGGTGCGGATATCGAGGACGTTGGGGAAGCTCCTTCAGGCCATGCATGGCATCGGCCCAGATCGGCTCCAGGGTCTTGGCGCGCTCGAACAGCTTCTCGTCGCGATAGATGTCCTGGGCGGCGAGCGCCGACGCGCAGGCGAGCGGATGGCCCGAATAGGTGTAGCCGTGGAAGAGCTCGATCATGTTCTCCGGGCCCTTCATGAAGGCGTCGTAGAGGCCCTTGCGGACCACGACGCCGCCCATGGGCACGGTGCCCGAATTCACGCCCTTGGCGAAGGTGATCATGTCGGGGATCACGCCGTAGCGCTCGGCCGCGAAGGCGGTGCCGAGGCGGCCGAAGCCGGTGATGACCTCGTCGAAGATCAGCAGGATGCCGTATTTGTCGCAGATCTGGCGCAGGCGCTGGAGATAGCCCTTGGGCGGCGGCAGGACGCCGGTCGAGCCCGCCATCGGCTCGACGATGACGGCTGCGATGGTGGAGGCGTCGTGCAGCGCCACGATCCGCTCGAGATCGTCGGCGAGATGCGCGCCCCATTCGGGCTCGCCGCGCGAAAACGCCTGTTCGGCCCGGTTATAGGTGTGCGGCAGATGGTCGACGCCGGCCAGAAGCGTGCCGAAGAACTGGCGGTTCTTGACGATGCCGCCGACCGAGATGCCGCCGAAGCCGACCCCGTGATAGCCGCGCTCGCGGCCGATCAGGCGCGTACGGCTTCCCTGGCCGGTGACGTTCCAATAGGCGAGCGCGATCTTGAGCGCCGTATCGGCCGCCTCCGAGCCGGAATTGCAGAAGAACACGTGGTCGAGATCGCCGGGCGCGAGCTGGGCGATCCGCGACGCAATGGCAAAGCCCCCCGAATGACCGAACTGGAAGGCCGGCGAATAATCGAGCTCGGCCGCCTGTTTCTGGATCGCCGCCGTGATTTCGTCCCGGTTATGGCCCGCATTGCAGCACCACAGCCCGGCCGCGCCGTCGATCACCTCACGGCCTTCCGGCGTGTAATAATACATGCCCTTGGCGCGGGCGATCATGCGGGGCGTTCTGCTTGAACGAGCGGTTGGCGGTGAACGGAAGCCACCAGGCGTCGAGATCGTTGGGCGCCGCGAGATCGTTGGCGGCGCGGGCTGAATGGGCGGTCATGTCGGTTCCTGCTGAGAAGATGTCCGCGCCAACCTATCAGCCGTTCGGAGCCGCCGCAAAAGAACTCTGCGTTCAGCCCGTGATGGCAGTCGCCTCATACTCCGCCGCGTTCAGCGCGCGTCCGCGGTGCAAGCAGCATTCACTTTACGTAAACCGTCTCTTGCGGTCCCCGCCTCGGTGAGACAACATCATAACATGTGATTCGCCGGTCCTTTCCGTGGGAAAACCGAACCACGGGGACGGGGGCGCCCAGGGTGGAAACAGTCAGAGATCCGAAATGGTTCGAAACCGGCGAGGCGCGGCTCGTCGTTCTCGGATCGACCGCCGGCAGCGGCCGTCGCGGTGATCGCCTATGCGGCCGACATCGCGGCTGCGACGACGGCGCTCATGCTGTTTCACGTGGCGGCGCTGACGGCGTTGGCGGCGGCCTGGCAGCGGGCCGATCTCGGCCGCCAAGACGGCCCTTGAGAACGCCCATGAGCTCGATTTTCTGGCAAGCCGCCTCGTCAGCCTCGAACAGCAGGCCCGCCTGCCCAATCCCGGCTCCCCGGTCCTGCGCTCGACCATGGCCGAAGTGACCGGCACGGTCGGCCTGCTGGGCGGCGTGGTGCGCGAACTCGCCCGCAACGTCGCGGCGCAGAACCGCGATGTCGCCGACATCCGGGACAGCCTCCAGCAATCGCCGCCGGGAGCCGGAGCGCCCCTCGCTGAAGATCGTCCCCGAGCGGCGCCAGGAGGCGGCCGCGCCCGCTCGTCGTCCAGCCCGATCCCTCGCTTCTGCGCATGCGCCCGGCCGAAACGCGAGAGCGAGCTTCGCCGCACCCGCGTGGTCACGCAGGCCTTCGAGGCAGACCGCATCGAGCTTCATCTGCAGCCCGTGGTGGCTTTGCCGCAGCGCAAGGTGCGGTTCTACGAGGCTCTGGCCCGCCTGCGGCTCGAGGACGGCACGCTGCTGGCGCCGGGAGAGTTTCTTGTCCCATCTCGAGCGGATGGGCCGCGCGCCGGAATTCGACCGCCGGGTTCTGAAGCGCGCCATCGCGGTCGCCCGCCATCTCATGAGCCGCGGCAGCGAGGCCATCGTGACGGTCAATCTCTCGCCCCGCTCGATCTGCGCGATCCCGGTTTCATCGCCTCGCTCTCGGCGCTCGCCGCCGCATCGCGCCGGACATTGCCGGCAAGATCGTGCTCGAATTGCCGCAGAGCTGCTGGCGCGGGCTCGACGACGGCGCAGAAGCGGCGCCTTGGCGGATCTCGGAAACGACGGCCTGCCGCTTTCGCTCGATCAGGCGCCGGATCTGGTCTTCGACGCCGCGTGCCCTGTCCGATCACGGGCGTCCGCTTCCTGAAGCTGCCCGCCGAGATGCTGATCGCCGCCGCGAAGGCGGATGCGGAGGCGGAGGTGAGCGTGCGGGATTTCGCCTCGATCCTGCGCCGCGCCGGGCATCAGGCTCGTCGCCGACCGGGTCGAGCACGAGGATATGGTGCCGGCCCTGGCCGAGCTCGGCATTCCGCTGGCGCAGGGATTCGTCTTCGCGGCGCCACGCGCCGTTCGGGCCGAAGTCTTCGGTGCAAGGCGGGGCAGGGCCGAGCCGGGCGATCTTCGCCGCGTCGGTTGACTTCACGGGCAGCAAGAGCCTACCCGCCGGCTGCACAGCAGTGAGATGCCATGACCGCGCCCGTCCGTCCCGCTCTCGTCGAGGGGCTGCAGCCCCTGTCCGACCGCTACGACCTCGTCCTTTGCGATATCTGGGGCGTGCTGCATAACGGCGTGAAAGCCTATGAGGCCGCCGGCGAGGCGCTGACGCGGTTTCGGGAGGGTGGCGGGCACGTCGTCCTGGTGTCGAACGCTCCGCGCCCGGGTGCATTCGGTCGGGACCCAGCTCGACGGTTTCGGCGTTCCCCGCTCGGCCTACGATGCCATCGTGACGTCCGGCGACCTGACCCGGCTTGCCATCGAGGAACGCGTCCGATCAGGTGGTGCATCACATCGGCCCGCCGCGCGACCTGCCGATGTTCGAGGGCCTCGATATCCGCTTCGGCGACCATCGCCGAGGCCGATTACGTCGTCTGCTCCGGGCTCGAGAACGACGAGGTGGAGACCGCGGCGGATTATCGGCCGCGCCTCGACGCCATGCTGCGCCGCGATCTCCTGATGATCTGCGCCAATCCGGATCTGCTCGTCGAGCGTGGGCACAGGATCATTCCGTGCGCGGGCGCAATCGGGCTGGCCTACGAGGAAATTGGCGGCCGCGTGTATTACGCGGGCAAGCCGCACCGTCCGATCTATGAGCGGGCGCTCGCCGAGGCCGCGAGCTTGCGCGGCCGCGAGATCGCGAAATCCCGGGTGCTCGCCATCGGCGACGCCATCCGCACCGATATCGCGGGCGCCGCCGCCTTCGGCATCGACTCGCTGCTCATCGCGCGGGGGATCCACGCCGAGGAGCTGAACCTTCATCGGGGCGCGCTGGTGTCGCAGCATGTGCAGGATTGGGTCGATCGGCAGACGGCCCGACCGCAGGCGATCACCACCACGCTGTCCTGGGCCGCGTGAGGTGGTCTGGCTGCTTGACCGCGCGGTCGAGGATTTCGACACGGTCGCGGCCGCTGAAGCTCGCATGAACCCGGTCATGCCGCAGAATTCCTCGTCGCATTCGCCGCCTTCACCGTTTGCCGCGACGGCGATCCCGTGCCGCCGCACCTCGAGGGGGCTTTCGCGGCTCTCGGCAATTTCGACGGCGTGCATCGCGGGCATCAGGAACTCATCCGCAGGCGCTCGGCTCGTCGCGTCCCGGCGCCGTGGTGACGTTCGAGCCGCATCCGCGCGCGTTTTTCCAGCCCGACAAACCGCATGTTTCGCCTCACGCCCGAAGCCGATCAAGCTGTCGATTCTCGCGCGGCTGGGATTGGCCGGCGCCTTCGTGCGTCGCTTCGACCGCGAATTCGCGGCGCTTGAACGCGGAGGAGTTCGTCGACCTGCTGGCCGCGCGACCTCAAATTATCGGGCGTCCTGATCGGGCACGATTTCCATTTCGGCCGCGGCCGCACCGGCACGCCGGACGATGATGCGGAACTCTGTGCGCGCCCGCGGTCTCGACTGCCACGTGGCGCCCGCAGTGACAGACGGGTGCGAGCCGGTCTCGTCGAGCGCCATCCGCAAGGCGCTGGAAGAAGGCCGCGTCGAGGATGCCAACCGCCTGCTGGGCTACCGCTGGTTCGTTCGCGCCGAGGTGCGGCACGGCGACGAAGCGCGGGCGCGAACTCGGCTATCCCACCGCCAACATGCGCCTTCCCGACGATTGCGGCTTGAGGCACGGCATCTATGCGGTCCGCGCGTCGCGTCGACGGCGTCGCGGTCGACGGCGTGGCGAGCTTCGGCCGGCAGGCCGACCTTCGACAACGGCGCGCCGCTTGCTGGAAGTCCATCTCTTCGACTATCGCGGGCGACCTCTATGGCCGGATCGTCGACGTGGAATTCGTCGGCTGGATTCGCGGCGAGGAAAAGTTCGACGGGATCGAGCCTCTCGATCGCCCGCATGGACCTCGACTCGCAGGAAGCCCGGCGGATCGCTTGCGCGGGACCGCACCGCTGTCGATGATCGGCTGATCAAGCATCGGGCTTGAGCGCGCGCGCCGCCATGGCGTAACCGCCCATGGCACCGTCGACGAAGTGGATATGGTCGCTGCGGGTCGCGGAGGGCACGAAGCAGGTCATCAGGGCCGCGTCCTGCCGGTGCATCCCGTAGCGGGCGATGCCGTCCTGCTCCGGCCTCGATCAGCAGCCTCTCCAGCTCGTCGGCGAGTTCCGGCGTGCAATCGAGCGTCATGCGCAAGCCCGTCGTCGAACTTGCGGAAATCGGTGTTGTCGACGAGCTGCCGGCGATAGATCGTCGGATCGAAACCGCCGACGCGGCGGTTGAACCGGAAGATCGCGAAGGCGACCAGCCGGCGCAGCGCGAGCATGAGGCGTTCCCATAGGCCGGGCTGCTGCAGGGTCTTCTTTTCGATGTCGAACCCCCGGAAGGGCGAGCCCATCGGCGGGCCGCCCTCGGGGATCGGGCGGCGTGGCGCCGCTGCGGCTCTCCGCCAGCCGCAGGACTCGGCCGATCAGCCGGTTGAACGCGGCCTGGTCCACATCGGGCGAGGCGGGAACGGCGATCAGCGACAGGATCAGCCCGTTCTCGGCCCGGATCTCCTCGAAGCGGCACGACAGCCCGTTGAGGTCGGGCCGCGAGCCGCGCGGGGCCGGCGTCACGCGCGAACTCCCCGGCCTTCATCTGCCGCTCCGCGTAGGCAAGGCCGCCGCCGGTGAACATCGCGTAGGAGACGTTGGGCGAGGGGGCAAAGCGCGCCACCTGGACGTCGAAGCCGCGCGCCGCGCAATTCGTCGACCGAGACCATGGCCACCCGCAATTCGAGCTCGAACTCGTCGCGCACCCAGCCCGGCCACCGTTGGCAAGCGCCTCGGCCGCCAGCGATCGCAGCTGCGGCGGCAAGCGCGAAAGCCGGCGCCGTCGCCGCCGAACACGAACGGAAAATCGTTGTTCTTCAGCGCGTTGGCGACCGCGACGATGACCGCGGCGGCGGCCGTGTTGACGACCTTGTAGCGCCCGGCCTCGATGGCCGCGGTCGAGCGCACGATGTCGGAGGTGCCGATCAGCCAGCCCGGCGGGCAGGGGCGTGTAGATCGTCGGGTCGGTGAGGTTCTCGAAGCTGTCGAAGATCGGCAGCCCGGCATAGAAACCCGACGGCTCCGCGCCCGGTCGCGGGACCGCTTCGCGTTCTCGCCTGCGCTTCCATCGACATGATCGGCGCCTCGGCGGGTTCAGCGAAACCCTGTTCCATTATGAGGAGCGCCCGGCTCTAGGCAAGCCGCTCGCCCTCCGGCGCGCCACGTCCAAGCGCGTCCGGGCAGGGGATCCCCCTCGGCGACGAAGCGCAGCGAGACCGAATTCATGCAATAGCGCTCGCCCGTCGGCGGCGGGCCGTCGTCGAAGACGTGTCCGAGATGGCCCTCGCAGCGGGCGCAGCGGATTTCCGTCCGCACCATGCCGTAGCTCTGGTCGCGCACGAACGCCACGTGATCGCGGTCGATGGGATCGAAGAAGCTCGGCCAGCCCGTTCCGGACTCGAATTTCGTGCCCGATCTGAAGAGGGGCAGGCCGCACAGCCGGCAGCCATAGCTTCCCTGGCCCTTGGCCTCGTTGAAGACCCCGCAGAACGGGCGCTCGGTGCCGTGGTCGAGAAGCACCCGGCGCTCCTCGTCGTCGAGGTCGGCACACCAGCGCGGTGATATTGCTCGGGAGAGGGCGGCGTCAGGTCGAAGCCGGCCTTCGGAGCGGTGAGGATGTGGTCATGGGGGAGGAGGTCATCGGCGGTCGCTTTCACCAGAGGGGAAGGGTGCTTTCCGAAAGGGTCGGGCCGCGATGGGGCTTTTTCAAGGGGCCGATCGCCGCGATGCCGTCGCTTTATTCTGTCGGCGCGGCTTTGCTAAAAGGCAGCCATGCCCAAGATTTTTCAGGCTTCCCGTGCGGTCGGCGCGCGCATTCTGCGAATTACCGGCCCGGCCCTCGCTTGAGACGCGATGTCCGGGATCTGAGCCGTGTCCCCTTCGAGAAACGCCTGATTGCGCCGCGCCTCAGCGGAATGCCCGAGATCTATTGACCGCCATGACCGACAAGACAGAGACCGCCGCTCGCGACTATTCCGAGACGCTTTTCCTTCCCAAGACCGACTTTCCCATGCGCGCGGGCCTGCCCCAGCGTGAGCCTCAGCTCCTGAAGCGCTGGGAGGAGACGAAGCTCTACGAGCGCCTGCGCGAGGTCCAGAAGGGCCGCCCGCGCTTCGTGCTGCATGACGGCCCGCCCTATGCCAACGGCAACATCCATATCGGCCATGCGCTCAACAAGATCCTGAAGGATCTCGTGGTCCGCTCGCAGGGCATGCTCGGCTTCGACTCCAACTACGTGCCGGGCTGGGATTGCCACGGCCTTCCGATCGAATGGAAGATCGAGGAGGAATACCGCGCCAAGGGCAAGAACAAGGACGATGTGCCGGTCGTCGAATTCCGCCGCGAATGCCGGGCCTTCGCCGAGAAATGGATCGACGTGCAGCGCGAGGAATTCAAGCGCCTCGCGGTCGAAGGCGATTGGGATAACCCCTACGCCACCATGTCGTTCGACGCGGAGGCGCAGATCGCCCGCGAAATCATGAGTTTCGCCATGAGCGACCAGCTCTATCGCGGCTCCAAGCCGGTGATGTGGTCGTCGGTGGAAAAGACCGCGCTCGCCGAAGCCGAGGTCGAGTATCACGAGAAGACGTCGACCACGATCTGGGTGAAGTTCCCGATCACCGACACGATCGACGGCGATCTCGAAGGCGCTTCGGTGGTCATCTGGACGACCACTCCCTGGACGATCCCGGCGAACCGCGCCATCGCGTATGGCGAGACCATCGCCTATGGCCTCTACGAAGTCACCGAGGCCGCAGACGACAACTGGGCGAAGGTCGGCGATCGTTTCGTGCTGGCCGACAAGCTCGCGGCCGATGTGTTCGCGGCCGCGCGCGTCACCGCCTACGAGCGGCGTCAAGGAGGTGCTGCCGGTCATGATCGAGCGCACGGCGCATCCGTTCCGCGGCCTCGACGGGCGCCAACGGCTATTGGGATTTCGCCGTCCCGGTGCTGCCGGCCGATTACGTGACGGACGATGCGGGCACCGGCTTCGTGCACACGGCGCCCGGCCATGGCGCGGACGACTACAACACCTTCATCAAGCACAAGGCGGTGTTCGAGGCCTGCGGCACGCCGCAGGTGCCTCATACGGTGTCGCCCGATTCCTCCTATTTCCCCGACATCCCGTTCTTTGCCGGCGAACGCGTCTATGACGACAAGGGCAAGGATGGCGGCGCCAACGAGGCGGTGATCAGGAAGATGATCGAAGTCGGCGCGCTGATCGCGCGCGGACGCCTGAAGCACCAGTATCCGCATTCCTGGCGCTCGAAGGCGCCGCTCCTGTTCCGCAATACGCCGCAATGGTTCATCGCCATGGACAAGGCGCTCGACAATCAGGGCGACACCCTGCGGCAGCGCGCGCTTCATGCGATCAAGACGGTCGAGTGGGTGCCGCAATCCGGCGAGAACCGCATCACCGGCATGATCGAGAACCGTCCCGACTGGGTCGTGTCGCGCCAGCGCGCCTGGGGCGTGCCGATCGCGGTTTTCGTCCGCACGGGGCACGAGCGAGATCCTCAAGGACGAGCGCGTGAACGCGGCCATCGCCGACGCGTTCGAGAAGGAGGGCGCGGATGCCTGGTACAAGGATGACGGCGCGCGCTTCCTCGCGGCCGGCGGCCACAAGGTCGAGGATTTCGACAAGATCGACGACATTCTCGACGTGTGGTTCGATTCCGGCTGCACGCACGCCTTCGCGCTCGAGAAGCGGGACGATCTGAAGGTGACGCGCAAGGTCGATGGCGGTCCCGATCAGGTGATGTATCTCGAAGGCACCGACCAGCATCGCGGCTGGTTCCATTCGTCGCTGCTGGAGAGCTGCGGCACGCGCGGACGCGCGCCCTACGACATCGTTCTGACCCACGGCTTCGTTCTCGACGAGAAGGGCCAGAAGATGTCGAAGTCGATCGGCAACGTGGTGGCGCCGCAGAAGGTCATTCAGGAATCCGGCGCCGACATCCTGCGGCTGTGGGTGGCGGCGTCCGACTACTCGGACGACCTGCGCATCGGCCCGGAGATCCTCAAGACCTTCGTGGAAACCTATCGCAAACTGCGCAACACGATCCGCTGGATGCTCGGCTCGCTCGGGTCATTTCAACGAGGCCGACACGGTTGCGGTGAGCGACATGCCGGAGCTCGAACGCTTCGTGCTGCATCGCCTCGCCGAACTCGACGGGGAGATGCGCGAGGCCTATGGCAGCTTCGACTACAAGCGCGTCATCGCGCTGCTCAACTCGTTCCTGACCAGCGACCTGTCGGCGTTCTATTTCGATATCCGCAAGGACGCGCTCTATTGCGAGCCGATGTCGAGCCATGTCCGCAAGAGCGTGCTGACGGTGATCGACATCACCTTCCGCGCCGTCGCCACCTGGATCGCCCCGATCCTCGCCTTCACGGCCGAGGAGGCGTGGCTGGCGCGGTACCCGGACGCGGAATCGGTGCATCTCGAGACCTTCCCGGATATCCCCGCTCGCTGGCGCGACGACGCGCTTGCGGCGCGCTGGGCGAAGATCCGCCGCGTTCGCCGCGTCGTCACCGGAGCGCTGGAGATCGAGCGGGCGCAGAAGCGCATCGGCGCAAGCCTCGAAGCCGCGCCCGTCGTGCATGTGACCGACGAGAGCCTGCGCGAGGCGGTCGAAGGCCTCGATCTCGCCGAGATCTGCATCACGTCGGGGATCCGGCTGGAATCCTCCGAGGGCCCGGCGGACGCGTTCCGTCTCGACGACGTGAAGGGCGTATGCGGTCGTCCCGGCGCTGGCGGAGGGACGCAAATGCGCCCGCTCGTGGAAGGTCTCGACCGAAGTCGGCACCGATCCCGACTATCCGGACGTGACGCCCCGGGATGCGCAGGCCCTGCGCGAATGGGACCGGGCGAGGGCGGCTGCGTGAGGGGTGATCGTCCGTGACACCCTCTCGCATCGGCCTCGCTCGTGGCGCTTGTGACCCTGATCGTCGATCAGGCGACGAAGCTCTATGCCCTGTTCGTATTCGACCTTCCGGTTCGTGAACCGGTGGTGGTGAACCCGTTCATCAACCTCATCGTCGTCTGGAACCGGGGCATCTCCTATGGCCTGTTCCAGCAGCACACGGATCTTGGCCGCTGGATCCTCATCGTGGTGTCGATCCTGGCTGCTGTGGCGCTTTCCGTGTGGATCCGCCGGACCCAGGGGCGGTTTCTCGCCGCCTCCCTGGCGCTGATCGTCGGGGGCGCCATCGGCAACGTGATCGACCGGCTGGGCCTACGGCGCGGTGTTCGATTTCATCCAGCTCAGGGTCGGGGGGTGGTCCTGGTACGTGTTCAATGTGGCGGATGCGGCCATCGTTGCGGGGGTGGTCGGTTTGCTCTATGACTCCTTCGTGCTGGAGCGGCGCCGCATGGCCTGACAGGCGCCGGGTTTCGAGACCGCCTTATGTTCGCCCAATTACACGGGCAGGCGTTTCGGCCACGATGGGAAAATTTCAATAAGGTGGGTGCCATGAGGGGATTGAAGGTCTTTGGTTGCGCGGGCGCACTTGCGCTCATGGTCGCGGCCACTGGCGCGTCGGCTCAGGAAGGCGAGGCCGTCAAGAGTCTGCTGGGCAGCATCGGCATCATCCCCAAGGAAAAGCCGCCGATCAATTACAGCGAGCGTCCGCCGCTGGTTCTGCCGCCGAAGATGGAGTTGCGCGCTCCCGCGCCTCCGCGCAGCGCCGAGAACCAGGCCAACTGGCCGAAGGATCCCGACGTCGTGGCTGCCCGCAAGGCCGCGGCCGATGCCCGTGCGCCCGCCACAGAACGGGAGGCCTATCGCGCCAATCGCTCGGGCGTGCTCTCGATCGAGGAAATGCGCGCCGGCCGCAATCCCAACAACTACGTCCAGTCGCCGCCGCCCCTGACCGGCGGACAGGCCGACAACAGCAAGATGAGCCCGGACGAGCTGCGCTCCTTCGGCGTCGGTCAGGAGGCCAAGCTTTCCGGCGACGGCATCGAGCGCCGCTATCTCAGCGATCCGCCGGGCGGATTGCTGAAGGCGCAAGGCGGCGGTCAGCTCAAGGCTCAGCGTCGACGAGGCGCCGGTCGTCGATCCCGACAGCCCGCTCGGCTTCATTCATGCAGCAGCAGAAGCGCTGAATTTCCGATCATCGTATTTTTCCTTCGGGCGAACGCTTAACCGCTTCGCCCGAAGGCGTTTTTAGCCCCCGGATTGGGCAACGGAACGGGTCGCCTGCACGCCAAAGGTGCACGGCTTCGCTTGCTTGATCGCCGGATTGCAGTATGTCCGCGTAGTGAACATCGCCAGCCGATCCGATTCCGCCAAGGTTGAACTGTCATGGATAATATCCCCCGGCCCAATCGACGCACCGATGCACCGCAATTCGGGCGCACGGAAGGCGGCGGTCCAGAGGTGTCGTCCTTCACCCTCGCGAACGGTCTCGACGTGGTGGTGATCCCCGATCACCGCGTGCCCGTCGTCACCCACATGATCTGGTATCGCAACGGCTCGGCCGATGACCCGCTCGGGCAATCCGGCATCGCGCATTTTCTCGAACATCTGATGTTCAAGGGCACGGCCAAGCATCCCGCCGGTGAGTTCTCGAAGGTCGTCTCCGAGCCTCGGCGGGCAGGAGAATGCGTTCACGTCGTTCGACTACACGGCGTATTTCCAGCGCGTCACCCGCGAACACCTCAAGACCATGATGGAGTTCGAGATGCGACCGCATGACCAACCTGCTGCTCGACGAAAGCGTCATCGCGCCCGAGCGCGACGTGGTGCTGGAGGAGCGCCGCATGCGCGTCGAGACGGATCCCTCGGCGCAGCTCTCGGAGGCCATGGCGGCGGCTTTGTTCGTGCATCATCCCTACGGCATTCCGATCATCGGTTGGATGCACGAGATCGAAGGCCTCAACCGCCAGCACGCTCTCGATTATTACAATCGCTTCTACACGCCCGAGAACGCCATCCTGGTCGTCGCCGGCGATGTCACGGCGGATGAAGTCCGCCGCCTGAGCGAAGAGACCTATGGCCAGGTTCCGGCGCGAGGCGCGCGGCCCGTGCGGTTCCGTCCGCGCGAGCCGGAGCCGGTCGCGGCTCGTCATATCACGGTGGCGGATGCGAAAGTGGAACAGCCGACCCTGCAGCGGCTCTATCTGGTGCCGTCCTGCTGCGACGCCGACGGCCGCGATTGCTATGCGCTGGAATTATTGGCGGAAGTAATCGGCGGCGGTCCGACCTCCTACCTCTACCGCACGCTCGTGCTGGAGCAGGGCATCGCCGTGAATGCCGGCGCCTGGTACATGTCGTCGGCCATGGAAGAGACGCGCTTCAGCGTCTATGCGGTGCCGGCCCAGGGCGTCACCCTCGAAGCGCTCGAAGAGGCGGTCGACGCGGCTTTGCGCACCATATCGGCGAATGCGCTCGGCGGCGAAGCCATCGAACGCGCGAAGACGCGCCTTGTCGCCGAGACGATCTACTCGACCGACAGCCAATCTTCGCTCGCGCGTATCTACGGCTCGGCTCTCGCCATCGGCGAGACGCTCGACGATGTGCGGCGCTGGCCGGGTGAAATCGAAGCGGTGATGAAGGACGATCTCGCGTCTGTCGCGGAGCGTTTCCTCATCCCGCGCCGGTCCGTGACCGGATATCTCCAGAAGCCTGCCGATTGACCGCCTTCAAGTGAGTGAGAGTCCCATGACACCCTCGGTACAAACCCGTTCCGCGTCCCCCACCATGGTGAAGACGCTGACATCGCCGGCGGGCGTCGAGGCATGGCATGTCGAATCCGACGTGGTGCCGCTGATCGCGGTCGCGTTCACGTTCGAGGGAGGTTCGGCGCAGGATCCCGCCGACAAGCCGGGCGTCGCGCAGATGCTGAGCCGCCTGCTCGACGAGGGCGCGGGAGATTACAATTCCGACGCGTTTCAGGAACGCTTGGCCGGCCGCGCCATCGAACTCTCGTTCAACGCCGGCAACGACGCCATCGGCGGATCCCTGAAGACGCTGGTGAAACACGCCGACGAAGCCTTCGAGCTGCTTCGCCTCGCCCTCGCGGAGCCGCGTTTCGACGCGGATTCCATCGAACGCGTGCGCGCGCAGACCATCGCGGGCCTGCGTTACCAGCAGAACGATCCCGGCGTCATGGCGACGCGGCGCTTCTTCGAAGCAGGCTTTCCCGACCACCCCTATGCGCGCCCGACCTCCGGCACGGTCGAGAGCGTGCGAACGCATCACCCGGGACGATATCGTGGCGATGCATCGGCCGGTTGATCGCACGCAGCCGCGTCAAGGTCGCGGTGGTGGGCGCCATCGCCGGAGACCGGCTCGCCGCGCTCGTCGACAAGGTTTTCGGGTCGCTGGAGCAGGCCTCGCCGCTGGCTGTCGTCGAGCCGGCTCTCCTGAATGCCCGCGGCCAGCGCCTGGTGGCCGATCTCGATGTGCCGCAATCGGTCATCCGCTTCGGCACCCAGGGCATCACCTGGCGCGATCCCGGATTCATTCCAGCCTATGTGCTCAATCACATTCTCGGCGGCGGCGCCTTCACGTCGCGCCTGTTTCAGGAAGTGCGCGAGAAGCGCGGGCTTGCCTACAGCGTCGGCACCTCCCTGGTGAGCTATCGCGCATCGTCGATCACCTGGGGCTACACGGCGACGAAGAACGAGCGCGTACGCCGAATGCCTCGACGTCATCGGCTCCGAAATCGCACGTCTTCACGCCGACGGCCCGACCGACGAAGAATTGCAGAAGGCCAAGGATTATCTGGTGGGCTCCTATGCCCTCGGCTTCGACACCTCCACCAAGATCGCCCACACCCTCGTGCAGATCGCCTTCGAGGGCTTAGGCATCGACTATATCGCGCGCCGCAACGATCTGGTCTCGGCCGTCACGCAGGCCGACATCAAGAGCGCGAGCGACCGGGTCTTCGGCTCGGGCGAGATGCTGACCGTGATCGCCGGGCGGCCCACGGGCCTCTAGCCGTTTTCCTGCCGCTACCCTAGTGTTCCTCCCCTGTTCGAAGACGACCCGGAGCGTTCCCGCATGGCCTTGAAGCAATCGATCGATCTCGCCCTCGCCTCCAGGATCGGCGCGAGCGGCCTTCCGACGATGGCGCTGGACGCGGCCCTCTCGGCCGTCGATACGGCGCTCGCGCGGCTCGCGGAGGACGATGCGTCCGGCCGCCTTCCGCTGCTGAAGCTTCCCTATGCGACGGACGACCTGCCGGCGATCCGCGAGGCGGCCTCGTTCCTGCGCCGCGATGCGACCGACGTGGTGTTCCTAGGGACAGGCGGATCGAGCCTCGGCGGGCAGGCCCTGGCGCAGCTGAAGGACTACGCGGTGCCCGGAGCCGGGCGCTTCATCGACGGGCCGCGCGTGCATTTCCTCGACAATCTCGATCCCGATCACCTTCGACCACATCCTGCACCGGCTGCCGCTGTCCTCCACGCGGTTCGTCGCGATCTCCAAATCGGGCGGCACCGGCGAGACCCTGATGCAGACCATCGCGGTCCTGTGCGCGCTCGACAAAGCCGGTTTGCGGGCCCGTCCCGCCGAGATGATCCTCGGACTTTCCGAACCTCGGGTCGCGGGCGGCAAAAACGGCCTTCGCGATCTGCTCGAACCGGAAGGCGTGCGCTTCCTCGATCATAATCCCGGCGTCGGCGGCCGCTTCTCGGTCCTGACCAATGTGGGCCTTCTGCCCGCGGCCGTTCTCGGCCTCGATATCGCGGCGGTTCGGCAGGGCGCGGCCGATGCCTACGATCCCTTGCGCGCCGGCGGCAACGCCAAGGATATCCCGGCCGCTCTGGGCGCCGCCCTCAATATCGCCACCGGCCTCGAAGGCCGGAACATCACCGTCACCATGGCCTATGCGGACCGGCTCGAGCGCTTCACCCGCTGGTGGGTGCAGCTCTGGGCCGAGAGCGTCGGCAAGGACGGCAAGGGCTCCCAGCCGGTCGCGGCCATCGGGCCGGTCGACCAGCACAGCCAGATGCAGCTTTATCTCGGCGGCCCCAACGACAAGCTGTTCACCGTCCTGACCACCGGCGTGGCCGGTCTCGGGCCTGTCATGGACGAGAAGCTTGTCGAAACGCGCCGGCGAGCCGGGCTTTGCCGGCAAGCGCATCGGCGATCTCGTGGCGGCGCAGGGCCGGGCCACCGCCGACACGCTGGCCACGCAACGGCCGTCCGACCCGCACGATGCATGTGGACAAGCTCGACGAGCGCTCGCTCGGCGAATTGCTGATGCACTTCATGCTGGAGACGATCCTGACCGGCTATGCGCTCGGGGTCGATCCGTTCGATCAGCCGGCGGTCGAGGAAGGCAAGATCCTCGCCAAGCAATATCTCGGCGGAGGCGCAGTAGGCGACGCAACCCTCCTGCATACCGAGCGGAGACGAGCGCCGTGCGGACCTTCTGGCTCCGACCCTCCAGCGCCTATCCTCCTCGTGCCGAATTCGCGTGAGCGCACACGCCATGAATGTCCGCCGCCTCGATCCCATCCTGGTCGACCGCATCGCCGCCGGCGAGGTGGTCGAGCGTCCGGCCGCGGCCGTGAAGGAGCTGGTCGAGAACGCGGTCGATGCCGGGCGCGCGCTCCATCGAGATCGCCATCGAGGCGGGCGGGCGAAAGCTCATCCGCGTCGTCGATGACGGGCACGGCATGTCGCCGGACGACCTGGCGCTCGCGGTCGAGCGCCACGCCACCTCGAAGATCCCCGACGGCGATCTGTTTGCGATCCAGACGCTGGGTTTCCGCGGCGAGGCCCTGCCGTCCATCGGCGCGGTCGCCCGCCTTGCCATCACGACCCGGATCGCGGACGCCGAGACCGCATCCTCCATCGTGGTCGAGGCCGGCGTGAAGGGCCCGGTGCGGCCCGCCTCCGCGCCGCTGGGCACGCGGATCGAGGTGACGGATCTTTTTGCCGCAACCCCCGCGCGGCTGAAATTTCTCAAGAGCGACCGCTCCGAGGCGCAGGCCGTCGCCGAGATCGTCAAGCGGCTCGCGATCGCGCATCCGCATATCCGCTTCACGCTCGCGGGCGAACACATCACGCCCTTCACCTATGCGCCCGAGGAGGAGACCGAGCACGGTTTCCTGCGCCGCCTCTCGCGCGTGCTGGGTCGGACTTCAACGACAACGCCATGACGATCGGCATCGAGCGCGAAGGCGTGCGCGTCAGCGGCTTTGCCGGATTGCCGACCTTCCATCGCGGCACGTCGAGCCACATCCATTTCGTCGTCAACGGCCGCCCGGTGCGCGACAAGCTTCTGCTCGGCGCGGTGCGCGGCGCCTATGCGGATGTGATGGCGTCGGACCGTCATCCGATCCTGGCGCTGATGATCGAGCTCAACCCGCGCGACGTGGACGTGAACGTGCATCCGGCCAAGACCGAAGTGCGCTTTCGCGACCCGGCCTTCATCCGCGGCTTCGTCGTCGGCGCGCTGAAGGAAGCCATCACGCGCTCGGGCTTTCGTTCGGCGACCACCGGCGGCATGCGGACGCTCGACAGTCTTGCGACCGCACGGGTCGTATCCGTCGCATCATCCGCTGCACAGCGCCGCGGGCCACCATCGCGGGCCGTCCATCCGCGCGGCGAGCCGTTTGCCGGATGGCAGGCGCCGCTTGCGCCGGATTACGCGCAGGGTTTTTCCGAGCCGCAGCGCGCGTTCTCCGAGTTTTCGGCGCACCATCCGCCGACAGCCGCGCGATGCGAAGGCGAACACGAGCACATCCGCCGAAGCTCGCCGCTCGGCGCGGCGCGCGCGCAGGTCCACGGCACCTACATCGTCGCGCAGACGCAGGACGGCATCGTCATCGTCGACCAGCACGCGGCGCATGAACGCCTCGTCTACGAGCGGCTCAAGCGCGAGCGCGACATCGTCGGGCATCGCGCGGCAGTTGCTGCTGATCCCCGAAGTGGTCGATCTCGATCCCGGTCGACGCGGACCGCGTCGTCGCCGAGGCCGAAACGCTGGCGAGCCTCGGGCTCGTGGTCGAGCCTTTCGGTTCCGGTGCGCTCCTCGTGCGCGAAGTGCCCTCTGCGCTGGCGGGCGGACGCATCAAGGCGCTGGTGCAGGATGTGGCGGATGCGCTGGCCGAATGGGGCGAGGGCGTGCGAGCCCGGTCGAGACCCGCCTCGACGCGGTCCTGTCGCGCATGTCCTGCCACGGCTCGATCCGCGCCGGACGCCGGCTCAAGCCCGAGGAAATGAACGCGCTGCTCCGCGAAATGGAAATCACGCCCGCTGTCCGGCCAATGCAACCACGGCCGGCCGACCTATGTGGAGCTGAAGCTGTCGCGATATCGAACGGCTGTTCGGGCGGCGGTGAACGACCGGACATTCCTTGGTGGCAGCCGTTGCCGGCAATCGTTGCCGCAATCAGGCTTCGAGTCGGCCCCAACGCCGATGCCATATCGGATCGCACGCCCGTTTTCCCGCACGAGGTAGAGATGGCGGTTGGCCGTATCGATCACGATGGTACCCGGCCGCTCGCGGGTTTCGTAGGGCACTTCACGCCTCAAAAACTGGGGATCGACGATGGAGATGTCGGTCGCCGGGAGGGGAAATTTCTCGTTCGGCTGCGGTCCGTACATGGCCACATAGGACGGATGCGGGGCTTTGAGGGTGCCATCCTGGGGCGGCTGTGTGGAGACGCAGCCGGCCATCGTCAGGGCAAGCAGCGTGATCCCGATCACCACAAGGTGGAGGGAGGGGTTCTGGCGGGGAAGGAAACGGAAAGGGGACATGGACTGGTTTGCTTTTTCGAGAGGAGACTGGGCGCGCGACCTTGCCCGCCACTGCGACGGCGAAGGAGCCGAGGTGGTTCATTGACGCGATGGCGCGGTCGAGCGGAGTTTGAAGTGGCAGCCGTCAGGCCGCGCGACCCTGTGCGTACCGCAACCTTCCGAACACCACCTGCGTCTCACCGTATTCCCGCCGCTCGATCTCCGTGAAGCCTGCGGGAAGCGTGAGCGGTGGCGCTTTGCGCTTCCTCCACCACCACCAGTGCGCCGGGCGAGAGCCAGCCGCCTTCGGCGCAGGCGGCGAGTGCTTTCGGCGCCAGGTCCTTGCCGTAGGGCGGGTCGCAGAACACCAGCGAGAAGGGCGCATTCGGCGCGGCCGGGCCCATGCGGGTGGCGTCGCGGCGGAACAGGCGGGTCGCGCCGCCGGCGCCGAAAGCCTCGACGTTTTCGCGGATGAGGCTGCGGGCTTCCGAGCCTTCATCGACGAACAGCGCGAAAGCGGCGCCTCGCGAGAGGGCCTCGAGACCCATCGCGCCGGTGCCGGCGAAAAGATCGAGAACCCGCGCGCCCTCGACCGCGTCGTCATAGCCGTGCTGCAACACGTTGAAGAGCGACTCGCGCAGGCGGTCCGAGGTCGGACGGATCGCGTCCGATTTCGGTGTCGCCAGCGAGCGGCCGCGCCAGCGCCCGCCCACGATTCTCATGGTCTATGCCTCACGGACGCCGGCCCCTCGGCCCACCTTTCGGGCCGCCCTTGAAGCCGCCGCCGGAGCCGCCGCGCGGGCCGCCCTTGAAGCCGCCGCCGGGACCGCCTTTCGGCCCGCCACGCGCAGCCGCCCCGTCCGGCGCCTTCGCCGCGCGGCGGAGCCGCGGCGCGGACGGTCGTCGCCACCGGCGCGGAAGGGCCGGTCGCCCTCCGGCTGCGGAACGGGCGATCGCCTTGTCGCTTGCGGGGCCGGTCATCGCCCTCGGGACGCGCGCGGAAAGGCCGGTCGCCTGCCGGGCGTTCTGCGGCGCGGCGCCCGCGGACGCTCGCCGTCGTCGGCTGCGGGCGCGGAAC
The DNA here is from genome assembly GCA_963837375.1 of uncultured Alphaproteobacteria bacterium. GTDB lineage: Bacteria > Pseudomonadota > Alphaproteobacteria > Rhizobiales > Beijerinckiaceae > Microvirga. The sequence goes on along the minus strand of CAWINL010000011.1, from coordinate 105,351 downwards.
GGACGGTCGCCCTGCGGCTTGCGGGGACGCGCATCCCCCTCGGGACGGGCGCGGAACGGCCTGTCGCCCTCGGGCGATCGCCCGGGCCGCGCGGACGTCTCGCCCTCGTCGGTGCGAGCCCTGAACGGCCGCTCGCCTTGCGGCCGTGCGCGGACGCTCTCGCCCTCGGGACGGGCGCGGAACGGCCTGTCGCCGCCCGGACGCGCGGGACGGTCGTCATCGCGACGCGGCGGACGGCTGAAGCTGCCCTCGCGCTCACGGCGCGGCGGCGCCCTCGTCGCGCTCGGGACGGCGGCGCGGACGATCGTCGCCGGCCGGCGCGGCGCGGACGGAATCCTTCGCCGCCGGGGCTTGCGCGCGGGCTCTTCGTCCCGCGGCGCGCTCACCAGCCGTTCGACCTTGACCTTGCGGCCTTCGCTCGATTCGATCGCCGCGGCGCGCTCGCGAGGCCGCTCGGCCGCGGCCGCGCGGGCCGCGCGGGGATCGGCGCCGCGGCGCGGGGTCTTTTCTGCTCGACGGCCTCGTCGGTGTCCGAGGCGCGCCAGATGCTGGTCTTCGGTCTCGAGGCGCGAAGGACGCTTGCGCGGCGCTTCCTCGTCCCGGCCCTGTCCCGGGCGGTCGTCCGTCGCCGCGGCCGCGTGCGGGCGGCTCGCCGCCCGGACGCGGAAAAGCGCGGACGCTCCTCCGTGGCGTCGCCCTCCCGCGGCCGACGGGGACGTTCCTCGTCGCGCTCCCGCGACGGGCGCGTGGCGCTCGCGATGCTCGGCACGATCCTCCTTCGCGGGGCGTGCCGAAGGGCGCGATCGGCTCGCGCACGGGCTTTCGAAATCGACGCCGGCCTCCTGCGAAAGCGCATCGCCGAGCTGGTCGCGCAGGATCTTGGTCTTGACCTCCTCGACCATGCCCTCCTCGATTTCGCCGAGCTGGAAGGGTCCGAACGAGAGGCGGATCAGGCGGTTCACCTGCAGGCCGAGATGTTCGAGGATGCGCTTCACCTCGCGGTTCTTGCCCTCGCGCAATCCCAGCGAAATCCACGCATTGTCGCCCTGCACCCGGTCGAGGCGCGCCTCGATCGGGCCGTATTCCATGCCGTCGACGGTGACGCCGTGACGCAGGTCGTCGAGCTGCGCCTGGTTGACCTCGCCATGGGCGCGCACCTTGTAGCGCCGCAGCCAGCCGGTATTGGGATGGGCGATCACGCGGGCAAGACCGCCGTCGTTGGTGAGGAGGAGCAGGCCCTCGGTGTTGATGTCGAGACGGCCGATGGCCACCACGCGAGGCAGATCCTCCGGCAGATTGTCGAAGACCGTCGGACGGCCCTCGGGGTCGCGCGCCGTGGTCACGAGACCGCGCGGCTTGTGATAGAGCCAGAGACGGGTGCGCTCCTTCGCGGGAAGCGGCTCGCCGTCCACGGTGATCTGGTCGGCGGCCGTCACGTTGATGGCGGGCGAATCCAGCACCTTGCCGTTGAGGGTCACGCGGCCCTCGGCGATCATGGCCTCGACGTCGCGGCGCGACGCGATGCCGGCGCGGGCGATGACCTTGGCGATCCGATCCTCGGCGGGCTCCTGCGCCTGCGCCTCGAGCACGGCCTCGCGGCCGGGACGCGGGCGCTGCCGCGGCCTTGGCCTCTGACGCGCGGCGGGCGGGCGTCGCTGGCGCGTCCGCGCGTCGGACGATCGCTGTCCTCGCGGCGCGGGCGGAAGGGCTTGTCGCCCTCGGCGCCACGGGCCCGGTAGGGTCGTTCGCCGCCCTCGGTGCGGGGCTTGAATTCGCCGCGCGGCCTTGAAGGGCCGGTCACCCTCCGGGCGCTTGGCGAACGGCTTGTCGCGCGTGTCGCCGCGCGGGCGGGCAAACCGCTCGCCGCCTTCGCGGGGCGCCCATGGCTTGGCGTCGGCTTCGGGGCTGTTGAAGGGGTTGTCGCCGCTCTCGCGGGGAGCCCGCGGCCGCTCGTCGGCCGGGCGGGCGCGGAACGGCCGGTCGCCGGCTTCGCGGCGTGGGCGGTCGCCTTCATCGGCCTTCGCGCGGAAGGGTCGCGAGGCGTCGCCGGCCGGCTTGCGGAAGGGTTTGTCGCCGGGGGTGCGGCCCGGTGTGCGGCCTTGGCCAGGGCGTCCTCGCGGACGGCCTTTCTTGCCATCGTCATTGCTGTCGGTCATGGGAGCCTGATAGCAGAGGAGAGGAGGAGAAGCGAGCACGATGGATAAGGCCGCGGGCGTCCAGATGGATCCCATGAGCGTCGCTTTCGACGAGGCGCGCGCCGCTGCCCAGAACGGGCGAAGTGCCGGTCGGCGCCGTGATCGTGCGCGACGGTCGGTGTCATCGCCTCCGCGGGCAACCGGCCGCGCGAATTGCGCGACCCGTCGGCTCACGCGGAGATGCTCGCGATCCGCCGCGCATGCGAGACGCTGGACGACGAGCGCCTCATCGGATGCGATCTCTACGTGACGCTCGAACCCTGCACCATGTGCGCCGCCGCCATCTCGTTCGCGCGCATCCGCCGGGTCTATTTCGCCGCGCACGATCCCAAGGGCGGCGCGGTCGAGAATGGCGTCCGCTTCTTTTCAGCAGCCGACCTGCCACCACGCGCCGGAGGTCTATGGCGGCATCCGGGAGGCCGAGGCGGCGGCCTTGCTGCGCACGTTCTTCGAGGAGCGCCGATAAGCCTCAGGCCGACAGGAACGCGCTCAACGCTTCCAGCGTCGCGCCGGGATTTTCCTCCGCGACGAAATGGCCCGACGACACGCCGATGCCGGTGATCTTCGGCGCGAATGTCTGGCGCCACACATCGAGCGGAGACATGGCTTCCCCGCTGGTCCCGCGCACCAGATAGAAATCGCTCCAGATCAGCTGCGTCGGGCATGCGATCGTCTTGCCCGCCGCGAGATCGGCCTCGTCCGCCTCGACGTCCCGGGTCGCTCCCGCGCGATAATCCTCGCAGAACGCATGGATGCGCGACGGCTCGTTGAAGCCGTTCCGATAGGCCGCCATGGCGACGCGGGTCGAACGCGCTCAGGTCGCCCGGCGCCGACCATTTCCGCATCAACCCTTCGAAATAGGCGACGGGATCGCGCCCGATCTCCTCCTCGGGCTTGGGAAAGGGCTCGGAGAGGAATGCCCAATGAGCGGCCGCGACCCTGCCGGCCTTCATCTGCGCCCAGACATAGGCGGTGGGCAGGATATCGAGGAGCGCCAGGCGCTCGACGCGGCCGGGATGGTCGAGCGCCAGCCGGTATCCGACCCGCGCGCCGCGATCATGTCCCACCACGGCGAAGCGGACCGCGCCGAGCGCCTCCATGACGGTGATTACGTCGCGCGCCATGGCGCGCTTGGAATAGGTCTCGTGCGTCGGCATCGCCCTTCGGCGCGCTGGACCAGCCATAGCCGCGCAGATCCATGCAGACGACCCGATAGGTCTCGGCGAGGGTCGGCGCGAGATGGTGCCACATCACATGGGTCTGCGGAAAACCATGCAGCAGCACGAGCGGCGGGCCGTCGCCTTTGGAGCGCGCGAAGACCCGCCCGACCTCAGTGTCGATCCAGTGGGATTCGAAGCCGGGGAAAAGATCGTCGGTCATGGCGCGCTCCGGAGAGGGGAGAGGGTCGCCTTAAGCTAGGGGAGGAAGTCCGGACGTCATCCCCCTGGTCCGACGCCGCCTCGGCCCGGGTTTGCGCGCCGTCCTAGGAATGCTCGCGGTTCACGGCGCGCCAGCCGATATCGCCGCGGCAGAAGCCGCCGCTCCAGTGATTTTCGACACCGCCTCGTAGGCGCGCCGCTGCGCCTCGGTGATCGTCCGGCCGGTCGCCGTGACGTTGAGCACGCGACCGCCATTGGCGAGGATCCGATCCCCGTCCTGCCTCGTGCCGGCATGGAAGACGAGCACGTCGTCGAGCGCTTCGGCCTCGGCGATCCCGCGGATCTCGGAGCCTTTCTCGAACGCGCCCGGATAGCCTTTCGCCGCCATCACGACGGTGAGCGCGGCGTCGATCCGACCATTGCAGCGAGACGCTGTCGAGCACGCCGTCGCAGGCGGCAAGGAGCGCGGTGACGAGGTCGGATTTCAGGCGCGGCAGCAGCACCTGGGTCTCGGGGTCGCCGAAGCGGGCATTGTATTCGATGAGCTGCGGACCCTCCGGCGGTCAGCATCAGGCCCGCATAGAGAATGCCCGTATAGGGCGTGCCGCGGGCCCGCATGCCCGCAAGCGTGGGTTCGATGATCTCGCGCATGACCCGGGCCTGCAGGTCGGGCGTCAGGACCGCCGCCGGCGAATACGCTCCCATTCCGCCGGTATTCGGGCCCCTCGTCGCCATCGCCGACGCGCTTGTGATCCTGCGCGGTGCCGAAGGGGAGCGCGGTCGTGCCGTCGCAAAGGGCGAAGAAGCTCGCCTCCTCGCCGTCTAGAAACGCCTCGATGACCACCTCGGCGCCGGCGGTCCCGAAGCCGCCGCCGAGCATCATGTCGACGGCCTCCTCGGCCTCCTCGAAGCTCGTCGCCACGACGACGCCCTTGCCGGCCGCCAGACCGTCGGCCTTCACCACGATGGGCACGCCGTAGCTTGCGGATGTAGGCTCTTGGCCGCGTCCGCATCGGTGAAGCGCCGATAGGCAGCGGTCGGGATGTTGAATTCGGCGCAGAGATCCTTGGTGAAGGCCTTGGAGCCTTCCAGTTGGGCGGCTGCCTTTCCGGGGCCGAAGGCTTTGATGCCGGCCGCTTTCAGGTCGTCCACCAGGCCCGCGACGAGCGGTCCTTCGGGCCCAACGACGACGAAGTCGATGGCCATCGTCCGGCAGAAATCGATCACGGCGCGATGATCCGCCACGTCCAGCACCACGTTATCGCCGTGGCGCGCGGTGCCGGGATTGCCGGGAGCGACGAACAGGCGGTCGCAGAGCGGGCTCGCCGACAGGCTCCACGCCAGAGCGTGCTCGCGGCCGCCGGAACCGATGAGAAGAATGTTCATGTGCGATCTCCTGCTCGTCGCAGGAGGCCTTAGAATGTCTCGCGCTCCGGCGCAAACGGATTGCCGGCTCCGCGATCCGCAGGGATCGGACGCGGCGCGCCTGCCATGGCCGCAATCGACCTCGGTAGAGGATGCCGCGACGACGCTAGATCACGAAGAAATCGTGATAGGTGAGCTTGAGATTCTTGCCGATGACCGCGAAGGGCGTCGCCTTGTGGGAACCCGTGCCGTCGTCATCGTAGTAGAGGACGCCGCCCTTCTTGTCGTAGATGATGTGGTCGTTCCTGCTGTCGATCTTCAACCCGACCGAGAACATCTTCTTGTCGAGTGGCGCGGGCTTGGTCGCACTGCCCTTTCGGCCGAGCGCCTTGAATGCCGCATTGTCCAGATAGATCGTGTCGTCCTTGACGCTGTATGACGCGATCGTGTCGACATTGGTGCGGACATTCGGCTTGTGGCTGAAGGCGAAAACATCCTTGCCGAAACCGCCCAAGAGGTAGTCCTTGCCGATGCCGCCGTCGAGGTAATCGTTCTCCGTGCCGCCAAACAGGGTGTCGTTGCCCGCGTCGCCGAACACGCGATCGTCTCCGAAACCGCCGTCGAGGCTGTCGTTCCCCAATCCGGCGTGGAGATTATCCGCATCGGCCCCGCCCATCAGGGTATCGGCCCCGGCATCGCCGAAAAGCATGTCGTTGCCGCTGTCGCCCGAGAGGTAATCGTCTCCCAGGCCGCCCCACAGGCTGTCGATATCGCCGCCGCCCAGGATTGTGTCGTTGCCGGCCTCGCCGTAGAGCAGGTCGTTGCCGGCATCGCCCCGCATCCCGTCATTGCCGTCTCCGCCCCAGAGAGTATCGGCCTCCGTCCCGCCGATGATGGTGTCGTCGCCGGTCTCGCCGAAGATGAGGTCGGCACCGGAACCGCCCTCGATGCCGTCGTTCCCCGTGCCGCCCCAGATGCTGTCCGCATCCGCTCCGCCATAGATGGTGTCCCCGCCATCGTTGCCGTAGAGAAGGTCGCTGCCGTTCCCGCCATCGAGCCGGTCGTCCCCGGTGCCGCCCCACAACCCGTCGCCATCGTTGCCGCCGCTCAGGGTGTCGTTGCCGTCTTCGCCGCGCAGTTGGTCGGCGCCGGCATTCCCGGTAAGCGAGTTCGCAGATGCGTTGCCGGTGATCGCGTCGGCGAAGGCCGTTCCCGTGACGTTTTCGATGCCCGTGATGGTGTCGAGTCCGTACCCTGTCGCTTGGGCCGTTTGAACCGACAGGTTCAGTCTGACGCCACCGAACGTCGAGACCGGAGCTGTGGAATATGTCAGCGTGTCGATGTCGGCGCCGCCATGGATCGTGTCGGAGACGCCGACCGAATCTTTCGTGATGGTGTCATTGCCGGCGCCGCCGTCGATCAGGTTGTTGCCGGCGCCTCCGAGCAGTTTGTCGGCGCCACCGCCGCCCGACAATGTGTCGTCGCCGGCCTCACCTTCGAACGTTTCCGCCCCATTGCCGCCGTAGGCTTGGTCGTCGCCGGCGCCCAGCTTCACGACCCCGCTGACGGTTCCCACTTTGCCATCGTAGGTGTCGTCGAATTTCCCGAGCGTGATCTTGTTGAAGATCTTGCCGTCGTTCGTAATGGTGAACTTGGTATCGGCGCTGACAGGTTGCCCGTCAGTCCCTGTGATCTCTCCGTAGATGGTGCCCTTATTGGTGATGGTGCTCGACCCGCCGCGCGCGGAGACGGAGCCGCTGACATAGCTTGCAGCTGTCGCGTTGGTGAGTGTGACGGAACCCTTGCTGCTGGTGACCGATCCGCTGATGGTGCCGGAATTGTCGATTGTGACGGAGCCGTAGAGGCTGGAGACCGAACCGGAAATGCTTCCAAGATTGGTCACATTGGTCGTGGCTGTCAGAATAGTGCTTGAGCCGCTGGAATTGGATATGGAGCCGGAAATCGTGGCTCCGCTGGTGTTGTTGTTGATGGTAAGCGCAGCGGCGTTACCGGTCAGATTGATGGCGTAGGCTCCCCCGCTGGTTCTGATCGAACCTGCGTTGGAAATGTTGGCGCTTCCATGGATATCCATTCCGTAACGTTTGCCCGTTACGGATGCGTTGGCCTCCAACGCGATCGTATGAGCGGAGGTCCCTTCGACGAGGGAGATACCGTCCCCCTCGCTACCGCTCGCCTCGACACTCCCTTTGATCGTCAGGCCAATTCCAAGCCCTGTCCCTGTCGATCTGATTCCATGCGCATCGGTGCCCTTGGCGAGAAGCGTGATCCCCGCATTCAACGTCAAGGTGTCACCGGCGGTGAGCGTGTCCTCAGGCGTCTGACCGAAGCCAAAGGCATGCTCGCCGGTCTGCGTGGTTGTTTTCGATGACGATACAACGTGGGTGGTCATGATGTTACTCAAGGGAAAGAGACTGATTTTTATAATGTGATATCGTATCATAGACAAGGGGCTTGGACCGCGACATTCTGATTGATGACGCAAACCAAGCGTTCGTCCGCCGATCGATCGCGCGGCGGCCACCTGTTCACCGGGGCTCCCACCCGCTAGTTTCCCCCCATGACCTCCGACACACTCCTCTCCAATGCCCCCGAATGGACGGTTTCCGATCTTGCGGGCGCTCTCAAGCGCACCATCGAGGAATTGTTCGGCCATGTCCGGCTGCGCGGTGAGATCTCGGGCTTCCGCGGACAGCACTCCTCCGGGCACGCCTATTTCTGCCTGAAGGACCAGAACGCGCGCCTCGACGCGGTGATCTGGAAGGGCACCTATTCGCGGCTGCGCATCAAGCCCGAGGAGGGGCTCGAGGTCATCGCCACCGGGCGAATCACCACCTTTCCGGGGAAATCCACCTATCAGATCGTCATCGAATTCGCTCGAGCCGGCAGGCGTCGGGGCGCTCATGGCGCTTCTGGAGGAACGCCGGCGCAAGCTCACCGCCGAGGGGCTGTTCGAGACCGCCCGCAAGCGGCCGCTGCCTTATCTGCCGCGCGTCATCGGCGTCGTGACCTCGCCCACCGGCTCCGTCATCCGCGATATCCTGCACCGGCTGGAGGATCGCTTTCCCCGCCACGTCCTGGTCTGGCCGGTCCGTGTCCAGGGCGAAACCAGCGCCGCCGAGGTTGCCGCGGCGATCCGCGGGTTCAACGCGATGGTGCCGGGAGGCCCCATCCCACGCCCCGACGTCCTGATCGTGGCGCGGGGAGGCGGCTCGATCGAGGATCTCTGGGGATTTAACGAAGAGATCGTGGTGCGCGCTGCTGCGGAAAGCGGGATTCCCCTCGTGGCGGCGGTGGGGCACGAGACCGACTGGACGCTGATCGACCATGCGGCCGACATGCGCGCTCCCACGCCCACCGGCGCCGCCGAGATGGTCGTGCCGGTCCGCGTCGATCTGCTCGCAGGCCTCAACGATCTCGCGCGCCGGCACATGGAATTGCTGCTGCGCATGCTCGATCGTCGCAAGGCCGATTTGCGCTCGGTCGCCCGGGCATTGCCGAATGCCGGATGCGCTGTTCGCGCCGAAACGCCAGAAGCTCGACCTCGCCTCCGCGAAACTCGGACCCGCCCTGTGGCGCAATGCCCGCGATCATGAAAACCGGCTCAACGAAGCCGGGCGCGGCGCTCGCACGCTTTTCGCCCGCCTCTCGGGTCGCCGCCATGCGGGCGCGGCTCGATTCGGTCGGACACCGGCCCCGGGATGCGGTCGACCGGGTCTTCGCCGCTCGCGCCGACAAACTGGGCGATCTTGGAAAACGCCTCAGCGCCGCGCGCGACCTCCTCCTGCGCGCCGAAATCATCCGCATCGGACAGCGGCGGGAAACCGTCCTGCGCGTCGGCCGAACGGCTCGGTCCCGCCGTCGAGGGGCAATTGTCGCGCAAGCGCGCGCGCTACGTCGCATCCGCGCAGCTTTTCGACAGCCTGAACTACAAGTCGGTCCTTGCCCGCGGGTTTGCGCTCGTTCGCGACGGGGAGGGGAGGATGCTGCGCTCGGCCGCCGCCGTCTCCGAAGGCTCGCCGCTCGTGCTCGAATTCGTGGACGGCGTCGCGGACGCCACGGGGGGACGCGGCGTCAAGCCGAAGGCGGCAGGCAAAACCGAGACCGAATCCCTCGGAACAAGGCGCTTTGTTCTGACGGGTCATTGAACCGGTTGCGGCCGTCGCCCACGTAAGGGAAAAGGCCGTGTCCCACGACGCTTTCGGCCCCTTCGACAACACGGCACCGATATCACCATGAACAAATTCGAACGCAGCGGCGGCGAAGCCATCATCCAGTATCTCGACGCGGATCTTCGCATCATCAAACCCGGGACGTTCGTGATCTGCGCCGTGACGGGTCAGCGCATCCCTCTCGACGAACTCAAATACTGGAGCGTCGAACGCCAGGAAGCCTATGCGTCGCCTGAGGCCGTCTGGGCCCGCGTTACCGAAACCGCGACGCCGTCAGCCTGACCTGACGCCCGTCCGTCGCTCCGCGATGCGGCGCGCGAGCAGGTTGCGGAAGCCACTCCGTGTCGTCGATCTCGAGCCTGACGCCGAGCGTCTCAATCCCCGGCCATGCGGGTTTTCCCGCCAGCGCCGGACAGGCGCGCCATGTCCTTTTCGGTCGTCACCGGCGTGAGATCGCGCTCTCTGGCGATGCGCATGAGATCGTCGATGTCCGTCGGCGCATAGGCGTGATGATCCGGAAAGCTCCGGGTCTCTCGACCACCTGGATGCCGGCTCCGCGCAAGGTCTCGAAGAATTTCTCCGGGCCGACCGATGCCCGCGAAGGCGAGCACGTCGGATTGCTCGCAGCGCGCGGAGGCTCGCCTCGTCGGGCACGAGGCGTCCGGCAAAAACCTTCTTGCCGTGCCGCTCGGCCTCGCGGGCAACCCGTTCGCCCGCGCCGCCTTCGCCGATGACGACGACGGCGTCGATGGCGGCCCATTGCGCCGCCATCGGCGCTCGCAAGCGGACCGGACGGAATCGTCAGGCCGTTGCCGATCCCCGTCGCACCGTCGACGACCGCGATGGCGCAATCCTTCGCCAGGGACGGATTCTGCAGACCGTCATCCATCACGATGGCGGTCGCGCCGCTCTCGAGGGCGAGCCGAGCTCCGGCGGGGCGATGGCGCGAGACGATGACGGGCGCTGTCGCGGCAAGGAGAAGCGGCTCGTCGCCGATCTCGACGCGCGGTGTGGGGTGCTCGACCTGCAGCGGGCCGCTCTCGCTCCCGCCGTAGCCGCGCGACAGGAAAGCGGGGATTTCGCCGGATGCGGCGAGAAGTTCGGCGACGGCGATGGCGGTCGGCGTCTTGCCGGCGCCGCCGACCGTGAAATTGCCGATGCAGATCACCGGCAACGCCGCGTTCTCGCCCTTCAGGCTCATGCGCCGGCCGGCAATCGCGCCATAGAGGAAGCTCGTGGGAAACAGCAGGATGCTCGGCAGGGACGGCCTTCGGCGCCACCAGAACGCCGGCGCGCGCATCAGCGGCGCGCTCCGAGCTTCGCCTGAACGATGAAGGGCTCGATCGATTGCATCGTGCGGTCGACCGCGCCGCCGAGCGCCTGCACGGCGTCGGAGGCGGCGCGCGCCATGTCGCGCGTCAGCGCGGTATTGCTCAGCAATTCGCTCACCGCGCGCGCAAGCGACGCGCTGTCCTTCACCATCAGCGCGCCACGCGCGGCGCCGATGCTGGCGTAGATATCTTCAAAATTGTGGATGTGCGGACCATGGAGAATGGCCGCTCCGAGCTTCGCGGGTTCGATGGGATTCTGGCCGCCATGCGCCACCAGCGAACCGCCCATGATGACGATCGGCGACAGGCGATAGAACAGGCCCATCTCGCCCACGGTGTCGGCGATGTAGACGTCGGTCGCGCGGTCGGGATGGATGCCCTCCGAGCGTCGGCCGCACGCAGGCCGTTGCTTTCGGCGATGCTCGCGATCTCCGCGCCCGCGATGCGGATGGCGCGGAGCGATGATGGTCAGTAGATGCGGGTGGCGCTGGGACAAGCGCGCGATGAACCGCGAGGATCGCGGTTTCCTCGCCCGGATGGGTGCTCGCGGCAAACCAGACCGGTCGTCCCGCGAGGAGGCCCGACAGATGCGCGACCACACGCGGATCGGCGGGCGGCGGCGGTGAATCGAATTTCAGATTGCCGGTGACGAGCACGCGCGGCGCGCCCAGGATACGCGAGGCGCTCCGCGTCGTCCTGCGTCTGGGCGAGGCAGATGGCGAAACGCTGCAAGAGCGCGCCGATGATGCGCGGCAGTTTCAGCCAGCGCTGGAACGAGCGGTCCGACATGCGCGCATTCACCAGAACGAGCGGAATCTGCCGCTGGTCGAGCGCCATGATGGTGTTGGGCCAGATTTCGGATTCCGCCACGAGCGCGAGATCGGGCTGCCAATGATCGAGGAACCGCCGGAGTAGCGCGGGACGTCGAGGGGAACGATATTGATGCACCGCGCCCGGCGGCAGGCGGCGTGCGATCAAGGCCGCCGATGTGCGTGTTCCGGATGTCACCAGAACCGTCAGCCCGCGCTGCGTCAGGCGCTCCACGACGGGAAGCAGCGACAGCGTCTCGCCGATGCTCGCGCCATGCACCCAGACCAGATGTCCGGTCGGCCGCGCGCGGCTCGGATAACCCTGTCGTTCGCCCAGTCGCGTCCGATCCTCGCGCCCCTTGCGCTGACGCCAGTAAAGCAGGCCGAGCACGGCCGGTTCGAGGATCGACGTCGCGGTCCGATAGGAGCGCATCAGGAAACGGAAGACTCATGGCCGCCAGCTTCCGGCAACACGGTCGGTCATGTTCGCGCGGATCTCGCGAGCGCCCGGGATCCTGAGCGCCGACGAGCGCGTAGGCGCGCTCATGCACGCGTCGAGGTCCCGCTCCACCTGCTGGCGCAACGCCTTCGCGCGTCTCGTCGGTCCGCATCGCGCGGAACATGAATGGGTCGCCAAGAACGATCGCGCCGCGCCCGAAGGGAAGGCCGAGGCTCGCGCGATCCCAGCTTTTGAAATCGATGCGGCGGCTGGTGACGACCGCGACCGGCACGATGGGCCGGCCCGACATTTGCGCCAGCGTCACGATGCCGGCGCCGCAGGTCCGCGCGATCTTCGGGATGTCGGCGGTCATCACCACCATCTCGCCGTCGGCGAGCGCCCGAAGCATTCCCCGCAGCGCCGCGGCGCCGCCTTTCTTGCGGATGTCGCGGCCGCGCGCGCCGGAGCCGCGAATCGCGCGGATGCCGAGATGCCGCAACGCGATGGCGTTGAACTCACCGTCGCCGGAGCGCGAAACCAGGCTCGCGGCCCTGTCCTCGCGGCCGCTTGGCGAAATGGATCATGAAATGCTGCCCGTGCCACATGGCGGCGATCACGGGCATTTGCGGGCCGATGCGCTCGTAGGCGTCCGGCGGGTCCATCACGAATCGGTTCGTGCGCTGCACGAACGTCAGATAGCGCGCGACCAGGAAGCCGAGGGCTTCCTGGACCATGCGCGAACGTGTGATGCGCTTGCATGAGACCCATCGCGGCGAGCGTCGTTCAGGCCTGCTGCGGATCGAGCAGGCGGTGCAGATGGACGACGAAATAGCGCATCTGCGCGTTGTCGACCGTGGCCTGCGCCTTGGCTTTCCAGGCCGCATGGGCGCTGGCGTAATTGGGGAAGATGCCGACGATGTCGAGCTTCGACAGATCCTTGAAATCGTAGGAATCGAGGTTTTCCAGCTCCCCACCGAAGACGAGATGAAGGAGCTGTTTGCCGGGCATATCGGTCATGGGTTCAGAGTCTCTATGAGAAAAGTTGCAAAATGGATCGCGGTCATCGAGGGACCAGAATTCACGCTCTCATGGCCTCAATAACGCGCGGATGCAACCATGCCCCAGCGGCAACCATTTCGCCATGCTTTGGATGAGGGCGGTTGTAGGCGGCGGGCTCGCCGGAGAGGTCCGACAGGACAGCCCCGGCCTCCCGCAGGATGAGGTCGGCGGCCGCGATGTCCCAATCGGCGGACTCGCGCCGAGACCAGGCCGAGATCGATGGAGCCGTCGGCGACCCGCACCAGCCGCAGCGCGAGGGAGGGACCTTCGGCAGGTGTGACGACAGAGCCGTATTCGCCGCTCGAACCGCTCGATCGAGGGGGCGCGGACCGGCCACGCGAAGGGGCTCGTCCGTGCTCTGAAACCGACAAGCGTTCGCCGTTGCAGAAGGCGCCGCCGCCCCGGCGTCGCCTCGTAGAGCCGATTGTGGATGGGGGCGTGGACGATCCCCAGCACCGGCTGCCCATCCTCGACGAGCCCGATCGACACCGACCAATCCGGATGGCCGGCGGCGAAAGCCCGCGTGCCGTCGATGGGATCGACGATCCAGACCCGCCGGCTCCCGAGCCGGATCGGGTCGTCGGCTGTTTCCTCCGACAGCCAGGCGGCGTCCGGCAGACAGGGCCGACAGGTGATCCTTCAGGAACGTGTCGACCGCGATGTCGGCCTCGGTGACGGGCGAACTGCCGTCCTTGAACCATACGCGCGCCGCCGTTTCCCGGCCGGAGCGGAAGAAGGGCCTGGCGATATCGCCGGCCTCGCCGCGCGGCGTCGCGGACGGCATCGAATGAGATCCGGGCCGAGGGACGGCGCGCTATGGGGTGAGGATACGGGCATGTCGAGCCGGAGATGGGGTGTCTTGCGCCCGAATACCACAATTCGCCATGCGGCCGGGGACCATTTCGACGCCGAGCCGGATAAGGTTCTGTTGAGCATCCGGCGCGATTCAACGGCCGCAACGAATCCCTTAACCCAAGCTCTTAAGGGCTTGCGCACGGGTCGCGTGCGACATTTTGGGCCAACGCAGGGCGATCTCGTCCGACGTCGCCCGGCACCAGACAAGGCACGACGATGTACCGGAACAGCCACTCCCGGAATTGCCCGCTTGATCCGGGGCGCGCAAGATCGCCGCGTCGCGGTGGTGGGACCCTACGGCGCAGGCTCGCCACGGGCCTTGCCATGCAGGCGGATCCGCGCGGGGAGGGCTTTCACCTCGTGCTGCGTCTCCGGAACGCGCGCGCTGATGGCCCTCGGCCCTTATGCGGAATGCGACGTGGTGGCGGAATGGCGGCGGCTCGGGAGCGAGCACCGGCCTTCCCCTGATGGTGCGGATGGCCAACGGGTCGATCCTCACGCTCGTGGCCAAGCTCGGCGACGTCAGCGTCGGTCCGGCCGAACCCGGATCATCGCAAGGACGCCCTGCGAGCGCGCCGCCCGCGCTTCCTGGCCTGCCGCAGGACGGGCCGGCTGCTGGCGATGGCGTCGGAGCGACAGCCACGCGCTGGATGGGCGCTAGGTTTGATAGAACCGCAGAAAGCTATCCAGAATAAGCGCCGCGAAAAGCAGCAGGCCGGCATCGCGGTTTGAGCGGAATAGCCGGAGCGCGCCGGCGCCGTCGTCACGGTCGATCCGCGCGACCTGCCAGCCGAGATGGAGGGCGAAGAGCGCGAGGCCCGCAAAGCCGATCCAGCCCACACCGGCGAGATAGAGAGCGCCCGGTCAGGAACAGAATGGTGAGGGCGTAGCAGATGCCCGACGCCCAGCCGGACCTGCTCGCCGAAGAACCGCGCCGAGGACTTGATGCCCACCACCTCGTCGTCCTCGATGTCCTGCAGCGCGTAGATGGTGTCGTACCCGACCACCCACGCGATGCTGCCCGCATAAAGCAGGAAGGCCGGGTGCGCTCAAGGAGCCGAAGGCGGCGGCCCATCCCATCAGGGCGCCCCAGGCAAAGGCCAGGCCCAGCACGATCTGCGGCATCCAGAAGAAGCGCTTCATGAACGGATAGAGCGCGACGATCCCGAGCGATGCGAAGCCCGTGAGGATGGCGAAAACGTTGAACTGCAGGAGCACCGCCAAGCCCGATGAGGGCCAGCAGGACCAGGAAGGCGAGCGCCCCTTTGACGCTGACCTGCCCTGAGGGCAGCGGTCGCTGGCGCGTCCGCTCGACCTTCATGTCGAGATCGCGGTCGACGATGTCGTTATAGGTGCAGCCGGCGCCCCGCATCGCCACCGCGCCGATCAGGAAGAGCACGCAGTGGAGCGGGTCGGGCCAGGGTTGGCCGGCGGCGATCGCCGCCAGGGCCGCCGACCACCAGCAGGGCAGCAGCAGCAGCCACCAGCCGATCGGGCGCTCGATGCGGGCGAGCCGCAGATAGGGCCTCAAGCCGGCGGGCGCGAGCCGATCGGCCCAATGGCCGCGAACGGCATCCGGAAGCGACGGGGTGCCGGGCGGCCGCATGGCGCGCGCTCCGCTCTAGAGGGCGCCCTTCGGCATCGTGTAGGAGCCGGTCAGGCCGCCGCCGCCGAGAAGGCCGCCGCCTGCCGCGCTGCTGGGCCTGCTTGGCCTGCTTTTCCATCTGCGTCACCTTGGCGGCGGCCGCGCAGGCCTTGCCCTTCATGTCCACGGCGCGCTTGTGATCTTCGGTGAAGCCGGTGGCGAACTGGTCGGGAACCTGGCACCAATCCTTGTTGGCGGCGATCCATTTCACGCCCGCATCGCCGTTGCTGACGAGCTTCGTGAAGATGCCGCAGGCGGCGCGCGGGTCGATGCGTCTTCTTCTTGCCCTCGCCGCCGAGCTTGTTGATCTGCTGGATCAGGCTCTGGCGTTCGCCCAGAAATTTCTGGGCGTCCTGGCAATTGCTCGACTGCGCAAAAGCAGGTGCAGCCACGAAAACACCGGCGGCCGCGAGCGGCGGCGACAACATACGAACGGACGTGCATCATGGGCAAAATCCTCGATCAGACGCGCGCGACGTCTCGCGCGCAGCCGCTCTGTTAACAGAATCGGGGCGCAAGGCCAAGCGGCGAATGGCCATCCGGCGCCCCCTCGTGTCCCGGCGCACAGATCGCGCAACGGTGTGGCGAAATGCGGGCAGAAGCCGTCCGGAGCAGGCGGGCGAGCCTCTGTGCACGGGCCGGAGTTGTGGTAGGCGGCGGCCGTCGGTTTTAGGGGAGTTCCATGGCGACCTACGATTTCAATGCCCCGCGGCTCTATGTCGATGCGCCGCTCTGCCATGGGCGCCCGGATCGCGCCTCGACCGCGCGCAGGCCAATTACCTCCTGAACGTCCTGCGGCTGAAGGCGGCCGATTCGGTCCTGATCTTCAATGGGCGCGACGGGGAATGGCGGGCCGAAATCGCCGTCGAGGGCCGCAAGGCCGCCGATCTCGTCTGTGTCGAGCGAACCCGGCCGCAGACCGCGCCGCGCCGGACCTCATCTACGCCTTCGCCCCGCTCAAGCATGCCCGCCTCGACTACATGGTGCAGAAGGCCGTGGAGATGGGCGCCGGCGATCCTGCAGCCGATCCGCACCCGCCGCACCCAGAGCACCCGGGTCAATCTCGACCGCATGCGCGCCAACAGCATCGAGGCCGCCGAGCAATGCGGAATCCTGACCCTGCCGGAGATCCGCGAGGAACTGAATTTCGCCAATATGATCAAGGGTCTGGAGAGCGACCGGCTGGTGGTTTTCTGCGACGAAGAGGCACCTATTTCGAACCCTCTCGCGGCTCTTAAGGATAGGCGCCGGAAGTGGCGGGAACCGGGGTCGCGGATGCGTCGTTATCGTTGGCCCCGAAGGGGGCTTTACCGCCGAGGAGAGAGCACTTGTTGCCGCCCACGAGAGATGTGTTCGCGTATCGTTGGGACCCCGCATCCTTCGCGCCGACACCGCCGCCGTCGCCGCGCTCGCACTGGTGCAGATGCGTGTCTGGGCGACTGGACCTGACGCGGTCCGACGACACGCGTTGCACCAGCGATGAATCCCTGAGCTCGCCACCTTGGCGGTCTCGGAACGCGCTGCCGCAATCTGTCCTCAACTCGAACCGAGATCGTGAACGTCGATGATTGGCGTCGACCAGCCCGTCATGTCGCCGTCCAGCCAATAATAACGAGGGAGCTCATTTGATGAGCGAAGATTACAAGTTCGGAATTGAAGAAGAGTATTTCATCAACGATGCGGTCAAGCGTGATATTGCCCGAGGGCGCATTCGCGAATTCTTTCAAAGCTGCAGCGAACACCTTCCGACGACATTCAACCCGAAATGCTGGAGCCGCAGGTCGAGATCGCCTCGACGCCCGTGACGGATTTCGCCGACGCCCGCGCCCAGCTCGTCCAACCTGCGCAGCCTCGTCGGATCCATCGCGCGCGAGCACGATCTGTCGATCATGGCCTCGGGCACCCACCCGCTGGCGGTCTGGTCCCGCGTCAGGCCGACGGCGCAGCCGCGCTACGGCAAGGTCATGCACGACCTCCAGATGGTCGGCAGCCGCACGGTCGTGTGCGGCATGCACGTCCATGTGGAGGTGCCGGACCTGTCGGCCCGGGTCGACCTGATGAACCGCATCCAGCGCTATCTGCCGCTGCTGCTGGCCCTGTCGACCTCCTCGCCGTTCTGGCAATCGCAGCGCACGGGCCTGCTCGGCTACCGGCTTGCCGCCTATCGCGAACTGCCGCGCACGGGCTTTCCCGAGCTCTTTCCAGGACGCCGCCGATTACCAGCGCTACATCGACACCCTGATGGCGGCGCGGGCGATCGAGAATTCGAGCTATGTCTGGTGGATCATCCGGCCATCGCTGAAACACCCGACGCTCGAATTGCGCGTCGCCGACAGCTGCACGCGCCTCGACGATACGCTGGCGATCGCGGCGCTCTATCGCTGCCTCGTGCGCCACCTCGTCCGCGATCCCGCGCTCAATGCCGGCCAGACCGGCGCCTCCCGGGCGATCAACGAGGAGAACGGCTGGCGCGCCCAGCGCTACGGCATCCACGGCAGCTTCGTCGACGAGGTGACGCGCAGCGCCATGCCGGTCCGCCAGATGCTCGATGACACGCTGGCGCTCGGTGGCCGACGACGCCAAGGCGCTGGGATGCGAGCGGGAGCTCGATCTCTGCCGCTGGATCGTCGCCCGGGGCACCAGCGCGGACCGTCAGCTCTCCCTCTACACCGAGGCTCTCGGTCGCGGCCGCTCGAGCCGCGACGCTCTCGGGCGAGGTGGTCGATTGGCTGTCGGCCGAGACCATCGGCGAGGGGATCGGTGCGCCACTGAGCTTTGTGAGCTCGCCCTCATTGCAGCTTGGCGCGGGCGCCGCTATCTACACCTGACTGTTTCAGCGCGGGTTCGCCCGCGCCTTTTCATGAGGTGTTCCATGGCGCGCGATGTTTCCGATGCGACCCCGATCGGCGCGCGGTCCGAACTCGTCGACTGGGTCGCATCCGGCGAAAAACCTCGCGACGGCTGGCGGCTCGGGCACCGAGCATGAAAAAGTTCCCTTCTATACCGCCGGCGCGGCGCCGGTTCCGTATGAGGGCGCGAATGGCATCCGGGCGTTGCTCGAGGGTTTGCAAGGCACGCACCGGCTGGGAGCCCATCCTCGAGGACGGCCGTCCGATCGGTTTGTTCGACGAAGTCGGCGGCGGCGCCATCTCGCTCGAGCCCGGCGGACAATTCGAGCTGTCCGGCGCTCCTGTACACCCTTCATGCACGACACCGTCACTGAAACCGCCCAGCATCTGCGGGACGCGAAAGCCGTCGCCGAGAAGCTCGGGCATCGCGGTTTCTGACCCTCGGCATGAGCCCGCTCTGGACGCGCGCAGAAACGCCCGTGATGCCCAAGGCGCGCTATCGCATCATGACCAACTACATGCCGAAAGTCGGCAAGCTCGGTCTCGACATGATGTACCGCACGTCGACCGTGCAGGTGAACATGGATTACGAATCCGAAGCCGACATGGTGAAGAAGCTGCGGGTGTCGCTTGCACTGCAGCCGGTCGCGACGGCGATCTTTGCGAATTCGCCGTTCACCGACGGCAAGCCGAACGGCTTCCTGTCCATGCGTTCCGAGATCTGGCGCGACACCGATCGCGAATCGCACCGGCATGATGGATTTCGCGTTCGAGGAAGGGTTCGGATACGAGGCCTATGTGGATTGGGCGTTGGGCGTGCCGATGTATTTCATCAAGCGCGGCTCGACCTACCACGATGTCGCCGGCGCATCGTTCAAGGATCTGCTCGCCGGCAAGCTTTCGCAATTTCCCGGCGAACGCGCGACGCAATCGGATTGGGCCAACCACGTGTCGACGATCTTCCCCGAGGTGCGCCTGAAGCGCTATCTCGAAATGCGCGGCGCGGATGTCGGCGGACCGGACCACATCGCGGCGCTCGCGGCATTCTGGACCGGCATCCTGTACGATTCGAAGGCGCTCGATGAGGCGTGGGATCTCGTCAAGGGGTGGAGCGCCGAGGACCGCAATGCTGTGCGCGCGGAGGTTCCGCGTCGGGCGCTCAATGCGATGGTCGGAGGACGCTCGTTGCGCGATGTCGCGCGCGATGCGCTCGCGCTGTCACGGGAAGGCCTGCAACGCCGGGCGCTTCTCGACGCCGAGGGGCGGGACGAGACCCATCATCTCGATTATGCGGATCGGATCGTCGAGGCCGGCAAGACGCCCGCCGAAGGACTGCTCGAAAAGTATCACGGCGCTTGGGGCGGTTCGGTGCTGCCGGCCTTCAGGGAATGCACGTTCTGAGCCCGGCGACAGCCGGGGTCAGCGCGGCTTTCGACACCGCGACGCGATTGCGCCCCTCGAGCTTGGCGTCGTAAAGCGCGCGATCCGCCATCGCGATCAGGTCCTTGGGACCGATGCTGATGGCTTCCGACGCGGGAAACAGCGTCGCGGCGCCGATGCTGATCGTGACGACGCCTGCGGGCGCGCTGTGCTTGTGCGGCATCGCCAGAGTTTCGACCCCCAGGCGGATCGCCTCCGCGATGCGCGTTGCGCCCTTGGCGCTGGTGACCGGCAGCAGCACGGCGATCTCCTCGCCCCCGTAGCGCGCGACGAGATCGGCGGGACGCCTGCACCGATTCCTGCAGCAGGCGCGCAACCGCGCGAAGGCAATGGTCTCCGGCCTGATGCCCATAGGCGTCGTTGAAGGCCTTGAAGTAATCGATGTCGACCAGCAGGAGCGACAGCGGCGTGTCCTCCCGCGCGGCGCGCAGCCATTCGCTTTCGAGATGGCTGTCGAATGTGCGGCGGTTTGCAAGGCCGGTCAGCCCGTCGGTGGCGGCCAGAATGGAAAGCTCCGCCTCCGCCCGGTCGCGCCGACGAAGTTGTCGGGCGAGGCTCCATCCGAGCGACGCGATGGTCGCCGACGAGAACCGCGACGG
This sequence comes from uncultured Alphaproteobacteria bacterium, assembly GCA_963837375.1. Taxonomy (GTDB): domain Bacteria; phylum Pseudomonadota; class Alphaproteobacteria; order Rhizobiales; family Beijerinckiaceae; genus Microvirga. The sequence continues at coordinate 85,196 of CAWINL010000011.1, read as the reverse complement.
CGATGATCCGATAGACGAAATCCCGATACCAGTCGGCCAGCGACTCGTCCCGTCCCGCCGCCGCCAGCACCACGAGCGGAAACGTGTCGCCTCGCCGGTAACCGCTGAGCCGCTCGACGCCGTCGACCGCGGAGCGGTAATTGTAGGACCCGTGCGGCGATCGCGGCAGATGTTCGGTGAAGAGCGGATCGGACGCGCCGTTCCCCCCGATGACGCTCTGCTCTTACCGGATAGCGTGCGACGAGTATCCCGCTGGCCGTGAAGAGGACGAGCGACCCGTCTCGTCCCACCTCGAAGCGCGAATAATAGTCGGAGAAGTAACGCGATTCGATGCTCGCCACCACGACGCCGCCAAAGCCGCCGCCGGGGTCGTCGAAGCGGCGGGAGATCGTCAGCACGCCTCCGCCATCGAGAGGGTCGTTCATGTAGGGGCCGAAATACCAGCCCGCGTCCTTGTCGCCGCGATGATGTTCGAAGAATTCCTGGCCCGTCGCCTTGGCGTCACGAGGCTCGATCGGCGAGGGAACTCACGAGAAGCTGCCCGTCCGATCCGTAAATCGCGAGCGCCTTCAGGCGCGGCAACGTCTTGATCCGCTCCGTCAGAAAGTCGTGCAGCCGGACCGATCCGCGCCGGACTCCAATCGATCGATGACGGCGCGGTCGACGAGATCGACGAGCACCGCGTCCGCCAGCTCGAATGTATCCTCCGCATGCTGGACGAGCGAGCGGGCGAGGTTGGCCATCATGGTCTCGGCGCGGATCAATTCGTCCCGCCGCTCGCTCCAATCCCGCCAGGCCTCCAGAGACACGATCACCAGGCACACCACGACCACGAACGCCTTGAGCCAGGTGGCGGAAGTGAGCCTGGGAAAGCTGCCTGTCGAGGTCATCTGGCTCGGCGCTCCACGATGTTCACGTGGCGGCGAGCTTGAGGCCGAAAATGCCCGCCACGATCAGGCCGATACAGCCCAGGCGCAGCGCCGATGCAGGTTCTCCGAACAGGTATATCCCCAATAGGGCGGTCCCGACGGTGCCGATACCCGTCCAGACCGCATAGCCGGTTCCGACCGGCAACGACCGCAATGCCAGTCCGAGCAGGACGACGCTGACGATCATGCTGATGGCGGTGAGAAGCGTGGGACGAGGCGGGTAAAGCCATCCGTGTATTTGAGGCCGATGGCCCATCCGATCTCGAACAATCCGGCGAGCGCAAGATAAGTCCATGCCATGACAGGACCTCCGTCACTGGCAGGGACGTCCCCACCGATCATTGGGAATGCACGGAGCCGTCTCCGAACCTCTTCACCTATAGAGTATCGCAGCCGGAGGCTCAATACGTCCGCTCAACCCGCAAGAAACCCGAGCTTGGCCGTGCGGCCTTGCCGATCACATGGACGTGAAGGCCGATCGGCGATGTGAGGGGGGCCCTCGCCCTCGTATCCTATTGCGTCTCGACTTCGGCCCCGTTCTTTCGTCCCAGGGCATCGAGCGGGTTGAAAGGCGCATAAATCTGATGCTTCCAGGCATCGCCGCATTGAATGCAGATCGACCGGACCCAGTAATCGCTCTGCTCGAGCTTCTTGAGGAGCTTTTCCTGCCGGGCGCGCGGATCCTCGGCCGTGTCCTGCCGCGACGGCCGAATGGTGAGCGTCAGCGGTTTGCTCTCCGAATTCGATTGCGCGAATGCGGGGAATTGGCCTGTGACGGTCAGTGCCGTCGCCAGTGCGAATCGGATCACCGGGTGGATGGTTCGGATCAACATGGCCTCCAGACAAACGCCCGTAAGAGTGTTTCGTCAAGGGACCAGGCGAATCTCTGACGCGACGATCGAGGGGGCGCGGTCCTCGGTCGCACATTTGGCGTGAGGCGAAGGTCCATCTGCCTTATAGCTCGGCTGTGTCGAAGGAGCTGACGGGACGTGCACGACTACATCAGGAAAATTCTCGCCGCGCGCGTCTATGACGTCGCCATCGAAAGCCCTCTCGACCCCATGCCGCGCCTGTCCCTGAGACTTCGGCACGTCCGTCCACCTTAAGCGGGAGGATCTGCAGCCTGTCTTCTCCTTCAAGCTGCGGGGCGCCTACAACAAGATGGTCGGCCTTGCCGCGGGAGGTTCTCGACCGGGGCGTCATCTGCGCGTCGGCCGGCAACCATGCGCAGGGCGTGGCGCTCGCCGCCGCAGCGCCTGGGGTCAAGGCCACCATCGTCATGCCGCGCACCACCCCGGACATCAAGGTCCAGGCGGTCAAGGGTCGCGGCGGACGCGTGGTCCTGCATGGCGAGAACTTCGACGAGGCCTACGCCCATGCGCGCCTGCTCGAGAGCGAGAAGGGTCTCACGTTCATCCACCCCTATGACGACCCGGATGTGATCGCGGGGCAGGGGACCGTCGGCATGGAGATCCTGCGCCAGCATCCCGATCCCATCGAGGCGCTCTTCGTGCCGATCGGAGGCGGCGGCCTCGCAGCCGGGATCGCGGTCTATACGAAATTCCTGAGGCCGGACGTGCGAGGTCATCGGGGTCGAGCCGGAAGATGCCGCCAGCATGGCGGCCGCCATCGCCGCCGGCGAGCGGGTCATCCTCAACCAGGTCGGGCTCTTCGCAGATGGCGTCGCGGTGCGGCAGGCCGGCGAGGAAACGTTCCGTCTCTGCCGCGATCTACTGGATGAAGTCATCACGGTGACGACCGATGAGATCTGCGCGGCGGTGAAGGATATCTTCGAGGACACCCGTGCCATTGCCGAGCCGTCGGGCGCGGTGTCGGCCTGGCAGGGCTGAAGAAATACGCCGAGCGCGATTCGGCGCAACGCGGCGACCTGATCGCCATCAACAGCGGCGCCAACATGAACTTCGACCGGCTGCGCCATATCGCGGAGCGAGCCGAACTCGGCGAGCACCGCGAGGCGCTGCTGGCCGTCACCATTCCGGAAAAGCCGGGAAGCTACAGGCGTTCATCCAGCTTCTCGGCAAGCGCTCCATCACGGAGTTCAATTATCGCTATGCCGATCCGCGCGCAGCGCAGATTTTCGTGGGCGTTCAGCTCTCGCACGGCGAGCCGGAGAAGCACCAGATTCTGGCGATGTTGCGCGAGCACGACTATCCCGTGCTCGATCTCAGCGACAACGAGATGGCGAAACTCCACGTGCGCTACATGGTGGGCGGCCGCGTGCCGGGATTGACCGACGAGTTGATCTTCCGCTTCCAATTCCCCGAGCGCCCCGGGGCGCTCCTGAAATTCCTCAACGGGCTGGCGAGCGGCTGGAACATCTCGCTGTTCCATTACCGCAACCATGGCGCCGATTACGGACGGGTGCTCGCTGGAATTCAGGTGCCGACCGACGAACGTCCGAAGTTGAAGCGGAGCCTCGATGACCTCGGCTATCCTTATTGGGAAGAAACCGACAACCCGGCCTACCATTGCTTCCTCGGTGCCGCCGATGCCTACCGGGCGGAGTGAGGAGGATGCCGCACGGGCAGGATCGCGGCAGGCCGCGATCCCGCGAATGGCCGGGTGCTACTTGTCCCAGCCGGCACTCTTCTTGGGACGCTTGCGCGCCTCGTCGGGACGGCTTTTCCCTTCGAAACCGCGTGGCATCGCCGGCTCGCCGGTCTTGGGCTTCGCCTTGAAGTCGCCCTTGGGTCCCGCCTTGAAGGGGGCTTTCGCGCCTTCCTTGAACTCGCCTTTCGGCTTGCCCTTGTAGGGAGGCTTCGGTCCGTCCTTGAAGGCGCCTTTGGGGCGATCCTTGAACCCGCTCTTCTTCGGCGGATACGGCTTGTCGTCGCGCGGCCTCGCCCCGCGGCTCGCGCCGGGCGCGCCGGCGGGCTCGATCTTGATATCCTCGTCGTTCGTCTTCTTCACCGCGGTGGTGAATTTCGGCGCGGCCGATTTGACGATTTCGAACTTCGTCTCGCTGTCGAAGATGCGGATCGTGCCGATCTCCTTCTTGGTCACGTGGCCAAGGCGGCAGATGATCGGCAGGAGCCAGCGCGGATCCGCATTGTTGCGGCGTCCGACGCTCATGCGGAACCACACCATCTCCTCGCCGGTGCCGAAGCCTTCCTCGCGTCCGGCGCGGGTCTGGCGGACTGCCGCGCTCGCCCTCGCGGGCCCGCTTGTCGAGCCGCTCGCGCGGCGCGCGATCGGTGCCGACATCGACCATTTCCTCCGGCGCCGGCAGGCGGGCGCGGTGGAAGCGCGCGAACGCGGTGGCGATCTCTTCGGGCGTGCGCTCGGCGAGAAGCGCCTTGCCCATGGCCACGTCTTCCTCCGTGGCCTCTTCGGTGAAGGCCGGATCCTTCATGACCCGCTCGCGGTCGCGCTGGCGGATGTCTTCCGCCGAGGGCGGGCCCGCCCATTCCACATCGACGCCGGCCGCTTGCACGAGGCCTTCGGCCTTGCGGCGGCGGGTGTAGGGCACGAGCAGGACGCAGATGCCCTTGCGGCCCGCGCGGCCGGTGCGGCCGCTGCGGTGAAGCAGCGTCTCGTGGTCGTTCGGCAAGTCGGCGTGGATGACGAGGCCGAGATCCGGCAGGTCGATGCCGCGGGCCGCGACGTCGGTGGCGACGCAGACGCGCGAGCGTCCGTCGCGCAGCGACTGCAGGGCGTGGTTGCGCTCGCTCTGGCTCAGCTCGCCCGACAGGGCGACGGCCGAGAAGCCGCGCTCGAGCAGGCTTGCCTGCAGATGCCGCACCGCCTCGCGGGTGTGGCAGAACACCATGGCGGCGCGCATCTCGTAGAAGCGCAGCACGTTGACGACCGCGTGCTCGATCTCGTTGGGCGCGATGCGGACCGCCCGGTATTCGATGTCGCCATGCGGCTGGTTCGACACCAGGGTGTCGATGCGCAGCGCATCCCGCTGGAACTTGCGCGCCAGCGCCGCGATGTTGCGCGGGATGGTGGCCGAGAACAGCAGCGTGCGCCGCTCCGCGCGGCGTGGCGTCGAGGATGAATTCGAGGTCTTCGCGGAAGCCGAGATCGAGCATCTCGTCGGCCTCGTCGAGCACGACGGCCCGCAGCTTCGAGGTGTCGAGGCGACCGCGCTCGAGATGGTCGCGCAGCCGGCCGGGCGTGCCGACGACGATATGGCAGCCATCGGCCAGGGCCCGCTGCTCGCGGCGCACGTCCATGCCGCCGACGCAGGACGCGACGCGCGCGCCCGCGGGTCCATAGAGCCAGATCAGCTCGCGGTGGACCTGCAGGGCCAGTTCGCGGGTCGGCGCGATGACCAGCGCCAGGGGTTCTTTCGGCTGGTCGAAACGCTCGGCCGCGCCCAGCAGGGTCGAGGCGAGGGCGAGACCGTACGCGACGGTCTTGCCGGAGCCGGTCTGCGCGGAGACCAGAAGATCGCGCTCCTCGGCGTCCGGTTGCAGCACGGCGGCCTGGACGGGGGTCGGCTCGAGATAGCCCCGATCGCTGAGCGCGCGTTCGAGGCTGGGATGTGTTTTGGGAAACGGCATGTCAGCGCGGCGGAGCCGCTCCTTGCAAAAAGGAGCTTTGGCGAGCTCCGGGAATGTCACGCGCGAGATTACGCGTCGTCTGAATCGTCGTCCATCTCGTCGATGAGGGCGAGGAACATGACGTCGATGCCATCCTCTTCGTCGTCCTCGTCGTCGAGATCGTCATCTTCCATCGCCTCGTCGAAGGCCTCGATTTCGTCGTCGGTGGCGCGCCGGATCGTCAGAAGCGCCGCGCCGTCCCAGAGAGGCTTGCCCTCGCTGGAGAACGACTTGAGGTCGTCCTTGAAGTCCTCGCTCATGAACAATTCATGGGCCTGGTCCTGGTCCGCATTGGTGATGGCAATCGCCTTGCCGGCGATTTCGAGGATAAACATGGCTCTTCCTTCTGATGTCGGGGCGTTCTCGAGGCTTAACGCCGAAATACGCCGTCCCGGTCAAGTGCCGCCGACAATGGGCTGGCTCATTTTCGCTACATATATGGTGTCGGCCGTTCTGAACAGGGCCCGGAGCGGACCTTTTTTGCGCCCATGCGAAGCCGGGAGGAGCGCGGACACGAGGCGGCGGCGTCACTCTGGCGCGGGCAGGACACGCTAGAATTGCTATATTATAACCTTATTTCGGGATAGGATCGGAGCCAGCGGATTCGTATGTCACCTTGCGGAAGGGCCCTGACCGATGCCGAGCGAACAGATCTTCACCTGGGAGGGGATCACGCTGCCGTCCTATTGGGGCGGAAACTTCTCCAACGCCGGCGGCCATGCGGCCATGGACCAGATCGCCAGCACGGGCGCCAGCACCGTCACGCTGATCCCGAACTTCTTCCAGGCGGACAAGTTCAGCAACACGGTGAAGCTCAATCTGAGCAGCCAGCCCTTTTCAAGCGAGAGCGACACGTTCGAGCAGGTTAAGCACGGCAATTCTCGACGCGAAGGCCCGTGGCCTGAATGTCGTGCTCAAGCCCCATCTGGAGACCGATAACCGCGTCTGGCGCGCCGAGATCGCGCCCACCGATCCGGCGGCCTGGTTTCAGAGCTACAAGGCCATGATGGTGGAATACGCGAAGGCGGCGCAGGCGGGCGGCGCGTCGATGATCTGCGTCGGCACCGAGATGAAGAGCATGTCGGGGGCGCAATATACGGCCAAATGGGAGGATCTCATCGATGCCGTTCGCGCCGTCTTCTCCGGCAAGGTCACCTATGCGTCGACCTACGACGAAGTCGACGACGGTCGGCTTCTGGGGCCATGTGGATTATATCGGCGTCGACGCCTATCTGCCGCTCTCCACCAGCAATGCTCCGACGATCGACGAGATGACGGCGGCCTGGACCCAGCCGCATTTCAACGGCTGGATCCGGGACACCCTGTATCAGGGCAAGTCCGCCATCGACTATTACAAGTCGCTCTCGGAACAATACGGCAAGCAGGTCATCTTCACCGAAGTCGGCTATCGCAGCCTCGACGGCGCGAACAAGGATCCGGGCGTGTTTTCCGGCGGCACGACGGTGGATTATCAGGAACAGCAGGACTGCTACACGGCGCTCTATCACGTCATGGAGAATTACGGCGGGCAGTGGCTCGGCGGCTCGTTCCTCTGGAGCTATCACGCCTTCGCGAATCCCATGACGGATGCGGGTGTGCCCTATACGGATTACACCACCCAGTGGAAGCCCGCGAACGACACGATCACCCAGCACTATTCCAGCCCCATCCACGTCACCGGCCTCACCCGAAACGGCACGGCAGGCGCCGACAAGCTCGACGGCGGCTACCACAATGACGTGCTCAACGGCGCGGGCGGCAACGACATTCTCTGGGGCGGGGCAGGGCGGGACCAGCTCGACGGCGGCGAGGGCGGCGACACGCTCACGGGCGGCCGCGGAGACGACGTTCTGAAGGGCGGCGCGGGCGAGAACAAGGCGATGTTCTCCGGCGCGCGGGCGGATTACGATATCGTGCGCAATGCCGACGGCACCGTCACCGTCGCGGATAGCCGTTCCGGACAGGACGGCACCGATATCCTGGCCGATATCCGCTACGCCCAATTCAGCGACGGCGACGCTGGACCTGAATGCGGTCGCCGCGCCCACGCCGACACCTACGCCCACGCCGACACCCACACCCGACGCCGACGCCTTCCCCCGTTCCCTCCCCATCCGCCCTCACCGGCACGCCCGGCATCGACACGCTCGTCGGGAAGGCGGGCGCGGATCTGATCGTCGGGCTTGCCGGCAACGACACCCTCTATGGCCGCGAGGGCGACGACGTGCTGTTCGGCGACCACGGCATCGACAAGCTCTATGGCGAGGCCGGCAACGACGCGCTGTTCGGCGGCTTCGGCAACGACGTGCTGAGCGGCGGGCCTGGGCGACGATCGCCTGTGGGGCGAGTTCGGGCGCGATGCGCTCAGCGGCGGCGCGGGCCGGGACGTCTTCGCCTTCCACACGCGGGCGCGCAAAACCGAGATCGACAAAATTCTCGATTTCAACGTCAAGGATGACAGCCTCTGGCTCGACAACGCTGTCTTCAAGAAACTCGGGAAAGGCAGCGAGGCCAGCCCCGGTAAGCTCAGCAAGGCGTTCTTCACCATCGGCACGCATGCGAGGGACAAGAACGATTATCTCTTCTACGATCCTGCCAAGAAAACGCTGTTCTACGATGCCGACGGCTCGGGCGGCGGCTGCCGCGGTCGCCGTCGTGTCGTTCTCGCAGAAGCAGAAGCTCACGTCGCGGACCTGTCTTCGTGATCTGACCGGCGGAACGTTTGGCGCGAGCGTGCGATTGATCCCGTAAGCACGATCGATCGGAGACGCCCATGTTGACCAAAGCCGATCTCGAAGCGCCCGCGCTGCTCGCCTATGTGGCGCAAGGGCAGAAACTCGACACCGCGCACACCGACTGGACCGGCGGGGAGGAGATCGCCACCTTGCGCGAAGCCCTGCACCGGGCCGTCACCGAGGATCCGCCGCCGGCGCGCCACGCGGTGATCCGCACGAAATCCGGCCGGTCATCACGCCGGACCAGCTCGATGAGCTCTGGGACAGCGTCCAGGGGCCCTGAGCGCCGCCTCTGCTGAGGCCCTCGAAGCCCGTCTCGAAGCACGCAGCGCCGCACGGATGGCAGTCTCCCGCGCCCCTTGTCAGGCCGCGCCCCGCTTGGCTAACCAGCGGTAGTCTGTCCTGAAAGGCGTCCCTTGCAGAATTTCGACGTTGTGGTGATCGGCGCGGGCGCGGCCGGGATGATGTGCGCCATCGAGGCGGGCCGGCGCGGACGCTCCGTGCTGGTGATCGACCATGCCGCGCGCGCCCGGCGAGAAAATCCGCATCTCGGGCGGCGGACGCTGCAACTTCACCAACATCCACGCCGCGCCCGAAGAATTTCATCTCGGCCAATCCGAGCTTCTGCATCTCGGCGCTGAGGCGCTACACGCAAGCCGACTTCGTCGCCCTCGTGGAACAGCCACGGCATCGCCTATCACGAAAAGACCCTCGGCCAGCTTTTCTGCGACGGCTCCTCGCGCCAGATCGTCGACATGCTGGTCGTCCGGCATGAAGCGACAGCGGCGGAACCTGCGCCTCTCGACCAGCGTCGAGCGCATCGAGAAAACGCCCGAAGGCTTCGCGCTCACGTTGTCGGACGGCACGGTCGCAGTGCTCCTCGCTGGTGGTCGCCTGCGGCGGCAAGTCGATCCCCAAGATGGGCGCGACGGGCTTCGGCTACGACATCGCCCGCGCAATTCGGCCTGCGCGTCACCGAGACGCGCCCCGCGCTGGTGCCGCTGACGCTGGAGCCGAACCTGCTGGCGCGCCTCGCGCCGCTCGCGGGCGTCGCGGTCGATGCGGTGGCGACCTGCGGCAAGACGGAATTCACCGAGGCCATGCTGTTCACCCATCGCGGCCTGTCCGGCCCCGCCATCCTGCAGATCTCGTCCTATTGGCGCGAGGGCGAGGAGATCGGGCTCGACATGCTGCCGAGCGACCGACCTGTTCGAGGCGTTGCGCAAAGCCCGCGCGGAAAACGGCCGGCAGGCGCTCCACACCGCGCTCGCGATGCACCTGCCCAAGCGCCTCGCGCAGCTCATCGCCGAGGACCACGCCGCCACCGGCAACCTCGCGCGATTTCTCCGACAAGGCCCTTCGCGGCGTCGCCCGATCGGTCAAGGACTGGCGCTTCAAGCCCGCCGGGCTCGGAAGGCTACCGCACCGCCGAAGTGACGCTCGGCGGCGTCGACACCCGCGATCTCGATTCCCGCACCATGGCGGCGCGCGAGGTGCCGGGCCTCTATTTCATCGGCGAAGTGGTGGACGTCACCGGCTGGCTCGGCGGGTATAATTTCCAATGGGCGTGGAGTTCGGGGTTTTGCGCCGGGCAGGCGGTGTGAGTGGGGGGTGCCGCGCGTCGCGCCGAACCTGGGAAAGAGTAAAGTTTGAATTCCAGGCTGGCGCGACTCCGCTCATTCCGGGGCCGCGCACGCGGAGCCCGGAACCCATACGCACCGGCCTATTCGTTCACAGGCGCACCATTCGCGCCCTCCCTTCAATCGCCAGTGTTTATGGGTTCCGGGTCCGCCTACGGCGTCCCGGAATGACGGCTGCGCGCGCCCCGCGATGAGGTGAGTTGGGACGCTTCTCAACCCGGCTAGACGTGGACGATGCTCGCCAAAGCCTGCGCCGACAATAGCGAAGTGGGGGGTGGCGACGTCGGCGAAGGAGAAGGAGAAGGAGAAGGAGAAGGAGAAGGAGAAGGAGAAGGAGAAGGAGAAGGAGAAGGAGAAGGAGAAGGAGAAGGAGAAGGAGAAGGAGAAGGAGAAGGAGAAGGAGAAGGAGAAGGAGAAGGAGAAGGAGAAGGAGAAGGAGAAGGAGAAGGAGAAGAGAGGGTTGCCTAGATAAATCCTTTGCACGGCCAGCCCAATCTCGCTGCACTTATGGAGCAGGTGCATGCGGGCCGTCGAGAGTCCGGTCGTAGTAGCAAGCGAGGAATCTTACACTGGGCCGGCTCGCGCCCCTGTGATCCGCTGCGATCACTGCGATGGCTTTCGGTTTCTCTTCACTTCTAGATAGCCTCCATTTCGCCCATTCAAAGCGGTTGACGTCTAGTGTGGACAAATTGCTGCACTTCGGCATGAATGTTCCCGCTAAGCTTAGCTAAGTTGGGGCGAGGAAGAATGACAGAGATTGTGAGCTTTGAGGCAGCCCTTGAAGCCTCGCGTCATGACGAGAGAGTTGTCCTGCTCGGGAACGGTTTCTCCTTGGCTCAAGGCGGAGGATTGTTCGACTATCCAAACCTATTAGAGCGCTGTGGGCTTCCGAACGACAACCCCATACGAAACGTCTTCCGAACGTTCAAAACTGTGGATTTCGAAGAAGTGATGCATGCCCTTCAACATGCGGCGCAGATTGAGATGGCTTATGGTGATGCTAATCGATCAAAAGTATTTGAAGACGATGCGGACACGTTGAGGGAAGCTCTTATTCACGCTGTTCGCGCGGTTCACCCCGGGGTCCAGTTTGACATTCCTGAACCTCAACGAACAGCTTGTGCATCATTTCTAAAAAATTTTCGTTCAATTTATACCCTGAACTATGAGTTACTACTTTATTGGGTAATACTAAAAGGTGCTCGCGATATCCACAGTGATGGTTTTGGGTTAGGCGAGGAAGCGGACGGATTTCGCACGTTCAAAGCAGATGCAAAGTGTTCTACTTATTACCTTCACGGCGCTCTCCACCTTTTTAATAACGATGTATTAGCAACTCAAAAACGGGTAGTCACTAGGAGTACGATCATTGATGATATTGCAAACACTATACGGCAGACAGAACTTCTTCCGCTCTTTGTTGCGGAATGTACTACTAGAGAAAAAATTTCGCAAAATAAATTCTGTTCCGTATCTTCGGCGAAGTTACGAGAGCTTACGGCGATTGATGGAAGTATTTTTATTTTTGGACATTCGGCAGGGAAATCGGACGCGCATATCTACGAAGCCATTTTTCGAAGCCGAGTTAAAAAAATTCTGCGTACATCAACCAGAGAACGATCTTGCAAAAATCAAAGCGCTGCTTGCTCCCATTTATTGTAAATAGCCGGGTGGAAGTCTCTTATGTTGACGCTGCGACTGCTCGTGTTTGGCGTGTTTGCGTTAATCAATGAGAGTATGCTGCTTAGAGTAGCGCTCGCGGAGCAGACTGGCATTTCATTCTTTGATTGAAGGCCTTGGGCATTCGAAACGCACGGACAAAACACTTGCTACGTCTAGGGTCAGGACCTATTAATTTGATCTGAGATGTGATTCAGCGTTTCCGATGAGGAGGCGCTGATGAGCGATGTGTTTCTTTTGACCGCGCGGCAGATGGCTCGGATCGTGCCGTTTTTTCCGCTGGCTCACGGTGTGCCGCGGGTCGACGACCGGCGGGTGGTGAGCGGCATCGTCTATGTGATCAAGAACGGGCTGCAGTGGAAGGACGCGCCGAAGGCCTATGGCCCGCACAAGACGCTCTACAATCGCTTCATTCGCTGGAGCCGGCTCGGCGTCTTCGACCGGATCTTTGCGAGCCTCGCCGGCGAGGGCGCCAAAGCGCGAGCGGATCATGATCGACGCCACCCATCTCAAAGCGCATCGCACGGCGGCGAGCCTTCTCAAAAAGGGGATGTTCCCCGTCGTCTCGGACGCACCAAAGGGGGATTGAACTCCAAGCTGCACGCCGTCTGCGACGATCAGGGAAGACCCCTCGTTCTGCTGCTGTCCGAAGGCCAGATGAGCGACCACAAGGGCGCCCGCCTGATGCTCGGGGCGCTGCCGCCGGCCAAGATCCTCATCGCCGACCGCGGCTACGACAGCGCTGCCGTTCCGCCAGGCCCTCGCCGCCAAAGGCATCGCCCCCTGCATCCCCTCGATCACGGAGCCGGAAGGTCCCGTTCGCCTACGACGCGGCCCTCTATCGCCAGCGCCACAAGATCGAGAACATGTTCGCCAAGCTCAAGGATTGGCGCCGCATCGCCACCCGCTACGACCGCTGCGCCCACACCTTCTTCTCGGCCATCTGTATCGCTGCCGCCGTCGCCTTCTATCTCAATCAATGAGTCCTGAGCCTAGGGTCTGTGCCGAACTATTGTAAGGTCATGCGGTTGTTCTTCCCCACTACCGCCCCCACCCCTCCCCATGCTATCCCCACCCGTAGAGCCGCCCCATGCGGCTCCGGGGCGTTAGAACCTCTACCTGAGAGCGGCCGGCATCGGCCGCAAACGATGCCTTCCTCACCTTACGGTCGGGGAGGTGCTGCCGCATGTCCAAGGCGAAAGCCTAAAGGGCAGCGCGGCCGTCTTCAGGCGGTTTCTAAACTCCCCGACCACCAGCGGCGCTGGTGGTCGTTCTCGTTTTGGGGGGGCGGATGGAGCCGTCTTACAGCGTGTGGGCCGATTGGCTCTCGAAATTCCATACATGGCCGGAGGGCGTGCAGGCGCTTTGGGTTCTGGGGCTCACGCTCACCGCTCTGGCGCTGATCGCCGGGACGACGCGGGTGCTTGTCGCGCTGGTGAGTGTCATGCGGCGACCGGCGCGGCCGGAGGCGGCGGGATGGCGCTCCGGGGATGCGGGGATGCTTTTTCTGGAGCGCGATCCGGCGGCGCCTGCGTTGACCGACGGGTCGGAAGACAGGCGTGGGTGGCCGGGACAAGCCCGGCCATGACGGGGAGGGTGGGGAGAGGGGCGTTGCGCCAAACCGCTATCGTGGTCGCCCGCAGCGCGCCCCGCTCACCACACCCGCCGTCACTCCGGCAACCGCTCCCATCGCCAACCCCACCACCGTCATCCCCGGGCTTGACCCGGGGACCCACGCCTTTCTCGCGACGTGGGTGGAAAAGGCGTGGGTGGCCGGGTCAAGCCCGGCCATGACGGGGAGGGTGGGTGAGAGGCGTTGTGCCAAACCGCTATCGCGGTCGCCCGCAGCGCGCCCCGCTCATCACACCCGCCGTCACTCCGGCAACCTCTCCCATCGCCACCCCCACCACCGTCATCCCCGGGCTCGACCCGGGGACCCACGACTTTCTTGCGACGTGGGTTGAAAAGGCGTGGGTGGCCGGGACAAGCCCGGCCATGACGGGGAGGGTGGGGAGAGGCGTTGTGCCAAACCGCTATCGCGGTCGCCCGCAGCGCGCCCCGCTCACCACACCGCGTCACTCTGCAACCACTCCCATCGCCACACCCACCGCCGTCATCCCCGGGCTTGACCCGGGGACCCACGCCTTTCTTGCGACGCGGGTGGAAAAGGCGTGGGTGGCCGGGTCAAGCCCGGCCATGACGGGGAGGGTGGGGAGAGGCGTTGCGTCAAACCGCTATCGCGGTCGCCCGCAGCGCGCCCCGCTCATCACACCCACCGTCACCCGCTAACCACTCCCATCGCCACACCCACCACCGTCATCCCCGGGCTTGACCCGGGGACCCACGACTTTCTCGCGACGCGGGTGGAAAAGGCGCGCGTGGCCGGGACAAGCCCGGCCATGACGGGGAGGATTACGCAATTCAAACATACGCAATCGCGCGTCCCGCCAGCAGCACCAGCACCCATGAGCCGAGCGAGATCGCGGCGAGTGGGCGGGCGGTGTCCGAGGTTGCGTCCTTGCGCAGCAGGTGGCCGAAGCGCCAGTGGAAGATTGCGACGTTGATGAGCCCCAGCACGAGCATCAGAATCTTGAAGCGGAAGGCCGTGTTCAGCACCATCGTGGTGGCTTCGGCCGAGAGCAGGACGATGCCGGTGGCGAGCTGGACGACGAGGCCGAGGGCTGCCAGCGGAAGCGTCGCGCGGGCGAGCGCCCGCATATTGCCGGCGCGGCGCAGCACCTGAAGATCGAACACCGCGATGGCGCCCACCAAGAGCGACGCGCCGAGCACGTGGATGAGATTCGCCATCGGATAGAGCCAGGTGGTCGAGCGCGCCGCATGGCCGAGGCCCGATTGCTCATAGGCCCGCATCAGCTCGCCGAAAGCTCTCCATCTGTCAGCGCAATTCGACGGTCTTGCCCGCGACCGTGATGCGCTCGGCGCGCATCTCGTGCTCGTTGCGGGTGGAGGGATAGCCTTCCACCACCACGGGCGTTCCGGGTTTCAGCATGTCGGCGGTGAGACCCGCGCGCCTCCATGCGCGACAGGGGCGCGAGCGTCGCTTCCCACGTGGCGCCTTCATGTTTCAGCATGAGATGCGCGTGGGGATTCGCCCATTCCAGCATCTCGACGGGCGCGCTGATCTTGAAGATTTTCGACACTTCGTAGCTGCCCCAGCCATGATGGGCGAAGGCCGCGCCGGCCCACAGGGCGGCGGCGAGGCCGAGCGGGACGATGCGTGCGTTCATCCTGGCACCTCATTCATTGGAAGGCGGCCATTCTAGCCGATCCCGGCGCAGCCGACGAGCGCCGCTTGCGGGCCGGGTGGGCCGCTGGCATCATGCGGCACATTGTAACGAATCCCGCCCGAAGGCGCCTGTGAAACAGCCGCGGACGCGCGCCGCAGATCTCATCAGCAAGGACAAAGACCCATGAGCGACGAAGTCGTCTTCTACCACAACCCGCGCTCGCGCGCGCAGATGGCGCATTGGATGCTGGAGGAGGTCGGCGCGCCCTACCGCATCGTCGCCGATCAGCTTCGAGAAGGGGGAGCACAAGACGCCCGGAATTCCTGACGATCAACCCGATGGGAAAGCTGCCCACCATCGTCCATCGCGGCATCGGTGGTGACGGAGACGGCGGCCATCATCGCCTATCTGGCGGATGCGTTTCCGGCCGCGGGCCTTGCGCCCGCCGTCAGTGATCCGGCGCGGGGCGCGTATTACCGCTGGCTGTTCTTCGGCGCGGGCTGCATCGAGCCGGCGCTTCTCGACCGGATGATGAAACGGCCCGACGTGAGCCGAAATCGGCGCTCGGCTACGGCTCCTACGAGGATGTGCTCAACGCGCTCACGAGCGTGCTGCAAAAAGGGCCGTACCTGCTGGCGAAAAGTTCAGCGCGGCGGATCTCTATGTGGGCGCCCAGCTCAACTGGGCGATGATGTTCGGCGCGCCGGCCTGAAGGGCGAGCCGGTCTTCGACGATTACATCGCGCGCGTCACGGCGCGGCCCGCCTACAAGCGCGCGGCGGCCGCGAACAACCCGGCGGCGTAAGGCGGTCGGGGGCGGGAGGGCTCGCTTCCCGCGCGTTCAAGCCTTATGATCCGGCCGGGGGTTGCTGGGGAGCCACCCGCGCGTGCGCCATGCCTCGGTCGGAACACCACGTCGAGCGTCACCTCGCGGCGATTTTCGCCGCTGACGTCGAGGGCTATTCACGCCTGATGAACCGCGACGAGGTCGGCACCTTGCACGATCTCACCCGGCGGCGCGCTCTCATGGACGATCTCATCGCGCAGCACCGGGGGCGCATCGCCAATACGGCGGGCGACAGCGTCCTGGCCGAGTTTCCGAGCGTGGTCGATGCGGTGCAATGCGCCGTCGAGGTGCAGAACGCCATCGCGCACGTGAATGCCGAGGCGCCCTCGTCCTCGGGGCTCCGGTTCCGGATCGGCGTCCATGTGGGCGACGTGATCGCGAGGGGCGGCGACATCTTCGGCGACGGGGTCAATGTGGCGGCCCGCCTGCAGGTGCTGGCGCAGGCCGGCGGCATCTGCATCTCGCGGGATGCGCACCGGCATGTGCAGAAAGCCTTGCCGCTCACCTACACGGATCTCGGACCGCAGGTGGTCAAGAACATCGCCGAGCCCATCGACGCGCTGTCGATCCGGGTGGAGGAGAACGACGCACGGGACGATCCCGCGGCGATGCTGTCGCGGCCGTTGGCGCTGCCGGATCGACCGTCCATCGGCGTCCTTCCGTTCACCAACATGAGCAGCGATCCGGAGCAGGATTATATCGCGGACGGAATTGTCGAGGAGATCATCGCGGCGCTGTCGCGCGTCCGCTCGTTCTTCGTCGTCGCGCGCAATTCCACCTTCACCTACAAAGGCCGCGCGGTGGATGTGCGGCAGATCAGCCGGGAACTCGGCGTACGCTACGTGCTGGAAGGCAGCCTGCGCAAATCCGGTCGTCGCCTGCGCGTCACCGCCCAGCTCATCGACGGGACGGATGGCAGCCACATCTGGGGCGACCGCTTCGACGGCGAAATCGAGGATATCTTCGACGTTCAGGACCGCATGACCGAAGCGATCGTCGGGGCGATCCAGCCCAGCATCCGGTCGAGCGAGATCGCACGCGCGCGCCGCAAGCGACCCGACAGCCTCGATGCCTATGATTGCGTCATGCGCGCGTTCCCGATCGTCTGGTCGAACGATCCCGACACCGCGAGCCTCGGGCTGTCGCTGCTCGAACGGGCGATGACGTTCGATCCGTCCTACGCGCTGGCGAAGTCTCTTGCTTCCTGGTGCTACGCGCAGCGCGTCGCGTATCTGCGTTCGGCCGACCCGAAGGAGGACATGCGGCGCGCGTTGTCGCTCGCCGAGGAGGCGGCGCGCCTCGACAGCGACGATCCCCTCGTGCTCACCACGCTTGGCGCTGCCTATACGCTTGCCCGAAAGCTCGATGTCGCCGCCGTTCTCATCGAAAAGGCGCTGCTGCTCGACCCCAATCTCGCCTGGGCCTGGCATCGCAGCGGCTGGCTGCACGTCTATCTCGACAAGGGGGACGTGGCGATCGACCACTTCCAGCGTTGCCTCCGGCTCACGCCCCTCGATCCGATGCGGTTCAATGCGCTGATCGGGATCGGCGCGGCGCATTTCCAGGCTGGTCGCTATGAACAGGCGGCGGAGTGGGCGGAACGCGGCCTTATCGAGCAACCTGCCGCCATCGGGCTCACCGCATCCTCGCGGCCGCCGCCGCGCAGGCGGGGCGGCTCGATCGGGCGAGGGCCTCGGTCGCGATATTGCGGGAGGCCTTTCCCGATGTCAGCGTCACTCAGCTCCTCGGCATCATCCCGGCAAGTCCCGAATATCTCGGGCGCTTCGGCGAGGGTTTGCGGCGGGCCGGCCTGCCGGTTAGACCTCGGCCACCCCTGCAACTTTGCAACGTCGGCAAAACCGACTAGGTATTCGCCCCAGCGTCATCTGATTGATCGAATTCGCGTATGCCCCCCGTCATCTCCGTCTCGCAGCTCTCGAAGACCTATGCGTCCGGCTTCAATGCCCTCAAAGCCATCGATCTCGAGATCCGACGGGGTGAGATCTTCGCGCTGCTCGGTCCCAACGGCGCCGGCAAGACGACGCTGATCAGCATCATCTGCGGCCTCGTCAACCCGACCGCCGGGACGGTGCTGGCCGACGGTCACGACATCGTGAGGGATTACCGCGCGGCGCGGACGCTGATCGGCCTCGTGCCGCAGGAGCTGACGGCCGACGCGTTCGAGACCGTGTGGGCGACGGTGAGTTTCAGCCGCGGCCTCTTCGGCAAGCGCGCCGACCCGGTCTATATCGAGAAGATCCTGCGCGACCTGTCGCTGTGGGACAAACGCGACAGCAAGCTCATGACGCTGTCGGGCGGCATGAAGCGCCGGGTGCTGATCGCCAAGGCCCTGTCGCACGAACCGCAGATCCTCTTCCTCGACGAGCCGACCGCCGGCGTCGACGTGGAATTGCGACGCGACATGTGGGACGTGGTGCGGGCGCTTCGCGATTCCGGCGTCACCATCATCCTGACCACGCATTATCTCGAAGAGGCCGAGGAGATGGCCGACCGCATCGGCGTGATCAGCCGGGGCGAACTGATCCTGGTCGAGGAGAAGACCGCAGTTGATGCGCCGGCTGGGCAAGAAGGTGCTGCACGGTGCAACTGCCGGCGCCGCTCGCGCATGTTCCCGATGCGCTTGTGCCTTATCGGCCTCACGCTTGTCGGAAGACGGAAGCGAACTCGTCTACAGCTATGACGCGGCGCTGGAGGACAGCGGCATCACCGCGCTGCTTCAGGATCTCGCCCGCGAGGACATCGCCTTCAAGGACCTGCGAACGCGAGCAGAGTTCGCTGGAAGATATTTTCGTCAGCCTCGTGAAGGACGACCGATGAACCTCCACGCCATTCGCGCCATCTACAAATTCGAGATGGCGCGCGCCGGACGCACGCTGCTGCAAAGCGTCGTCTCGCCAGTGCTCTCCACCTCGCTCTATTTCGTGGTCTTCGGATCGGCCATCGGCTCGCGCATGGCGGATATCGACGGCGTCAGTTACGGCGCCTTCATCGTGCCGGGCCTGATCATGCTGACGCTGCTCATGCAGAGCATTTCCAACGCATCGTTCGCGATCTATTTCCCACGCTTCACCGGCACGATCTACGAGGTCCTGTCGGCGCCGGTCTCGTTCGTCGAGATCGTCACCGGCTATGTGGGGGCGGCCGCGACGAAATCCGTGATCCTCGGGCTTGATCATTCTGGCGACGGCGGCGGTGTTCGTGCCGCTGCGGATCGAACACCCGTTCTGGATGCTGGGCTTCCTCCTTCTCACCGCCGTCACCTTCAGCCTGTTCGGCTTCATCATCGGCATCTGGGCGGACGGCTTCGAGAAACTGCAGCTGGTGCCCTTGCTGATCGTCACTCCGCTGACCTTCCTCGGCGGCAGCTTTTATTCCATCGACATGCTGCCGCCGGTCTGGCGGACGATCACGCTGTTCAACCCCGTCGTCTACCTGATCAGCGGTTTCGCTGGAGCTTCTATGGGGTGTCCGATGTGAGCATCGGCATCAGCCTCGACGATGACGCTGGCGTTCCTCGTCGCTCTGCCTCATCGCCGTTTGGTGGATCTTCAGGACCGGCTACCGGCTGAAATCCTGAAACCCGGCCGCCCGGCCACGCTTCCTGATCGGCCAAGGTGGCAACCCGAAACGGCACTGTGAGAGTTGTCCGGGGGTCAGCACAGGAGGCCGGCATGAAGCGGGTGGTTGGCGTGGCGTTAGGCCTTGTGATCGCGGCGGGTGCGATGGCCCAATCCGATGTGATCGCGCAGCGCAAGGATTGATGAAGGCCAATGGCGCGGCGGCGCGGTCGGCGACCCAGATGGTTCGCGGGGAGGTTCCGTTCGATCTGGCGAAGGCGCGTGAGGTTTTTGCCGGAATCGTCGAGAGGATGGAGCGTTTTCCCGGGCTGTTTCCCGAAAACAGCCGGACTGGCGGCGACACCAAGGCGGCGCCGCGAATCTGGGAGGACATGCCGGGCTTCCGGGCCGCCGCGGCGAAAATCGTGCAGGACGCGGCCGAGGCCGCGCGAGCAACCACGGACCTCGCGTCGTTTCAGGCGAATTTTCAGAAGGTCGGGGCAAACTGCAACGCCTGCCACCAGACCTATCGCATCAATCCGCCCTGAGACAGGAGGACGGCTCGTTAGCCGGTCTGAGCGGTTCCCGCAGGCTGCTGTGGCGGAGATGGTCGAAGGCGCGGATCATGACCCGCGCCTGATCGCGGTAACGTTCGGTCACGAGCCTCAGCATGGCGCCCGGCTCGCGGCCGGGATACCATGACGTGCCGCCGATTTTGGCGAGTTCCTGCGCGACGATTTCAATTTCCTCATCCGTCATGTCAGCTCCCTCTGGAAGGCTATCTTTACGTGATGGCCTGGCTGATGCGGTCCTGAAGCAAGGTCAATTGTTCCACGTAGGGACGCCGCCTTTCCTGATGTCGCTCATGAAGCTTTTGCAAGATGCGGCATCTTCAGGCTTCCGTCTCGCGGATCGACGCAGATCTGTTCGCGTTCCTGCTCATATTCGAAGTCCATGTTGGCAAGCGTCGACATCAGCGATTGGAGCAGAGGTTGGAGCGAGGGGAATACATGCGGGGCCGGGGCAATTCCGGATACGAGAGCCGATGCACGTCGATCTCGGTTCATGCGGACGTCCTCAATAATGTCGAGTGAGCTTGACGATAATACCTCGTGATTACGCCGCGACGTCTGTCATTTACATGACATAGACACCACTAAAATCGTGTCGCTGCCTGGAATTGCTTAGCTTACGCGCATTGGCGGAACTGCCCCACTCGGACGCGATCCTCGTATGTCCGCTGGCAGCAGCCGCTCGAAATTGCGGCGGATCGTGCGGTAGCATTCGCAACTCACCTGCTCGAGGCCGGCCCGGTCCAGGACCGTGATCACGCCGCGTCCCTGCCGGATGAGGCCGGCTGCCTGCAGTCTACGGGTGACGAGGCTGACGGTCGGCCGCTGGACCCCGAGCATTTCCGACAGAAATTCGTGGGTCAGCGGCAGCGTATCGCGAGAGATCCGGTCCTGCGTCGTCAAGATCCATCGGCTGCATCGTTCTTCCACTCCGTGAAGCGCGGTGCAGGCAACCGTTTGAAATGTCTGGGCCAGCAACGCTTCGCTGTATCGGCGCAGAAGCATGCGGCTCGGTTCGCTCTGGTCGAACAATTCCTGCGCACGAGCCAGCGGAAGACGGGAGGCGGTGCCCGGCACCTGGACGACATATCGTCCGAAAGTTTGGCGCGACACCATCGTGCTGATCAGGCCGACGACACCCTCGCACCCGAACATGGCCACTTCGGCCGTGGCGCCGTCGGACAGGACCGCGACCAGGGACACCACGCATTGATGGGGAAAATAGGCGTCGACCACCGTTTCGCCCGCCTCGTAAAGACGGACCCGGATTTGAGATCCACGACTTCGAGATAGGGTTCGATTTTTGAGAAATCGGCGGGATCGAGCGCCGCGAGCAGACGGTTGAGTTTATGATCTACGGCTTTCCGAACCTCTGGCATCACTGACACCACACGAAGCCTACAAGCTTCACCGAGACTACGCTGCGCAGTGTCCGAAGTTCCCGGGTGTCCTGACGTTTTGGCTCTGGGTGGAATTCGGCGGGCGAATGCCGCGGCAACCGTTACCGCGGACTGGTCGCGCCGGTTTCAAATCCTAAATGAGACCGGAGAGAATGGGAGCCTGGACATGCACGATCTCAGCCGCCGCGTTTTTATGCTGGGTCTCGCGACGCCCGTCGCTTATGCGGCGTTGCGCGTGCCGAAATCCCTCGCCCAGCCGCTAACTTTTCGTCCGGACCTACGACGCCATGTACGCGGCGGTCGACGATCTCTACCCGGTCCCGGCGATCAACCTGTCGCAGATCGATCCCGCCTTTCTGAGGGCCAGGGTGGCGTACGACACCGCGGAAGCGCCCGGGACGGTCGTGGTCGATCCCGCGGCGCATTATCTCTATCTCGTCGGAGATGGCGGCACGGCGACCCGCTACGGCGTCGGCGTCGGGCGGTCGGGATTCGGCTGGTCCGGCGTCGCGTCCGTCGGCGACAAGCAGGTCTGGCCGGATTGGTATCCGCCCAAGGAGATGTTCGCCCGCCAGCCGGAACTGCTCAGGCAGATGAGCGAATTGCAGAGCGGCATCGGCATGCGGGGCGGCCCCGGCAACCCGCTGGGCGCGCGGGCTCTCTATCTCTGGAAGGACAACCGCGACACGCTGTTCCGCATCCATGGCACCTTCGAGCCCTGGACCATCGGCAAAAGCGTTTCGTCCGGGTGCATCCGCATGATCAACCAGGACGCGATGCACCTCTATGGCCGCATCGACGTGGGGACGAAGGTGGTGGTCCTGTCGCCGGCCAAACGTCCACGCCGCAGCCAGTCGGTCGCCCGGAGCACCTGAACTGGGTTTTGCCTCTCCATCAACGCCAGACGCGTGACCGATGACAATTCATCATTTGAAGTGATGGGTGACGTTTCGTATTGAAACAGAGTTCAACATCGGGATCGTTCCATGTCACACGCCGTGCACCCCATCCGACGCACTCCACCCGGTCCCCGGACTCAGGGAGCGGCATCCGTAAGTCCTGCCATGGACGGCACGACCCTCGGCCTCTACGTCGCGACGGTCTTTCTCTGGGGCGTCAGCTGGATCGCCGATCCACGCGCAGCTGGGCGTCGTGGCGCCCGAGATGTCGGTGTTCTGGCGCTTTCTGCTCGCCGTCGATCTGCATGTGGGGCTGGGTGGTCGTTCTCGGGCCGGCAGGTCGCGCTTTCCGTTGGCCGATCACCTGCGCTTCTTCGGCGTCGGCTGCTGCCTGTTCTCGTTCAACTTCCTCTGCTTCTACTACGGCGGCCTCACCGTGCCGTCCGGCCTCCTGTCCGTCGTCTTCTCCCTTGCGTCGATCTTCAACTTGGTGCTGGGAATCGTCATCTTCCGGCAGCGGGTCGATGGCGCGCGTCGCCGCGGGCGCGGTCCTGGGCGTCGGCGGGCTCGGGCTTGCTGTTCTGGCCGGAGATCAACGGCGCGGGTTTCAACGCCGGCGCGCTTGCGGGGACTTGGCCTTTGCGTGCTCGGCACTCTGTTCTTCTGCTCGGGCAACATGATCTCGACCTCTGTCCAGCGCCGGGGCGTGCCGCTGCTCTCCGCGAATGCCTGGGCGATGACCTATGGGTCGATCCTGTTGTTCGTCATCAACCTGATGCGCGGCAATGCCTTCATCATCGAACCGACGCTTCAATATGTGGGCTCGCTGGTCTATCTCGCGGTCGGCGCATCGGTGCTGGCCTTCGCGTCCTACCTGACGCTGCTGCGCCGTCTCGGCCCGGCGCGGGCGGGCTACACGACGGTGCTGTTCCCCATCGTGGCGCTTGGCCGTCTCGACCGCCGTCGAAGGCTATGTGCTGGACGCCGCTCGCGGTGATCGGCGTGGTGCTCGCGATCATCGGCAACGTGCTGGTGCTGCGCCGCCCCACCGCCAAGGCGTGATCATTCGGCCGCCGGCGCCAGCAGCGGCCGGGTCGCGCCGAGATTGTCGAGCGATTGCTTGATGTGAAAACCCAGCGCATCCGCCAGCGGATTCTCCTCCCGCGCGCGCGCGGATCAGGCCGATCTTGCACGAGGGCAGGGCGGGAAAACCGTCCGACGGGCCGAGAATGCGCATGCCGGGCCGCACCGCGCTTTCCGGCAGAACCGACACCGCGAGCCCGGCCAGCACGGCCGCGCCGACGGCGGTCGAATGCCACGCCACGTAGAGAATGCGGAACGGCCGGTCGGCGCTCTTCGAGCGCCTCGGTCGCGGAATGGCGCCAGTCGCAATTGGGGCGTCCGAGCGCCAGCGGAATGGGGCGTTTCCTCATGCACCGCGTGGCGCGCCGACGTCACCCAGAGCAGTTGCTCGATCCGCACGATCTCCGAAGGGCCGCGCCGGTCCACGTGGGTGATGATCGCGAGATCGATGTCGCCGTGCTGCACCCGCTCGATGAGGTTCTGCGTCGGCTCGCACATCACCGTCACCTCGGCCTTGGGATTGGAGCGCGAAAACCGCGCCAGGATCTCCGGCAGATAGCGGTCGGCGTAATCGTCCGGCAATCCGAGCCGCACGCGTCCGACAAGCTCGTTGTCGTTGAACGACGCCATGCATTCGGTGTTCAGGCGCACGATGCGGCGCGCATAGTCGAGCAGGCGTTCGCCCTCGTCGGTGAGCTTCGAGAGCCGCCCGTCGCGCTCGAAAATCGCGTCGTCCGAGCCGCTCCTCCAGCCGCTTCATCTGCATGGAGACGGCGCTCTGGGTCTTGTGGACCACATCCGCCGCGCGGGTGAACGAGCCGGTGTCGGCGATCGCCACGAATGTGCGCAACTGATCGATATCGAGAAGGTGCATGGCCTGAATCCTCACATCAATGACGTGAATGATACCTATCTCAAACAATCACTTCAAGTGATGAAACGACCAGATGCTATATTTTCGTTCGAGAGCGCCGGACAAGTACGGTCGGCTTGTGACCGCGGTCTGTTCCGCTCGAATGTTCTGGAGACCTGCGATGATCGCCGTTGCCCATACGCTTCTGCCCGCCCTCGCATCAGTCGGCCCCGTCTTCGGCGTGCCGGACTCGGTCTGCCGGCGCGTGCGTATCGGCAGCGTGGTCAACGCGCTGGCGGCACCGCCGCGAAATCCGCCAACTCGCCGAATTCGATGACCGGATGCTCAGCGATATCGGCCTGACGCGCAGCGAGGTCGAGGGCGCACTCGCCGAGCCCTTCTTCCGCGATCGCGCGGTGTTCTTGGTTCGATGGGACGAGCCATCGGCGCGATCTGAGAAGGTGAGGGCGCCGACGCCGTCCGTCCCGCGGTTCCGCTTGGCACGTCCGCTCGGGTACCGCGCCTAGATCAGCGCTTCTTGGCGGTCGTGCCTTCTCGGCCTCGTCGAAGATGGATTGGAGGGAGGCGAGATATTGCTTCTGCATATCCCGCCCCTTCTCCATCATCTCCTCCCAGGCGGGAGGCTTGTCCTGGCGCCGGTTTCGTTCGCGGCGGCTTCGGCGGAGGGGCGGTTTCCTTGTCGGTGCAGGCGGGAGAAAGCCCGCCATCATGGCCTCGAACGGAGTCGCGGCTGGTCTCGGGCTTTGGCGCGCGGCTGCTCCCAGTCCACGCGGCGCACATGCGCGCCCAGGATTCGGCGAAATCGGGCACGGTGGGCCGGCTGCGGGGCAGGCTGCAGCGGCCTTGTTCATGGCCCGCGTCTGGCCCGACATCCAATGATACAGGCCGCCTGCGTAGATGCCGGCGAGAACCGGCAGCATCTGCTGCATCACGTCCGCATTGACGCCGGTCATCTCGGCGGCCTGCTGCGCGACCCGTCGGCTGATCTCGTCCGAGCCGAAGATCTGGTCGAGGATCTGTTGCCCGTTGCGCTGCGACCCGGGCGAGAACGCCTGGGCGGCGTTGAGCCACAGATTCTGGTAGGCGCCACCGAACAGGTTCTGGACCATGGCGTCGTCGGGCTTGGCGCCCATGGCGTGCTGCATGCCCATGGCGAAGGCCGGCAGGAACGCCGCCATGGCCGCCTGGGTCTGATCGCCGTCGAGGTGGAATTGCTTGGCCAGCATGGCGGTGCCGGCGCTCTTCTGCGCCTGTCGCATGAGGTCGAACCAATCGAACATCGCCGGCCTCCTCTCGTCGCCCGCCTACAGCGGCACGGCAGCTTGCCGCTCCAACCGCCTGACTGTCCAGAAGGAAGTGAAGGCCGCGCCGATGCCGAACGCCACCGAGCCGGCCCCGATGCCCAGCAGCGCGCCCTTCGGCCCGGCCATTTCGGCCCCCACATAGGCGAACGGGATCATCCCCAGCGTGGCGCGACCCCAGTTGAAGAAGGTCGACAGCAGCGGGAACCCGAGATTGTTGAACGACGCGTTGGCGACGAAGACCAGGCCGATGAAGAACCAGATGAACCCGCTGATCTGGCAGAAGAACTGCACGATCTCGCGTCGTCAGCGGGGGCGCGTTGAAGGCCATGCGTCAGCGGCGCGCGGAGCAGGTAGAGCGCGAGCCAGACCACCACGCACGTAGACGATCATGAACAGTGAGCGAATCCCGCAAGGTCTGGCGCACGCGGTCGAAATTGCGCGCGCCCCAGTTCTGCCCCATCACCGGCCCGATCGCCCCCGCCAGGGCGAACAAGCCCGCCGAACGCCACCGGCGTCACGCGATCGATGATCGCCGAGGCGGCGATGGCCTCGTCGCCGAAGCGCGCCATGATGCTGGTGAAGAACGCATTCGAGGCCGGGGCCGCGATGTTGGTCAGGATGGCCGGGATGGCGATGGCGAAGAACGGCCGCGCGTCCCGCATCACGCTCGTGCACGCTCGGGCGCGCTCAGCAGGTTGTGGTTCCGGATCACGTAGCGGTAGCTCACATAGACGTAAGCCGACGCGCGCAATGCCGATGGTGATCGCGGCGCCGTTGGCTTTCAGGCCCAGGCCGAAGATCAGCACCGGGATCGAGCGCGACCGTCACGATGGCGACCGAGAGGGTCGCGTACATGCTCCGCCGCGCATCGCCCGCCGCGCGCAGGACGGTCGACAGGCCCATGCCGAGCGGCCATGACGCCGTTGGTCGGCAGCGCGATCCACAGGAACTCCTTGGCGACCTGATGGGTCTGGCCCGTCGCGCCGAGCAGCGTCAGAATCTGCGGCAGGAACGGCAGCAGGATCAAGGCTGACCGACGTCGCCACGAGCAACCATCAGGACGCAGGCCCGGACGTTGCGAGTTCCGCACGCCCGCTGTCGGTCCCGCGCGCCGAGCGCCCGCGACACCAGCGCGCCGATCGGGATCATCAGCCCCACATTGATCGAGACGGTGAGAAACATCACCACGGTGGCGATGCCGACGCCCGCCGTCAGGCTCGGGTCCTTGAGCCACGAGATGTAGAGGAGCGACACGAGATCGACGAGGAAGATGGCGATCAGACCGGCCGCGCCCGTGCCCGTCATGACGAGCACGTGCCGCATGGTCGAGCCGACGACGAAGCGCGGCGGCGGCGATATCCTCCGCCGGGCGAAATCCGTCCGCTCGGCCGGTCCATCAGAACGACCCCTTCGCCGAGAATGTCCCGCGTCTCGGCATTGAGGCCCGCGGGCCTTGCGCGGCGGGCGCCACCAGCGGCTCCGGCGCGATCTTCGCGCCGGCCACCAGCTCCGCGCCGCCCATCGCGTCGCCGCGCCTTCTGCAGGATCAGGCGGGCGGTGTCGCGCTTGCGCACGTCATTGGCGGTGGCGGCGGCGGTTTCGGGATCGATGCCGAGTTCTTCCAGCGCCGCGCGGCCGAACGCGATGGAGGATTCGAACACTTCGCGAACCTGGATAATCCACATCCATGTTCAAGCAGCGAGACGGCGTGGATGCGGTCATAGGCGCGCACGAAGCTTCGGGCGTTGGCGAAGTTCTCGTGAATGATGTCGACGATCTTGTCGGTCGTCTCCGCGATGATCGGTGCAGACGCAGATCATCTCGGCCTTTTCGGCGCCGGCCGCCCGCAAAACGTCGAGACGGGTTCCGTCGCCGTAATAGACCTGCAGCCCGAAACGTCCCGCATCGCGAATGCGCTCCACGTCGTTGTCGATGACCGTGGCGTCGATGCCCTGCGTCAGCAGGACCTGATTGACGATCTGGCCGAAGCGCCCGAAGCCGATCACCAGCACGCGGCTCGACAATTCGGCATGCTGGCCGGGCATCGCGCCGGTTTCCGGCTGCGCGACGAATGCCCGTTGCAGCATTTTCTCCAGCAGCGTGGCGGCGATGGGACCGAGCAGCATGGTGATGGCCGCAAGCGCCGTCACCAGCTGTGCCTCGGGCGGGCTCGCAGCAAGCCCAGCCCGAGGGCGACGGGAAGCAGCACGAAGGCGAATTCGCCGGCGGGCGACAGCAGCGCGCCGGAGCGGATCGCATCGCGGGTGCTCGGCACCGAAAATCTTCGACACGAGAACGACGATGAGCGACTTGCACGACGACCACCGCGGGGGCCGCGATGAGCAGCACCAGCCATTGCTGCCGCAGCAGCGACAGGTCGATCGACATGCCGACGCTCATGAAGAACAGGCCGAGCAGAATGCCGCGAAACGGCTCGATATCGGCTTCGAGCTGGTGCCGGAAATTCGATTCCGCCAGCAGAAGCCCGGCGAGGAAGGCGCCCATCGCCATCGAAAGGCCGACTTCCTGCAACAGGAGCGCCGCGCCGAGCACGACCAGCAGCGCCGACGCGGTCATGACCTCGCGCGCGCCGCTGCGGGCGAGCACGCGAAAGAACGGGTTCAGTCCGTAACGGCCGATCAGCACCACGGCGACGATGGCCGCCGATGGCGGTTGCCGAGATGGATCGAGCCGGTCGACCATCGAGCCGCTTTCCAGCGCGGCCGCGCCGGTGGCAAGGACGCGGCAGGATGGCGAGGATCGGCACGACCGAGAGATCCTGGAACAGCAGCACGGCGAAGGAACGCTGACCGTAGGGCGCCTGAAGGTCGTTGCGCTCGTCCAGCATCTGCAGGCCGATGGCGGTGGACGACAGGGCGAGCGCCATGCCGGTAACGATCGAGGCGTTGGGGGAGAAGCCGATCAGCGACGCGCACGCGCCGAGGCAAAGGGCGGTCACCACGACCTGCAGCAGCCCGAGGCCGAAAATGTCCCGCTTCATGGACCACAAATGGCTAAGCTTGAGTTCGAGCCCGATGATGAAGAGCAGCAGCACGACGCCGAGCTCCGCCACGGTGGCGATCGTCTCCGGCTCTCCGACCAGCACCAAGGCCCGAGGGGCCGATGACCACCCCTGCCGCGAGGTATCCCAGCACCGCGCTGAGGCCGAGCAGGCGAAAGAGCGGAACCGCCACCACGGCCGCGCCGCAGAACGTCAGGATGGGCGGCAGGAAGCTGACGTGGGAGGCTGGATCCGCCATCATTTTTTCGCAAGAAGAGAACTAATGCCGACCTTTCTAGGGTGACTCGGGGTCGAGTGCGAGCGTTTCTTGCCTAGCGTCAACGGCTGCTTAATATGCCGCTGCCCGCTTGACAGAGAGGGGTCCGTCTCGCCACATCGCCCCATCATGACCAAGCCGCCCCTCGACATCCTGCTTTGCGCCCCGCGCGGGTTCTGCGCCGGGCGTCGTGCGCGCCATCGATGCGGTCGAGCGGGCCTTGGCGCTCCATGGCGCGCCGGTCTATGTCCGCCACGAGATCGTTCACAACAAGTACGTGGTCGAGAACCTGCGGCGGAAGGGCGCGGTTTTCGTCCGCGAGCTCGACGAAGTGCCGGATGGCGACGCCCCGGTCATCTTTTCGGCCCACGGGGTCCCGAAATCCGTGCCGGAGGCGGCTCTGGCGCGGCGGCTCTTCGCCATCGACGCCACCTGTCCGCTGGTCACCAAGGTTCACCGCGAGGCGCTCGCGCATCACAAGCGCGGGCGGCACATCCTGCTGATCGGCCATGCGGGCCACCCGGAGGTCGTCGGCACCATGGGCCAGCTGCCGGCAGGCGCCACGACGCTTCTGGAGACGGTCGCGGATATCGCGGCGCTCGAAACCCGCCGACGAGAACAACCTGTCGTTCGTCACCCAGACGACCCTGTCGGTCGACGATACGAGCGAGATGGTGGCGGCGCTGAAGGCGCGCTATCCGACGATCGTCGGGCCGCACAAGGAAGACATCTGCTACGCCACCACGAACCGCCAGGGCGCCGTCAAGCGCGTCGCCCCGCTGGTCGATGCGATGATCGTGGTCGGTTCGCCGAATTCCTCCAACTCGCAGCGTCTGCTCGAGGTCGCCGAGCGGGAGGGCTGCGCGCTGGTGCGGCTCCTGCTGCGGGCGGAGGATATCGACTGGTCGCTGTTCGGCGATATCAGAAGCCTCGGCATCACCGCCGGGCGCGTCCGCGCCGGAGGTTCTGGTCGAGGAAATCATCGATGCTTTCGCGACACGCTTCGACGTGTCGGTCGAGAGCGTCTCCACGGCGGATGAGAGCGTGTTCTTTCCGCTCCCGCGCGAATTGCGCGAGCAGGCAGCGGAATAGGCGATGGCGGTCTACACGGAGGTCCTGGACGAGGAACTGTTCGCGTTCCTCGCAGGCTACGATATCGGCGAATTGCTGTCCTACAAGGGCATCGCCGAAGGCGTCGAGAACACCAACTACTATCTCCACACCACCGCAGGGCTCCTACATCCTCACGCTCTACGAGAAGCGGGTGAACGAGAGCGATCTGCCGTTCTTTCTCGGTCTCATGCAGCACCTCGCCGCCAAGGGCCTGAACTGCCCGCTGCCGCTGAAGAACCGCGACGGGGAGACGCTTGGCCGGCTTGCCGGGACGACCCGCCGCCGTGTTCACGTTTCTCGACGGCATCGCGGTACGCAGGCCCACCGCGCAGCATTGCGCCGCGCTTGGGTCGGCGCTGGCGCAGCTCCATCTCGACGGGCGCGACTTTCCGATGACGCGGCCGAATTCCCTGTCGGTGAGCGGCTGGCAGCCGCTTTTCGCGCAAGCCGAGTCGCAGGCGGACCGCGTCTCGGCGGGACTTGCGGACAGGACGCGGCGGGAGCTCGTACGCGCTGCGGAGGGATTGGCCCGCGAACCTGCCGAGCGGAATCATCCACGCCGATCTCTTCACCGACAACGTCTTCTTCATCGGCCGTGAGGTATCGGGCCTGATCGATTTCTATTTCGCCTGCACCGATGCGTTCGCCTATGACGTCGCGATCTGCCTCAATGCCTGGTGCTTCGAGACAGGATGGTTCGTTCAACCTTACCAAGGGCCGCGATCTTCTCGGCGGCTACCAGGCGGTGCGCCCGCTCGATGCATCCGAGATCGACGCATTGCCGGTGCTCTGCCGCGGCTCGGCCATGCGCTTCATGCTGACGCGGCTCGTCGATTGGCTGAACGTTCCGCCCGGCGCTCTGGTGAAGCCGAAGGATCCGCTCGAATACGACCGCAAGCTCAACTTCCATCGGCAGGCGCGGAACGCCAGCGAATACGGGCTCCTCGACATGACCACGCCCGAGCGTGTGAAAATCTACACGGACGGCGCCTGCTCGGGAAATCCGGGCCCCGGCGGCTGGGCCGCGATCCTGTCGTTCAAGGGAAGCGAGAAGGAAATCTCGGGCGGCGAGGAGCACACCACCAACAACCGCATGGAATTGCGCGCCGCCATCGAAGGGCTGAAATCGCTGACGCGAGACTGCGCCGTCGATCTCTACACGGACTCGCAATATGTGCGTCAGGGCATCACGTCGTGGATGGCCAACTGGAAGCGTCGCGGCTGGCGCACGGCCGACAACAAGCCGGTGAAGAACGAAGATCTTTGGCGCGATCTCGAACAGGCGGCAGCGAGCCATCAGGTGGTGTGGCACTGGGTCAAGGGCCACGCCACCGATGAGACCAATATCCGCGTCGACCAACTCGCGGTCGCCGCCATGCAGCCGTTCAAGAAGGCAGCAAAGCCGCCGCTCGCTTCGCGCTGAGCGACGGTTGTGCGCAGGCGCGCTCAGAGGTGCTTGAGCAGGTTCTCGGCGCCCGAGATCTGGGCCTTTGCCGGAGCGTCCTCGACGTTGAGCGACTTCACGACGCCGTTCTCCACCACCATGGAATAGCGCTGGGAGCGCGTGCCGAGACCGAAGCCCGACCCGTCCATGCTGAGGCCGATCGCGCGGGCGAAATCGCCGTTGCCGTCGGAGATGAACTCGATGCCGTCGGCGCCCGCGGCTTTCGACCAGGCATCCATGACGAACACGTCGTTCACGGCCGTCACCAGGATGGCGTCGACGCCCTTCGCCTTGATGGCCTGCAGGTTTTCCACATAGCCCGGCAGGTGGTTGCGGTGGCAGGTCGGCGTGAAGGCGCCGGGAACCGCGACGAGGACGACATTGCGGCCCTTGAACAGATCGTCGGTGGTCTTCGCAACCGGCCCGTCCGCCGTCATGATGCGGAAAGTGACTTGCGGCAGGCTTTCTCCGACCTGAATCGTCATCGGCTATTCTCCAAGGGTGACCATGAACTGGGGGTGTCCTAGCGTGGCTTCCCGTTGGCGTCGAGCCTCACCGTGCTCTCGACCGACTTTTCTCCCGCCACGAATGTGAGCCTCAGGGAAACGGGTCCGGTCGCGTCCGCGGGCTTTTCTTCCAGTTTCACCGCGACGCGGTTCTGGGCATCGGGCTCGGAGGTCGAGAAATACCAGCCATCGGGACCTTCGGCGAAAAGGGTCGGGGCGCTCCCAGCGGGCGCCTTCAGATGGGCCGTGAATCCCGCCTCGTCCCTGGCGCCCGGCTCCACGCTGAGAATGGAAGGCTCGGCCTTCGCGCCGATTTCCTGTTGCCGTGGGACCTTGGTCCGCAGCACGGCCTCGATCGTCGGCTTGTTGCGACGGGGGCGTGCCCAGCACCTGCGAAAGGTCGGCGCTCGCCGGAATGCAGATATCCTTGCAGATGCCGTATTCGACATGCAGCGCCAGCCTGACCGGTTTTTCCGGATCGGCGGCTTCGACCAGAACCGGCAGAAGCACGGCGTCGTGATAGACGTAACGAAACGCCGGTCGCATCCTCCGAGCGCGTCGGGGCCGGCCAGCGGATATCCACCGACTTCACGTTGACGGAACCCGACCAGTCGAAGCGGGGCGGCAAACCGCTGTCGCCGGGGCTGCGCCAATAGGTCTTGAATCCGGGATCGAGCGCGATCTCGAAGCCCGCGAGCCGCTCCGCGCCCTTGCGGTCGCCCGAAATAAGCCGGGCGCGCGAATGGAGGCCTTGCACCCAGCCTTGCGATTCCTGACCTGTGTCCCGCGACGGGAAAAAGGCCGAGCGCGAGACAAAAAAGCGTCGAAAAGAAGCGGATGCGAAATACCATGGAACCCATGACGATCTGTGAGGCTTCCCCATACGAGGTTTATGACGGCCAAAGCCATCCACGATCCCGTGATGTGGGCGCAGGGCCATCCTGACAGGAACCCGAAAGATGAGCTTTCCGCCGACCCCGTCCGAAATTTTTCCGGGCTATCTCGATGGCCAACTCCTGCTGGCGATGCCCGGCATGGAGGATGAGCGGTTCGCCCGGTCGGTCATCTATCTCTGCGCTCATTCGGCCGAGGGCGCCATGGGTATCGTGCTGACGCGCCCCGCGCCGGACGTGAACTTGCCGGACCTTCTGGTGCAGCTCGAAATCATTCCCGGAGGCGGACCGCATCCGGCTTCCGCCGTCGCTTGTCTCCATGGAAGTGCTGATCGGCGGTCCCGTCGAGACCACCCGGGGATTCGTGCTGCATTCGCCCGATTTTCACATGGCCCAATCCACGCTGCCCATCGACGACGGCGTGTGCCTGACCGCCACCATCGATATCCTGCGCGCGCTGGCGCGAGGCGAGGGCCCGAAGGACGCGATCCTGGCGCTCGGCTATGCGGGCTGGTCCGCCGGGCAGCTCGAGCATGAGATCCAGGCGAATGGCTGGCTGAATTGCCCGGCGGACGCGGACCTGTTGTTCGGCACCCCGGTCGATGCGCGCTACGACGAGGCGCTGCGGCGGATCGGGCGTCGAGCCCGCGATGCTGTCCATGGAAGCCGGCCACGCCTGAGGTCGACGATCAGGCCGCTTCGGGCGCCGCCCCGACGAGTTGGCGTGCCTGCAACATCGACATGGGCTCGCCGAAGACCGGGCCTTGCGCGTATTCGCAGCCCAGCTGGTAGAGTTCGATCGCTTCCGATTCCGTTTCCGCGCCCTCGGCCACCGTCTCCATTCCGAGTTCGTGCGCCATCTTGATGATGGAGCGCAGGATGACGGGCTTGTTGTCGGCCATCTGGCGCACGAAGGATTTGTCGATCTTGATCGTGTCGAACGGGAACCGCAGCAGGTAGGACAGGGCCGAGTAGCCCGTGCCGAAATCGTCCAGCGACAACCCGGCGCCGAGATCGCGCAGGCGGCTCAGGATCTGCGCCGAATATTCGGGATTCTCCATCACCAGGCTTTCGTTCATCTCGAGCTTCAGCGAACCCGGAAGCACGCCGGTGCGGGCGATGACGGCCTTCACGTCCTGCAGAAGGTCGTGGCGGAGCAGGTGATGGCTCGACATGTTGACGCTGGCAAAGATCGGCGGCTCCACTTCCAGCGCGCTCTGCCATGCGGCCAATTCCCGCGCGGTCTGTTCGAGCAGGAAGAAGCCGAGATTGACGATGAGGCCGGATTCCTCGGCGATCGACATGAAATCTTCGGGTCCCGACGCGGCCGAGACGGGGATGATCCCAGCGGAGCATCGATTCGAAGCCCGCGATGGTGCGATCCTCCAGACGCACGATCGGCTTGAACAGAACCCTGATCTCGTTGCGGTCGAGCGCCTGCCGGAGATCGTTTTCCATCGTGGCGTGATCGCTGCGGTCGGAGCGCATGTTGGGCCGGAACACCTCGATGCGATCGCCGCCATGGCGCTTCGCGTGCGACATGGCGATTTCGGAATTGCGCAGCACTTCCTCGCGCCGCGCGGCGATCTGCGGATCGTGCAGCGAAAGGCCGATGGAGGCGGTGAGGAAGATCTCGCGCTCCGCATAGGTGATCGGCGTCGTCACCGCGCGCCGCACCATGTCGGCGAAAGCGATGATGCGATCGGGCTCGCGTTCGGACAGAAGCACGATGGCGAATTCGTCGCCGGAAACGCGCGCCAGCGTATCCTGCGGCCGCAGAAGCCGGCTCAGGCGACGCGACAGGGTCAGCAGGATCGAATCGCCCGCCGCATACCCGACCGCGTCGTTGGTCGTCTTGAACTGGTCGATATCGACCACGAGCACCGTCGGCCTCAGGGAATCGTCCTGGCTCGCGAAAGTCAGCGCCGCTTCGAGACGGTCGTAGAAGAGCTGGCGGTTCGGAAGGCTCGTCAGGTTGTCGTGGACCGCATCGTGCAGCAGCCGCTCCTCGGCGGTCTTCGCATCCGTCACGTCGGACAGGGTGCCGACGACGCGGATGACCTCGCCATCCGTGCCGATGACCGGCCGCGCCTTGAGGCGGAACCAATGATGGGCGCCGGACGATCCCCGCAGTCGGAAATCCTGCGACAGACGCCCGCGCCGCTGCTCGATCACCGCGTCGAGCGACGTGCGGTAGCGATCCTTGTCGAAGGGATGGATCAGGTCGAGCCAGTCGGAGGCCGCGCCCTCGAGCGCGCCGCGGCGAAGGCCGAGCTGATGCTCCACCTCCGGGCTGACATAGATCTTGTCGGAGGTCACGTCCCAGTCGAACACGATGTCGCCGGCGCCCGAGAGACGCGAGGGCCCGGCGCTCGGTCTCGTTGCCCTGACCGGGCGCGAAGGCGCCGCCCGCGAAGGCGTGCTGCATCACCGTGAAACCGATGAGCATGACGATCAGCACCAGCCCGCCGATCAGCGCCGGCGGCACGAGGTCGGAGAGAAGCTGCCCGTGACCGTGAAGCGTCGCGGCCGTCACCCAGGCGATCAGCAGGAGCCAGGTCGGCACCAGCATGATGGCGCGATCGTAGCCATGGGTCGCGAGATGCAGCACGAGGATGAAGCCGATGCCCGCCACCGCCGCGATGGAAATCCGCGCCACGCCCGACGCGACCGGCGGATCGATGACCGCGAGCCCCACGAGCGCTCCGAGAAACACGAGCCAGAACGCCGTCACGTGGCTGTAGCGCACATGCCAGCGATTGAGGTTGAGATAGGCGAACAGGAACACCAGCAGGGTCGCGGCGAGCACCGCCTCGGCGCCCGCGCGATAGACCTGCTCGGCCTTCTCGGTGATGGGGAAGATGCGCTGGAAGAACCCGAAATCGATGCACGCATAGGCGAGCACCGCCCAGGCGAGGGCGGCGGCGGCGGGGAAGATCAGCGCGCCCTTCACCACGAACACGATGGTGAGGAACAGCGCCAGAAGACCCGCGATGCCGATGATGATGCCCTTGTAGAGCGTCAGGCCGTTGACCCGGTCCTTGTAGGCATCGGCGTTCCAGAGCTGCAGTTGCGGCAGTTCGGCGGAGCGAAGCTCGGCCACGAACGTCACGGTTGTGCCGGGATCGAGGGTGATCAGGAAGATATCCGCGTCCGGGCTGTCGTCGCGCTCCGGCCGGATGCCCTGGCTCGCCGTGATGGCCTCGATGCGGGTGGACCCGAGATCGGGCCAGATCACGCCGGAGCCGGTGAGGCGGAAATGCGGCGCCACGAGGAGGCGGTCGACCTGCTCGTCGGTATCGTTGGTCAGCGCGAAGACGATCCAGTCGGGGCGGGTGCCGGATTCGCGGGCCTTCACGGCGATCCGGCGGACGATGCCGTCGCGCCCGGGCGCCGTGGAGATGCGGATCTCGTCGCCGTCCGACCGGTAGCGCTCGACCATGGGCGCGAGGTCGATGGCCTTGGTGTCGGGATCCACGCGCACGGATTCGACAGCCTGTCCGATGCCGGGCAGGGCGAGCCACATCAGGGCCGCCGACAAACAAGGTGATGGCGAAAGAAACGATCCGCAACGCTTCCGTCTTTCGTCCGAGCCGCAAGGATGGAAGGGGATTGGTATCGGTCAGGAGGCTTGAGGGCAAGGCGATCTCGACAGGTGGCCCGACTTGTCCGCAGGACAGGAGTGTCGGGCTTGGGCAGGAGGCAATGGCTCTCGTTTGCGGCGGGATTGAGGACGCTACCCTCCCGACCCACCGGCGCTCTGCCCCGTCACGCACGCAGTCCCGCCGCGAGCCTGTCCAGCGACGGCAGGCCCTTGATGGGGCCGATGGCGGCGATCGTGGGCGCGCCCGACAGGAGCGAGCGGCCGGCGCCGATGCACCTGCTCTGCCGTTAGGGCATCAACCTTTGCGACGATTTCCTCACTGGGGACCAGCCGCCCCCAGGACAGGAGCTGGCGGGCGATACGCTCGATGCGTCCGCCCGGCGTCTCGAGCGCCGTGAGCAGGGCGACCTTCATCTGCGCCTTGGCGCGGACCATCTCGATCTCGCTGATGTTGTCGGCGGCCTCGCGCATGCATTCCAGCGTCACCTTCATCAGTTCGGCAACGTCCGAGCCCGCGGTACCGGCGCCGATTCCGAAAAGGCCGCAATCCGAGAAGGGCCAGTGGAAGGCGTCGATCGAATAGGCGAGGCCCCGGGTCTCGCGCACCTCGTGCCAGAGGCGCGACGTCAGGCCTCCGCCGAGGATATGGGCGAACAGATGCGCGCCGTAATAGCCGGGGTCCTTGAAGGAGAGGCCGGGCAGGCCGAGGACGATATTGGCCTGTTCGAGCTTGCGGGAAATGCGCCGCTCGCCGCCCGTATAGCGGCCCGGCTCCGGCTCCCGCTCGGGCACCGCCGGCATGGCGCCGAAATGCCGCTCGGCCGAATCGACGATCCGCGCATGCTCCACGTCGCCCGCCGCCGCGATCACCATCTTGGCGGGGATGTATTCGCGGGCGAGGAACGCCCGGATGGTGGCCTCGTCGAAGGCCTTGATGGTGTCGGGCGTGCCGAGGATGGGACGACCGATCGGCTGGCGCGCGTAGGCGGATTCCATGAAGGCGTCGTAGACGAGGTCGTCCGGCGTATCTTCGACGGCGGCGTATTCCTGCAGGATGACGCCCTTTTCGCGGGCAAGCTCCGCCGCGTCGAAAACCGAATGGATCAGGATGTCGCCGAGCACGTCGAGGGCCACGATCCACGTTCTCGCCCAGCACCCTGGCCGTGTAACTCGTATATTCGACGCTGGTGGCGGCGTTGATGTCGCCGCCCACATTCTCGATGTCCTCGGCGATCTGCCGGGCCGAGCGGCGCGACGTACCCTTGAACGCCATGTGTTCGATGAGATGCGAAAGCCCATGCTCGTGGGCCTGCTCGTGACGCGAACCGGTTCCGACCCACACTCCGAGCGTCGCGGTGGCGATTTCGGGCATGCGCTCGGTGGCGACCGTGAGGCCGTTGGCGAGCTGCGTGATCTCGATGCGCCCGGCCTGGACGAGGGTCTCGCTCATGCGGCGATGCCCGATGCGGCCCGGGCGCGGTCCCGAATGAAGGTCTCGACGGTTGTCTGGTCGTGCGGCAGCACGGTGAAGGTCTCGGGTCGCGTCATGAGATCGGCCATGTGCGGCGGGAGGGCGGGGCGCAGGCCCGTCGCGCGCTCGACCGCGTCGGGGAATTTCGCCGGATGGGCCGTGGAAAGAGCGACGACGGGGACGCCCGGTTGACGTTCCAGAAGGGCGCGAGCCGCGCTTCGTGCCCACGGCGCTGTGCGGATCGAGCACATAGCCGGTTTCCCGCCAGGTCTCGGCCATTTCGCCGGCGACGGCAGCCTCATCGACCGCCAGAGCGGAAAATTCATCGCGGATCCGGCCCAAGGGCCCGTCCTTGAGTGTGAAGGATTTCGATTGCGCGAGGCTCCCCATCGCAGCCCGCACCGCGCCGGCATCCCGATCGTAAGCCTCGAATAGCAGCCGCTCGAAATTGGACGAGATCTGGATGTCCATGGAAGGCGAGTTGGTGGGCTGGACGCCCTTGATCTCGTAAGTTCCGGTTGCCAGCGTCCGGGCCAGGATGTCGTTGGCGTTGGTGGCGATCATCAGCCGCTCGATCGGGAGGCCCATGCGCTTGGCGACAAAGCCCGCCAGGATATCGCCGAAATTGCCCGTCGGGACCGAGAACGAGATGCGCCGGTCGGGCGCCCCGAGAGCGACGGCGGCGGTGAAGTAATACACGACCTGCGCGGCGATCCGGGCCCAGTTGATGGAATTGACGCCCGACAGGTGCAGGTCGTCGCGAAAGCGGGCGTGATTGAACATGCCCTTCACCATCGATTGGCAATCGTCGAACGTGCCCTCGATGGCGAGCGCGTGCACGTTCGGCGATGCCACCGTGGTCATCTGACGCCGCTGCACGTCCGAGACGCGGCCATGCGGATAGAGGATGAAGATATCGACCTGATCGAGGCCCCTGGAAGGCTTCGACCGCGGCGCTGCCGGTATCGCCCGAGGTCGCACCGACGATGGTGGCGCGCGTTCCTCGCGCCCGCAACACGTAATCCATCAGCCGCCCGAGAAGCTGCATCGCCACGTCCTTGAAGGCGAGCGTCGGACCGTGGAAAAGCTCGAGGACGAACAGGTTGTCGTCGAGCTGGACGAGAGGGCAGGTCGCCGGATGACGGAAGCCCGCATAGGCCTCGTCGATCATCCGGTTCAAGTCCGCCTCGGGAATGTCGCCGTCCACGAGGGGCGCCAGCACCGCTTTCGCCACATCCGCATAGGACTTGCCGGAAAAACCCCGGATCGTCTCGGTGGACAGAGCAGGCCAGCTCTCGGGCAGGTAGAGGCCGCCGTCCCGCGCCAGACCGGCGAGGAGGGCATCGGCGAAAGCCGAGCGCGGGGGCTTCGCCCCGGGTCGAGACATGGAGCACGTCAGATCTCCTGAAATTTGGCGGACATTATGAGCCGGGGCCGGAGAGGACAAGCGCTAAGGGCGACGGATCGCAAACGGAAGGCCGGAGAGGCCGGCATGGGAGTTGCCCTCGGCGCGGAGGCGGCCCAAGGTGGGTCCGGACGGCAGGGAGAAATCCCATGAAGATGACACGGCTCGACTGGATCCTTCTGCCCTTTCTCATCGGAAGCCTGGCGCTTCTGACGGCCGTGATGTTTGCCCTCGTGGGCTTTCTCGGTCTCGGAATCCTCGGGCTGCTGATCGGCGTCATGGCTCAGCGGATCGAAATCGAAAAAGACGGCGCGACGAGCGGAAACATGACCACGTCGCTCTATGCGGAGCAGTTCAGGGCGCGCCAGGCCATGTCCAGGGCGGAGCGGGCCGAAGACCAGGCCCGATCGGCCAATCTCCTGAATTATCTCCACGTGGCGAAGATCGTCAGCGCCGGGTTGGTGATCCTAGGTTTCGGCTTTTTCGCCCTGTTCCAGCTCTAGCGATTCCGGGCGTCTCAGCTTGCGCCACGCGAATGCCCCGTAGACGCCGATGAGCGTGAGGGCGATCCCGAACCACGTGAACGCATATTGCAGGTGGTTGTTGGGAAGGGTGAGATCGGTCTGGCCACCCTTGGGCCATCCGCCGGGACCGGGCGTCGCATCCGCCGCCACATAAAAGGGAGCAACGCGCTCCAGCCCGTTCGCACGGCCGATCGCCTCGGGATCGAGCGTGAACCATTCCTTGCGCGCGGGATCGTCGTTCGGCGTGAAGGAATTGCGCTCCTGGGGCGCGCGCACGAGGCCCGTCACCGTCACGAGGCCGGCCGGTTGGCTCTCCGGCCGCGCGGCGGGTTCGCGAAGCTCGGTCGGGACGATGCCGCGATTGACCATCACGATGGCGCCGTTGTCCATTCGCAACGGCGTCATCAGGAAATAGCCCTGCAGGGGCGATCCGCGCTGGCCCGGCGCCAGGCCATAGACCGGGGTTTCGAACTGGTGGAGGAAGGTGCCCCGAATTCGGACCTTGCGGAACTCGTCCTCCGCCTGGTTCCAGTCGCCCCAGCCGGCCGGCGGCACGATTTCGCCGGCCTCCCCGTAGGCGCGGGCCTCGATGCGGGTGACGAGGTCCTCCTTCCAGGCCTTGCGCTGAAGCTGCCAGGTTCCAAGCCCGATGAGGATCGCCAGCGCAACGAGCGCGGCCATCGACGGGACGATCAGGGAGCGCCAGCGGGACACGGGAACGGTCACTTCTCGAAACGGCCTTCTTCGGCCTTGTGGTGGTATTGCAGCGCCGTGAGGACGCCCTTGAGGGGCCGCACGAGGGCCAGACTGAGAATTCCCGTGAGGGCGAACCACATGACCATGTGAAGCCAGATCGGCGGCTCATAGGTGAATTCGACCCAGAGCGCGAGGCCGACCACCGAGATGCCGACGATCGACATGACGAAGAAGGCCGGGCCGTCGCCGGTATCGGCGAAGGAGAGATCGAGACCGCAGACCTCGCAATTCGGCCGCAGCGTCAGGAAGCCCGTGAAGACGTGGCCTTTCCCGCAGCGGGGGCACAGCCCCTTGAGACCGGTGAGGATCGGCGCAGGCGCGGAACGATCATGGGGCACGTGTTTGGAACTCCGGAGACTTGGCGGCCGCCGAACCGGGGGCCGCGAAAGCTCAGCAACGAAGACATCCGGCGCCGACACGAAAGCGCGAGATTCACGCTTCACATAAACGGCAATCTGCAAATGAGAAGGGCGGCTTGTCGCCGCCCCCCGAATGCTCGTGATGAAAGGGCGCCTAGTGCCCGCCGGCGACCGGCCCGCCGTAGCCCCACACGTAGATGGCGGCGAACAGGAACAGCCACACCACGTCGACGAAATGCCAGTACCAGGCGGCGAACTCGAAGCCGAGATGCTGCCGTGGCGTGAAATCGCCCCGATAGGTGCGCAGCAGGCAGACGATCAGGAAGATCGTGCCGATGATCACGTGCGCGCCGTGGAAGCCCGTCGCCATGAAGAAGGTGGCGCCGTAGATGTTGCCCTTGAAGCCGAAACCGGCGTGGCTGTACTCGATCGCCTGGACGCAGCTGAACACGAGGCCCAGGATGATGGTCAGCCACAGGCCGACCTTGACGCCCTTGCGGTCGCCCTCGAGCAGCGCGTGGTGCGCCCAGGTCACGGTGGTGCCGGAGGTCAGCAGGATGAGGGTGTTGAGCAGCGGCAGGTGCCAGGGATCGAAGGTCTCGATGCCCTTGGGCGGCCAGACGCCGCCGAGGCTCTCGACCCGCGCATATTGCATCGGATCGTTGGGATAGAGGGCGGCGTCGAAATAGGCCCAGAACCACGCCACGAAGAACATCACCTCGGAGGCGATGAACAGCATCATGCCGTAGCGGTGGTGAAGCTGGACGACGCGGGAGTGGAATTCGCCGCTATTGGCCTCGGCGATCACGTCGCTCCACCAGCTGAACATGGTGAACAGCACGCCGATGATTCCGGCGCCGAAGATGAACGCGCCCGGATGCGTGCCGGCAATCGCCATGCCCTTCCACCAGACGACGAAGCCCGAGGCCATCAGAAAGGCGCTGATCGAACCGATAAGCGGCCACGGGCTCGGATCCACAAGGTGGTAATCGTGATGTTTCGCGTGGGCCTCGGCCATTCTTGTCGTCTCCGTGCTCCGAAGGAGTGATCGCTTGAGAGCTGCCAGTTTCCGGACATGCTCTAGGACGTTTCCGCCCAGCTTGTCACGCCGTTATTGAACGATCGGTGTGGTTGCGGTTGAGGGGGCTTCGGCCACCGGCTTCCCGCCCTTGGAGGGGAAGTAGGTGTACGAAAGGGTGATGGAGGCTGATGTCCTTGATGTCGGAATCCTCGACAATGCGAGGATCGACATAGAAGACGACGGCGGATTCGAGGGTCTCGCCCGGCTTGCAGGGTCTGCTCGGTGAAGCAGAAGCACTCGAGCTTGGAGAAATAGGAGCCGGCGAGGTCCGGCTGCACGTTGTAGGTGGCGATGCCGGTGGTGGGCTTCGTGCCGTTATTGGTGACGCTTGTAGAGAACCGTCGTCGTCTCGCCGAGCTTGACCTTCACCTCGGGCACCTCGGGCGCGAATGTCCAGTTCAGGCCCGGCACCACGTTGGCGTCGAACCGAACCGCGATGGTCCGGTCGATCACGTCGGACGCGTTGTCCGCCCGCTGGATCGGCGTGCCGTTGAAGCCGGTGACCTTGCAGAACAGGTCGTAGAGCGGCACCGACGCGTAGGCGAGGCCGATCATGCCGACGGCCATGCCCGCGCAGGCGATGACGGTCCGGCGGTTGCTGCGTTGGATGTTGTCTGGTACCTGCCATCTCCACCTCACATCGGACGCTGCAGAACGCCGGGTCCGAGCTTTGCGATCGTCACCACGTAGAACAGAAGCACGAGAGCGCCCAGCGTCAGCGCGAGAGCGAGGGACCGCTTGCGGCGGCGCTTCTGCTCTTCGGGGCTGAGACGGGCACGGGGAGACGGTGTCGTCATCGGATCACCCGAAAACCGGCCGGAAGAACCCAAGCGCATGCTCGGCCAGAAGCGTCGCGAAGAGCACGAACAGGTAGAGGATCGAGAACGCGAAAAGCTGCTGCGCCACCCGCATCGCCGGCTCGCCCTGCCGAAGCCGGTAGACCTGCACGGCGAGCGCCAGCATGCCGAGGCCGCCGATGGTCGCGATGATCGCATAGGCGATGCCGCCGAAGCCGTACGCCACCGGCGCGAGGCCGAGCGGGGCGAGAAGCATCGTGTAGGCAAGGATCTGCCGCCGGGTCGAATCGGGACCCGCCACATTGGGCATCATCGGAATGCCGGCCCGCTCGTAATCGCTCGATTTGACCAGCGCGAGCGCCCAGAAATGGGGCGGCGTCCAGATGAAGATGATGGCGAAGAGGATGACGCTTTCCCAGCCCACATGGCCTGCCACCGCCGCCTGCGCGACGATGGGCGGAAGCGCGCCGGCGGCGCCGCCGATGACGATGTTCTGCGGCGTCGAGCGCTTGAGCCACATGGAATAGATCACGGCGTAGAAGAAGATCGTGAAGGCCAGCAGGCCGGCGGCCAGCACGTTGCTGACCAGACCGAGCACGATCACCGAACCGACCGACAGGGTCATGCCGAAAGCGAGCGCCTCGCCGGGGGCGATCCGGCCGGCAGGGATCGGGCGCTTGCGCGTGCGGACCATGATGGCGTCGATATCCGCATCCCACCACATGTTCGAGACAGCCGGACGCGCCGGCGCCGATGGCGATCATCAGGAGCGACGCGAAGGCAACGACCGGATGAACGTCGGGATGGACCACGACCATGCCGACGAGGGCCGTGAACACCACGAGGAACATCACCCGCGGCTTCAGGAGCGCGAAGTAATCCGACACCTCGCCTTTCGAAATCCCCGCGGTCGCGAGGGTTTCGTTGGGATTCGTCGGTCATTGTGTTGGTTGCAATGGTCATCATGGTGATCTTTCGAAGCGGGCCGGGCAACGTGGCCCTCTGCTTCTCGATATCAACTCCTTGCCGGAAGATTTCGGAGCATTCGCCCAAACCCTCGGGGAAGGAGCGGGCGGCGGATGCCGCCCGTCCGATCGTGGCTAGTGGCCCGTGTCGGCGATGCGCGGCAGGGTCTCGAACTGGTGGAACGGCGGCGGCGAGGGCAGCGTCCATTCGAGGGTGGTCGCACCCTCGCCCCACGGATTGCCAGCCGCCTTCTCCTTGCGGATGAAGGCGTAGATCACCCCGAAGGCGAAGAGCAGAACGCCGACGGCAAAGATGTAGGCGCCGATCGACGACACCATGTTCCAGCCCGCGAACGCATCCGGGTAATCCGCATAGCGGCGCGGCATGCCCGACAGGCCGAGGAAGTGCATCGGGAAGAACAGCAGGTTGGAGCC
The DNA here is from genome assembly GCA_963837375.1 of uncultured Alphaproteobacteria bacterium. GTDB lineage: Bacteria > Pseudomonadota > Alphaproteobacteria > Rhizobiales > Beijerinckiaceae > Microvirga. The sequence goes on along the minus strand of CAWINL010000011.1, from coordinate 41,209 downwards.
GATGAAGGCGATCCAGAAATGCGTCTTGCCGATCCATTCCGGCATCATGTAGCCGGTGATCTTCGGGAACCAGTAGTACATGCCGGCGAAGATGATGAACACCGCGCCGAGCGACAGCACGTAGTGGAAATGCGCCACGACGTAATAGGTGTCGTGCATGTAGCGGTCGACGCCCGCATTCGCCAGCACGACGCCGGTCACGCCGCCGACCGTGAACAGGAACACGAAGCCCACCGCCCACAGCATCGCGGCGGTGAAGCGGATCGAGCCGCCCCACATGGTGGCGATCCACGAGAAGATCTTGATGCCGGTCGGCACCGCGATCACCATGGTGGCGAAGACGAAATAGGCCTGGGTCTGGAGCGACAGGCCGACCGTGAACATGTGGTGAGCCCACACGACGAAGCCGACGACGCCGATCGCCACCATCGCGTAGGCCATGCCGAGATAGCCGAAGATCGGCTTCTTGGAGAAGGTCGAGATGATGTGGCTGACGATGCCGAAGGCCGGCAGGATCATGATGTACACTTCGGGATGGCCGAAGAACCAGAACAGGTGCTGGTAGAGGATCGGATCGCCACCGCCCGACGGATCGAAGAAGGTGGTGCCGAAGTTACGATCCGTCAGCAGCATGGTGATCGCGCCGGCGAGAACCGGGAGCGACAGAAGCAGCAGGAACGCCGTCACCAGCATCGACCAGGCGAAGAGCGGCATCTTGTGCAGCGTCATGCCGGGCGCGCGCATGTTGAGGATGGTGGTGATGAAGTTGATGGCGCCGAGGATCGAGGACGCACCCGCAAGGTGGAGCGCCAGGATGCCGAAATCGAGCGCCGGGCCGGGATGGCCGGTGACCGAGAGCGGCGGATAGACCGTCCAGCCGCCGCCGAAGCCGAGCGAGCCCGGAGCGCCCTCCACGAAGAGCGAGCAGAGCAGCAGCACCCAGGCCGCCACGAGCAGCCAGAACGAGATGTTGTTCATCCGCGGAAACGCCATGTCGGGCGCGCCGATCATCAGCGGCACGAACCAGTTGCCGAACCCGCCGATCAGGGTCGGCATCACCATGAAGAACACCATGATGAGGCCGTGGCCGGTCACGACGACGTTGAAGGCTTGCGGGTTCGAGAAGAACTGCAGGCCCGGCTGCTGCAGCTCCAGGCGCATGGCGATCGACAGCGCGCCGCCGACGATGCCGGCCATGAAGCCGAACAGGAAGTAGAGCGTGCCGATATCCTTGTGGTTCGTCGACATGAACCACCGGCGCCAGAAGGTCGGGACGTGATCGTGGTGATCCGCGTGAGCGGCGTCAGCTGCGTGTGCCATGATGAGACCTCTGTGGTCCTTCTTTGGAAATTACTGTGCGGTGGCGAGCTTGAGCGGGGCGGAGCCGTCGCTGCGAAGCATACTTCTGCTTCGCCTCGGTCAGCCAGGCGGCATATTGCTGCTCGCTGACGACGCGGACGGTGATCGGCATGTAGGGGTGGCCGTTGCCGCAAAGCTCCGAGCATTGGCCGTGATACACGCCCTCTTTCTCGGCCCTGAACCAGGTCTCGTTCAGGCGCCCGGGGACGGCGTCGACCTTGATGCCGAACGAAGGGACCGTGAAGGAATGGAGCACGTCGGCCGGCGGTGACCTGGACCTTCACGACCTTGTTCACCGGCACGACCATCTCGTTGTCGACGGTGAGCAGGCGGGGCTGGTCCGGGCTTCAGGTCCTTGGCGTCGACCATGTTCGAATCGAACTTGAACCCGCCGCCCTGGTCGGCCGCGTATTCATAGCCCCAGTACCAGGAATAGCCGGTCGCCTTCACGACCACGTCGGCCGGCGGGATGATGAGCTGCAGGCGGAGCAGGCGGAAGGACGGGATCGCGATGGCGATCAGGATGAGAACCGGGACGATGGTCCAGGCGACTTCGAGCCAGGTGTGGTGCGTGGTCCTGGAGGGAACCGGATTCTTGGCCTCGTTGAAGCGCACGGCGATGATGATGATCAGCGCCAGCACGAACACGCAGATCGCCGCGATCAGCCAGACCAGCCAGGTGTGGAAATTGGACAGGTCGCGACCGACTTCGGTCACCATGCCCTGCATGCCCATTTCCCAGGGGGTCGGCGCGCCAGTGCCGGCCGACGCCGCACTGATGCCTGACACAAATGCGACCGCCGCCGTGAGGAGGGGGATCGCCGATCGAAGTCCTGACGTCTCGATCCGCATCGGTGTACCAAAGCTCCTAGATAGAGTGGCCGATGAGCGGCCACGAAACCATTGGGACGGACGGGACAAGCGCGCGCAAAAAGCGGTGCCCAGCCTGCGCCATCACCTTCGTCCAGCGTCTATGACCACAGGACGCGCAGGAGCGCAACGGTGCAAGCGTCGCAATTTATGCGTCATAACGGCCAAAAGCCCATTTCGGCGGCACGCGGTGCCGCTCTCGCTTGACATCGCCGCCCCAGCCATGGTCCGAACGGTCCAAACATGGATCGGTTCGGCTTTGAGGCCGCCGCCCCGCGGGTCGAGTCCGGCGGGGCTCGCAAACGGAGGTGCCTGTGGGCAGATCACGATGGATTAGCGCCGCATTGGCAGCCGTTGGTGGGGTTGTCCGCCGCGATGGCGGCCGGCGAGCGCCAGCGCGCAGGGCATGGTCAAGAACACGTTCGGCGACTGGCAGATGCGCTGCGAGACGCCGGCGGGCGCCTCGAGCGAGCAATGCGCTCTGGTCCAGAACGTGGCGGCCGAAGACCGGCCCAACATCACGCTCGTGATAATCGTGTTGAAAACTGCGGACGGCAAAAGCCGGCTCCTGCGCATCGTCGCGCCGCTTGGTATCCTGTTGCCGTCGGGACTCGGGCTGAAGATCGACCAGACCGATATCGGCCGGGCCGGGTTCGTGCGCTGCCTGACGACGGGTTGCGTCGCCGAGGTGGTGATGGAGGACAACCTGATCAATCAGATGAAGTCCGGCCAGACCGCGACCTTCATCGTGTTCCAGACGCCCGAAGAAGGCATCGGAATTCCGGTCTCGCTGAACGGCTTCGCGGCCGGGTTCGACGCGCTGCCGTAAGGTCATGGTCATTCGATCAGAGGGTTGGGGGGACGTCATGGGTGGATTGAGCCGCAAGGCAGGTTTGGCGCTGGCCGTTCTCGGGGTATCGGCGCTTGCGGGCTGCGGTGCGCCCGGAGAAGGCGGGTCCACGCCTCGGCAACATGCTGCTGTTCGCCGGCCCGACGGTGCCGCCGCCTGCCAAGACCACCATCGAGGACGTCTATCTGCCCGTCGGTCGACATCCCCGAAGGCGGCTCCTCGATCCAGGCCTTCTCCGGCGGGCGCGCCGGAGACGGCGGCGCGCTCCGCAGCCAGATCGCGCTTGGCCAGATCGCCCGCGAATGCGTCGGCAATCCGGACGGCACCACCCTCGTGCGAGTCGGCGTCGAGGGCCGCGCGCTCCTCGGCGTCGGCGGCTCGCCGGGCCGCTATGACGTGCCGGTCCACATTGTGGTGAAGAGCGGCTCGACGACATCGCCAGCCGGTCGCGCCGCCTGAGCGTCGTCATTCCGCCCGGCGATACCCAGGGGAGCTTCGCGTTCGTCGAGGAAGGCATCGTCGTTCCGGCGCGGGACGCCAGCGTCTTCGAGATCGAGGTGAGCCTCGGAAGCGGCAATGCCGCGCCGCGCCGTCGCACGCGCGGCTGAGCCGGCAGACCGATCCCGCTAATGCGGGTGCGGCGCCGCCCCGGCGCGCTGCACCAGCGACGAGGCCAGGATCTTGTCGATCCGCCGCCCGTCGAGGTCGATCACCTCGAACCGCCAGCCGAACGCGTCCACATGCTCGCCTTCCACGGGCAGATGCTGCAACTCGCTGATCACCAGGCCGCCGACCGTGTGGTAGGTCCGGCCCTCGGGCAGCGACACCCCGATGATCTCCTCCATCTCGTCCACCGGCATGGAGCCTGCGAGGAGCCATGATCCGTCCTCCCGGCGCACGGCGTCCGGTTCGGGCGTTTCGGCGTCGGAGCGGAACACGCCGACGATGGATTCCAGAGCATCCGCGGGCGTCACCACCCCTTCGAAATGGCCGTATTCGTCGTGGACGAGCGCCATCGGCACCTCGGCGTCGCGCAGGAGCGACAGGGCGTCGAGGGCATAGAGCGTGTCGGGAATGACCGGCGCGACGCGCACGTACTTGCGCACGTCGAGCGTCTCGCCGCGTGAGGATCGCCGCCAGCAGCTCCCGCGACTGCACCACGCCGATCATGTTGTCGGCGTCGCCCTCGCTGACGGGCAGGCGGGAATGGGGCGTCGTGATCGAGGAGTTCGCGGATCGTATCCGCGTCGTCCGCCAGGTCGATCCAGTCCACGTTGGTCCGGGGCGTCATGAGGGCGCGGACCTGCCGGTCGCCGAGGCGCAGCACGCCGCCGATCATGCGGCGCTCCTCCTCCTCGATCACGCCGGCGCTCTCGGCCTCGCCGACGAGCATCCTGATCTCTTCTTCAGTGACCGTATTGTCGCCTTCCGAGCTCCCGCCGAACAACCGGAAGATCACCCGGGTCGACGTATTGAGGAGCCAGATCGCCGGGGCCGCGACCTTGGAGATCAACAGCATCAGGGGCGCCACCGCGCAGGCGACGCCCTCCGGATGGCGGAGGGCGAATTGCTTGGGCACCAATTCGCCGATGACGATGGAAAAGAACGTGATGAGGCCGATGACGATGCCGAACCCAAGGGGCTCGGCCACCCCTTGCGGAACGCCGTTTTCGGCGAGGATCAGCGTCAGCCGCGCGCCGAGGGCGGCGCCCGAGAAGGCGCCGGCCAGGATGCCCACGAGGGTGATGCCGATCTGGACGGTGGAGAGAAAGCGCCCCGAATCCTCCATCAGCTTCAGGGCGATCCTGGCGCCCGGACGGCCCTTCTCGGCCATGGCTTTGAGACGGGGACGGCGGGCGGAAACGACGGCAAGTTCAGACAGGGCAAAGACGCCGTTGAGGGCGATCAGGCAGATAGCGATGATGAGTTCGAACAACGATCTCAGGAGCTGCCGACCGCATCAGGCCGCGTTTCTCCCCTTCTGTGAAATAGGCCTTTTAGCATGGGGCTTGGGAATGGGGGCGTCAATTGTGAAGTGGTACGGGCGCTGTGGGCCGCCTGCTTCGATTGACAGAACCCGGCAATTCCTCGCCAGAGGTTGATCGGCCGCTGATCCCCGCGGAAGAGACCGGGCTTCGAGCCCGGCGCCGAAGGCGCAACCGCCCCGGAAACGCTCAGGCAAAAGGACCGCTGGGGAGCTGGCACTCTGGAAAGCGGCGACGTTTCGCGACGTCGCCCACCGAAGGGCGTAACCTTTTTCGCTTCCGGGCGCCGAAGGGAAATCTCTCAGGTCATGGGACAGAGGGGGCGTGAAGCACGGGTCTTCGGAGACCCGTCGAACGCGCGCCTTTGAGGGAATTCCATGGCCGAGCCAGTCCACGCCGACGAGACGCTGCTTCAGACCCCGCTGCATGCCGAGCACGTGGCCGCTGGGCGCCCGCATGGTGCCGTTCGCCGGCTACGACATGCCGGTCCAGTACCCCACCGGCATCATGACCGAGCACAACTGGACCCGCGATCATGCGGGCCTGTTCGACGTCTCGCATATGGGCCAGGCGTTCCTCACCGCCGACGACGGGAGCCACGAGACGGTGGCGCGGGCGCTCGAGGCGCTCGTTCCGGCCGATATCCTCAACCTCAAGCCCGGCCAGCAGCGCTATTCGCAGCTTCTGGACGAGACCGGCGGCATTCTCGACGACCTCATGGTGAGCCGCTCCGCGGACGAGGCCGATGCCGGAACCCTGATGCTGGTCGTCAACGCCTCCATGAAGGACGCGGATTACGCCCATATCGGCGCGCGGCTGCCGAAGGGCGTGACGCTGACGCGCGCCGACGATCGCGCGCTCATCGCCCTTCAGGGCCGCCAAGGCCGTCGAGGTGATGTCGAAGCTTGCGCCGGAGGCCGCCGACATGACCTTCATGGCCGCGCGCGCCATGAAAGTGGCGGGATTCGATTGCCATGTTTCGCGCTCGGGCTATACGGGCGAAGACGGCTACGAAATTTCCGTCAAGGCCGACAAGGCGGCGGCCTTGTGGCGGGCGTTTCTCGGCGATCCCGAGGTCAAGCCGATCGGCCTTGGCGCACGCGATTCCCTGCGCCTCGAAGCCGGGCTCTGCCTCTACGGCCACGACATCGACACCACCACGTCCCCCATCGAGGCCGGTCTGATCTGGTCGATCCAGAAGCGCCGCCGCGAGGAAGGCGGCTTTCCGGGCGCCGCCCGCATCCAGCGCGAGATCAAGGACGGCCCCGCGCGGGTCCGCGTCGGCCTGAAGCCCGAGGGACGGGCGCCGGCGCGCGAGGGCGCGATCATCGCGACGCCGGATGGCCGCGAAGTCGGCATCGTGACGTCGGGCGGCTTCGGCCCCACCGTCAACGGTCCCGTCGCCATGGGTTACGTCTCGAAGGACGTGTCGGCCGTCGGCACGGATCTTCATCTCGTCGTTCGCGGCAAGCCGATCCCGGCAAGAGTCGCCGCCATGCCTTTCGCACCGCACCGCTACAAGCGCTGAACATCAAGGGAAACAGAACATGACCACGCGCTACACCAAGGATCACGAATATATCCGCGTCGAGGGCGACACCGCCGTCGTCGGGCATCTCCGACTACGCGCAGGCGCAGCTTGGCGACGTCGTCTATGTGGAGCTGCCGAGCGTCGGCAAGGCTCTGGCGAAGGGCGCCGAGGCCGCCGTCGTCGAGAGCGTGAAGGCCGCGAGCGAAATCTACGCGCCGGTTTCGGGCGAAGTGGTCGCGGTCAATGGCGAGCTGGAATCGACCCCCGGCACCGTCAACGAGGATCCGGCCGGTCGCGGCTGGTTCCTGAAGCTGAAGGTCAAGGACGCGGCGAGCTCGACGCGCTCATGACCGAAGAACAATACCAGGAATTCGTGAAGTCGATTTCCTGAAGGCGCAGGCCGCATGTCGCACGAATACACCGCAACGGTCAGCTGGACGCGCAACGGGGAGGTTTTCTCCGATGGCCGCTACAGCCGTGGCCATGTGTGGCGCTTCGATGGCGGCATCGAGGTCGCGGCGTCGTCATCGCCGTCGGTCGTGCCGTTGCCGATGTCGCGCGACGACGCGGTCGATCCGGAAGAGGCCTTCGTTGCGGCGGTCTCGAGCTGCCACATGCTGACCTTCCTCGCCATCGCGGGCAAGAAGCGCTTCGTTGTCGATCGCTACGAGGACAACGCTGTCGGCATCATGACGAAGAACGCGAACGGCAAGCTCTTCGTCTCGAAGGTCACCCTCGATCCGACCATCGCATTCTCAGGCGACAGAGTTCCGACGCACGAGCAGCTCGCCGAACATTCATCATCTGTCTCACCAGGAATGCTTCATCGCCAATTCCGTGCTCACGGAAATCGTGGTGGCGGGCATTCCCTCGCACTAACTCCTTGAGGTCTTCGCGCGATGCGCTATCTTCCCCTCACCGACACCGATCGCGGCGAGATGCTCGCGCGCATCGGCGTCAAACACGTCGACGACCTGTTCGCCGACATCCCCAATCACGCGCTGCTGAAGGCGCCGGTCGATCTGCCGCGCCGCAAGGGCGAGCTCGAAGTCGAGCGCATCATGTCGCGCATGGCGGCAAAGAACGTGCCGGCTTCGTCGCGTGCCGTTCTTCGTCGGCGCGGGCGCCTACAAGCACCACGTTCCGGCGACCGTCGATCACCTGATCCAGCGCTCGGAATTCCTGACCAGCTACACGCCCTATCAGCCGGAAATCGCGCAAGGCACGCTGCAATATCTGTTCGAGTTCCAGACGCAGGTGGCGGCGCTCACCGGCATGGATGTGGCGAACGCCTCCATGTATGACGGCTCCACCGGCACCGGCGAGGCGGTGCTGATGGCGCATCGCGTCACCAAGCGCCGCAAGGCGGTGCTGTCGGGCGGGCTGCATCCGCATTATGTCGATGTGGTCAAGACCTTGTCGAAGATGGCGAGCGACGAGGTCGTGGCGCTGGCGCCCGATGTCGACCGCCACCGAGGACCTGCTCGCCAGCATCGACGACAGCGTCTCGTGCGTGGTGGTGCAGACGCCGGACGTGTTCGGCAACGTGCGCGACCTCAAAGCCATCGCCGACAAGGCGCACCAGCATGGCGCGCTGCTGATCGCGGTGTTCACCGAAGTGGTGTCGCTGGGCCTGCTGCAATCGCCCGGCGCGCATGGGCGCCGATATCGTCGTCGGCGAAGGCCAGTCGATCGGCAACGCGCTGAATTTCGGCGGGCCGTATGTGGGCCTCTTCGCCACGCAATCGAAATTCGTCCGCCAGATGCCGGGCCGCCTCTGCGGCGAGACGGTCGATGCGGACGGCAATCGCGGTTTCGTGCTGACGCTCTCGACCCGCGAGCAGCATATCCGCCGCGACAAGGCGACGTCGAATATCTGCACCAATTCGGGCCTGTGCTGCCTCGCCTTCACCATCCACATGACGCTGCTCGGCGAAGCCGGCCTGAAGCGCCTCGCGCGCATCAACCATGCCAACGCCGTGAAGCTCGCGGATCGACTCGCCGCCGTGAAGGGCGTCGAGGTTCTGAACAAGACCTTCTTCAACGAATTCACCGTGAAGCTCGCAAAGCCCGCCGCGGAAGTGGTCGAGCGCCTTGCCGAGAAGGGCGTGCTCGCGGGCGTTCCCGTGTCGCGCCTGCTGCCCGATGCCGGCCTCGACAATCTGCTGCTCGTCGCTTCCACCGAAGTGAACACCGATGATGATCGCGCGGCCTTCGTTGCCGCCTTGAAGGAGGTTCTGTGATGCTGAACCGTCAGGGACGTCCCACCGCGGCCGGAGAAGCCGGCACCAACGCGCATCCGACCTTCACCGGCAACAAGGCGCTGGCGCAGATCGAGCCGTTGATCTTCGAGATCGGCCATCATGAGACCACCGGCGTCGATCTCGACGAGCCGGAGGCGTTCACGCCGCGTCTCGGCGGCCTCGAGCGCAAGGATGCGATCGGCCTGCCGGGCCTCTCCGAGCCGGAGGCGATGCGCCACTACGTGCGCCTGAGCCAGATGAATTACGGCATCGATACCGGCCTGTTTCCGCTCGGCTCCTGCACCATGAAGCACAATGCGCGCCTCAACGAGCGCATGGCGCGGCTGCCCGGCTTCTCCGACGTGCATCCGCTGCAGCCGGTCTCGACCGTGCGCGGCGCGCTCGAGGTGATGGACGAGCTGTCGCGCTATCTGGTGACGCTCACCAACACCACGACGGTGGCGCTGTCGCCGAAAGCCGGCGCCCATGGCGAGCTTTGCGGCATGATGGCCATCAAGGCCGCCATCGACGCGAAGGGCGAGGGCAAGACCCGCAACGTGGTGCTGGTGCCCGATTCGGCGCACGGCACCAATCCGGCGACCGCCGCGCTCATCGGCTTCACGGTGCGTCCCGTGCCGGCGCGCGACGACGGCTGGGTGCATGTGGACGACGTGAAGAAGCTGATCGGCCCCGATGTGGCGGCGATCATGCTGACCAACCCCAATACCTGCGGTCTGTTCGAGAACCAGGTCGTCGAGATCGCCAAGGCGATCCACGATGCGGGCGCGTATTTCTATTGCGACGGCGCGAACTTCAACGCCATCGTGGGCAAGGCGCGGCCCGGCGATCTCGGCATCGACGCCATGCACATCAACCTGCACAAGACCTTCTCGACGCCCCATGGCGGCGGCGGCCCGGGCTCGGGTCCGGTGGTGCTCTCCGCGCGCCTCGCACCTTTCGCGCCGGTGCCGTTCATCACCGCGAAGGACGGCGTGCTGACGCTGGTCGAGGAGGCGAAGGATGCGGCCGAGAAGCCGTTCGGCCGCATGACGGCGTTCCACGGCCAGATGGGCATGTATGTGCGCGCGCTGACCTACATGCTGTCGCATGGGTCCGACGGCATGAAGCAGGCCTCCGAAGATGCGGTGCTCAACGCCAACTACATCCGCGCCAGCCTGTCGGACCTGTTCTCGCAGCCCTTCGGCGACAAGCCGTGCATGCACGAGGTGCTGTTCGACGATGCGTGGCTGAAGGATACCGGCGTCACCACGCTCGATTTCGCCAAGGCGATGATCGACGAGGGCTATCATCCGATGACGATGTATTTCCCGCTCGTGGTCCATGGCGCGATGCTGATCGAGCCGACGGAATCGGAATCGAAGGCCTCGCTCGATCTCTTCATCGCGGCGCTGCGCGATCTCGCCATGTCGGCGAAGGCCGGCGAGACGGAGCGCTTCAGTCGGGCGCACCCTACCACGCGCCCCGCCGCCGCCTCGACGAGACCCGCGCGGCGCGCAGCCCGGTGCTCAAATGGACAAAGCCGGCGCCGCTGGCGGAGGCGGCCGAGTGAACTTTCAACGGTCGTGGACCGTGTGATGGCCGGGTTCGTGCCGGCCATTTCTGCACCCATCACCTCTCCCGCGGGGAGAGGCTCGGGGGTGGGGTCAGGGAAGAGGTCGGAGCGCTTCCGAGCGTTTCTGACTTCTTTGCGAAGATGCGAGATACGACGCATCATTCGTAACGGCCTCAGCCCGGCGGTAGGCACTCCCCACCTCCAACTCCTCCCCGCAAGGGGGAGGAGAGCGCCGTGAGCTTCAAGACGGAGTTCCGGCAGAGCCACCATCCGGTCGATCACAAGCTCAGCCCCAGCCGCCCTCAGCCTGTCGACATGCCCCGGCCCGCAATGGCCGCCGCCCGCAAAGCCGATGACGTTCATGCCGGCGGCTCGCGCGGCCTGAACGCCGGCGACCGAATCCTCGATGACGAGGCAGTCGTCGGGCGCGATGCCCATCCGCGATGCCGCATGCAGGAACAGATCCGGCGCGGGCTTTCCGCGCGCGACTTCGCTGGCGCTGAAGACGTGCTCGAACAGGTCGTCGAGCCCGGTCAGGCGCAGCGAGAAGGCGATCCGCTCAGGCAGCGAGGAGGAGGCGACGCAGCGGCGATGGGGCAGGGCGAGGATCGCGTCGCGGACGCCGGCGATCGGCTGCAGCTCGCGTCTCGAAGCGCGCGAAGAGGGTGCGGTTCAGGGTGTCGGCGAAATCGGCCGGCAAGCGTGCAGCCGCGCTCCGCGCTCGATCCGCGCCATCATGTCCTTCAGGCTCACGCCCACGAACTGGCTGATGATCTCGTCGCGCGTGTAGGGGATGCCGAGCGACGGTCAGGAGGTCCGCGTCGACCTGGCAGGCAAGCGCCTCGGAATCGACCAGGACGCCGTCGCAATCGAAAATGACCAGCATGGCCGTCTACCCCAAGAAAAAGGCCGCCTCGGGGCGGCCTTGATGCGAACGCGCCGTGCGTCGGTTCTACTGAAGCTTCGTGCGCACGTCGCCGAGGCTGCGCTCGAGGAGCGATGTGGCGGCCGGACCTTTCAGCTCGTCGCGCAGCACGCGCTCCGAGGCCTTGATGGCGGCGTCGACGGCGGCGGCGCGCACTTCCGACGTGGCCTGCGTCTCGGCCTGGGCGATCTTCGCCTCGGCCGACGCGGTGCGGCGCTTGACGAAATCGGCGATCTTTTCCTGCGCTTCGGCGGCGAGGCGCTCGGCCTCTTCGCGGGCGAGCGAAACGATCTCGGCGGCCTCGCGTTCGGCGGCGCCGCGCTTCTGCTCGAATTCCTTCAGCAGAGCCTCGGCTTCCTGACGCAGGCGCTTGGCCTCCGCGAGTTCATCGGCGATGCGCTTGCCGCGCCGGTCGAGCGAGCCCAGCAGCTTGCCGGGCACGCCGTAATAGAACATCACGCCCCAGAAGATGAAGAACGCGACGGCAACCCAAAATTCTGCGCTGGCGAACATCGTAAACTCCTCAGGCCTTCACGTTGTCGAGAGCGGCTTCGATCGTCTGCGGGCTCGGCGCCTTGCCGGTCAGACGTTCGACGATGGCAGTCGCGGTGTCGGACGCGATGCCGCGGACATTGCCCATGGCCTGCGCCTTCTTGGCCGCGATGGCGGCTTCGGCTTCGGCGAGGCGCTTGCCGAGATCGGCTTCGAGCACCTTGCGCTTGGCATCGGATTCCGCCGCAAGCTTCGAGCGGGTTTCCTGCGCGAGGACCTGCGCGCGGGAGCGGGCTTCGGCGAGAGCCTTCTCGTAGGCGGCGCCGGCATCCTCGGCGCGTTGTCTTCATGGCGGCCGCGTCGTCGAGATCGTTGGCGATCGTCGAGCGGCGGTTTTCCAGGATGCCGCCGAGGCGCGGCAGGACCATCCGCGAGAGCAGGACGTAGAGCAGCACGAAGGTGATCGCGAGCCAGACGAGCTGGCCGGCGAAGGTTTCCGTCTTCAGCGGCGGAAAGCCGACATCCTCGTGAGCGCCGCCATGGGCCTCGGTTGTCGCGTGCGTGGTTTGTGCCTGAGCCATGGAGCCGATCCTGTCACGGATGGAGGTCTTCGAGAAAATCGAATGACGGCGGAACGATCCGCCGCCACCGTATTCAAGGCAAGACACGAGACGTGCCCCGCCTTCCCGGTCACCGTTCCAGAATTAGGTGAACAGCAGAACGAGAGCGACGACGAGACAGAAGATGCCGAGACCTTCTGCGAGCGCCGCGCCGATGAAGGCGCGCGCGAACTGGCCGTCGGCAGCCGACGGGTTGCGCAGGGCGCCCGAGAGGAAGTTACCGAAGATGTTGCCCACGCCCATAGCGGCGAGGCCCATGCCGATGCAGGCAAGGCCCGCGCCGAGGTATTTGAAAGCAACCGGATCCATCGTGATCTCCTTGAGGGGTGTTAGCCGGGAAGGCAGGGTGTAACTCGGCGCGGACCTAGTGGCCTGGGTGCAGCGCGTCGTTCAGGTAGATGCAGGTCAACACCGTGAAGACGTAGGCCTGCAGAAAGGCGACGAGGAATTCGAACGCCATGAGCGCAACCGCCATGAGAAGCGGGAGCGGAGCGAGAAACGCGAAGGCGCCGCCCGCGCCGAGAAGCGCAACGACGAAGCCGGCGAAAACTTTGAGCGCGATATGTCCCGCGAGCATGTTGGCGAAGAGACGCAGGCTCAGCGAAATCGGACGCGACAGGAACGAGATGATCTCGATCACGACGATGAAGGGCAAGCAGCCAGCCGGGCACGCCCGGAGGGCGACGAACAGCCCGAGGAAATGCGTGCCGTGCTTGATGAAGCCGTAGATCACGATCGTGCCGATCACCAGCATGGCGAGCGCGAAGGTGACGATGACGTGGCTCGTGACCGTGAAGAAGCCGGGAATCATCCCGAGCAGGTTCGCGGTCAGCACGAACATGAACAGCGAGAACACGAGCGGGAAGAACTTCATGCCTTCCGCGCCGGTCGCATCCTTCAGCGTGCCGGCGACGAATTCGTGCAGCATCTCGGCGATCGATTGCGAGCGGCCGGGAACGATCGGCGCGCTTGCGGCTGGCGAACATCAGGCCGCCGACGATCAGCGCCGCTGCGCCGACCATGAACAGGGACGAGTTGGTGAATCCGATGGCAGGAATGATGGGCTTGATCTGGAATTGTTCGATCGGGCTCGCCATGATCCACTCTTCGCTTCGCTGTTGCCGTCAAGTCACAAGATCGTCGTGACTTCAGGAACCCGTCACTGCTTCTGATCCGGTGCGCGCGGGTTTCACCATCCCGGCCGCCCTGAACAGATTGAGCATCCCGGCGCAGAACCCCAGGATGATGCAGACGACGAGCCCCCAAGGGGACGTTCCGAACAGCCGGTCGACGATGAACCCGATGATTCCCCCCGCGGCAACTCCGGAAATGAACTCCGCCGAAAGCCTGAAAGCCTGGCCGAGCGCGTTCGAATCCGACGTCTTGCGGGTTTGCGTTTCCTTAGTCTCCCGGCGCTGCCCGGCCACTTGTTCGAGCCGTGCATCGAGGGACTTCAGTCTCGCTGAAAGATCGGCATCGCCGGAGCTGCCCGGCCTCTGACCGTTTTCGTCGCCCCGCTTCGTTGGATCCGCCATGGCGTTCTCCTCGTCAAAGCAGTGCGGGAAAAGGTCTTCCGGCCTGGCCCCGAAAGCCGCGCGCAACATATGAGCGGGGGTCCCCCCTGTCAAGGCAGCGCAGGAAACGCTTTAAGTATCTGAAATAAATTGCAGAAATCGAGTCGATCAGCGGCTTCTGCAGGATTGCCGCTCGCATTTTGAGGCCGAACTGTGACCGAGCGCCGAAAGCCTTACGCGGTTTCGAGAATGCGCTCGGCGCTCTGCAGATCGACGGAGACGAGCTGGGAGACGCCCCGCTCCGCCATGGTGACGCCGAACAGGCGGTCCATCCGCGCCATGGTGATGGGGTTGTGGGTGATGACCACGAAGCGGGTGTCGGTCTGGCGCGACATGCTGTCGAGAAGGTCGCAATAGCGCTCCACATTGGCGTCGTCGAGGGGCGCGTCGACCTCGTCGAGCACGCAGATCGGCGACGGATTGGTGAGGAACACCGCGAAGATCAGCGCGGTCGCCGTCAGGGCCTGCTCGCCGCCCGACAGCAGCGTCATGCTCTGCGGCTTCTTGCCGGGCGGGCGGGCCAGAATGTCGAGGCCGGCTTCCAGCGGATCGTCCGAATCGACCAGCGTCAGCTCGGCGGTGCCGCCGCCGAACAGGGTCGTGAAGAGCTCCTTGAAATGGCCGTTGACCACGTCGAAGGCGGCCAGCAGCCGCTCGCGGCCTTCCCGGTTGAGGCTGCCGATGGCCTGCCGCAGGCGCTTGATCGCCTCGACCAGATCGTCGCGCTCGGTGGCGATTCCCGTGTGCTTGCCTTCGAGATCCGTCAGTTCCTCGTCGGCGCGCAGGTTGACGGCGCCGAGGCGCTCGCGGTCGCTCTTGAGGCCGTGCAGCTTCGATTCGATCTCGTGCTGCGACGGCAGCTCGACGCCGTCCTGCAGCCCCGCGAGCTCGATCAGCCCGGCCGGCGTCGTCTCCAGCGTTCTCGGCGATGCTGTGGGTGATCTCGGTCAGGCGCTGAACGGCCGCCTCGTGCCGCGCCTGCGATCCCGCCCGGGCCTCGCGGGCCGCCGACAGCGCTTCGAGGGCGGCGCGGGCGGTCCGGTCGGTTTCGGCGAGATTGGTCTCCGCATCGGCGAGATGGTCCGCCGCCTCCTTGCGCTTGCGCTCGGCCTCGTCGATCTCGGCCATCAGGGCGCGGCGGCGGGCCAGATAGGTGTCGGGGGCCTCCAGCAGGCGCTGGTGCTCCTCCTGCGCGCGCTCCAGCCGCTCGCCGAGATCCGTCCAGGGCGCGGGCGGCGCGCTCGGCGCGCTCGCGTCCAGAGGCGGATATCGGCGGCGATCGATTCCTGCCGCCGGCGGCGCAGTTCGGCCTCGTGGACGAGCGATTGCAGGGCGGCCCTGGCCTCCGAGGCCGCGGCCCGGCGCTCGGCCACGCGGGTGCGCTCTTCCAGCAGCCGGTTTTCGAGATCCGGCGCCGGGCGCGAGATCCTCGAGCGCGCTTCGGCGTCGCGGACCCGCTCCACGGCCTCGGCTCTCGCTGGCCGACAGGCGCGCAAGGCCCTCCTGCAGGGCGGAGCGGCGCTGCCCGAGTTCCGCCTCGCGCCGCTCGGCCTGGGCCAGGCGGGTGCGGGCGCCGTCGACGGCCTGCCGGGTCTGCCGGGCGGCCTCGATGGCCTGCATTTCGTGGGCGGCGGCGCGACGGACGGCGTCGTGCGATTCCTCCGCCTCGGCGCGCAGATGCTCGACGGTTTCGCGCGCCTCCGCGGCGTCGAGCTCGAGGTCGCCGAGCCGGTTCTTTTCCGCGAGCCGTCGCGCGGCGGCGGAGGGCGCCTCGGCGGCGGTGGTGAAACCGTCCCAGCGCCAGAGATCGCCTTCCCGCGACACCAGCCGCTGGCCGGGCTTCAAGGCCTCGCGCAGCCGCAGGCCCTCGGCCTTGCTCGACGATGCCGACCTGCCTCAGGCGGCGCTGCAAGGCCGCGGGCGGCGCTGAGCGACGGAGGCGAGCGCGGCGACGCCGTCGGGCAGAGGCGGGTCGTTCTCGCCGGCGCCCGTCTCGGCCCAGTGGGCGGGCGCCGAGGCATTGGTGGAGGCGTCGAGATCGTCGCCGAGGGCCGCGCCGAGCGCCGTCTCGTAGCCCTTCTGGACGGTGATCTGGTCGAGCGCGGGCGGCCACAGGTCGCCGCTCTGCGAGGTGAAGAGCTTGGCGAGCGTGCGCGCCTCGGTTTCGAGCTGCTGCGCCTTGCGCTCGGCCTCGTTCAGGGGCTGGCGCAGGCGGCTCTCGGCCTCGCGGGCGGCGGCCAGTTCCTCGCGCGCCGACAGGACGGCCTCTTCGGCCTGCTGGACCGCGTCCTCGGCGATCGCCATGTCTTCGCGCAGAAGATCGATCGGAGGCGAATCGTCGGACGAGGTCGGACAATGCCGCGATGTCGCGCTCGATGCGCTCCTTCTCGGAGGCGAAGCGGGCGGCGCGCTCCATCTCGTCGCGGATCGACGCGCTCGAGCGCGGCGCGGCGGGCGTTGAGATCGGAGGTCTGGGCCTGCAGGGCGCCCAAGCGACGGCCTCGGCCTCCGCCAGTTCGGCCTCGACGACGCGCAGCCGCTCCTCGCTCTCGGCGCGGGCGTCGTCGGCGCCCTCGGTCGTCAGCGCGATCTCCGCGGCCTCCGCCTGCAGGCGCTCGATCGGAGCCCTGGGCGTCGGTGCGCTGCGCCGCCTCGCGGGCGAGATCGCGGTTGAGGTCGCCGATATGGCGTTCGAGTTCGGTGACCCGCTCCTTCGACCGGCGCTCCTCCGATTCGAGTTCGTTGCGGGCGTGGGTGAGGCGCTGCAGGGCCGCCGCCGCCTTCACCTCGGCATCCCGCAAGGCCGGCAGGCCGTGGGCCGCGATGGCCTGCGCGGTGGCGGCGCGGGTCTGCTCCTCGGTGCGGTCGGCGACCGCCTTCAGGTCTTCGGCCGCCTGACGCTCGGAGGACGCCGCCTGCTCGCGCGCATCGGCAAAGCCGATGGCGAACAGCAGGGCCTCGAGGCGCCGGATCTCGGCCGACAGGTTCTTGTAGCGCGAGGCCTGCCGGCCCTGGCGCTTCAGGCTGTCGACCTGGGTCTCGAGTTCGCGCAGCACGTCCTCGACGCGCAGGAGGTTGTCCTCGGCGGCCTTGAGGCGAAGCTCGGCCTCGTGCCGGCGGGCATGCAGGCCCGGCGATGCCGGCCGCGTCCTCGAGGATGCGGCGGCGGGATTGCGGCTTGGCCGAAATGATCTCGCTGATCTGCCCCTGCCGCACCAGAGAGGGCGAGCGGGCGCCGGTGGCGGCATCGGCGAACAGGATCTGCACGTCGCGGGCGCGGACTTCCTTGCCGTTGATGCGGTAGGTCGAGCCTTCCTCGCGCTCGATCCGGCGCGAGATTTCCAGCATGTCGGCGTCGTTGAAGGCCGCGGGCGCGGTGCGCTCGGCATTGTCGATGGTGAGCATCACCTCGGCGGTGTTGCGGGCCGGACGGCCGCCCGAGCCGGAGAAGATGACGTCGTCCATGCCGGAGGCGCGCATGTTCTTGTGGGAGTTCTCCCCCATGACCCAGCGCAAGGCCTCGACGAGATTCGACTTGCCGCAGCCGTTCGGCCCGACGACGCCGGTCAGGCCGGTCTCGATCAGGAAATCCATCGGTTCGACGAAGGTCTTGAACCCTGCGATGCGAAGGCGCGTCAGTTTCATCGACGCGCCCCTCCCGCCCGCCCGGCGAGGGCAGGGGCGGGGAGATTACTCTCCCAGCAGAGGCTTGATGATCTTCTCGATCTCATCGATTGAAAGGGCTTCCGGGATGACGCTGGCCATTGATGAAGAAGGTCGGCGTCGAGTCCACCTTGAACGTCTCGACGCCGCGGTTTTTCACAGCATTCACCGCGTCATAAAGTTTCTGATCCTGCAAGCAGGCTTCGAACTTCTCCTGTGAAAAACCGGCCTGGCGCATCAGTTGCCGCAGGGCGTCGAGGGGTTTTTCGGTAAAAGCCCAGTTCTTCTGCTGTTCGAAGAGCAGGTCGGTGATGGGTAGTATTTCGCCTCGCCGTCGCACCGCGCCAGCATGAAACCGGCCGTCGCGAGCGGGTCGAGGGGGAATTCGCGCAGGATGAAGCGCACCTTGTTGGTGTCGATGTAGCGCTTCTTCAGCTCCGGATAGGTGGTCTTGTGGAAATTGGCGCAATGGGAGCAGGTCAAGGACGCGTATTCGACGATCGTCACCTTGGCGTCGGCCGGACCCTGAGCGACGTCCCCGAGCGGGCCGGGCACCGCGAGATCGGTCGGCGCGACGTTCTGGGCGAAAGCCGGCAGGCTCGTCATGACGAGGGCGGCCGCGGCTGGCGGTTCCGAGAAGCTGAAGCGTTTGGCGCCGGGTGATCATCGGTGAAAGTGCTCCTGAAGGACAGTTCGTCTTGCGGTAGAGGGAGATCGGATTTCGTGGCAAGCGTTCCGTTCGTCACGCTTTCGTGCGCGGGACTGTCCGACGATCGCCTGACCCAGCCGGTCGAGGGCAAGCCGCAGGGCATCCTCCTCGATCGGCTGCGTCGCGGCCGCGACCCGCAGCCGGTCCGCCTCGCTCAAGACGCGGCACGACCGGCCGCTTTTTCTCGGCCGCATGCACCGGCCCCTGCTTGAGGACGATCCGGCCGATGCAGCGCCAGCCGTAATAGGTGTTCACCCGTTCGATGACGATGGGCGCGAGATGCTGCATCTCCAGCGCGAAGGCGCTCTCGGTGCGCACGACGAGGATCGGCAGGTTCGGGCCGGGCCTCCGGGTCCGCATTGGGGCCCTTGCGCTTCCACTCGATCTTCAGGGGCTGCGTGAAGGCGGCCAGGCGCTCGCCCACGATGTCGGGCCATGCGACGATCACGTCCGACGTGGCGAAACCCTGCCGGGCAAGGCTCGGCCCCAGGGCAGACATCGAGAAATCGGCGAGCGGCTTGGCGCGCGGTCTCGGCTTACGCATGAGGTCGGGGCCGGAGATTGGGTGTCTTACGCATGGTCATTTGATCCAAAGCAGCGCTGGATTATTCGGACAGGATCGCTATCCACAGCCTCATGCTACCCTCCGCGCCGCGCGCCACCAAGCCCAAAGCCGACGATCTGCTCGCCTGGTACGACCGCCACCGGCGAGTCCTGCCGTGGCGCGCCCAGCCGGGGGAGGTCGCCGATCCCTATCGGGTCTGGCTGTCCGAGATCATGCTGCAGCAGACCACCGTGACGGCGGTCAAGCCCTTCTACCTGCGCTTCCTCGACCGCTTCCCCACCGTCGAAGCCCTGGCCGCGGCGCCGGTCGATCAGGTCATGCAGGCCTGGGCCGGGCTCGGCTATTATTCGCGCGCCCGCAATCTCCATGCCTGCGCCAAGGCGGTGGTGGAGCGGCATGGCGGCGATTTTCCCGGCGACGGAGGCTGAACTGCTGACCCTGCCGGGGGTCGGCGCCTATACGGCGGCCGCCGTCGCCGCCATCGCGTTCGACCAGACGGCGGCGGCGGTGGACGGCAATGTCGAGCGGGTCGTCTCGCGGCTCTTCACCGATCGAGGAGCCCCTCCCCAAGGCGAAGCCGACTCATCCGCGCGCTCACGCTGGATCTGGTCCCGGTCGGACAGGCCGGGGGATTTCGCACAGGCGCTCATGGATCTCGGCGCGACGATCTGCACGCCGAAGAGACCGGCCTGCGCCCTCTGCCCCTGGATGGAGCCCTGCGAGGCGCGGGCCGAGGGGACGCAGGAGCTCTATCCGAAGAAGCAGAAGAAGATCACCGGCGACCCTGCGCCGCGGCGCCGCCTTCGTGGTTTTGCGCGCCGATGACAGCATTCTGCTTGCGCACCCGTCCGCCGCAGGGGCTGCTGGGCGGCATGGTGGAAACGCCCACCAGCGCCTGGGAGCCGGATTACGAACCCTCCCGCGCCATGCTCGATGCCCCCATCGAGGCGCGCTGGCAGCGCCTGCCCGGCATCGTCCGCCATGTCTTCACGCATTTCCCGCTCGAACTGACGGTTTTCCTCGCGAAGGTGCCGCGCGGGACGCCGGAGCCGGGCGACATGCGCTGGACCCTGCGGCGCGATCTGCACGAGGAGGCCCTGCCGGGGGTGATGAAGAAGGTGCTGGCCCATGCGTTCGATCCCGGAAAGCCCGCGAAGGCGGCGCGAAAGCCGACGGACTAGACGGGCCCTCACTCCCGCCAGCACGTCCTGCTTGGCCCGGAACAGCGCGATGATCGCGTCCGCCACGCGCCGAACCTGAGGCAGGTTGCGGCTTCGGCGGTGCATGACGAGGGAGGCGTCCTCCACCATCTCGGCCGGGGAATCGAGGACGCGGATGAGGTCCGGATCGGAATCGCCGAGCCAGCACGGCAGGACCGCCGCGCCGAGCCCGGATCTCGCCGCCTGATAGCGGATCGGCATGTCGCCGATGCGCGCGGCGATCGTCCGCCCCTCCGCGAAGCGCCCGATCAGCGCTGCCTGTTGCGAGAGGTTCGGATCTTCCGGCGGTACGATGACCGTCGAGATGTCGGCGGTGCGGGCATAGACGGCGAACGCCACCCGTCCAAGGCTGCGTGCGACGAGATCGTCGCTGTCCGGCAGGGCGCGCATGCGAAGCGCGATGTCGGCCTCGCCGGTGGCAAGGTCGAGCCGCCGCCGGCTCGGAATGTACGCAATGGGAATTGGCTCGATCGCGCCTGCGAATTCCGCTGCGTGATACGAGAGAAACATGGTCATCGACATGGTGGCGGTGATCCGCACGGGCGCGGTGGAATCCGGCCGGTAGCCGGCGGCGAGACGCGGCACCGCGTCGGCCGCTTCCGCCATCGGCGCCGCCGCCTCAAGGATCGCGCGGCCCGCCTCGGTGAGGGCGAGGTTGTTGGGCCCGCGCTCGAACAGGGACACGCCCAGCACGTCCTCCAGCACCCGCATCCGGCGCGCGACGGTCGGCTGGCTCTGACCGAGTGCGCGCCCGGCGGCGTTCAGCGATCCATGAGCCACCACGGCCAGGAAAATCCGGAGATCGTCCCAGGACGGGTGCGGCTGCGGGAGCCGGGCGGGGTCGAGAGGAGAAGAAGCCATGAGACGATGCTAAAGGAGTGCGGGTGATTTGCCATGGGGGACATCGCGGTTGGAGCGGGCGGAATTGCCGATCCATCTTTGTCCGCGCGGGCTCTCAGGTGCAGCCCGCTATAGTTGGTGGGGAGGTCTTCAGATTTCGGCCACCGATCCGACAGCCTCCGCCCGGGAGCATGAAGATAAAGCTTCACCTTCCCCTTCCTGTATTGTAACAAGGTAGCGGGTTCGAATCCCCTAGCATTTGTTCTTTCAACGCGTCGCTCGCGAGAGCGCGGCCAGTTCAAAGAAGAGCAAATCTCCCGGATTGGTCACCGCAAAATGGGTCTCCTGCACCCGCCCAAGGGCAAACGGCGAATGGGCTTTGTGAGTTTCGGACTCCCGCTCGTTCGTCGTGGTGCAGGAGCCTCTACTCAGCACGGGCGTTACGCACGATGGAACAATCTATCGCATTCTGGAATCTCGCGTCCGCACTTTTCGCCGCGTTGATTATTCTATTGGCGTTTCGAACGCTCGGGCGATGGCTGCTGAATTGATCGGAACTGCTCGTTACCGTATACGAGTGGGAGCACGCACTGCTTTATGTGGCGGGCCAGTTCGCGCGTGTGCTACCGCCAGGCCGATATTTCAGGCTGGGGATTGCAACACGCGATATTTATACTCTGCGCAAGCACGAGCAACTTCTCGCGGTTTATCCGCTTGATGTTGCAAGCGCCGACAAGTGGATGTTCCGCGTGGGCGCCACGATAGCTTACGAGATTGTAGACCCGAAGCGTGCATTCGAGGCCAACGACCGCGATGAACAGCTTCGGCTTGGTTTCGTGCGCGCACTGACGAAGCTCGCAGGCGAATCCACCCTCGAAGTGTTTCTTACCGACCGGGCCGCACTTGATGAGAAACTTCAGAGTTCGATTTCCGCCTCACCTGTCGGCTGTGTGGTCAAGGCTGTGACCATCACGTCCGTAGTCCTACCCCCGGAAATCCGTCGAATGATCACCGAGGTGGAGCGAGCCAAAACGGAAGGGCTCGCCGCATTGGAGCGGGCCCGCGGTGAGCACGCCGCTATACGGTCACTCGCCAACGCGTCGCGGTTGCTGAAAGGGAACGCGGAACTCATGAATTTGCGCATCCTGCAGACCCTCAACGCGAATCCCGGCAAGCGCGCGCCGACTCTCGTTTTGGGACAGGGCGCGTTGCTGCCTGTCAGTCCCGGCTCGAATGCGTCAGAGGAATGACACTCAGGAGCGCCGAACAAGCGAATGGCCGGGCAGGACCCGGCCATTTGAAACCTTGGGCTTTTGTCCACTTTAAGATGCGATCTCGGCTCTCACCTTGGCGCGGAACTCGTCGATGCAGACGAGCTTGCCGTCGCGCTCCACGTGCCAGAACGTCCAGCCGTTGCAGGCCGGGAGGCCTTGCGTGAGCGCGCCGATCTTGTGGATCGAGCCGATGATCGGGCCGAGCGTCAGGGTGCCGTCGGCGCGCACGGTCGCCTGAAAGCGGCGGCGTTCGTCGACGAGCGTCTCGCCGGCCTTCACGTGGCCGCCTTCGAGCAGCGAGAGGAACGGCACGCGCGACTTCCGCGCGCTTTTCCGGCGCGGCCGCGATCGATATGCCGGACAGCGGCTCGACGCCGTCGATGCGGGCGCGGGCGGCCTTGGCGTAGACGCGGATCGCGTTCGAGGCCGATGAAGTGGCGACCGAGTTTCTTGGCCACCGCGCCGGTGGTGCCGGTGCCGAAGAACGGGTCGAGCACCACGTCGCCGGGATTCGACGAGGACAGCAGCACGCGGGCGAGCAGCGCTTCGGGCTTCTGGGTCGGATGGACCTTGCGGCCGTCCTCGCCTTTCAGCCGCTCGTCGCCGGTGCAGAGCGGGATGAACCAGTCGGAGCGCATCTGCACGTCTTCGTTGGCGGATTTCATCGCGTCGTAATGGAAGGTGTAGCTCTTCGCATCCGCGCTCTTCGAGGCCCAGATCATGGTCTCGTGCGCGTTGGTGAAGCGACGGCCGCGGAA
Source organism: uncultured Alphaproteobacteria bacterium (assembly GCA_963837375.1). Classification (GTDB taxonomy): domain Bacteria; phylum Pseudomonadota; class Alphaproteobacteria; order Rhizobiales; family Beijerinckiaceae; genus Microvirga. The sequence goes on along the minus strand of CAWINL010000011.1, from coordinate 18,158 downwards.
GTTCGGCATCGGGTTGGCCTTGCGCCACACGATGTCGTTGAGGAGCCAGAAATCGAGATCCTGCAGGGTCGCGCCGACGCGGAAGATGTTGTGGTAGGAGCCGATCACCCACAGCGTCGCGTTCTTCTTCATGACGCGGCGCACGCCCGACAAGCCAGGCGCGGGTGAAGCTGTCGTAATCGGAAAAGCTCGCGAACTTGTCCCAGTCGTCGTCGACCGCGTCGACGAGGCTCTGGTCCGGGCGCGTCAGCGCCTGTTCGAGCTGGAGATTGTAGGGCGGGTCGGCGAAGACCACGTCCACGCTCTCGGCGGGAAGCTTCGCCAGCGAGGCGATGCAATCGCCGAGAAGGATCTCGTTGAGGGGAAGGGACCCGAGAGAGACGGATCTCTCTTGAGGGATGGATTTTGGCAAGACGGACGAGGGGGCTTTGAGCCCCGTCCGAGGCGCCGACGCAAGCCGCCCGGTACGCGAGACAACAATCCGGGAGGCGGCGCCGGCGGCCCCGGTACGCGAGGTACCCATGGGTGATCACCGTTTACGCAACTGACAATCCGGATCATGGGGCGTCAGGGTAAAGACGAAGTTTAAAAGCGCGAAAAAACGATCTTATTTTAGATCGGCAAACTTTGCCTACCTGTTGATATTGTTGAGTTTTTTGGGTTAACGCGCGTTAAGCTAGGTTACAGATCCAGTAACCCTTGGCGCAGGGGCGAAAAAGTCATGCGATGGAACGGGCAGGGGCCGTCGCTCGCCAGCGCCGAGAGATGCGATCGGGTGCCGTAGCCGGCATTGGTGTCAAACCCGTAGACCGGGTAGATCGCGCCGAGCCGCGCCATCAGCCGGTCGCGCACCACCTTGGCGACGATGGAGGCGGCGGCGATCGACGCGATCGACGCGTCGCCCTTGATGATCGCTTCGACCTTGCAGGGCAGGTTCGGCGGATCGTTGCCGTCGACCAGCGCCATGTCGGGCGTGCAGGGCAGGGCGGCCAGCGCCCGGCACATGGCGAGAAGCGAGGCCTGGCGGATGTTGATGGTGTCCACTCCGCTATGCGAGATCGACGCGATGCCCACATGGGCGGTGGCCAGGATCTCGTCGAACAGCGCTTCCCGCTGCTCGCCGCGTCAGGGCCTTCGAATCGGCAAGTCCCGCGGGCACCCGCTTCAGATCGAGCACCACGGCCGCCGAGACCACCGGCCCGGCGAGCGGCCCGCGCCCGACCTCGTCGAGGCCCGCGACGCAGCTGAAACCCGGCGCGCGCAAGGCGCGCTCGCGCTTGAGGCCGATATCAGGCGGCGGGATGCGAATCGGTTCGGACATGACGGGATGAAAGCGCGAAACGACGAGCGCCGCCAGACCGTTCATCGCCGCTCACTGTCGCGGCAAGTCACGGATGGCCGAGTCAGTCGCTCCCCGCAAGGGGTAAGGACGCCCGTTTTTTGAAAGCGCCGACGAAACTCTCCTCCCCCTTGCGGGGAGGAGTTGGAGGTGGGGTGGAACGACTGGTGAAACCGGATGTCAGGGGCGCATTGCCTTGAGCGCGAGCGAAAGCCTGAATCCACCGCGGCGGACCTTGCGACCGCCACCCTCGATCCCTCCCCGCAAGGGGGAGGGAAAGCACTCAAAACAGCGACAACTGATCCTTGTCCTTCGCCGGCGGCACGAAGAGATCGGTGCGCAGCTTGATCCGCCTCGTGTTCATGCCGAGGCGCGCCGTGGCGGTCTCGAAGCGGCGGCCGAGCATCCACGCGAAGGGGCCGACGCCCGTCTGCCGGACGCCCCATCCCGAATCGTAATCCTTGCCGCCGCGCGCCTCCTGCAGCAGGGAGAAGACGTGATTGAGCTTGTCGGGATAATGCTCCGCCAGCCAGTCGCGCATCAGATCCTTGAGATCGTGCGGCAGGCGCAGCAGGACGTAGCCGGCCTCGCGCGCGCCGGCGGCGTAGGAGGCCTTCAGGATCGCCTCGATCTCATGATCGTTGATGGCCGGAATGATCGGCGCCACGAGGACCGTCACGGGAATGCCCGCCTCCGACGAGCTTGCGCACCGTCTCGAGCCGTTTCGCCGGCGAGGCGGCGCGCGGCTCCATCTTGCGCGCCAGCTTCGGATCGAGCGTCGTGATCGAGATCGCCACCTTGGCGAGCTGCCGGTCGGCCATCCGGCTCAGGATGTCGATGTCGCGCGTCACGAGCGCCGATTTCGTGACGATCCCGACCGGGTGGTTCGTCCGGTCGAGCACCTCGAGGATCTGCGCGGGTGATGCGGAAGCGCCGCTCGACCGGCTGGTAGGGGTCGGTGTTCGAGCCCATGGCGATGGTCTTGGGCTCGTAGCCCTTGGCCCGCAGCTCCTTCTCCAGAAGCTCGGGGCGCGCTCGGCTTGGCGAAGATCTTGGTCTCGAAATCGAGCCCGGACGAGAGCCCCTGGAACGCGTGGCTGGGCCGCGCGAAGCAATAGGAGCAGCCATGCTCGCAACCCCGGTAGGGATTGATCGAGCGGTCGAAGCCGATATCGGGCGAATCGTTGCGCGCGATGATGGTGCGCGGCTTCTCGATGATCACCTCGGTGTCGAGCGGCGCCAGTTCCTCCTCGAACGCCCAGCCGTCCTCGAAGGTCTCGCGCTGGGCGGGCTCGAAGCGGCCGGTCGGGTTGGCGACCGCGCCGCGCCCGCGACGGCGGTCCGGGTCGACCCGCGTAGGCCGGATCGACCATGCGCCGACGGGCCGCTCCGCCGCCTCGGCGCGGGAGAGGGCGGGCTGGAAGGCGCCTGGCGTGGCTGCTGGTTTCTCTGGCGCGGACGGACATTTTCGGTGCCTCGGGAGAATCACGGAATGAGAACGTTTCATGAACAAAGAACAGAAGTGGAACATAATCAAGACGTCTTTATGGCGACTTCGTTCCGCAAAAACGTTATGTTGTCCCGCATGATCACCGTTCTCATCCGCGTCTCTCACGGTGCCGAAGCCCTCGCCGTCACCCTCAGCGCCCTCGTTCCGGCGGTCGCGGACGGCCTCGTGGCCGACGCCGTCATCCTGCCGAGACGCCGACGAGGACCGTCGCGCGGGTGGCGGAGGCGGCGGGCGCGACGCTCGTCGTGGCGCCGGCCGGCTCTGGGCGAAGGCGCCGCAGCGCCCGCCACGAATGGCTTCTCTGCCTCGACGACGGCGATCTGCCGCAGGAGGGCTGGATCCGGGTGCTCGACCGGTTCGTGGGCCTGAGCGGCAATCGGCACGAGCGCGCCCGGTTGCGGCGGCATCAGGGCCTGCGAGGAGTTTTGCGGGACGCGATTCGCATGATCCTGGACTCCCAACGCCATCAGGTCGGGGGATCTGCTGCGCCGGGACGTCATGCTCAGCGAGACAAAGCGGTGCCGCGCCGGTGCGCCTGGCCGCCGCCATCGAGCGAGACCCGGCCTTCAGCGGAGCGGGCTTCCCGCGTTTCAGGTGCTCGTCGAGCCGGGGCATGATCTCGACGAAATTGCAGGGGCGATGCCGGTAATCGAGCTGGGCCGCAAGGATGCCGTCCCAGGCATCCCGGCAGGCGCCGGGAGACCCGGGCAGGACGAAGATGAAGGTCGTGCCCGCAAGCCCGGCGGTCGCCCGCGACTGGATGGTCGAGGTGCCGACGGTGTCGAGCGAGATGCGGTGAAAGACCGCCGAAAAGCCGTCCATGCGCTTGTCGAACAACGGCTCGATCGCCTCCGGCGTCACGTCGCGGCCGGTAAAGCCGGTGCCGCCGGTGGTGATGACCACGTCGATGGCGGGATTGGCCACCCACGCCTTCACCTTGCGGCGGATCATCTCGATCTTGTCCGGCACGATGGCGCGGTCGCCGAGGGTATGGCCGGCTTTCGTCAGCCGCTCCGCCAGCGTGTCGCCCGAGCGGTCGTCCTCCAGCGTGCGGGTGTCCGAGACGGTCAGCACCGCGATGGTCGAGCGGCACGAAGTCCGCGGCTCGTCATCGATGCCCGGCATGGGCGCCTACAGCCTCGGCTGACGCGGAACGTGTCGCAGGCCTGCACCGAACCCTGCTTCAGGCCCGTGGTCAGCCAGCGGACGCGCTGGGCCGAGGAGCCGTGGGTGAAGGAATCCGGCACGACCTGTCCTTGCGTCTTGCGCTGCAGGCGGTCGTCGCCGATGGCTTCGGCCGCCGCGATCGCCTGCTCGATGTCGCCCGGCTCCAGCGATTGCCATTTCGCCTGCGAATGATGGGCCCAGACGCCGGCGAGGCAATCCGCCATCAGCTCGACGCGCACGGAGAGCTGGTTTGCCTTCCGATTGGCCGACTTCGCGCTGGCGGGCCTGGACGCGGGGCAGGATGCCGAGCTGGTTTTCCACATGGTGCCCGACCTCGTGGGCGAGCACGTACGCGTAGGCGAATTCGCCGCCGGTGCCGAACTTGCGCTGCATGTCCTGGAAGAATGTCAGGTCGATATAAACCGTCTGGTCGAGGGGGCAGTAGAAGGGCCCCATGGCCGATTGGGCCGCGCCGCAGCCGGAGCGGGTGCCTTCCGAGAACAGCACGAGCTTCGGCGCCTCGTATTGCCGATTGGCCTGTTTCGGCAGCACCTCCTTCCAGACGTCCTCGGTGTTGCCGAGGATGGCGGCGGCGAACCGGCCCATTTCGTCCTGAGGGGCGCCTTGCCGGCCCTGCTGCTGCGGCTGCTCGTAGCCGGAGCCGCCTCCCGTCATCATCTCGGCGCCGCCGATGAGGATGCGCGGATCGATGCCGAAAGCCCAGCCGATCAGGCCCAGGACGATGATGGTGCCGATTCCCAAGACCGCCGGCGCCGCCGCCGGGCATCCGCATTCCGCGGCGGTCCTCGACATTCGATGAGGTTCTGAAATCATCCCAGCGCATGGCTCAAACCTTCTTGAAGAAAAACGCGGCACGCCGCTGCACTTTATAAGCTGAAGCGTATAGGGCAAGTTCCGTCGGCTGCAAAAAGTCTAAGGCTCATTCCCGCCCGTCGAGGGCGCGGCGCAGGGCCTGAAAGTCGCGCCATCCCAGCCGCTTCTGCAAGGGCTGGCGCAGCAGATAGGCGGGGTGCAGCGTCGGCAGGGTGCGGATCTCGCGCCCGTCGACGGTCTTGTAGGTGAACCAGCGCCCGCGGGCGCGCAGGATGCCCTCCTTGGTGTCGAGCAGGTTCTGGGCCGATGGTCCGCCCAGGCAAAGCATGAATTCGGGCGAAGCCAGTTCGATCTGGCGTTCGATGAAGGGCTTGCAGATGGCGATTTCCTGCGGCGTCGGCGTGCGGTTTCCCGGCGGACGCCACGGCACGATATTGGCGATATAGACCTGGGTGCGGTCGAGGCCGATGGAAGCCAGCATCCGGTCGAGCAACTGGCCGGACCGGCCCATGAAGGGCTTTGCCGACCCGGTCCTCCTCGCCGCCCGGCGCCTCGCCCACCAGCATGACGCGGCTTTGCGGGTTGCCGTCGCAGAAGACCAGGTTTCGGGCGCTGAACTTCAAGGCGCACCCGTCGAAATGCCCGAGGATTTCCTCGAGCGCCTCGAGGCTCGGGGCCTCGCGCGCCCGCTCGCGGGCAAGCGGCCGCGGCCTCGTCGGGCGGGAGAGCGGCGATCGCCGGCAGCGGCCGGGTGGGCGGCGGCGACGCGGCAGCGGCGGGCACCGAACGGCGAAGGCCGCTCCGCTGTCCGGGCGGGGGGCGCTGCGGGGGTCGCGACCTCGGCGAAACGGTTATGCGGAGCCTCGTCGAGCGCAATGATCGACACCCGCCTCGACATAAAAATCGAGGATCGCGTGAAGCGCTTCGCGGTCGAGGGGATGGTCCGTCATGGATCGTATGTAGGCCGGGCGCGCGGCGTGGACAACTCGGCATTAATTCGCCCTCAACCTTGCGTCGCGCCCGGTTTAGGTCAAATGGAACGGTTCAAAACTTTCCGATGCGGAAGCTTGAGGACGACGGCTAACTTGTTCATATGTAAACGGATCACGCTTCGAAACGCTGTTGCGTGCCAGGAGACACGATGATGGATCTGCCCGCCCGTGAATTGATGGAATTCGACGTCGTCGTCGTCGGTGCCGGTCCAGCGGGCCTTGCCGCGGCCATCCGGCTGAAGCAGGACGCGGCCGCCAAGGGCGGCGAGATCTCCGTCGTCGTCGTCGAAAAGGGCTCCGAAGTCGGCGCTCACATCCTGTCGGGCGCGGTCATCGATCCCAAGCGGCCTCGATGCGTTGCTGCCGGATTGGCGCAATGATGGCGACCGGCCGCTCAAGACGCAGGTGACCGAGGACCAGTTCCTCTATCTCGGCCCGGCGGGCGGCGTGCGGCTGCCCAACATGTTCATGCCCAAGCTCATGAACAACCACGGCAATTTCATCGGCTCGCTCGGCAATGTGACGCGCTATCTCGGCCGCAAGGCGGAGGAACTCGGTGTCGAGATCTATCCGGGATTTCCGGCAGCGGAACTCCTCGAAGAGGATGGCAGGATCGTCGGTATCGCGACGGGCGACATGGGCATCGGTCGCCAGGGCGAGCCGAATGCGAGCTTCACCCGCGGCATGGAGCTGCGCGCCAAATACACCCTCTTCGCCGAGGGCGCGCGCGGCAGCCTGACAAAGCAGCTGATCCGCCGCTTCGATCTCGCCGAAGGCCGCGACCACCAGAAATACGGCCTCGGCGTCAAGGAAATCTGGCAGGTCGATCCGGCGCAAGCACCAGCCCGGCCTCGTGCGCCATACCATGGGCTGGCCGCTCTCGAACGATGTCGGCGGCGGTTCCTGGCTCTATCATTTCGACGACAACCTGGTGTCGGTCGGTTTCGTGGTGCACCTGAACTACAGCAACCCGACGCTGTCGCCCTTCGAGGAATTGCAGCGGTTCAAGACCCATCCGATGATCCGCGACGTCTTCGACGGCGCAAAGCGCATCGGCTATGGCGGCCGCGCCATCGTCGAGGGCGGCTGGCAATCGGTGCCGAAAGTGGTCTTCCCGGGCGGCTGCCTCGTGGGCGATTCGGCCGGGTTCGTGAACGTGCCGCGCATCAAGGGCAGCCACAACGCGATCCTGTCCGGCATTCTCTGCGCCGATCACGTGTTCGCCGCCATCGAGGCCGGGCGTCAGCATGACGAGGTCGTGGATTACGAGAATTCCTGGCGCTCCTCGGCCGATCGGCAAGGATCTGCGCGGGTGCGGAACGTCAAACCGCTCTGGTCGCGTTTCGGCACCGCCATCGGCGTGGCCCTCGGCGGCCTCGACATGTGGATGAACGAGCTTCTCGGCTGGTCGTTCTTCGGAACGATGAAACACGGCAAGGCGCGATTTCGAAACGCTGAAGCCCATCGCCGAGGTTGACGCCGATCAAATATCCGCGGCCCGACGGAGTCCTGACCTTCGATCGGCTCTCATCGGTCTTCCTGTCGAACACCAACCACGAGGAAGACCAGCCGATCCACCTCAAGGTGCGGGATATGAGCCTGCAGAAGGCCTCGGAGCACGATGTCTATGGCGGACCCTCGCAATATTACTGCCCGGCCGCCGTCTACGAATGGGTGGAGGACGGCGAGCGAGCCGCAGTTCGTCATCAACGCGCAGAACTGCGTCCACTGCAAGACGTGCGACATCAAGGACCCGAACCAGAACATCGACTGGACCACGCCGGAAGGGCGGCGGCGGTCCGAACTACGTCAATATGTGAGAAAGTGGCCGTGTTGCGCCGCCATCGGGCTTCGGGCCGGGGCCGCTTCCATCACGAGAGCTTGACCGCGAGGGTGCTGCCCCTTGCCCCCTTGGCCGGGAACGCCATTCTCCGGCCTGATTTGGCGCACATCCCCCTCCTGCAGGATGCTGCGATCAGTGGAGCCGCTTTTAGTGCGAACCTTTATTTTGCCTTTGGCCCGCAAAGGCCTGTCCGTTCTTGCGCTCTCGATCGCCGGGTTCTGGCACTGCTCCGCACAGGCCGCGAGCACGGATCCGTCGGAAACGATCAGGCCGGCGGCGAGCCTCGAGGGGAATTTCCTCGCCGCCTACATCGCCGGCGCCGCCCGCGACACGGCCGCCGCGACCGTCTTCTTCCGCGAAGCCATTCAGGAGGACCCGCGCAATCAGGAGCTGCTGGAGCGCGGCTTCGTGGCGTTCCTCGGCAACGGCTCGATGAACGAGGCCTACCGGGCCGCCGAGCGGCTGGCGTTGCGCGACCCCTCCAACAATCTGGCGCAATTCGCGCTCGGCGTGCGCGACATCAAGGAGCGCCGCTACGGCGATGCCCGCGCCAAGATCACCGGCGGCAAGCGCAACCCGCCGGATGGATCTCACCGCGACGCTTCTGACCGCCTGGTCCTATGCGGGATCGAAGGACGGCAAGCGCGCGCTGGCAACCGTCGACCGGCTGAAAGAGCGAGCGGGCCTTCAACCAGTTCCGCGAATATCACGCCGCGCTAATCTCCGACGTGCTGGGCAATTCGGCCGAGGCGGAGAAACGCTTCAAGGCGGCCTATGAGGGCGAGCGCAACACGCTGCAGGTGGTCGATGCCTATGCGCGCTTTCTTGCCAAGCGCGGACGGCGGGACGAAGCGCTGGCGCTCTACAAGAGCTTCGACGATGCGCTGCCGCGCCACCCCATTGTGCGCGCCGCCATGGAAAGCCTGAAGAGCGGCAAGCCTCTGAAGCCCAGCGTGACATCGGCTCAGGACGGCGCGGCCGAACTTCTCTACGGCCTCGGCGTCGTCGGCAACACGCAAGGCGACGAACTCACCGCCATCATCTATCTGCGCCTCGGACTCGATCTCAATCCCGATCATGCCCTCGCGCTCGTGACCCTCGGCGATGTCTATGAACGGCTGAAGCAATATGACCGCGCCAACGAGGTCTTTGCGCGCGTGCCGAAGGATTCGCCGCTTCGCGCCAGCGCCGACATCACCATGGGCCAGAATCTCGAAATGCTCGGCCGCAGCGCCGAAGCCGAGAGCCATCTCACGCGCCTCATGAAGGAGCGTCCCGACGACGTGGAGGTCGTGATCGCGCTCGGCAACGTGCAGCGTTCGCGCAAGCAATTCGCCGAGGCGGCCGAGACCTACAGCAAGGCCATCGAGCTGATCGGAACGCCGGATCGCGGCCACTGGATCCTCTTCTTCTATCGCGGCACATCCTATGAGCGCGCGAAGCAATGGGCGAAGGGCGAGGCGGATCTCAAGAAGGCGATGGAGCTGGTGCCCGACACCCTGCCGCAGGGCAAGGCGCAGGTGCTGAACTATCTGGCCTATTCGTGGGTCGACCAGAACATCAACATCGACGACGCGTTCAAGATGCTGACCCGGGCGGTCGAACTCGCGCCGCGCGACGGCATGATCATCGATTCGCTGGGCTGGGCCTATTACCGCATGGGACGCTATGACGAAGCCGTGCGGGAGCTTGAAAAGGCCGTCGAACTGAAGGCGGGCGACCCGGTCATCAACGACCATCTGGGCGACGCCTATTGGAAGGTCGGGCGCAAGCTCGAAGCCAAGTTCCAGTGGAACCACGCCAAGGATTCGAACCCCGAGCATGAGGACCTCTTGAAGATCCTGCAAAAGATCGACAACGGGCTCGACGATGCGAAGCCCGCGGTCGAAGGCGAGAAGCCGGCAGCGCCGCCGACCTGAGGGAACTTCAGCGGTCGGCGCTTCCCATCCGAAGCGGCGTGAGGCATGGAAACGCTCATGCCTCGCCCGCTCGCCACGCGCGCTCCCGCCAAGATCAACCTGTCGCTGCACGTCCTCGGACGGCGCCCCGACGGCTATCATATCCTCGACAGCCTCGTGGCCTTCGCCGGGACCGGCGACGACCTCTCGCTCCGTCCCGGTCCGTCGCTTGCTCTATCCGTCGAAGGCCCCAGCGCCGCGCTGGCGGGCGAGGGCGCCGACAACCTGGTGATCAAGGCCGCGCGCCTGCTGGCCGAACGCATCCCCGGATTGAAGACGGGTGCCTTTCGCCTGGTGAAGCGCCTGCCGGTCGCGGCGGGCATCGGCGGCGGGTCATCGGATGCGGCGGCGGCTTTGCGGCTTCTGGCGCGCCTCAACGATCTGCCTCTCTCGCATCCCGCGATCCTCGACGCCGCGCGCCATACGGGCGCCGACGTGCCGGTCTGCCTCGAGGCCCGGGCTCGCACGATGGGTGGGATCGGCGAGGTCCTCGGCCCGGTGCTTCGCCTGCCGCGTCTCTTCGGGGTGCTCGTCAATCCCGGCGTTCCGGTCGCGACCCCGGACGTGTTTCGCGCCCTCGGCCTGCGGCGGGGCGACGCTTGCGCGCCAGCCCGGGAAGGCGAGTGGCCGCTCTCGACCACCGGGGACCTTCTCGCGGCGCTGCGACAAGCCCGCAACGATCTCGAACCCGCGGCATGCCGGCTGCAGCCGATCGTGCGCGACGCCATCCAATTCCTCGCGGCAACGCAAGGCTGCCGTCTTGCCCGCATGTCCGGCTCCGGCGCCACGGTGTTCGGGCTGTTCGACAACGGCGATGCGGCGACGGCCGCTGCGAAAAGCGTCGGGGCGGCTTTCCCCGCGTGGTGGGTCAAGTCCACAATCCTGCGCTGAGCCCGCTTTCGCGATGCCGCCGAATCCGCGTATGAGAATGGCGCTGCTTGAAAAACGGACTGCAATCGCCGGGTCTGAAACTCAATTGCCATGTATGAGCTCTTCATCGCCAACAAGAACTATTCGTCCTGGTCGCTTCGCCCATGGGTGCTGATGCGCGAACTCGGGATTCCCTTCAAGGAGCACGGCGTGCTCTTTACCCAAGGCTCGAGCTACGATGCTTTCCGCAGGTTCTCGCCGACCGGGCAGGTGCCGTGTCTGGTGGATGGCGACATCACCGTATGGGAATCGCTCGGCATCGCCGAATATCTGGCGGAACGCCATCCGGGGATCTGGCCGCAGGATCACGCCGCGCGCGCCTTCGCGCGCTGCGCCGCCGCCGAGATGCATGCGGGGTTCTCAACCTTGCGTTCGCGCTGCCCGATGAATTGCGGAATCCGTGTCCGCCTCAATGAGATGCCGGCGGCGCTGACGCGGGACATCGCGCGGCTCGAGGAACTCTGGAACGAAGGGCTCGCCCGGTTCGGCGGGCCCTTCCTCGCAGGCGCGACATTCACCGCCGTCGATGCGTTCTTCGCGCCCGTCGCGTTCCGTGTGCAGACCTACAATCTCGCCGTCGATGAGGTCTCGGCCGCCTATGTGGCGCGCCTGCTGGCGCTGCCATCCATGCGCGAGTGGGAAGCGGCGGCGCTGGCCGACACGACGCGGGAGCCCGGCCACGAAGCCGACACGCTCGGGAAGGGAACTTTGCTGGAGGATCGCCGGGCGGTCGCTTGAGCTCAATGGGCTCGCGCGATGCAGAAATCGACCGTGTCTTCGAGCAGCCGATGCCGGGCGCACGATGGCGGTCTCGGCGTCAAAAGGGATTCTGCCGCAGCAGCCGGGTTGGTGGGCAATGGCCACGAAACTGCATCAATGACGGGCAGGGGGGGTCTGATGCGGCCTCGTCATTCGGACAGTGAGGCCGTTTGACACAACTATCTAACCTTTTAGCAATGTTATAACTTAATACATAACTCGACAGCTAGCTTCGGCGTCGTCGGGCAGCATTGCGAACAGAGGGCTATGGTATGAGTATTCCCGGTCAGATTTTTGAGTGGGAAGGCATTACACAGCCTTCTTATTGGGGCGGACAAGCGATCACCGACACTGGCCACAAGGCCATGGATCAGATTGCGGCGACCGGCGCCAGCACCCTCACACTCGTGCCCAATTTCTTCCAAACGAATAAATTCAGCAATTCGGTGGCATTGAACCTCGGCGATCCGGATAATCCCTGGGACAACGAGAGCGACACCTTTGCCCAGGTCAGGCAATCCATTCTCGATGCCAAAGCGCGCGGGCTCAACGTTGTGCTCAAGCCTCATCTCGAAACCGACAATCGCGTCTGGCGCGCCGAGATTGATCCCACCGACCCCAAGGCTTGGTTCGACAGCTACAAAACGATGATGGTCGAATACGCCAAGGTGGCGCAGGAGGCAGGCGCGGCGATGATCTGCGTCGGCACCGAGATGGACAGCATGATCAATCCGACCAAGGTCTGCAGCGACGGCAAGACCTACACCCGGAAATGGGCGGAAATCATCGCGGCCGTGCGCGCCGTCTACTCAGGAAAAGTCACTTATGCGGCCACCTATGGGACGGTGAAGGACGTCGGCTTCTGGGACAAGGTCGATTACATCGGCGTCGACGCCTATATCCCGTCCTCGACGGTCAATGATCCGACTGTCGATCAGATCGTGGATGCCTGGGTCAAGCCGCACTTCAACTCCTGGATCCGAGACACTTTGCATGGAGGCAAATCCGTCGTCGACTACTACAAGGCGCTGTCGGAGCAATACGGCAAGAAGGTGATCTTCACCGAGGTCGGCTACAAGAGTATGGACGGCGCCAACAAGGACCCAGGCGTGTTCGGCGGCGCCGGTACCGTCGACCTCCAGGAGCAGGTCGACTGCTATACCGCTCTCTACAAGGTGATGGAGAACTATGGCGGCCAATGGCTCGCCGGGTCGTTCCTCTGGAGCTACTACTCCTTCGAAAATCCCATGGAGGAACGAGGCGTGGCGTGGACGGACTACACCACGCAGTGGAAGCCCGCGAACGGCACCGTCACCACCCATTATTCCAGCCCGGCCCACGAGACGGGCCTTGTCTGGAACGGCACGGCCACCGCCGACAAGCTCGATGGCGGCTACCACAACGATACGCTGGAGGGCGCCGGCGGGAGCGACATTCTCTGGGGCGGCGCCGGACACGACCGGCTCAACGGAGGTACGGAGAACGATGTTCTGACCGGCGGGTTCGGCAACGACGTTCTCGATGGCGGGGCAGGCGATCAGGACAGGGCTATCTTCAGCGGCAAGCGCACGGATTACAGCGTCACCAAAAACAAGGACGGCTCGTTCACGGTCCTGGACAGCCGGGCCGGCGGGGACGGGCACGACACGGTATCGGGGATCGAAGCGTTCCAATTCGCGGACGGAACCCTGCTGCCTGGGAGTGTTCTCAACTCCGGATCGCAAGACCAAGTTCTGATCGGCACCAGGAAGGCCGACAGGCTTGTCGGGGGCGTGGGGAACGACAAGATCTATGGCAAGCTGGGCAAGGACGTGCTGACCGGCGGCGCGGGTATGGATATTTTCGTGTTCGATACCAAGCCGAACAAAAAGACGAATCTGGACAAGATCACCGACTTCAACGTGGTGGACGACACGCTCTGGATCGACAACGCGTTGTTCAAGAAGCTTGGCAAGGGTACGGCTTCCAAGCCGGTGAAGCTGAACAAGAAGTTCTTCAGCCTTGATAAAGCCAAGGATGGAAACGACTACCTCAGCTTCAACAAGAAGACGGGCGTGCTTTCCCTCGACATCGACGGCTCAGGCTCCACCAAGGCCGTCGAGATCGCCATCCTCAAGAGGGGCCTTAAGCTCACCCACAACGACATTTGGGTCGTCTGATGGAGGGGGCGCTGCTTCAATGCGCCCGGGCGATGCAGAAATCGACCGTGTCGAGAAGCGCCTGCTTCATCGGACCGTCGGGAAACAGCGCCAAGGCGTCGCGGGCCATGGCGCCGTAATGGCGGGCGCGTTCGACCGTGTCCTCGAGCGCACGGTGGCGGCGCATGATCGCGATGGCCTTGTCGAGATCGCCTTCCTCGACCTCGCCCTGCTCGAGCACGCGCTTCCAGAACACCCGCTCGTCCGCTGAGCCGCGCCGGAACGACAGCACGACCGGCAGGGTGATCTTGCCCTCGCGCAGGTCGTCGCCGACATTCTTGCCGAGCGTGGCGGCGGTACCGCCGTAATCGAGCGCGTCGTCCACGAGCTGGAACGCGATGCCGAGATTCATGCCGTAGGAGCGGCAGGCCGCCTGCTCGGCCTTGGGCCGGTCGGCGATGACGGGCCCGACTTCGCAGGCGGCCGCGAAAAGCTCCGCGGTCTTGCCCCGGATCACCGCCAGATACTCGTCCTCGGTGGTCTCCGTGTTCTTGGCGGCCGCGAGCTGCATCACCTCGCCCTCGGCGATCACGGTGGCGGCGGCCGACAGGATGTCGAGGGCGCGCAGCGATCCCACTTCCACCATCATGCGGAAGGCCTGGCCGAGCAGGAAGTCGCCGACGAGGACGCTCGCCTCGTTGCCCCATTTGATGCGGGCCGCGATCTTGCCCCGGCGCATGTCGCTCTCGTCCACCACGTCGTCGTGGAGCAGGGTGGCGGTGTGCATGAACTCCACGCTGGCGGCGAGCTTCACGTGGCCCGTCGCCCGCGTAGCCCGACAGGCCGGCGGTCGCCAGGGTCAGCATCGGGCGCAGGCGTTTGCCGCCGGACGAGATCAGGTGGTTGGCCACCTCGGGGATCATCGTCACGTCGGAGCCGGTGCGCGACAGGATCATGGTATTGACCCGCTGCATATCGGCAGCCACCAGAGAAACGAGCTTTTCGATGCTCGGATTTCTGTCCGGATGCTTATCTTCGAATGGTACGACGACGCCCACGCCTGATAACCCAGGTTGCCGGCGCAAGATGCCGGTAGGAATATGAAGGTACCGTGGCATGGTGATTCCCACGCCGCTGGCGAGCGCGTGATGCGCCTTGTCCTTCGCCCGAGCGAGGGTGATCGTCGGGCGGTTGCCGCAGCGGCGGTGGCACTTGAATGTCCAACGGTCGATGCCGTCCAGGGTCTTCTCGATCGGCACGGCGGCCTGCATGGAGTGGGTCATCGTGTGGAAGCCGTCAGGTGGGGGCTCGGCCCCGCCGGTAGTCACCCACATGTGTCCGAGCCACTCGAAGCTATCGGGCGACACGAGCCCCTTCCTCAGGAGCTTTGAACATGGGCGTCCAGTCGTCCGTTGGATGCGACCGCAGCGGAACTCCACGATCGCCGACCGTGCGACCCTGGTTGGTTCTGGTTCCATGGGTATAAACTTACACCGTGGTATTCGGGTCACTCGACCCAACGCGTAACGCAGAGCGCCGCTCGATAGCGAAGAGCATCTGCGACACCGCCTTCAGCGAGGCGATCTCCTAGGAGGTCGTCGCATGGCTACTGTCGTAGGTCGCAGCACGCTCAACATCGATGAGGCCGCACAGGCCCTCGGTGTGAACCGGCTCACGCTTTACAGCGCGATCCGCAACGGTGAGTCACCCGTTCCGGTTATCAAGATCGGCCGTCGCCTCGTCGTGCCGAAGGCCGCTCTGGATCGCCTGCTCGCGGGTGAGGACGCCGACACGGGCACCGAACGCGTCGCCGCTGACCGCGAGGACCAAGGACTACCGCCCACGATCGACGACCCGGCCGTGCCCGCGCGCGTCGGCCAGATCCTGACCCGCCAGGGCGGTGATCGTCCGTGATTCCTCCCAATGAAAGAGGGCCGGGGCTTGCCCCGACCCCCAAGATGACGGCCACCCAGCCATTGGTCTCGGGGATCAGGCTACTACTGCCCTCGGACGTGGTCCACGCGCAAGTAGCAGGCGGCTCGACAGTCCCTTGTTCGCGATCAACGCGAAAACGTTCGACGCTGCCCGGAGTCCTCCAGGCAAATGGCGAGACGGTGGAGCTTGCCGATCACGTCGCACGAGTGGGCCGACGCGGCCAGGTGCGGCTTCTGCTACGTCAGCGACATCCCCGAGTGGGGTGGTCGGTGATGGTGGCGGACGACGACTACACCGACGATCTGCTCGCATGGGAACCGGCCGGCCGAGTGTCCCGAGTGCGCAGCCGAATCCGATATCGCGGCGCTGTTCGAGGTCCCGCCACCGGTCGAGGTGACGCCGCAGGAGATCGTGGATGCCTTCGAGGCGGTTCCCGACGGCGACATCCCCGCCATCTTCGAGTTGTTCAAGACGATGGCGCCACCGAAGGACAAGATCGACCGCAACCTCGTCGAGCAACAACTCCGGCCGATCCTCCAGAAGAAGGGCGTGAAGGACGCCAAGTCCGTGATCCGCGATTGGTACAAGGTCGCGGACGAGGACGGCACCCTGGATGCGGCGGTTGGCGTCATCCCCGAGACCGTCGAGCTACCCGCCGGGGAACACGTCGATGGGCGCGAGCTCCTCGATGACCTGATCGCCTTCTACGAGCTGTTCATGCACGCATCGAGGAGCGACTTCCTCACGGTGGCGCTGTGGGGCTTGATGACCTACGGCACCGACTTGTTCGACATCATCGCGCTCCTCTGCTTCGGAGCCCCGGACAAGGCCTGCGGCAAGACCACGTTCCTCACCTTGCTGTTCGAGACGACGAGCCGGCCGATGCCCTCGTCCTCGATCACCGGGCCGGGCGTGTTCCGCGCCGTCGACGCCTTGAAGCCGACGCTGCTGATCGATGAGGGCGACAAGGCGTTCGAGGCGAACGAGGACCTGCGCGCGATCCTGAACGCGTCCCACACGCGGAAGCACGCCAAGGTCATGCGGCTGACCGGAGCCGAACCGCGACACCCCGAAGTGGTTCTCCAGTTGGGCACCGAAGGCGTTCACCGCCATCGGGCGATCAAGGACGACCAGCTCTCCTCGCGGACCATCCGGATCGAACTCGCGCGCAAGCCCTCGAACGTGCGGAAGGAACCGGCCCGGATGCGCAACATCGAGCGCGCCGGGATGGGCCTGAGGTCGCGGAGCGACCGGTGGATGGCGGACAACGCGCTGGCGCTGCGGTCGACCGAGGTGCCCATGGTGGAGGGCTTGGCCGACCGGGTCGCCGACAACTGGGAGCCGATGCTCGCGATCGCGCGCCTCATCGGCGAGGACGTCTACCAGGAGGCGCTCGCGGCCGCCGGGACCTACATCGACGACACCGAGTCGGTCGGCGAGTTGCTGCTCGCCCACATCCAGGCGGCCTTCGTCGCGAAGGGCATGCCCGAGGCGCTGTCGACGGAGACCATCCTGCGGTACCTCGTGGACCGGGACGATGGGCCGTGGGCGAAGTTGTGGGCCGACAAGCTCGCCAACGACAACAACATCAAGTCGGCGGGGGCCGCCCTGGCGAAGCGGTTGAAGCCCTACAAGCTGAAGTCCACCAAGATCCGCGAGGGAGACGCGAGCGTTCGTGGCTACCGCCGGGAGGACCTCGAACCCGCGTGGGACTCGTATGCAGCCCGTATACCGCCGGAAAGACGGAACAACGGAACACCGCAGGTAGATCGGGGTGAGGAAACGGAACACGGCATCGAGCCTGTTCCGTCTTCAACGGAACACGGGGCTGAACCTGTTCCGTTGTTTCAGGCCTCTGACCTGCAACGTTCCGTTGTTCCGTCTTTCCCGGGTCATGGAGACCAGTGCGAGACCTGCCACGGCAACGGCGTCCATTGGGCGTGGTGTTCGAACCGCGAAGAGGAGCGTGATCGGTGATGGGTGACATCGGACCGAACGAGCACGAAGTGGAGTTCCTGCCCCTCGACGAGCCGGAGACCGAGGTCGGCGCCGGTGCCCGAGGCCGCCCCGGAGAAGGTCCCGGAGAAGGTGCCGGCATGAGCGAGCCTATCGCCGGGACCTACGAGGGCTTCCGCCTGTTCCAAGTCGATGGGCATCGGCTGGAGTCGATCGCCGCGCACTTCACCTACGAGCCCGGCGTGAACCACGCCGTGTGCCTCGCGGGGGAGGAGCACGATCCCCCGGCGAAGGGGTGCTCCTGCGGCTTCTGGCTCTACCACCACCAGCACCGCGCTCGTGAGCAGTTCAAGGCCGCAGCTGGAGCCGCCCCGGCGCCCAAACGGCCACCGGCTTCGGCGACTTCGGAGACGAGGAGGACCAGGTTCCCGACGTGGTACTCGGCAAGGTGAAGGGCGGGGGCCGGGCGATCATGGGGGACGACGGCGCCCGCGTCGCCACGGTCAAGGTCGTCGCCCTCGTCACGGACAACCCCAGCGTGTTCACGCCGGTGCTGGAGCACTACGGCATCGGGGCCGTGCCGCCGACGCCGTTCACGCGCGGCTGGATCGTCGACGTCACCGGCAACGAGGTCACGATCGAGACCCCCATGGCCAACACGGACGTGGAGACGGGCACCTTCTTCGTCGATGCCGGGGTGCCCATCCCGCCGGTTGGCTCTCACGCCCTCGCCGAGTTCGAACGGCGCGAATCGATTCGCTGGATCACGAGCTTCGGCCGACCCGCGGAGGAGCGAT
>CAWINL010000010.1:0-60631 GCA_963837375.1 uncultured Alphaproteobacteria bacterium | reverse complement strand
TCACGTCGACCGCGCCCGAGCAGGCGCCCGACGATGTACCGGACGAGCTGGACCCCGGCGCCGTCCGTCACCCCCACCCGCCCGGCCACTCCCGCCGAGGCGGCGGCCATGGTCACAGCCGCGCAGCGGGTGGTCCGGAGCGACGATCCCGCCTCCGACCTGCTCGCCGCGGCCGGGGACACCGCCCAGCTCGGCGATCCGGAAGATCGCGGTGCGCAGAAGCGCTGGAGCCCCCGGGTGCTCGACGAGCTCGGGGCCGGGCAACCGCCAGTGGGTGCGCGACAACGTGGCCGCGCGCCGCGAGTTCCGGTCGATGCACCCGAGCTCGACGGCGCAGCTTGCGGACGAGCTGCCGGCCTGGCGGATCGTCGCGCCGGCGAGCGCCGCGACGCTGATGCGCAGCTTTCGCGAGGCCGAGCGGCGCTTCGGCGTCGACTGGGAGTACCTCGCCGCGATCAACATGGTCGAGACGGCGTTCGGCCGGATCCGCGGAACTTCCGTGGCCGGGGCGCAGGGGCCGATGCAGTTCATCCCGACGACCTGGGACATCTACGGAGCGGGTGGCGACATCGACGACCCGCACGACGCGATCCTCGCCGCGGGACGCCTGCTGGAGGCCAACGGCTTCGCCCGCGACAAGGGCGCCGCATTGGGCGCTACAACAACTCGTGGGCCTACGTCCGCGCGATCACGCACCACGCCGGGTGATGGGCCGCGACCCGCGCCAGCTCCACGGCTACCTCGCCTGGCAGGTCTACTACCTGACCGAGGTCGGCAGCGTGTGGCTCCCCGAGGGCTACGACCACCGGCGGCCGGTGCCCGTGCGGGCGTACGTCGCCGCCCACCCGGAGCGGCTGCCCTAGTCCGTCGGGCAGGGTCAGGCCGGGGCGGCGGGCCGGCGTCCACCTCGGCCTGGGAACGCAGCACGCAGAACTGGTTGCCCTCGGGGTCGGCGAAGACGACCCAGCCGGTGCCGGGGCCGTACTGGCCGCGATGGTCGGCGACCTGGGTCGCGCCCAGGCCGAGGACCCGCTCGACCTCCTCGTCGCGGGTGCCCTCGCGCGGGCGCAGGTCGAAGTGGATCCGCTTGGCGGGCAGCTCCTGCGTCGGGCACCTCGATGAACAGCATCGGGTGCCCGGTCTCGGGGTCGAGGATCATGCACTCCTCGTGACCGGGCTCGTTGGGGTCGCCCTCGAGGTCGACGTAGCCCAGCAGCGCCTTCCACCACTCGGATAGCTCGTAGGCGTTGTGGCAGTCGACGGTCGTGTGCGAGACGAAGGAGGTCATGCATAGTGTTGGTCAGTCCGTTCCGTGGCGACGTACGAATTCGATGATCGACTCGGCCAGCTCGGGACGGCACACGATCAGGTCGGGCAGCGAGGTGTCGTCCGCGTTGTAGACCAGCGGCGAGCCGTCGACCCGGCTGCAGTGCAGGCCCGCGGCCCGGGCGACCGCGACCGGGGCGGCGTTGTCCCACTGGTACTGGCCGCCGGCGTGGACGTAGGCGTCAGCGATGTCGCGCACCACGCTCATCACCTTCACGCCGGCGCTGCCCATCGGCACCAGCTCGGCGTCGAGCTCGGCGGCGAGCGCCTCGACGAACGCCGGCGGGCGGCTGCGCGACACGGCGATGCGCGGGCGGTCGGACGTGCGCGGAGGTACGACGCTGGGCCGGCCGGTGTTGAACGTCTCCCCCAGCGCGGGCTGGGCGACCGCGCCCGCGACGAGGTCGCCGTCCTCCCAGAGCGCGACGTGGACGGCCCAGTCGTCGCGCGGCGGCTCGGAGAACTCGCGGGTGCCGTCGAGCGGGTCGATGATCCAGACGCGCCGGGCGGTCAGCCGGGACTTGTCGTCGGCCGCCTCCTCGGACAGGACCGAGTCGTCGGGCCGGTGCTCGGTCAGGACCCGGTCGAGCTCGGCCTGCGCGGCGGCGTCACCGGCGTCCTTGAGGGCCTTGCCCTCGAGTCCGTTGGCGTCCGCCCCGGCGCGTACGTCGAGCAGCACCGCGCCGGCGCGCTCGGCCGCCCAGGCGGCGAAGGCGTGGTCGTCGAGCGTCGTGGGATCGATCATGCGAGAACCCTAACGCGTCGCGACCGCGGCCCTGCCTCACCCGGCACGAGGCCGAGGCACCAGCTGACGGAGCATTGCGGAGTTCTTGAAGCGGACGAACATGGCCACGGCCGCCAGCTGGGTCTCCGCGCCGAGCTTGCTCCGTAGCGACTTGACGTGGCTCCGGACCGTGGACTCGGACAGCTCCAGCGCGCGGCCGATCTCCGGCACCCGACGCCCCAGTGCCAGCAGCTCCAGCACGAGCCGCTCCCTCGGCGACAACGTCCCCACGAGCGCTGCGAGCTTCCGCTGCATCTCCAGCTCCACGTACCACTCGTGCGCGAGTTCCTCGCGGATGTCGGGATCCAGGCCGGTTCCCCGGCCTCGAACCGCTCCACCAGCTCGGCCAGCTGACCCACCGACGTGGCAAGGCCGACGTCCGCGACATGGGCACTGGAGATGAGCCCGCCCCAGTAGTAGTCCGGGGGATGGGAGGTCGCGACCAGCACGCGCGCATCGGCCGCACGCACCAGCCCCTTGATGGCGTCGATCGAGGTGGGATCGTCGGCCTCGTCCAGCACGACGACGACATCGGTCTCGAGCCGTGGAGGGGCGTCCGCGCTGTCAAGGTCCCAGCCCATGGCTTCCCACGGGACCGCGCGAACCCTCATCCCGACCGAGGTCAGGGCCGCGGACACGGCCTGGGCAACGAGCAAGTGACGCGAGACGACCCACGTGGTCGCGCTTCGCGATGTCGTTCCCCGGTCGCGTGGACCACCGCCCCGAGCCCCATATCGCCTCCTGAGCCGTGAATGTGGTCACACACTGGCCTTGATACCCCCCTCAGGGTTAAAACCATCAGGCGATCTGCACCGAATTGGGGATGAGTTTTTTTCTCGCTCAACCACGACGGGGAAATGACGTGGAGGGCAGTTCTAGAGGCAACACACGCGCTGCCTTGTGGCGCCCTAGGGGAGGTCTTGACGATCACTGGCAGAGTCCTAAAAACACCCGGCTAGCCCGGGATTGCCCCATTTTCGGTACGCGCACACAATCGCTGGACACCCGTGACCACAAGCGTTCAAATCGGTCCGGGAGATGTTGTCTCGGAGTCCAATGGTCTCGGATTCTGTGTCGTAGTGGGGGGATCAGATGCTCGACAGACGAGCAAAAAAGGGGGAAGGCCTGCGCCAAGGGTCGGGGTCCCCGTCATTGGCGTGGTCTCGATTGGCGTGGTCTCGTTTGGCCTGGCCTCGTTCGTGGCCCTGGTGCTGGCTGTGGCTGAATCCAGCCGCGCGCCGGTCCTCGACACGGCGGCGCGACGAGCCTCCCGTCCGTGGTCGACGGGGTGATCAGCGGTGCGTTCGTGGCGGGGGCGGCATTCGCGGCCTTCGTCGCCTGGCGCCGTCATGCCGGCATCGTTCCGTGGTGG
The DNA here is from genome assembly GCA_963837375.1 of uncultured Alphaproteobacteria bacterium. Taxonomy (GTDB): domain Bacteria; phylum Pseudomonadota; class Alphaproteobacteria; order Rhizobiales; family Beijerinckiaceae; genus Microvirga. The sequence continues at coordinate 57,149 of CAWINL010000010.1, read as the reverse complement.
AGCCTCGCGGCGGGCCTGCTGATTGCCTGCCAGTCCGCGGTGGTCGTCGGGCTGTCGCTCGACGCCGGAGCCAGCGGGTTCCTGCTCAACGCCGGCCCCGAGCAGCTGCTCGACGCGGTCCGGGCCGCCGGCCACGGCCACGCCCTGGCCGGCGCCCGAGGTGACCGGCGTTGCCCCGCACCAGCGCTCGACCGCCGGGGGCAGCCCGCTCGACCACCGTGCCCGCGGCCCTCGACCACCTGACCGGGCGCGAGCGCGAGGTGCTGGTGATGCTGGGCCGCGGTCGGTCCAACGCCGAGATCGCCGAGGAGCTGGTGCTGGGGAGGCCACGGTGAAGACCCACGTCTCCAACGTCTGTCCCAGCTCCACCTGCGCGACCGGATCCGTCTGCACCCTCGCGGTGACCAGGCCGGCCTGACCTCCGACGAGGAGATCCGCGAACTTCGTCGCGGGAGTCCGCCTCGCAACGATAGCGCGACGCAATTCCTCGTCGCCATCGATTGCGCCGTACCGCGCAGCCGCCGCCGAACCGGCGCTCTCGGCCAACCGCTCGAGCATCAGAGGATGGGGCGCGGAGCCCGGCACCGCTTGCGACAGGTTCATGGCCGGACCATGGGCCCCGTCGTAGCGCGCCAGCCACCCTTGCGCCTCGGGAATCGGCGGGGTGCCGACATCCTGGACGAGCGGGTTGATGGCGGCGGGCGTTGCGGTCTTCATGGCCAGGGTCCTGATGGAGCGCCGTTGCCATATCAAGAAACGATGGGCGGGTCTAACCAACCTGACGTAGCGGCTCAAAGCGTGATCCGCGGCGTGGGTCAGACCGCGACCTGCGTGCCGACCTCGACGACCTGACTCTGGGGTAATGTGGAAGAACTCCGTCGCGTCACTGGCCGATTTGGCGAGAGTGATGAACAGCTTGTCCTGCCAGAACGGCATGGTGGACCGGGCCGACGGGCGAAATGTCCGACGCGATAGGAAGAAGGACGCCGCCGGGAAATCGAACGTCCGGCCTTTCTGCCGCAGGAGCGCCAAAGCGGCGGGGATATCCGGCGTCTCCATGTAGCCGTATGTCATGAAGACGCGCCAGAACGACCCGCCGACATGCTCGATCGCGATGCGCTTTTCGTCCGCGACCCGGGGAGCATCGTCGGTTCTGACGGTCAGCACCACATTGTGCCGGTGCAAAACCTTGTTGTGCTTCAGGTTGTGAAGCAGCGAGGGCGGCGCGTTGTCGGGATCGCTCGTTAGGAAAACGGCCGTGCCATCCACTTGGAAGGGCTTGCTCTTCTCCAGCATGCCGACCAGCTCGATCAGCGGAACGTCGACGGCGCGCGTCTTGGACAGGACGAGACGGGTTCCGCGTCTCCAGGTCATCATGAGAGCGACCAACATCGCGCCGACCACCAGCGGCATCCAGCCGCCCTGAGGAATTTTGAGGGCGTTCGCTGCAAGAAAGATCAGGTCGACGAGGAGAAACGGCGCGACCACCGAGACGGAGAGCCACAAGGGCCATCTCCAGAGCTTCCAGACGACGATGAACGCCATGACGGCCGTCACCACCATCGTGCCGGTGACCGCGATCCCGTAGGCGTGCGCCAGAGCACTGGAGGTCCGGAATGCGCCGACGAGGAACAGCACGGCAACCAGCAGCAGGAGATTGACCCGGGGGATATAGATCTGCCCCTTTTCGGTTTCAGACGTCCACCGGATCCGCATGCGAGGCAGCAATCCAAGCTGAATGGCCTGTTGAGTGAGAGAGAAAGCACCCGTGATGACCGCCTGGCTCGCGATGATCGTCGCCAGCGTCGCCATGCCGATCATCGGTAGAACTGCCCATTCAGGATAGAGGAGGAAGAAAGGACTTTCGATCTTGCCCGGATCGGCCAGCAGCAGCGCCCCCTGCCCCATGTAGTTCAGGGCGAGGCTCGGAAGGACGATCCATAGCCAGGCGGTCTGGATGGGCCGCCGGCCGAAATGGCCCATATCGGCATAGAGCGCCTCGGCGCCCGTGACCGCCAGAAACACTGCGCCGAGGGCGAAAAGACCGGCCCAGCCGTGCGAAGACAGGAACGCCATGCCGTGGACCGGACTGATTGCCAGAAGAATGCCCGGATGGTCCCAGATGTGGACGATGCCGCCGATCGCCATGAGGACAAACCACAATCCGGTGATCGGGCCGAACCAGGTGGCGACCCGTGCGGTGCCGTGGCTCTGCACCGCGAAAAGGCCCACCAGGATAAGAAGGCTGAGGGGCAGCACGTATGCCGTAAACGCCGGGGTGATGAGGGTGAGCCCCTCAACCGCGGACAGGACGGAGATGGCGGGTGTGATGATGGCATCGCCGTAGAAAAGGGCGGCGCCCGCCATGCCCAGCAACGTGACAACCAGAACGTTGTGGCCCAAAGCCCGTTGCGCGAGAGCCATGAGCGTGAGCGTTCCGCCCTCGCCGTTATTGTCCGCCCGTAGGATGAACAGCACGTATTTGATGGTGACGATGACGATCAGCGCCCACAGGATGAGCGACACGATTCCAAACACCATGGCGTGCGTGACGGCGCCTCCTGCCGCCGCGGCGGTGAGCGATTCCTTCAGAGCGTAGAGCGGACTGGTGCCGATATCGCCGTAAACCACCCCGAGCGAACCGAGGGCCAAAGTCCAGAAATTCGACGGGCGGACATCGGAAGGATGGGCCGAACTCGCCGCTTCGGCAGGCAGGCCTCCGAGCGCTGCGTTCATCGTCTCTTGCTGTCTCACGGGGTCAGCGCCTTGCACAAAAACTGCCACAATATCGCTGTCGGCACGCCCCCGGATCGGGAGCCGCCGAAGCGTCGACGGGAGACATGACGTCTTTCGAATAAAGCTTCGATGGGGAATCACAGCGCCGGATATAAACGCCGCATAAAGCCGCCGTTGAACGGGCTTCAGGTCGTATCGGCGAGGCGGTAGCCGATCCCCGGCTCGGTCAGAATGAACCTGGGATCCGACGGGTTGGGCTCGATCTTCTGACGGAGCTGGCCGACATAGACCCGCAGATATTGCGTGTCGTGCACGTGGGCGGCGCCCCAGATGGCCGTCAGCAGCTGGCGATGCGTCATGACCTTTCCGGCATGGCGCGCCATGAGGGCCAGAAGCTCGAATTCCTTCGGGCTGAGCGCGAGTTCGGTGCCCTGCCACGTCACGAGATGGCGAGGAATGTCGACTTCCAATCCGCCGACCCGCAGAACGGGAATCTCGCCGTTGCGCCGCATGCGGTGGCGCAAGGCGGTGCGAAGGCGCGCCATCAGCTCGCCGACGCCGAAGGGCTTGTTGACGAAGTCGTCGGCCCCACAATCGAGCGCGGCGATCTTTTCGGCTTCCCTGTCCCGCGCTGTCAGAACGATGATCGGCACATCCGACCACTCGCGCACACGCCCGATTGCCTCCATGCCATCCATGTCAGGCAGGCCGAGATCGAGGATGACGACATCCGGCGCATCGGACGCGATCTTGCGAAGCGCAAGCGCGCCGTTGTCGGCCCTGAGCACCTCATAGCCGTTCGCCTCGAGTGCGGGCGTGAGAAAGCGATGGATGGCCGGTTCGTCGTCCACCACGAGAACGCGTGTCTGGCCGGTCATGGAGCATCCTTCGGAAGCGGCAGCCTGATCTCGATACGCGTCCCACGGCCCTGCCGCACCGGGCTTATGGCAGCGACGCTTCCCTGGTGAGCCCCGGCGATTCCCTTGACGATCGCGAGGCCAAGACCCGTCGCCTCGCCGGACGGCGGCGCGGCCCGCGAGAACTTCTCGAAGACGCGCGGCAGCGCCTCCGCACTGATGCCGGGACCATCATCTGTCACCGAGAGCACCACCACGTCGACCTCCCGCTTCGCTGCCAGAACGATATGGGCGCCGGGCCCGGAATATTGCACAGCATTCCCCACCACATTCGACAGCGCCTGATTCATCAAGTTGGGGTCCGCCCGAACGAATGGCAGATCATTCTCGACTGACACCTGAAAGCTTTGCGTCGCCCCGCGCCGCCTCGCAGTCGCGACGGAGCGGTCGAACAGCTCCCGCAGGTCGATCCAGTCCGGATGGAAGTCGAGGGCGCCGGCCTCGAGGCGGGTGATAGAGAGAAGGTTTCGGACCATTCCGTCGAGATGCTCGGCTTCGGCCTTCACCTGATCGAGCAGGTCACGCCGGGCCGGCTCGGGCAATCGGCCTCCATATTCGATGAGACTCGTGGCGGCGCCCAGGATCGAGGCGAGCGGCGTGCGGAAATCGTGGCTGATGGACGCCAGGAGCGTATTGCGCATGCGTTCGGTCTCGGTGGCCATGCGCGCGTCCGTAATTTCACCGGCGAGGCGCGCCCTCTCCAGCGCCGTCGCAGTCAGTTCCGCCATGGTCTCGGAGAGGGTCAGATCCGCTGCGTCGAGGGGCGCGTCGCCAGTCCGGGCGATGCCGAAGGCACCGATCACCCCGCTGGCGGCGCGCAAAGGCAGGAAAAACCACGTTCCGCCTTCATCTTTAGGAGGTTGCCCCGCGCCGATTGCCGGTCCACCGGACATCGCGATCTCGGCTGCCACCGCGAGCTGCGGCTCCAACTCGATATCTGAAGGCCAAACGGCGGACGGGGTGAGGCGACCGTCCTTCGTCAGCATAATCGCGCATGAGCGGTGGAGAATCTCCCCGACGCGCCTCGCCGCATGATCCGCGACGATGTCCCGATCGGCGAGTGCCGATAGATCGCGTGCGAATTTGTACAGGCGCCGCGAGGCCCGATCGCGCTCCGCCGCCCGCCTCGCCTGCTCGCGAACCCGTCCGGCGATGGTTGACGTCACGATCGCGGCCGCCAGCAGGACGAACAACGCCAGCACTTCGTGCGGCTCGGTCACCGAAAGGGTGTGCAGCGGCTCGATGAAGAAGAAATTGTAGGCGACAAACGACAGAACCGACGAAAACAGCGCCGGACCGAATCCGAACCGCGTCGCCGAATACAGAACCGCCAGAAGAAAGATCATCGAGACGTTCGGCAGGCGAACCTGCGACGTCAGCGCGAGGCCCGCGAGCGTCGCCAGAGTGACCGCCAGGAACGACCAGAGATAGGGGAGCGTCTTCCCAAGATTGCGCTGTTCAGGGGAATTCATGAAGGAATGCCCTGACGATATGCCCATAAACTTTCACGGCAACCGCAAGCCAGTAACGCCGATCGTCATCTGGATGCAGGACCGCAAGCCTTTGCATATTCCTACCTTTGACCGAAATCATCGCGGTCACAACGTATCGATGGCATAGCCCCCCAAGCTTGACTTTATTTTATTGCATTTTTTGATGGGTCTCTGTAGCCCGCGGCCATTCCGCAGAGAGGACGACCCGATGATCACGTTCAGAAACCCGCCGAATGTCGCCCCGCCGATCGGCCGCTATACCCATTCGGCCGAGATTGCCCCGAATGCCCGGCTGTTATTCGTGTCGGGTCAGGTCGGGATGACGCCGGACGGATTGTTGCCGGACGATTACGCGGAGCAATGGCGGAACGCCCTGCGAAACCTCGTTCTGAATGTGGAGGCCGCAGGGATGACGGTGAAGGACATTGCCAAGTGCACGGCTCTCATCGTCGAAAAATTTCGCCCGGTGAGCGAGGCCGAACGGGCGAAGGTCAGCATGATCTCCAAGGAGATTCTGGGCGACCACGTGCCGGCCTGGACGACCCATATCATCCCGGCTTTGGTCCGACCCGATCTGATGCTGGAGATCGAGGCTGTGGCAGCCGCCGCCTGAGGCGGGCTGGAAAGCAACGCGCGGTCTAGGTCGCGTCGCTCTCCGAGAGGAGCGGCGGCGAGCCGCTCCTAGTCCTTGGCGCGTTCCACGTACGACCCGTCTTCCGTCATGATCACGACCCGGGTGCCGGGCATGATGTGGCCGGGGACGAGGGTGCGGACGCCGTTCGACAGCATCGCGGGCTTGTAGGAGGAGGAGGCCGTCTGGCCCTTCACGACCGGCTCGGTCTCCATGATTTCGAGGGTCACGCGGGCGGGCAGTTCGAGGGAGATGGCGACGCCGTTATGGGTCGACAGCATCACCGCCATGCCTTCCTGAAGGTAAGGCTTCATGTCGCCGACGATGTCCTCGGGGACCTGAACCTGGTCGAAATTCTCGGGGTTCATGAAGTGGTACCCGTCGCCATCCGCATAGAGGAACGTGTGCTCGCGATCTTCCACGAAAGCGCGCTCGACCTGTTCGGTCGTGCGGTAGCGCTCCGACACCTTCACCCCATCCGAGATGCGGCGCATGTCGATCTGCGTCACCGGCGTGCCCTTGCCGGGATGAATGTTCTGGGCGGTGAGAACCACATAGAGCTTGCCGTCGACATCGATGACGTTGCCTTTGCGGAGCGTAGAGGCGATGACCTTCACGGGGGGCGTTCCTTGTGACAGATAGGGCGCGTCGAACGGTCGGCAGAACCTGCCCCGGCGACACCTGAAAAACTGTTTCGTTGCCGCACTAGCCTATCTTCGCGCAAATCGCCAGCCTGACCGGCCGGCCAAAACCGAACCGAACGTGGAAACCAACAAAACGGCCATTCCGGCTCCGCCCACGAAGCCCGCCCCGGGGGTCCTCGCCGTGGTGGAACCCGCATGTCCATGCGGACCGGCGCCCGTTTCTCCTGGCGCGCAACCGCATCCAGCACGCATTGCGGGGGTATTTCGCCGAGCGCGATTTCGTGGAGGTCGATACGGCGACGCTGCAGGTCTCGCCCGGCAACGAGGCCCATCTCCATGCCTTCGCGACGGAAGCGTTGTCGCCTCGTGGCGACACCACCCCGCTCTACCTTCACACCTCGCCGGAATTCGCCTGCAAGAAGCTGCTGGCGGCCGGTGAACGCCGGATTTCCTGCTTCGCCCATGTCTACCGCAACCGCGAGCGCGGGCCGCTGCACCATCCCGGAATTCACGATGCTCGAATGGTATCGGGCCGGCGAGCGCTACGAGGCGCTGATGCGCGATTGCGCCGCGATCCTGGCGCTCGCCGCCGAGACGGCGGGCACCCGCCGTCTCTCCTATCGGGGCCGCGAGACCGACCCGTTCATCGAGCCCGAGCGCCTGAGCGTCGCCGAGGCGTTTTCGCCGCTTCGCGGGCATCGACCTGCTGGCCACGTCGCGCCGGACGGCTCCACCGATGCGGCGCATCTTTCCTCGTCGCTCAAGGCCGCGGGCCTGCGGGTGGCGGAGGACGACACCTGGTCGGACCTGTTCAGCCGCGTCATCGTGGAGCAGGTCGAGCCCCATCTGGGCCTTGGCCGCGCCACGATCCTCGACGAATACCCGGTGGCCGAGGCGGCCTTGGCGCGCCCAACCGCGCGCGATCCGCGCGTGGCGGAGCGGTTCGAGCTTTATGCCTGCGGGGTCGAACTGGCGAATGCCTTCGGCGAATTGACGGACGCGGCCGAACAGCGGCGCCGGTTCGAGGGGGAAATGGCGGAGAAGATGCGGGTCTACGGCGAAAGCTATCCGATCGACGAGGATTTTCTTGCGGCCCTCGCGGTGATGCCGGATGCAGCCGGCATCGCGCTCGGCTTCGACCGGCTCGTCATGCTGGCGACCGGCGCCGCCCGGATCGAACAGGTCCTGTGGACACCGGTGGCGGAGACCGCTCCATGACCCTCGCCCGCACCCTCCGGACCCCTGCCGAACTCATCGATGCGGGCTTGCTCGCCGCCCGCCTTGCGCCAGGAGATCGAGCGCGTCGCCGAGCGCTACGCGGTGGCGATCAGCCCCGCCATGGCGGCGCTCATCGATCCGAACGACCCGGCCGACCCCATCGCCCGCCAATTCGTGCCGAGCGAGGCGGAGCTTGCGACCACGCCGGAAGAGCGGCCGGACCCCATCGGCGATCTCGCGCACAGCCCGGTCGAGGGCATCGTCCACCGCTATCCCGACCGGGTGCTGCTCAAGGCCGTTCATGTCTGCCCGGTCTATTGCCGCTTCTGCTTCCGCCGCGAGATGGTGGGCCCGCAGGGACTGGGCACGCTTTCGCCCGACGCCATGGATGCGGCCTTCGCCTATATCGCCCGGCATCGCGAGATCTGGGAGGTCATCCTCACCGGCGGCGATCCGCTGGTGCTCTCGCCGCGTCGGCTCGACGAGATCATGCGCCGGCTCGCGGCAATCGATCACGTGAAGATCGTCCGCTTCCACACCCGCGTGCCGGTGGTCGATCCCGACCATGTGGATGCGGCGCTGATCTCGGCGCTGAAGGCGTCCGGCAAGACGACCTATGTGGCGCTCCACGCCAACCATCCGCGCGAACTGACGACCGACGCCCGCGCGGCCTGCGCGCGGCTGGTCGATGCGGGCATCGTCATGGTCAGCCAATCCGTGCTGCTGCGAGGCGTCAACGACGACGCGGAGGTGCTCGCCGATTTCATGCGGGCCTTCGTGGAGACGCGGATCAAGCCCTATTACCTCCACCACCCGGACCTCGCCCCCGGCACCGCCCATTTCCGTCTTTCCATCGCCGAAGGGCAGGCGCTGGTCGCCGTCCCTGCGAGGCCGCATCTCCGGCCTCTGCCAGCCGACCTACATCCTCGATATTCCGGGCGGGCACGGAAAGGCTGAGATCGGCGAACGCGGCCTTCGCGAGACCGGAGACGGGTGCTACGCGGTGTCGGATTTCCGCGGCGAAGAGCATGTCTACCCGCCAACGGAAAGCTGATTTAGTTTCTCGGCAACACCCGACAAGCCGCTCAGATTATTCATAAAATTGTTTGATTTTGAGCGGAAGGCGCGAAAAGGCCTCCCGTCGATCGCCGCCAGCCCCGCGCCGATCAGCGCCATGCCGGCGAAATGCCTCGCATCGAGGCGTTCGTCCAGCACCAGCCAGCCGAGCAGGATGGCGCTGACGGGGATCAGGAAGGTCACCAGCAGGAGATTGGTCGCGCCGGCCGTGGAGAGAATGCGGAAATACAGCACGTAGGCGAGCGCGGTCGACAGGGCGGCGATGCCCGCGACGGCGGCCCAGGTGGCAGGCGCCCGGCATGGGCAGCAGCCAGGGCCGGTCGACGAAAAGCGCGACGGGCAGCAGCACGATGGCCGAGGCCGTGACCTGCCCGGTGGCGGTGGCCATGGGCGCGACCCCCATGCGCTTGAAACGCCGCCCGTAAATCCCCGCGAGCGCATAGGAAAACGCCGCCGCCAGGCAGGCCAGCTGCGCGGTGATGTCGGTCCCCGATCCCTCCAGCACAGCCGGCCCGATGAGAAAGACCACCCCGACGAAACCGACGAGAACGCCGGCCAGCCGGTTGCCGGTCATCTTCTCGTCGCTGGTGAGGACATTCGCCACCACCACGGTGAAGAGCGGCGTCGTGGCGTTGAGGATGGAGGCAAGGCCCGACGCGATATGGGTCTGGCCCCAGACGATCAGGCAGAACGGCACCACGTTGTTGAGGAACCCCATGCCGAAGAACGCCGCCCAGATTTTCCGGTCGGCTCGGCATCGCTGACGCCCGCGAGCCGGAGCACGACCATCAGGATGAGTGCCGCGAGGCCCACGCGAAGGACCACGATGGTGAGAGGCGGCAATTCCTTCACGGCGATGCCGGTGAAGAAGAACGAGCCGCCCCACAGCACCGAGAGCGCGAGCAGCATCGCCCATTCGCGCAGGTTCATGGTGCGGTTGATGGTCGAGGCGGGCAGGAATCGGCGTCGCGGGGCGGTTCAACAAGCTGCTCCTGAAGAAGTCGAGCCGGAGCCTAGCGACTCCGCGTCGCGACGCGATCCGTTTCCTGCGGTCGCGATGCGGCCGGTCCATTCAGTCGAAGCCGCCCTTCGCGCCCCGGCCCTTCTTGATGTCCGCCCGCCTGCCCTTGGCCTCCAGCCGCCGCTGCTTCGAGGCGAGGGTCGGCCGCGTCGGCCGCCGTGGCTTCGGCCGCTCGGTCGCCTGGCGGATCAGTTCCACGAGACGGGCCTGCGCGTCCTCGCGGTTGCGCTCCTGGGTGCGGAAGCGTTGGGCCGTGATGATGATCACGCCGTCATTGGTGAGCCTCTGCCCCGCCAGCCGCTCGAGCCGCTCCCGCACGTCGTCGGGGAGATTGGGCGAATGGCGCACGTCGAAGCGCAATTGCACGGCGGTCGAAACCTTGTGGACGTTCTGGCCGCCCGGACCCGACGCGCGGATGAAGCTTTCCTGAAGCTCATCCTCGTCGATCGACACGAGAATTGGTCACCTTGATCATGACGCCTCGACAAAGAACATTCGGCGAGTTCGAAACCCGCCCTCGCTTGTGGACAATCCTCAATAGAGGCTAAGCGCCTCTTGCACATCCGAAAAACACGTCGCAGTCCGGCGCCGCGTCGAAAATCATCCGGCCATTCTCCATGTCAGCGGTCTTCGCCAGCCTCATCCCCACCTTCCTGATCATCGCCACCGGCTGGCTCTGCCGGACCACGGGCTTCGTCGACGACCGGCAATGGGCGGGGCTCGAGCGCACCACCTACACGATCTTCTTTCCCGCGCTGATCATCGACACCCTTTCGCGGGCCAATCTGCGGGACGTTCCGGTGGCGGGCGTCGGCGGCGCGCTGGTAGCGGGCATCCTCATCGTCGCCGCCATCACGCTGGCGTTGCGGCCGGCGCTCGCCCGCAAGGGCGGGATCGACGGCCCGAGCTTCACGTCGATCTTTCAGGGCGCGACACGCTGGAACACCTTCATCGGCCTCTCGGTCGCCGGCAGCCTGTTCGGCCAACGGGGCGTCGCGCTGATCGCGGTGGCGATCGCCGCCATGGTGCCGCTGCTCAACCTGCTGGCGTTCTACGTATTCATCCGCTTCGCCGGGCAGCCGCGCCAGAGCCCTTACGAGATCCTGCGGTCGTTCGTCGCCAATCCGTTCATCTGGTCCTGCGCCATCGGCCTGTCGCTCAATTTCCTGGCACCGCCCCTGCCCCAGCCCATTGCCGTCTATGTGGAATTGATGGGTCGCGCGGCGCTCGCAGCGGGCCTGCTCGTGGTCGGCGCCGGCCTCGATATCCGCCGCCTCGCCCGTCCGGGGCTGCCGCACGTGGTCTCGGGCGTCCTGAAGTTGCTCGTGCTGCCGCTGATCGTGGTGACGGTGCGCAAGGCTTGCGGGCGTCACGGGGAGCGACCTCGTGGTGGCGATCGTCGCAGCCTCGGTGCCTTCGGCGAGCGCCGCCTTCGTGCTGGCGCGGCAGATGGGGGGCAATGCACCCCTGATGGCCGAGATCCTGACCCTGCAGACGCTCGTCGCCATGGCGTCCATGCCGCTGCTCATCCTGCTTCTGGCCTGAGTTTTGCCGCAACCTAAAGTTATTTCTTTATTGTTGTGCGTCAACGGTTGTGTTGCTATCTAGCTGGCATTGCAACGTTATCGTCAGACATCAGGTTTCATGTCCAAAGTGCCGAATACAACCAAAAGTATATCAAGTGGCCTTACGGAAACGACCGCAGCGCCGCTTTTGAAGAGACGGCGCGGACATCGTCGAAACGGCCAAGTTCGTGGCGGATTTCACCACCGAGCTTTCGTCGCTGGCGCGTCGTTCGCGGCTCGACCTGCTGGCCTATCTGCTCGACATGGCTCGGCTGGAGGCCATCCGGCTGGTTCAGGCCCACCACCCGGAGGAGTGATCCTCAGACGGTCCCGATCAGCGAGACCGCGTTGCCGCCATGGCGCTCGAGCCGGCCGGCGATCTCCAGTTCCAGCAGCGCCATCTGCACGTGGCCGATCGACAGGCCCGATTGCCGCGCGAGATCGTCGACCGGAACCGGCGACGGCCCGAGCAGGGACACGAGATCGACGTCGATCCGCTCGCCGGTCTCCGCCTCGTCGAGCGAGCCCGCATCCGGCAGCACGATTCCCTTCGGCGGACGGGCGATATCCGGCAGGTCGAGCTCGTCCCACAATTCCTCGGTGCCGAGGAGATGCGAGGGCTCGCTCATATCCTTGTCGGTCTTCGGGCCGGCGGCGATCAGGGGCTGCAGAACGCCAGTCACATGGTCGATCCCGGCACAAAGCGTCGCCCCGTCGCGGATCAGGTCGTTGGTGCCCTCGGCGCGCGGATCCAGCGGCGAGCCCGGCACCGCGAAGACCTCCCGCCCCTGTTCGAGGGCGAACCGCGCGGTGATGAGCGAGCCCGAACGCCGCGCGGCCTCCACCACCACGACGCCATACGAAAGACCGGACACGATGCGGTTGCGGCGGGGGAAGTCCCGCCCCCGCGGCTCCCAGCCCATGGGCATTTCGGAGATCACCGCGCCACCATTCGCGACGATCGCCAGCAGAAGCGCCTCGTTTTCCGGCGGATAGATCCGGTCGTGACCGCCGGCGAGAACCGCGATGGTGCCGCTAGCCAGCGTGGCCTTGTGGGCCCTTGTATCGATGCCGCGCGCAAGGCCCGACACCACCACGTAGCCCGCCTCTCCGAGCTGCCGCGACAGCCGCTCGGCAAAGGTCAGCCCGGCGGCGGACGCATTGCGCGACCCCACCATGGCGATTGCAGGCCGGGACAGGACCTCGACCGATCCTCGCACGCCGATCAAAGGCGGCGCGGTGTCGGTGGCTTGAAGCGCCTTCGGGTAATCCGGCTCGCCCATGCCGATGAACCGGACGCCCAGGCGAGCCGCGACCGCGAGTTCCTTCTCGGCCTCCGCCCGGCTCGTGACCTTGAGCGCCGCCCGGCCGCTGCGGCGCGCGAGGTCGGGCAAGGCGTCGAGGGCGGCTGACGCCCCGCCATATTGGTTGATGAGAGCCCGGAAGGTGCGCGGCCCGACCTTCTCGGAGCGGATGAGGCGCAGCCAGTCGAGGCGCTGCCCATCGGTGAGGGATGCGCCGCTCACCCTTTCTGTCCGATCCTGCCCTCGGTACCGTCGAGAAGCCTCATGATGTTCTCGCTATGCTTCCACCACAGGAGAGCCGCGAGCACGAAGGCGACCCCGGCCGTGCGGGGCTCATCGAGCAGCCACAGGACGATGGGCGAGGTCGCGCTCGCCACCAATGCCGACAGCGACGAATAGCGGGTGACAAGCGCGAGGCAGAGCCAGATCGCCACGAAGGCCGCCGCTGCCAGCGGCTGCAGCCCGAGCAATACGCCGAGAAATGTCGCAACTCCCTTGCCGCCCTTGAATTTGAGCCAGACCGGAAAGAGATGGCCGAGAAACGCGCCGAGCGCCGCCACGCCGCCGAGATCGTCGGCGAAATACCGGGCGATCAGGACCGCGGCCGTGCCCTTCAGGGCATCGCCGATCAAGGTCGCGGCCGCCAGACCCTTTCGTCCCGTGCGCAGGACGTTGGTGGCGCCGATATTGCCCGAGCCGACCTTCCGGATGTCTCCCAGCCCCGCCATGCGGGTAAAGATGACGCCGAAGGGGATGGAACCGAGGAGGTAGCCGACGACCAGAGCGGCCAGCAATGCAAACAGGTGGGCGTCGTCGGACATGCGTTTCCCTTCAGTTCGGGCGTCGGTCGAACACGATCCTGCCCGCAACCAGCGTCAGCGTCACCTGCCCTTCCAGACGGGCCTCGTCAAACGGCGTGTTCTTCGACAGCGAGCGAAGATGCCGTTTGTCGAGGACGTAAGGCGCGTCGGGATCGAACACGATAAGATCCGCCGGCGCCCCGCGTTCCAATCGCCCGGCCGGAAGACCGAGGATTTCGGCCGGCCGGGTCGACAGGGCGTGAAGGACCTGCGGCAGCGACGCAAGGTCGGCGTGGACCAGCCGGAGAGCCGCCGACAGCAAAGTCTCCAGCCCGACCGCGCCATCCTCGGCTTCCGAGAACGGCAGCCTCTTGGTCTCCACATCCTGTGGATTGTGATCGGACACGATCACGTCGATCGTGCCATCCACCAGGGCGGCGATCATCGCCTGCCGGTCGTCCTCGTGGCGCAACGGCGGGGAGAGTTTGAAAAACGTACGGTAATGGCCGATGTCGTTCTCGTTCAGCGCGAGATTGTTGATGGACACGCCGCAGGTCACCGGCAATCCCGCCGCCTTGGCGGTGCGGATGATGTCGGCCGAATTGGCGCAGGAGATCATCGCCGCGTGGTAGCGCCCGCCGGTGAGGCGCACGAGCCGCATGTCGCGCTCCAGCATCACCGTCTCGGCTTCGCGCGGGATGCCGGGAAGGCCGAGCCGGGCTGCGAACTCGCCCTCGTTCATCACGCCCTGTCCGACGAGGTCGGGGTCCTCCACGTGATGGACGATCAGGGCGTCGAAATCGCGCGCATAGGTCAAGGCGCGCCGCATCACCTGGGCGTTGGTGACCGAGCGGGCGCCGTCGGTGAACAGGACGGCGCCAGCCTCCTTGAGCAGGCCGATCTCGGCCATCTCCTGCCCCAGCAATCCCTTCGTCAGGGCGGCGGCCGGGCGAATGTTCACGATCGAGGTATCCCGCGCGCGGCGCTGGACGAAATCCACCATCGCGGGATCGTCGATGACCGGGTTGGTGTCGGGCATGGACACGATGGTGGTGACGCCGCCCGCCGCCGCGGCCTCGCCGGCGCTCTTCAGCGTCTCGCGGTGCGCGGCGCCGGGCTCTCCGATGAAGGCCCGCATGTCGATGAGGCCCGGCGCCAGTACCTGTCCGCCGCAATCGACGATCTCGCGCATCGCGGACCAGCTGGCGAGACCCGGTCCGATCGCGGCGATGATTCCGTTCGCAACGAACACGCCGCCGCTTTCCTCGCGGCCGGTCGCGGGATCGACGAGCCAGGCGTTTTTCAGGAGCAGAGGGCGGTCAGATGTCATGAGCGCGCGCTTTCCCTCTCCCCTCTGCGGGAGAGGGTGGCCTGCGAAGCAGGTCGGGAGAGGGGCCGAGTTGGACTTCAATGGTTTTGCGAACAGAATCGAGTACCAGGCCACCATGGCCCAGCATCACGTCATTGGGAAAACGCAAAACCTCAAAGCCCTGCCGTCGAAGGAAAGCATCGCGCGCCTTATCGTGCGCCTTTTGCTCCGGCGTGTCGTGAGGCGCACCGTCCAATTCCACCACCACTCTCGCGGCAGCGCAGAGAAAGTCGACGATGTAGGGAGCAATCGGAACCTGCCGCTTGAATTTGTGACCGTGGAATCGGCCCGCGCGAACCTGCTGCCAGAACAGGTCTTCGGCACGGGTTTGGAGAGAGCGTTGCTCCTTGGCGAAACCGCGGAGATTGGCCGAGACGTTGTTTGTTCTTGTAATCGCCATGCCCACTCCTACGTCCCCTCTCCCGACCGCCTTCGGCGGCCACCCTCTCCCGCGGAGGGGAGAGGGGATTTCGCGATTCACCTGTTCGGCAGATGGCTCGCGAGAGCCTCCAGCACCGCCATGCGGACGGCGACGCCCATCTCAACCTGCTCGCGGATCAGCGATTGCGCGCCGTCGGCGACCTCGGAGGAAATTTCGACGCCGCGATTCATCGGTCCCGGATGCATCACCAGCGCGTCGGGCTTCGCCCAGGCGAGCTTCTCCTGATCGAGGCCGTAGAAGCGGAAATATTCCTTGGTGGAGGGCACGAAGGAGCCGTTCATGCGCTCGCGCTGCAGGCGCAGCATCATGACGATGTCGGCGCCCTCGAGGCCCTTGCGCATATCCGTGAAGGTCTCGAAGCCGAGGCCCTCGATGCCGGGCGGCAGCAGGGTCGAGGGCGCGACCAGCCGCACCCGCGCGCCAAGCGTCGCCAGCAGCAGCATGTTGGAGCGCGCCACCCGCGAATGCACGATGTCGCCGCAGATCGCCACGGTGAGCCCCGCGATGCCGCCCTTGTTGCGGCGGATGGTGAGCGCATCGAGGAGCGCCTGGGTCGGATGCTCGTGCGCGCCGTCGCCGGCATTGACGACCGAGCAATCGACCTTCTGGGCGAGCAGATGCACGGCGCCCGCCGCGTGATGGCGCACGATGATGAGATCGGGCCGCATGGCGTTCAGGGTCGCGGCCGTGTCGATGAGCGTCTCGCCCTTCTTCACCGAGGACGACGCCACCGACATGTTCATGACATCGGCGCCGAGCCGCTTGCCGGCGATCTCGAAGGACGACTGCGTCCGCGTGGAGGGTTCGAAGAAGAGATTGATCTGCGTGCGGCCGCGAAGGGTCGATTTCTTCTTCTCGACCTGACGGCTGACCTCGACCTGCTCGTCGGCGAGATCGAGCA
Organism: uncultured Alphaproteobacteria bacterium; assembly: GCA_963837375.1. Classification (GTDB taxonomy): domain Bacteria; phylum Pseudomonadota; class Alphaproteobacteria; order Rhizobiales; family Beijerinckiaceae; genus Microvirga. The sequence goes on along the minus strand of CAWINL010000010.1, from coordinate 41,031 downwards.
AGGCGGTCAGATCCAGCGCCGACAGCCCCTCGATTCCGAGCAGGTGGCGGTGGGGAAAAACGGATCGGGGTGTGTGGCTCATCTTGAAACGATGGCTATAGGGGGAGTTGAAGGGAGCGGCAAGCGGTGTTGGTCTCGTCCCGTCAGTCCAGGGCGCGAAGCGAGCCCGGCCAACGCTACAGTAGCGAAATAGGTCGGCGCCTTCCTCCATTCGTCAGCGGTTATGGGTTCCGGGCCCCGCTTCGCGGCCCCGGAATGACGGAGCGGGTGCAAAGCCGAGTTCAGCACGCTAAAATCGCCGGACCACAGCAGGGTTGGCGATGAACACGCATGAGGTCTTCAACCAGACTCCCCCTTTCGTCGACATCAACCTGACGATGACCGACGGTCCGCTCCGCGGGGCGCTTGCCGCCAACGGCGTCGATGTCGACGCGGAGGGGCTCGCGGCGTTCGGCGCGCGCTGGGGCACCGGCCACCGCCTCGATCTCGGCCGCCTCGCCAACGAGAACCCGCCGCGCCTGCGGAGCTTCGATCCGACAGGCCAGCGGATCGACAGGGTCGAGTTCCATCCCGGCCTATCACGCGCTGATGGCGGCCAGCATGGAGGACGGCCTCCATGCCTCGACCTGGGACGAGAGGATCGAGGGCGCGCCCGAGCCCCATGCGGCTGTGGCGCGCGCGGCCCGGCTCTTCGTCATCTCCGGCGTCGAGGCCGGGCATGTCTGTCCGCTGACGATGACGAACGCATCGGTCGCGGCGCTCTCGGCGAGCCCCCAGCGCCTCGCCGAATGGCTGCCGAAGATCCGCTCCCGCAATTACGATCCGCGCTTCATTCCGTTCTGGGAGAAGAGCTCGGTCACGCTCGGCATGGGCATGACGGAGAAGCAGGGCGGCACCGACGTGCGGGCCAACACCTCCCGCGCCATCGCCGTCACGGGCGACGAATATGCGCTGACGGGCCACAAATGGTTCATGTCGGCGCCCATGTGCGACGCCTTCCTGATGCTGGCGCAGGCGCCCGGCGGCCTGACCTGCTTCCTGCTGCCGCGCTTCCGGCCGGACGGCAGCCTCAACGCCCTTCGCCTCCAGCGGCTGAAGGACAAGCTCGGCAACCGCTCGAACGCCTCCTCCGAGGTCGAGTTCGAGGGCGCTTCGCGTGGCGCATCGGCGAGGAAGGCCGCGGCGTCGCCACCATCATCAAGATGGTGCAGCTCACGCGCCTCGATTGCGCCGTCTCGTCGGCCGGCCTCGTGCGGATGGGGCTCGCGCTCGCCCATCACCACGCGCGGCACCGCAGCGTCTTCGGCAAGAAGCTCATCGACCAGCCGCTCATGCGCAGCGTGCTGGCGGACCTCGCGCTCGAATCGGAGGCGATGACGGCCTTGTCCATGCGGCTGGCGCGGAGCTTCGACCTGGCCGGGACGACGCCCAGGAGGCGGCCTTCGCCCGCCTCATCACGCCGGCGGCGAAATTCGGCATCTGCAAGGCCGCGCCGCGCCTGCTCTACGAGTTGATGGAATGCCTCGGCGGCAACGGCTACGTGGAGGAGAGCCCCCTGCCCCGGCTCTACCGGGAAGCGCCCGTCAACGCGATCTGGGAGGGCTCGGGCAACGTGATCGCGCTCGATATCCTGCGGACTGGAAAACCGCGAGCCCGAGGCCGCGGCGGCAGTCCTCGACCGGCTCTGATGGCCGGGATCGAGGGCCTCCCCGGCGCCCGCGAGACCGCGGCGGCGGCCATCATCATGGCGCTGAAATCCACCGAGGCCGAGAAGCAGGCCCGCTTCATCGCCGACCGGATCTTTCGCCCTCGCGGCCGCCGCGGCGCTCGCCGCGTCCGCGCCGCCGGAAATCGCCGAGGCGTGGGCGCTCACCCGCCTTGCGCGAACGGCCGGCATGATCGGCGCCAACGATCTCGGGCCCGCAGCTGAAGCCTTGCTGCGCCGCGTTTTCGAACCCATATAGCGGGCTCGCCGTCAGGGCCGATTTGACTTGTCGGCGATCATCAACCACTTATCCGCCCCCGCGGCAGTCAGGCTTGGCTGCCGCTTTTCGCCGTGACCACCGAGCCTCGCTCGCGGCTATCGCTAGGAAGTCGCTCATGAAAATCCTCGTCGTCGAGTCGCCCGCGAAGGCCAAGACGATCAACAAGTATCTCGGCAAGGATTACGAGGTCCTGGCCTCCTTCGGGCATATCCGCGACCTGCCGGCCAAGGACGGCTCGGTCGATCCCGAAGACGATTTCAAGATGATCTGGGCGCTCGACGACCGGGGCGGCAAGCGGCTGAACGACATCGCCCGGGCCGTCAAAGGCGCCGAAAAGCTCATCCTCGCCACCGACCCGGATCGCGAAGGCGAGGCGATCTCCTGGCACGTGCTCGAAGCGCTGAACGACAAGCGCGCCCTCAAGGACATGCCGGTCGAGCGCGTCACTTTCAACGCCATCACCAAGGATTCGGTGCTGACCGCCCTGCGCAATCCGCGCGAGATCGACCAGGCGCTGGTCGACGCCTATCTGGCCCGCCGCGCCCTCGACTATCTGGTCGGCTTCAACCTGTCGCCGGTTCTGTGGCGCAAGCTGCCGGGCGCGCGCTCGGCCGGCCGCGTCCAGTCGGTGGCCCTGCGGCTCGTCTGCGACCGCGAACTCGAGATCGAGACCTTCAAGTGCGCAGGAATACTGGTCGCTCGTTGCGACGCTCGCGACCAAGGACGGCGGCGTGTTCGACGCCCGTCTCGTCGGCGCGGACGGCCGGAAGATCACCCGCCTCGATATCGGCAAGGGCGAGGAGGCCGAGGCTTTCAAGCGCGATCTGGAGCTTGCCACCTTCTCGGTGTCGAACATCGAGGCGAAACCCGCCAAGCGCCATCCCTACCCGCCCTTCACCACCTCGACCCTGCAGCAGGAGGCCTCGCGCAAGCTCGGCCTTGCGCCGGCCCAGACCATGCGGGTGGCGCAGCGGCTCTATGAGGGCGTCGAGATCGGCGGCGAGACGGTCGGCCTCATCACCTATATGCGAACCGACGGCGTCGATATCGATCCGCCGGCCGTGCAGGAGATCCGCCGCGTCATCGGCAAGGAATACGGCGACACTTACGTGCCGGGCGCGCCGCGCAAATACACCGTCAAGGCCAAGAACGCACAGGAAGCGCACGAGGCCATCCGGCCCGACCGACATCAGCCGCCTGCCCAAGCAGGTGGCGAAGTATCCTCGAGCCCGAGCAGGCGCGCCTCTACGAACTGATCTGGACCCGCACCATCGCGAGCCAGATGGAATCGGCCCAGCTCGAACGCACCACCGCCGACATCCTCGCCGAGGTCGGCCCGCGCAAGCTCGACCTGCGCGCCACCGGCCAGGTCATCAAGTTCGACGGCTTCCTGACGCTCTACAACGAGAGCAAGGACGACGAGGCGGACGAGGACGAAGGCCGCCTGCCGCCCATGGGCAAGGGCGATCGCGCTCACCCGCCGCCGCATCGTCTCGACCCAGCATTTCACCGAGCCGCCGCCGCGCTTCTCCGAGGCGAGCCTCGTCAAGCGCATGGAAGAGCTCGGCATCGGCCGGCCGTCCACCTATGCGGCGGTGCTGCAGGTCTTGCGCGACCGCGAATATGTGCGCATCGACAAGAAGCGGCTCGTCCCCGAGGACAAGGGCCGCCTCGTCATCGCGTTCCTGGAAAGCTTCTTCCGCCGCTACGTGGAATACGATTTCACCGCCGACCTCGAAGAGCAACTCGACCGCATCTCCAACCACGAGATCGACTGGAAGCAGGTCCTGCGCGATTTCTGGCGCGATTTCTCGGCCGCCATCGGCGAGACGAAGGACCTGCGCACAACGCAGGTTCTCGATTCGCTGAACGAGCTGCTCGGCCCGCATATCTTCCCCGACAAGGGCGACGGCTCGAACCCGCGCACCTGTCCCGACCTGCGGCACCGGCCAGCTTTCGCTGAAGCTCGGCAAGTTCGGCGCCTTCATCGGCTGCTCGAACTATCCGGAATGCAAGTTCACCCGACAGCTCGCGGTGACCGGCGCCAACGGCGAGGGCGAGGGAACGTCCGAGAATGGCGGCCAGCCGGGCGTGCGTGTCCTCGGCGACGACCCCGAGAGCGGCCAGCAGGTGACGCATCCGCGACGGCCGGTTCGGACCGTTCGTCCAGCTCGGCGAAGGCGAGAAGCCCAAGCGCTCGTCGCTGCCGAAGGGCCGCTCTCCGGCCTCCATCGACCTCGAGACGGCGCTGAAGCTGCTCGTCGCTGCCGCGCGAAGTGGCAAGCACCCGGTTTCGGGCGAGCCGATCTTCGCCAGCATCGGGCGCTACGGCCCCTATGTCCAGCACGGCAAGATCTACGCCAATATCGGCAATGACGACGACGTGCTGGAGATCGGCGGCAACCGCGCCATCGACCTCATCGTCGCGAAGGAGAACGGCGGCGGGTTCCGTCGCGGCGCCGCCGATCCCGGCCGCCCCCTGGGCGACGATCCGGAATCGGCCAAGCCGATCGTCGTCAAGGCCGGCCGATTCGGTCCCTACGTGACGGACGGCGAGACCAACGCCACGTTGCCGAAATCGGTGACCGCCGAGGCGGTGACGCTCGAGGAGGCGATCGCGCTGCTCGTGGCGCGCCGTGCCGCCGGCCCGTCGAAGAAGCCGTCGCGCGGTCGCAAGGCCGCCGCCAAGAAGGCGCCGGCCAAAAAAGCCGCGACCAAGAAGGCTTCGCGGCCAAGAAGGCCGCGAACAAAACGGCGCCAGAAGACGGCCGCCAAGAAGACTGCCGCGAAGAAAACGGCAGCCAAGAAAGCCGCCAGCCAAAAAAACGGCTAGCCAAGAAAGCGCGGTCGAAGAAGACCGCCGCCAAGAAGGTTGCCGTCAAGGCCAAGGCGGAGAAATCCGCTAAAGAAAGCCGGTTAGGAAATCGCGAGCACAATCCTATGATAACGCTGGGCCGGATCTCATCACGGATGTCGCATCTGGAGATGCTGCTGCGGCTCGTCGCGGCGATGTTTGCCGGGATGGTCGATCGGGCCTCAATCGCGATCTGCACGACAAGCCCATCGGCATGCGGACCCTCGGACTGGTGTCGCTGGGTTCGGCCGTCGTGGTGCTGGCGGGATCGAGCTTCGGCGACCTGCATTTCCAGCAGGATGCGGCAAGCCGCATGATCCAGGGCATTCTGACGGGGCTGGGGTTCCTTGGCGCAGGCGTCATCCTGCGGGAAGCGAACAAGCTGGAGATCCATGGGCTGACGACGGCCGCGACCGTCCTGATCGCCGCGACATTCGGCATCACCGCCGGCCTCGGCGAATGGTTTCTCACCTTCGTCGGAACGGTCATGGCGCTGACGCTCCTGGTCTTCGGCAAGCCTGTGGAACGCTTCTTCGGCCGGGCGCTGAAAGGGCAGAAGGAACGGCAGCCGTTCAAACGAAGAAGTACAGCCCGGCGACGGCCACCCGGCGACGGCAGCCATAGGACGCTGCCCCAGCCCGAATTTCTGCGCGACGGGGCGTATCGGGCTCGTCGAAGGCGAACGCCTCGCCGGCATTGCGCGCCGCACGATCGAGATGAATATGATGTGTGGCCGCCACAATCCGCGTCACGTCGTCCAGTCTCCCGCCAAGCTTGCTGCACCGTAGTGCCTCAACGTGAACCTCAGTTAAACAGTTCCGGACGTAACTGGATAGCCCTCCTTTCGAGGAGGCTGTTGGCGAATGACCGCCCATCCGAGCCGCGGCGAATTGGGTGTGCGCCTCTCCACTCTGCGATGGCGCGGGGCCGCATGATCTTTTATGGCTCACATTCCCGGGCAAGCCTTCCCGTTTCCGATTTGTTCCCGTATGACATGAGGCATGAGTGCTCCATCGGCAAAACGCGAATCACGACGGACCAAGGTCCCGATGACCGATAGCGACGACGATCTCTTCGGGGGCGACGCGCCGCCGCGCGCGGCGCAGCGCGCCCGCGAAAGCGGCCGCACGGCGAAGGCGCCGCGCGCGCTGCGCCAAGGGCGCGCCGGACGAGAGCGGCTACGACGCCTCCGACATCGAGGTGCTCGAAGGGCTGGAGCCGGTCCGGCGGCGCCCCGGCATGTATATCGGCGGCACGGACGAGAAGGCCTTCCATCACCTCTTCGCCGAGGTGATCGACAATTCGATGGACGAGGCGGTGGCCGGCCACGCCACCTTCATCGAGGTGGAGCTGGAAGAAGGCGGCTTCCTGTCGGTGACCGATAACGGGCGCGGCATCCCGGTCGATCCCCACCCGAAATTCCCGAAGAAATCGGCCCTCGAAGTCATCATGACCACGCTGCATGCGGGCGGAAAATTCGACTCGAAGGTCTACGAGACCTCGGGCGGCCTGCACGGCGTCGGCGTCTCGGTGGTGAACGCCCTGTCGGAGATGCTGGAGGTCGAGGTCGCCCGCGGCCAGACCCTCTATCGCCAGGTCTTTTCGCGCGGCCTGCCGCAGACGAAGCTCGAGACCGTCGGCCGGGTGCTCAACCGGCGCGGCACCAAGGTGCGCTTCAAGCCGGACCACCAGATCTTCGGCAAGGACGCCCATTTCCAGCCCCGCCGCCTGTTCAAGATGGCGCGGTCGAAGGCCTACCTGTTCGGCGGCGTGGAGATCCGCTGGAAATGCGCCCCCTCGCTGCTGGCCGGCATCGACAGCGTCCCGGCCGAGGCGACGTTCAAGTTTCCCAACGGCCTGAAGGATTATCTGGCGCACGACATCGAGGGCAAGGAGCTGGTCTCCGACCAGATCTTCTCCGGCAAGATCACCAAGCCCGGCGGCCACGGCTCGCTCGAATGGGCGGTCGCCTGGATGGCCCACGAGGACGGCTTCTCCTCCTCCTATTGCAACACGGTGCCGACCCCGGATGGCGGCACGCACGAGAACGGCCTGCGCATCGCGCTGCTGCGGGGCCTGCGCGACCACGCCGAGCGGGTCGGCCAGACAGAAGCGCATGGCGCCGGCCACCACCGACGACGTGATGTCGACCTGCGCCTCGATGCTGTCGGTGTTCATCCGCGAGCCGGAATTCCAGGGGCAGACCAAGGACAAGCTGGCGACGCTGGAGGCGGGCCGCATCGTCGAAAGCGCCATCCGCGACACCTTCGATCATTGGCTCGCCGCCTCCCCGCTCCAGGCCAACAAGATCCTCGAATGGGTCATGGACCGGGCCGACGAGCGGCTGCGGCGACGGCAGGAAAAGGAAGTCGCCCGCAAGACCGCGACCCGCAAGCTGCGCCTTCCCGGCAAGCTCGCCGATTGCTCCAATGCGGGCGCGGCCGGCTCCGAACTGTTCATCGTCGAGGGCGATTCGGCCGGCGGCTCGGCCAAGCAGGCGCGCGACCGCAAGACGCCAGGCGATCCTGCCGCTTGCGCGGCAAGATCCTCAACGTCGCGTCGGCCGGCCGCGACAAGCTGCACCAGAACCAGCAGCTCTCCGACCTCGTGCAGGCGCTGGGCTGCGGCATGGGCACGGCCTATCGCGATGCGGATCTGCGCTACGAGCGCGTCGTGATCATGACCGACGCGGACGTGGACGGCGCCCATATCGCGTCGCTCCTCATCACCTTCTTCTACCGCCAGATGCCGCGGCTCATCGATGCGGGCCATCTCTATCTGGCGGTGCCGCCGCTCTACCGGCTGACCCAAGGCGCCAAGACCGTCTATGCCCGCGACGACGCCGACAAGGACCGGCTCATGAAGATCGGCCTTCAAAGGCAACGGCAAGATCGAGATCGGGCGGTTCAAGGGCCTGGGCGAGATGCTGCCGGCGCAGCTCAAGGAGACCACCATGGACCCGAAGAAGCGCATGCTCCTGAAGGTCGTGATCGACGCCGACGAGCGGCCGGAAACGAGCGATGCCGTCGAGCGCCTGATGGGCAACAAGCCCGAGGCGCGCTTCCTGTTCATCCAGGAACGGGCGGCCTTCGCCAACGAGGAAGCGCTGGATATTTGAGGCGTCTTTCGTCCCCGTGCGGGGCGCGGGAAGCCGGCGTTCCGGGATCACAGAATTATTTTTGAAAATTTTTCGAATTCGGGCGGGAACCTTCCTTCATGAGGGCCGTTGACAGGCATCACCGGCTCATTCTGCCCCCACGAGCCGGTCCCTCAGGCCCCCACAAGCGGGGCCTTTTTTTTGGCTTTCGGCATGTCGCGCGCGCAGGGCCCGGCAACCGGGCCCGGGCAGGCTAGCCGCCTCGTCCGCCGCATGCGACAAGACCTGATGGATTCACCGAGTTTCGACCTTTGGCTAAACGCACAAAACCCGCCGCTCCCGGGCTTCCCACCCGCGAACAGATCGTCGCCTTCATCGCCGAAACGCCCGGCAAGGTCGGCAAGCGCGAGATCGCGCAGGCCTTCAACATCAAGGGCGGCGACCGGATCTGGCTGAAGCAGATGCTCAAGGATCTGGAGATCGAGGGCATCGTCGATCGGCGCGGCAAGAACGTTCACCGGGCGGGCCAACTGCCGCCGGTCGTGCTCGCCGACATCAAGCGGCGCGACCGCGACGGCGAATTGATCGCCGAACCGACCGAGTGGGACGCCGAAGAGCACGGGCCCGATTCCCACCATCATCATCTCGATGCCGCGAAAGCCCCGCCCGGGCTCGCCGGTTCCGGGCATCGGCGACCGCGCCCTGATCCGGGTCAATCCGCTGAAGGCCGGCGACATCCACCATTACGCCGGTCGCGTGACCAAGATCCTCGAAAAGCAGCGGGCGCAGGTGCTCGGCATCTTCCAGCCCGCTGCCCGAAGGCGGCGGACGGCTGATCCCGGTCGAAAAGAAGTCCCGCGAGCGCGAAATCCACATTCTGCCGGGCGACGAAGGCGGCGCCCAGGATGGCGATCTCGTCGCCACCTCCGTGGTGAAGCACCCGCGCATCGGCCTGCCGCACGCCAAGGTGAAGGAGCGGCTCGGCTCGGTGAAATCCGAAAAGGCCGTGAGCCTCATCGCGATCCACACCCACAACATCCCGAACGTCTTCCCGCCGGACGTGCTGGCCGAAGCCGACCGGGCGGAGCCGGCCGAACTCGCGGGCCGCGAGGATTGGCGCGACCTGCCGCTCATCACCATCGATCCGCCGGACGCCAAGGACCACGACGACGCCGTCCATGCGGTGCCGGACGACGATCCCGACGAACGAGGGCGGCTTCATCGCCACCGTCGCCATCGCCGACGTCGCGGCCTATGTGCGCCCCGGCACGGCGCTCGACCGCGAGGCGCAGGAGCGCGGCAATTCGGTGTATTTCCCCGACCGGGTCGTGCCGATGCTGCCGGAACGGATCTCCAACGATCTCTGCTCGCTGCGCCCGCACGAGGCGCGGCCGGCGCTGGCGGTCCGCATGGTCATCGGCGCGGATGGGCGCAAGCGCAGCCACACCTTCCACCGCATCATGATGCGCTCGGCCGCCAAGCTCTCCTACCAGCAGGCGCAGGCGGCGATCGACGGCAAGCCGGACGACACGACGGGCCCGCTCCTCGCCCCGATCCTGAAGCCGCTCTGGGACGCCTACGCGGCAGTCAAGAAGGCCCGCGACATCCGCGAGCCGCTGTTTCCTCGATCTGCCCGAGCGCAAGATCCTGCTGAAGCCCGACGGGACGGTGGATCGGGTCTTCGTGCCGAGCGGCTCGATGCCCACAAGCTCATCGAGGAATTCATGATCCTCGCCAATGTGTCGGCCGCCGAGACGCTGGAGAAGGCGAAGTCCGACCTGATCTACCGGGTCCATGACGAACCTTCGCTCGAGAAGATGCGGGCCTGAGCGAAGTGCTGGCCTCCATCGCGCTGAAGATGCCGACGCAGGGCCCGATCCGGCCGGAGCTCTTCAACCGCATCCTGCGCAGCGTCGATGGATCGGAGCATCAGCTCTTCATCAACGAGGTCGTGCTTCGCTCGCAGTCGCCAGGCCGAATATTCGGCCGAGAATTACGGGCATTTCGGCCTCAACCTGAAGCGCTACGCGCACTTCACCTCGCCGATCCGCCGCTATGCGGACCTGATCGTCCATCGCGCGCTGATCGCCGTCGCTCAAACTCGGCAAGGACGGCCTGCCGCCCGACACGACGCGGGCGGAGCTGATCGAGATCAGCGCCCGCATTTCCGCGGCCGAGCGCCGCGCCATGGCGGCGGAGCGCGAAACCAACGATCGCCTGATCGCGCATTTCCTGGCCGACCGCATCGGCGCCACATTCGAAGGCCAGATCTCCGGCGTCACCAAGTCGGGCCTGTTCATCAAGCTCGACGAGACCGGCGCGGACGGGTTCGTGCCGGCCGCCACCATCGGGGCCGATTATTACCGCTATGACGACAGGACGCATTCCATGCGCGGCGAGCGTACGGGAGAAACCTATCGCCTCGGCGACCGCGTCCAGGTCAAGCTGGTCGAGGCCGCGCCGGTTGCCGGCGCGCTGCGGTTCGAGCTTCTCTCCGAAGGGCGCTTCAGCCGCAGGACGGCCGCGCGGCAAAGGCGGCCGCGGAGCGAAAACCGCGAAGCCGAACCGACGCACGACGCCTCGCGTCAAGAACAAGGGCAAGCGGCAACGCAGCGCCTGACAGGATCGAAGATGCCAGACCTCGCAATGCCGCTGCCGCCGGCGTCAGCCGCTACCGGCCATGAAGCGCGGATTTCTCGGCCGCTGCCCGGCCTGCGGCGAAGGCCGGCTGTTCGGCCGCTATCCTGAAGGTGAACGAGGCCTGCGCCTGCTGCGGCACGGAGTTCCACCATCACCGCGCCGACGACATGCCGCCCTACATCGTCATGTTCATCGTCGGCCACGTGATCGGCTATGGCATCCTAGGCCGGAGACGCGTTTCGAGGTGCCGCTGTCGGTCCAGATCGCGGTCTGGCCGGTCCTGACGCTGGCCCTTGCCTCGCGCTGCTGCAGCCCGTGAAAGGCGCTGTCGTCGGCCTGCAATACGCCCTCGGCATGCATGGATTTCGGAGCGGCGAAAGCGCTCGCCGAGAAAGGTCTCACGAGCGCATGGACGACCAGGTCACGACGACGAATCCCGTGACGCGACCGCGCGCGCTGAGGCGGTGCGGCGCCGCTCGCCCGAAGCCGCGGATCCGCCCGCTCGACGCCGCGACCCTGATCGTCATCGACCGGCAGCCGGCCGCACGCCGAAATTCCTGATGGGGAAGCGGCATCGGGCACCTGAAATTCATGCCGGGCATTTCGTGTTCCCCGGCGGGCGCATCGAGGCCGGCGACGCCGCCATGCCGGTGGTGGGGGCGCTCCATCCCCGCGCCGAACAGGCGCTGATGGCGCATGTGCTCCGCCCCTCGCCCGAGCGCGGGCGCGCTCTCGCGCTCGCCGCCATCCGCGAGATGTACGAGGAAACCGGCATCCTGTTCGGCAGCCGCGCCTATGGCGCTCCCGAACGCGTGCCGAATGCGGGTGGGAGGCTTTCCGGCAGCATGGCGTCCTGCCCGATCTCGAAGCGCTCCAGGTCATCGCCCGCGCCATCACGCCGCCTCGAAGCGCGCCGAAGCGCTTCGACACCCGCTTCTTCGCCATCGACCGGCGCGCCATCGGCCATGTGGCCGAGGGCGTCGTGGGACCGAATTCCGAGCTGGTCGAACTCGCTTGGGTCACGTTCCGGCAGGCGCGGCCCTCGATCTCCCGATATCACCCGCATCGATCCTGACGATCTGGAGGACCGGACTTGCCAACGGCTTTGCGCCCGAATTGCCGGTGCCGTTCTATTATCACCGCAGCGGCCGCTCGATCTGCGAGCAGCTTTAGGAATTGTTCTGCCGACAGGCCGCGGCGCGGTCACTCTTGACGAAACCGGCCGGATGGGGCATGGGATCGCAACGATTTTCGGCCGGGTTCGCCCGGCCTTTGCGTTTCGGCACTGGGGAAGCGCCGAACCCGAACCAAGAGGTCCGACCATGGCCAAAGCCGCCACCATCAAGATCAAGCTCGTCTCGACCGCCGACACGGGCTATTTCTACGTGACCAAGAAGAACTCCCGCACGAAGACCGACAAGCTCGTCGATGAAGAAATACGACCCGGTCGCGAAGAAGCACGTCGAGTTCAAGGAATACAAGATCAAGTAATCAACGCCTTCGCCGATCCTTAGACTGCAAACCGCCTCCTTCGCGAGGCGGTTTTTTATTGCACGTGGACGCAGCTTCAATCCGACACCCCGTCCCGCGCTTCATTCGCATCAGGTCGCTGCGAGAAGTGCCACGAGCTTCTCCTCACCGGCGGTTTCGCTGACGATCTCCGTCTGCGCCAGCGTGAGCGTCCGCCGGCCTTGATGACGCGGCCCCGGGCGATGACACGCTCTCCGGTGGCGGGGGCCACGAGATTGATCTTGAATTCGGTGGTCAGCACCCCGGCTCCGGGCGGCATGAGCGTGAGCGCCGCATAGCCCGCCGCCGTGTCCGCGATCGCAGCAAGCGCGCCCGCGTGAATGAAACCGTGCTGTTGCGTGACGGACGGCTTCTTCCCCAGCGCGATGTCCACCGCTCCCGGCGCGATCTTCACAATCGAGGCCGCCGAGGGTCGTCATCAGACCCTGTTTCTCGAAGCTCGCCTGAACGCGAGTTTGAAAGGCTGGATCCTGCGGGGTCTGGGTGTTCACGCGTCTTGCCTCATCGAGGACCTTGTCAGCCGAACGCTTGGCCACCGTCCGGAACCGACCCAGGTCGCGTAAACCGCCGGCACGACGCGGGTCCGGTCAAATCGAGGCTAACGGGCCGGCTCATGGGAGAGTTTAAGTTGGCCGGCTGGAGACGGTGTTGAGAGGCAACGATCGTCCCCAGCCTGGCCGAGCCTACGAAGTCCCAGGAGATGCGGCGGACCTGAGCATCCGTAAGGCATCGCTGCCCCTGAAAGCGGGGCGTATCGGATGCGAACATAAAGGAAACATCGGACAAAACAAGAGCCCGATGGTCCTGATATTCTGTAATGTCGTCCGCACGCTAGCAGGTGTCGGCGCAAAGGCAAGAGCCAGTTCCGTCGAGGTGCGATCGCGCCGGGGCGGAGTCGCCGGCGCCGATCCCGGCGGCCTCAGCGCGGCGGCGTGTCCGCCTCCAGATAGGTCTTCACCGTGGCGATGAATTTGGCGACCGAAATGGGCTTGGACAGATAGGCCTCGCAGCCGCCCTCGCGGATGCGCTCCTCGTCGCCCTTCATGGCAAAGGCCGTGATGGCGATGACGGGGATTGCCTTGAGCTCGTCATCCGCCTTGAGCCAGCGGGTCACCTCCAGGCCGGAGACCTCGGGAAGCTGGATATCCATGAGAATCAGGTCCGGCTTGTGGGCGCGCGCAAGCTCCATCGCCTCGATTCCGTGCCCCGTCTTGAGCGTGGCATAGCCATGCGCTTCGAGGAGGTCGTTGAAGAGCTTCATGTTGAGCTCATTGTCCTCAACGATGAGCACGGTCTTTTTCATTGCCGCGATCCCAAGGCCGATCAGGCGAAGGAGATAGCTCTGTCGTCGTAAGATCGTGCGTTAAACACAACACGCGGCCAAAATACTCGACTTCACCGGCCCACATATTCATCCGATGATGACCCTAGTTTCGAACTTATTGACGAAATGAGAATCCCGCTTGTGAAAATGCATGCCCCGCCTCAAAAAATCTCCACCGACGAGGCCGAAACCCTCGCCGTCGCTGCATTTTCCGCCATCATGGGCGACGAGGAAAGGATGAGCCGCTTCCTGGCCGTCTCCGGCCTCCGGCCGGACACGATTCGCGAGGCCGCCGCGTCGCCGCGCTTCTTCGCCGGCATTCTCGACTATGTGGTGTCGGACGAGCCGCTTCTCATCGCACTGGCGCCTGAGATGAACGTGACGCCCGAGACAGCTCATGGCGGCCCATCGGCACGCTCTCGCCGTCCGAGTTCGAGTAGCCCGCCGCCGTGACCGACGCTCCCCTTTGCCGGGACTGCCTGACCTTCGCGACAGGCGAGCCGCCGACTCGCGTTGCAGCGTCTGCGGCTCCCCTCGCCTGCTCCGGCACAAGGAGCGCGATACGCTCGCGATCGCCCATGTGGATTGCGACGCCTTCTTCGCCGCGGTCGAGAAGCGCGACAACCCGAGCTTGGCCGACAAGCCGGTGATCATCGGCGGCGGCAAGCGCGGGGTCGTGTCCACCTGCTGCTACGTGGCGCGCACCTACGGCGTGCGCTCCGCCATGCCGATGTTCAAGGCGCTCGAAGCCTGCCCCCATGCGGTGGTCATCACGCCCGACATGGAGAAATATCGCATCGCCGGGCGCGAGGTCCGCCAGCTCATGCTGGAACTGACGCCGCTGGTGGAGCCGGTCTCCATCGACGAGGCCTTTCTCGATCTGTCCGGCACCGAGCGGCTGCATCATGGCAGCCCCGCCGTGACGCTGGCGCGCTTCGCCCGCCGGGTGGAGGAGCACGTCGGCATCACCGTCTCGGTCGGCCTTTCCTACAACAAGTTCCTGGCCAAGATCGCGTCCGATTTCGAGAAGCCGCGCGGCTTTGCCGATCATCGGGCGAGCGGAGGCCGCGGATTTCCTGGCCGACAAGCCGGTCTCGATGATCCCCGGCATCGGCGCCGCCGCGCAGGCAAGGCTGGCCAAGGCCGGCATCACCCGCATCGGCCATCTGCGGGACGGCTCGCTGCGGGCGCTCTACGAGGCGCTCGGACGCGATTCGCAGCGGCTGGCGAAGCTCGCCTGGGGTCAGGACGACCGCCGGGTCACGCCGGAGCGGGAGACCAAGAGCGTTTCGGCGGAAACCACCTTCGACGCGGATCTGCGCGCATTTCGACGATCTCGAGCCGATTCTCTGGCGGCTCTCCGAGAAGGTCTCGCGCCGCCTCAAGGCGGGCGGATCTCGCCGGACAGAGCATCACGCTGAAACTGAAGGATTCGGAGTTCCGGCTCCTGACCCGCACCCGCTCGGGCCTGCCGCCGACCCAACTGGCGATCCGGCTGTTCGAGCCGGCGCGGCACTTGCTCAAAGCCGCCTGCGACGGCACGGCCTTCCGCCTCATCGGCATCGGCGCGGCCGATCTTTGCGACGCCGCCGAGGCCGATCGCGGCGATCTCGCCGACCAGACGGTGGTGAAGCAGGCCCACATGGAATCGGCCATCGACAAGATCCGCGACAAGTTCGGCGATCGATGCCCTGCAGAAGGGCATCGCCCTGCGCAAGCCTCAGCGCTGACAGGCCGTCGCCGGGCTGGATCTGCAGGCTCTGGAGATCGCCCTTCAGGACGAAATCGCCGTAATCGAGCTGCAGCGCGCGGCTGATTCCGTTCTCGTAGAGCTCGAACGACACCGTGTAGGCGGGCGTCCGGTCGCCGGAGCCGTCGGCGAAATAGCTGATCGTGACGGGCCAGCGGGCGATCTTCTGCAGGTCTTCCTGCCGGCTCGCGCTCGTCGAGATTGCTGCCCGCGCCCGGCTCGATCCGGCGCCCGATCACGCCCAGCGTGTCGTAGATCTTCTTGCCGTCGTCCGAGCCGTCATAGACCTTGACGGCGAGGGTCGTCTGGCCCTGCCGGGCGGCCTCGATGATGCGCTTGAGGTGCTCGGTCGGGAAGACCGGCTGCCCGGCCGCCGAGAAACCCGCGCTCTTCGGCTGCTTGAACTGCACGTCGAGGGACCCGTCCGGGCTGCAACTGCGCATCGCCGTCGACGCCGCTCGCGCCGCCGCATTCCGCTGGTCGAGGTGGTCTTGAAGCGCATCGACTGGCCGTCGCCCGCCTCGAAGGTCGCGGTCTGCGTGTCGACCGTCCGGGCGCCGGTTTCGTTGCTGTTGAGGACGGTGACCTGCCGGTAATTCAGCGTGTATCCGTCGCAGGCGTCGCCGCCGAAATCCATGGCGATGCGGCCCCGCGCGCTGTCGAGTCCGCGCGAGCCCTGCGAGCGCAGGAGCGAGAGATCGTAGACCGCCCGATGCGGCACGAGCTGCACCACCGGCTTTGCCGGTTGGGCCGCGGCCGGCGACGAGAGCCGCGAGCGATCAGGCCGGACACGATGACGAGGGAGCGCATGCATTCTCCATTTTCTGACGGTCAGAATAGGAGCGTCCGGCCCCGTCCGCAACGTTGCAGCTTGCTCCCGCGCCTTCCCCCTTGCGTCCCCTTGGCTCATCCGCCACAACGTTGCCGGATCAACGATCAAGACCGAGGCTTCACATGAGCGCTGTCGAGAAAAAACTTCAGGAACTGGGCATCACCCTGCCGACGCCCGCGGCGCCCGTGGCCAATTACGTGCCGTTCGTGCGGACCGGCAACCTCATCGTCATTTCGGGCCAGCTCTGCCTCGGCGCCGACGGCAAGCTCGCCGACGCCCACAAGGGCAAGCTCGGGGCCGAGGTTTCGCCCGAGGCCGGCAAGGCGGCGGCGCGTCTGTGCGCCATCAACCTGCTGGCGCAGTTGCGGGCCGCCGTCGGCGATCTCGACCAGGTCGTGCGCTGCGTCCGCCTCGGCGGCTTCATCAACGCCATCCCGACCTTCGCGGCCCTGGCGCCGGTCATGAACGGCGCATCCGACCTGATGGTCGCGGTCCTCGGCGACAAGGGCCGCCACGCCCGCTCCACCGTCGGCGTCGCCGAATTGCCCCTCGATGTCTGCGTCGAGGTCGAAGGGATGTTCGAAGTCCAATGAGCACGCCGAGCTGGCTCGTCGCGAAGCCCATCGCCCATCGCGGCCTTCACGACAAAGCGCAAGGCATCATCGAGAACACGCTCGCGGCCGCCGAGGCCGCCATCGTTCACGGCTTTCCCGATCGAATGCGACGTGCAGCTCACCGCCGATGGCGAAGCCGTCGTGTTCCACGATTTCGACCTTGCCCGCCTGACCGATGCGGACGGCCTCGTGATCGACCGCAAACTCGCGGACCTCACCGCGCATCGCCATCTCGCGGCTCGACCAAGGGCGACAGGATCCCGTCGCTGCAGGGCTTCCTGAGCCAGATCGCCAAGCGCGTTCCGCTCGTCATCGAGATCAAGAGCAAGTTCGACGGCGACCTGCGGCTGACCAAGCGCGTCTGCGAAATCCTCGCCGATTATCACGGCCCCTTCGTCGTCAAGTCCTTCGATCCGGTGATCGTCGAGGCGCTTCGCACGCTCGCGCCGCACGTGACGCGCGGCATCATCGGCGAGCTGCATTACGCGTCGAAGACCGACAGCATCCTGAGCCCGGAACTGAAGCACCGCCTGGCGAATCTGCTGCATTTCAACGAATCGCAGCCGCAATTCATCTCGTGGAAGGTGCACGACCTGCCCTGCGCCGCGCCGTTCCTGTGCAAGGCTCCTCGGCAATCTTCCGGTGATGACCTGGACGGTGCGCAACCCGGAGGAGCGCGCGCGGGCCGAGAAGCATGCCGACCAGATGGTGTTCGAAGGCTTCATGCCGTAGGGGCGCATTCGGTGCTCATCCCACGCGCTCTCCTCCCCCTTGTGGGGAGGAGTTGGAGGTGGGGGTGGATCGACCGGGCGAATTGCAGGTCGGACGGGCGCTTCATTGAGCGTGGCGCAGCTTGAAACCGCCGCGCCTGACATTTGACCCCCACCCTTGATCCGCTGACCGCCTCGCCGCATTGCCAGCGCCTCGACGCGCCCCTAACTTTAGCGGGCAACGGCGAGATTCCGCTTTCACGTGACGCTTCAGCTGAAAATGACGCAAGGGCTGGGACCGGTCCCGGCCGCGGCCTGGGATTCCTGCGCGTTCTCGCCGCGCGGCGCCGCAAGCGACGAGGACCCGCACAACCCTTTCGTGTCCCACGCCTTTCTGTCCGCTCTCGAAGATTCCGGCTGCGTCGGGAAAAAGACCGGCTGGGCGCCGCTTCATATCCTGGTGGAAGACGAGGCAGGGCGCTTGCTCGGCGCCGCGCCCTGCTATCTCAAGTCCCATTCCATGGGCGAATACGTGTTCGACCATTCCTGGGCCGACGCCTATCAGCGCGCGGGCGGGCGCTATTATCCCAAGCTTCAGGTGGCGGTGCCGTTCACGCCCGCGACCGGCCCGCGCCTTCTCGTGCCGCCGAGGCCCCGCGCCGGGGAAATCCGCGGCACCATCTGATCGCCGGCCTGCGCGCGGTGCGGCAGCAGACGAACGCCTCCTCGATCCACGCGACCTTCCTGCAAGAAACCGACCTCGAGGCCTTTACGTCGAACGGGCTTCCTGCGCCGCGACGACCAGCAGTTCCACTGGTTCAACGACGGCTACGAGACGCTTCGAGGATTTTCTTGCCGCCCTCTCCTCGCGCAAGCGCAAGGCATCCGGCGCGAGCGGCGCGACGCGCTCGCGAACGGCATCACGATCGAATGGCTGACCGGACGCGAGATCACGCGAGGCGCATTGGGACGCGTTCTTCGCGTTCTACATGGATACGGGCTCGCGCAAATGGGGACGGCCCTATCTCAACCGGCGCGTTCTTCTCGCTCATCGGCGAGCGCATGGCGGACCGCGTCCTGCTCGTCATGGCGAAGCGCGCCGGACGCTACATCGCGGGCGCCATCAACTTCATCGGCGACCGCCGGCTCTACGGGCGCAACTGGGGCTGCATCGAGGACCATCCGTTCCTGCATTTCGAGGTCTGCTACTATCAGGCGATGGATTTCGCGATCGCGCCGCGGGCTCGATCGCGTCGAGGCCGGCGCGCAGGGCGAGCACAAGCTCGCGCGCGGCTACAAGCCCGTCATCACCTCGTCGGCGCACGACATCGCCGATCCCGGCCTCAGGCGGGCGGTTGAGGATTATCTCGAGCAGGAGCGGCGCTACGTCGCGGAGGCCGCGGAGGAACTCTCGTCGGCGACGCCGTTTCGGCGGGAGGAGGATAGATCCCGCCGTCATGCGGACTTGCCCGCCACCACGATTTGCGACGGGCAGAGGCGTGGTACCGGGACAAGCCGGCATGAGGCTGCGTACGGATCCCGCAACGCCTTCAGAGTTCGAGAATGGTCGTCAAGCCGTTGAAGATGGCCGAGAACGACGTGCCGACGGCGGCCGAGCATGCCCTCCACCAGCCAATAGCTGCCGACGACGATCACCGGCACGAGGATCCAGCCCAGGACCTCCTCGAACCAGACGCGCCGGCGACGCCGGTTCCGGCGCTGTTCGCGCCAGGACAGCTTCGCCGGAACGATGGCGGGGGCGGCCTCGAGAGGGCCTTCGTGCAATTCAGTCGTCATGCCTTGACCAGCGGAACCTTGGGAACGGTGCGGATGCCTCCGCCGCTATTACCACCCGAACCCTTCGGCTTCACGGCTTTTTTTGGCCTGCGTCGGCGCGGTCGATTTCGCCCGCGGCTTGCGCTTTGCCGCGACCTTCTCGGGTTTCGGCTTCACCGGCCCCTCGGGATATTCGAATCCGAGCGTCTTCAGGCCGATATCGTCGGTCTTCACCACCACCCGGACGGCGCCGCCGTTCTTGAGCCGGCCGAACAGGACGTCGTCGGCGAGCTGGGTCTTGATGCTCATCTGGATCAGCCGCGCCATCGGGCGGGCGCCCATGGCCTCGTCGTAGCCATGCTCGACCAGCCATTCGCGCGCCTCCTCGGTCAGCTCGATCGAGACGTTGCGGTCGGCGAGCTGCAATTCGAGCTGCATGACGAACTTGTCGACGACCTTCTGCACCACTTCCTTCGGCAGATGGCCGAACGAGATGATGGCGTCGAGCCGGTTGCGGAATTCCGGTGCGAACAGCTTGTTGACCGCCTCGGTGTCGTCGCCCTCCCGCTTCGACCGCGTGAAGCCGTAGGCCGGGCGGGCCATGTCGGCGGCGCCCGCATTCGTCGTCATGATGATGATCACGTTGCGGAAATCGACCTGCTTGCCGTTGTGGTCCGTCAGCTTCCCGTGATCCATGATCTGCAGCAGGATGTTGAACAGATCCGGATGCGCCTTCTCGATCTCGTCGAGCAGCAGCACGCAATGCGGGTGCTGGTCGATGCCGTCGGTGAGCAGGCCGCCCTGGTCGAAGCCCACATAGCCGGGAGGCGCGCCGATGAGGCGGCTGACCGTGTGGCGCTCCATGTATTCCGACATGTCGAAGCGCAGGAGTTCGACGCCGAGCGACACCGCCAGTTGCTTGGCGACCTCGGTCTTGCCGACGCCGGTCGGGCCCGCGAACAGGTAGGAGCCGATCGGCTTCTCGGCATCGCGCAAGCCGGCGCGGGCGAGCTTGATCGCCGATGTCGAGCGCGTCGATCGCCTTGTCCTGGCCGTAGACGACCCGCTTGAGGGTTTCCTGCAGATGCGCCAGAACCTCCGCGTCGTCCTTCGACACGGTCTTGGGCGGAATCCGCGCCATCGTGGCGATGGTCGCCTCGATCTCCTTGATGCCGATGGTCTTCTTGCGGCGGTTCTCCGGCAGCAGCATCTGCGACGCGCCGGTCTCGTCGATCACGTCGATCGCCTTGTCGGGCAGCTTGCGGTCGTTGATGTAGCGCGCCGACAATTCGACCGCCGCCTTCACCGCCTCGTTGGTGTAGCGGAGCTTGTGGAACTCCTCGAAATAGGGCTTCAGGCCCTTCACGATCTCGATCGTATCCGGCACCGACGGCTCGTTGACGTCGATCTTCTGGAACCGCCGCACGAGGGCGCGGTCCTTCTCGAAATACTGGCGGTATTCCTTGTAGGTGGTCGAGCCGATGCAGCGCAGCGTTCCCGAGGCGAGGGCGGGCTTCAGCAGGTTCGACGCATCCATCGCGCCGCCCGAGGTCGCACCGGCGCCGATCACCGTGTGGATCTCGTCGATGAACATGATGGCGTTGGGATGCGCCTCGATTTCCTTCATCACCTGCTTCAGGCGCTCCTCGAAATCGCCGCGATAGCGGGTGCCGGCGAGCAGCGTGCCCATGTCGAGGGCGAACACCGTCGCGTCGCGCAGCACCTCCGGCACCTCGCCCTTGATGATCTTGCGGGCGAGGCCCTCCGCGATGGCGGTCTTGCCGACGCCGGGATCGCCGACGAGCAGCGGGTTGTTCTTCTGGCGGCGGCACAGAACCTGGATCGTGCGCTGCACCTCCATCTCGCGGCCGATCAGCGGATCGATCTTGCCGTCCTTCGCCTTCTTGTTGAGGTTGACGCAATAACTATCGAGCGCGTCGCCCTTTTTCTTCGGGCGCACCTCGGTCTCGTCGGAGGCGGGACGCTCGTTGCTCTCCTCCTCGGCGCCGCGCGGCGCGCGACCCTTCGGTAAGCCCGGGGCGCTTGGCGATGCCGTGGCTGATGTAATTGACCGCGTCGTAGCGGGTCATGTCCTGCTCCTGCAGGAAATAGGCCGCGTGACTCTCGCGCTCGGCGAAGATCGCCACGAGCACGTTGGCGCCCGTCACCTCGTCCCGCCCCGACGATTGCACGTGGATGACCGCGCGCTGGATGACTCGCTGAAATCCGGCGGTCGGCTTGGAATCCTGCCGCCCGTCCGACACCAGATTGGCAAGCTCGCTGTCGACATATTCGACGAGATTGCGACGCAGCAGGTCGACATCGACGTTGCAGGCGCGCATCACCGCGGCCGCATCCTGATCGTCAACCAGCGCGAGCAGCAGATGCTCGAGGGTCGCGTATTCGTGACGCCGCTCCCCTGCGATCGCGAGGGCGCGGTGGAGGGCTTGTTCAAGACTGCGAGAAAAGCTCGGCAACGGCTTGTCCTTAATGAGACGACGTCTCGGCTAATTCTTTTCCATTACACATTGCAGCGGATGCTGGTGCTTGCGGGCGAAGTCCATCACCTGCGTCACTTTCGTTTCCGCCACCTCGTAAGTAAATACTCCACATTCCCCGACGCCGTTCTGATGGACGTGGAGCATGATGCGCGTGGCGCCTTCGCGGTCCTTGTTGAAGAACCTTTCCAGCACGTGCACCACGAACTCCATCGGGGTGTAATCGTCGTTTAACAGCAGAACACGGTAGAGATTGGGCCGTTTCGTGCGCGGCTTGGTTTTCGTGACGATCGCCGTCCCGGACGCGACCGCCATCGTCGTCCCGCCGCCGGGCGATTGCGCCCCTGCACCGGAACGGGACTGTACTCGGCTCCAGCCGGAAATGCCCTGACCTATCCGCAGCATCATGTTTCGACCGACCCCTTGCATATGACCTGCCGCGCGCCCCCGTCCGCGACCCCGTCGCTGATGCAAATGTATAGTCGCTCCACCTGCTTCGCTAGATCAACAAGGTGGGTGGTCGCATCGGTTCAGCGAAAAGCGCGACATTTTCGCCGGCGCCGGATGACGCCGACAAACGAAAAACGCCCGGCGCAAGGCCGGGCGTTCAAAGGCTCGAAGATGAGGCGAACGGAACGGTTAGGCCGCGGTGACCTTGGAATACAGGCCCTGGATCGGCTTGAAGGCCTCGGTCGCGAACGACTGAATAGAGCTCGCCGATCTTGGTCGACTGGCTCACCAGGCCCTCATAGGCGCTCTTGACGTACTCGGTCTGGATCTCGACGGCCTTCTCGATGGTCTTGGCGCCGGCGAGCTGCTCTATGGTCGAAGAGTTGCGCTCGATGGCCTTGCGTGCAAAGTCGCTTGACTCGGCCGCGATGGCTTGGGCACCTTTGGAAAAAGTGCCGACCGCCTGAATGGCGGCTTCCATGTTTTCTTGGCCATACTTCTGGAATTGGTCGAAAGACGGGATCATGGGAGACCTCAAAGGTTGAGAAGTGGGGGGTGGAACCGTGTCGAAATTCACTGCTGACACCATTATGTGCACCGCACAATAAATGTCAAGAAAATTGTGCACTGCACAATAACACCTTCCTCAATTTCCCTCCCGTTAACCCCCCCGTAACCGCATCCCCTTAACTTCCAAGACTGTGTTGTGCCGGCAACGATCTCCAGCAAGGAGCGGCCGGCGTGGGGCCTGAGATCAAGCTAAGCAGGGACCTTTACAGGATGAATTCGGTACGCGTTTGGGTCGAACGTCAAAGGACACTGGCCCTGGTCGGTGTCGCGGCGGCTTCGCTCGTCATCGCGATCGCCTCCCCGGCGGAGGCCGCTCGCCGC
This sequence comes from uncultured Alphaproteobacteria bacterium, assembly GCA_963837375.1. Lineage (GTDB taxonomy): Bacteria > Pseudomonadota > Alphaproteobacteria > Rhizobiales > Beijerinckiaceae > Microvirga. Next base: position 18,080 of record CAWINL010000010.1, on the reverse strand, counting down.
AAGGCGAGGTCCGGCGGCGGCTACAGCCCCCCGAGCGCGTCGATCGTCGTCGATGCCAAGACCGGCAAGGTCCTGGCGTCCGAGAATCCCGACGCCATCCGCCATCCGGCCTCGATCACCAAGGTGATGACGCTCTATCTGCTGTTCGAGCAGCTGGAAGCCGGCAGGGTCAGGCTCAACACGCCCTTCACCGTCTCGGCTCACGCCGCCCGCCAGGCTCCCTCCAAGCTCGGCCTCCCCCCGGCCAGACCATCGAGGTCGAGGACGCGATCCTGGCGCTGGTGACGAAATCCGCCAACGATATCGCGGTCGTGGTCGCCGAGAACCTCGCCGGTTCCGAGGATGCGTTCGCCGAGCGGATGACCCGCAAGGCGCGCCAGCTCGGCATGTCCCGCACCGTCTATCGCAACGCGTCGGGCCTGCCCGATCCGCGAGCAGGTCACGACCGCTCGCGACCTGTCGATTCTCGGCCGCGCGATCCAGGATCGCTTTCCGAAATACTATACCTATTTCAACACCCGCGTTTTCAACTTACGCCGGCTCCAGCATCCGCAACCACAACCGGCTTCTCGGCCGTATCGAGGGTGTCGACGGCATCAAGACCGGCTTCATCGGCGCATCGGGCTTCAACATCCTGACCAACGTCAAGACCGACAGCCGCCATGTGGTCGCCGTCGTCCTGGGCGGCCGCTCGGCCGCGTCCCGCGACAACACCATGGCGGAGCTGATCGGCGACAACCTTCCCCGCGCCTATGCGGGCGCCCGCATCGCGCCGCCGGTCGGCGAAGGCGGCAGCCGCGAGGTCATGGTGGCGGACGCCTCGCCGGCGGCCACCGATCCCGGTCCAGAGCGCGCCCGTCGAGACCGTGGCGGCCGAGGCCCCGCCCGCCTCCCGCGCGCAAGCCCCTCGACCTCAACACCCTTGCGCCCCGTCGTTGCCTCGGCGGCGGGGGCGAGCGGCACCACCACGCCGTCCTCCGGCGTCCGCTGGCAGAAGGGCGCGCAGCCCCTGCCCCTGAACGCGCAGGCCTTCGCGGCCCTTCAGGAGGCCGACGAGATCTCCGAGACGCGAGAAGCTGGCACTCGCGGCGAAGATCGAAGCCCGCGTGCCCGCCGCATCCCGCCGCCGCAGCCGGCGCGTCAAGACCGCGTCGCTGCCAAGATCGAGACAGCCCGGTGGAGCCCGAGCCGGCAAAGCCCGCAGCGCGGCAGGCCGTCTCCGGCTGGGTGATCCAGCTCGGCGCGACCGATGACGAGGACAAGGCGAAGGCCGTTCTCGACCGTGCCGGCAAGATCGTGCCGAAAGCCTCGCCCTTTACCGAAAAGGTAACGGTTGGCGGCAATACTCTCTACCGGGCCCGCTTCTCCGGGTTCGATGAATCGGCCGAGGCGCAGAACGCCTGCAAGGCCCTGAAGAAGAGCGGCTTCAGCTGCTTCGCCGCGCAAGGGCTGAAGATCGATCGAGTGACGGCGCGTGTGTGTGCGCCGTCATGAACTTCCTTCTTCGGGATCGCGTGTGGAGTATCAGCGATGTCGGCTCAACAGAACTTCTCTCGCCTGGTTGACCCTGGCCGCGAGGTGCGCCGTCCCCCCTTGGTCGGGATGGAGTTTCTTCATCAGCCGGCGATACGCTTCGCGGATCTCGTCGAGGCTCGCGCCCGGCTGAAGCCCCAGGACCTGGTAGGCTTCCTCTTTCGACATCGCGCCCGTCTGCGTGCGCGTCCGCGTGTCACGATTTCCCTGAGCGTATTCACGCCAGCCGGGAAACCGGCGGTCAAAATAAGCCTCTAGGAAAGCTGCGCCCTCGGGATCGAGGGAGCGGCATTCCGCGTAAAGCGCGCGCAGGGAGGCTTGATCGAGATCGCCGAGGCGGCGCCCCGCATGATGCGCCCGCGAGCACGTGCGCCGGAGACCGCGCCGGACCGTCGATCGATCTCCATTTCGATCATCGCCGACCGGAACGCGCGAGACGCGCTCGCCGCCCTGCTTGGCGCCAGGGCAGCGGCAGTTTGAGGCCGCTCCATCCGAGCGCCCAGGCGCCGACGCCCGCCGAGCAGCAACGCCATGTCGATACGGCCCTTCATGCCCAGCAGCGACCGCCGCGCCGAGCGCCAGCACGCCGCCGACGATCTTGATCGCCCTGGCGACGGCCTTGGTGTCGGACCGGACGAAGACCTTCGACAGCCACCAGAGGAGTCCGAAGGCGGCGAGTCCGTAGAGCAGCATCATGTTTTTCGTTCCCGCTCTCAGCGTTGATCGTGGGACAGAGCGTGAGGGCTCGCTTGTAGATGAGCCCGCGAACGGCAATTGCCTAGCCCCTGCGGCGTCTGCTAGAGCGCTTTCGCGTCGGATCTCGGCTGCGCGCGCGATGTCTCGGCCCGACTGTCGCGAGGCCGCAAGGGAGTTGATGCGATGCCGCCTGCGCCTGTCGTCGATCACGTCGCTGCTCTTCGTCGAGGCCGTCTCCGACTGGCGGCATGAACGGCCAGCGCATCGCTCTCGTTCCCACCATGGGCGCGCTGCACGAGGGGCATGTCTCGCTGGCGCGTCTGGCGCGATCCGAGGCCGACAAGGTTGTGGTGTCGATCTTCGTCAACCCGACGCAATTCGCCCCGACCGAGGACCTGGCGAAATATCCGCGCACCTTCGATGAGGATCTGCAGGAAGCTGGCGGGCCTCGCCGACCTGATTTTCGCGCCCTCCGTCGAGGACATGTATCCGCCGGGCGACTGCACCCGGGTGCGCGTGGCCGGGCCGGCCGCCGTCGGGCTCGAGGATCGCTTTCGCCCGACCCATTTCGAAGGCGTCGCGACGGTCGTGGCGAAGCTCTTCAACCTGGCGCAGCCCGACATGGCGATTTTCGGCGAGAAGGATTACCAGCAGTTTCGGGTCATCGCCCGCATGGTTCAGGATCTTCACATGCCGGTGCGCATCGTTGCGCGGCGCCGACGCATGCGCGAGCCGAGCGGCCTCGCCATGTCGTCGCGCAATCGTTACCTCAGCGCGGAGGATCGCGAGCACGCCGCCATTCTCCACCAGACCCTGAGATCCTGCGCGGAGGGCATTCGCGCTGGCGACGATCTCGACGAGGTCATGGAGGCCGGGTTCTCGGTCCTGTCGAAAGCCAATTTCCAGGTCGATTATTTCGAAGCGAGAGACGCCGAAACGCTCGCGCCGCCGGCAGATCCGACGCGCCCGCTCCGCCTGCTGGTGGCAGCGAGGCTCGGCACGACCCGTCTGATCGACAATCTCGCGGTCTGATTGTAGACCGCTGCGGGCCGGCAAGGGAGAGGCGTCTAGTGGATGACACGCCGCTTCACGGCAGGGCTCGGTTGCTTCCAGGCAGCGACCATCACGCCGTGCATGCCTGAATCGCTCAGCCGGTCGCTGAGATCGACGAAATGGCGTTCGGTGTATGGCGAGTTCGAGGCCGGTCTCGTCGTCCTCCTCGGTCTCGCCTTCCGTTGCCACATGTCGCTCGTAAGCGGCCGACATCTCCGCGTAGGCGAACGCGACAGGCATGGTGCGGAAGACGGTGGAGAATTCCTCGTCGAGATCACCGGTCTCGAGATCGCGCATCTGGACGAGGTAGCCGTCCGCGTGTTCGCAAACCTCGTAACGCCAGTGCCAGCCTTCGGATACCGCGAGGAACATGGCAGCCTCCACTCACACTCAACTCAACGTGTTGAGCCAATGCCGAATTGTACGAGCGGAGTTCCCGGAAGGCTCCATAGCCCAAAAGACTAACGGCCGGACGCCCACATCGATGCGCACCCGGCCGCCGATCCTCACTTGCGTGCCGTTGCCGAGATCCACGAAACCGTTCTGCTGCCTCAGACGCGACCGGCCTCGCCGGCGCTTTGGCGGGCATGTCGCAGCCCGGCGGCGGCTTGGCGGCGTTCTTGCCCGGCAGATGCGGCACCCGGCAATCCCTGGCCACGGCCCTGCCGCCGCAACCGCCACGATGCCGGCGACAAACAGCGAGGAGACGCCGTCAGGCGCATTTCATCACAGCAATCCCATCTCGGCGAGTTCCCGCCGCATGTCCTCGGGCATTGTCGGCAATGTCCCCGGTCGCCCATGTCGATGTCGCGCGGCGCATCCTTGGCCGCGAGATAGCGCCAGCCCTGGAACGGCCGATACGGGCGCGGCTCGACCGGGACGATCTTCTGGTCGAGCGACAGGCGGCAGCGGCCGATCCCGTTGCCGTCCGTGAAGGCGGTGATCGCCAGGAGCGTCTGGCGGCAGGCGATCTGGCCGCGAATGACCCAGTAGAGCGAGCCGCCATCCAGCAGCTCGTCGCCGCGCTTCGGCATCATGCGGGTGGTGTGGGTCTGCTCGATACGGGCGCCCCAGCCGCTGGTGGTGTGCACGGTTCTCCTCGATCCATCCTTCGAGATCCGCGATGGAATCGCAGCCGACGCAGAGTTTGAGCAGGTGCAGAGCCATGAGCGCTATCAACCACGGGACGGAAGGCGCGAGAACGGGGCGATCCGCCGCATCCTAGTCCTCCGTCTTGAGAACGATGAGCCGCGCGCCCTCGGCCACCTGCGCGCCGGGCTCGGCGGCAACCTCCGCCACCTCGCCGTCCGCCGGGGCGACGAGCGCGTGCTCCATCTTCATCGCCTCGACGATGGCCAGCGCGCTGCCCCTTCTCGACCCGGTCGCCGGGCTTGACGAAGACCGCGATCACCTTGCCGTGCATCGGCGCCTTGACGGCATCGCCGCCGTCGAGATGTTCGAGATCGACATCGAAGGGATCGAAGGGCGCGACGCGGGTCTGGCGGCCGTCGTCGAGGACGATCATGCCGTGATCCGTCCGACACGAAATTGCGCGGCGTCGCGGGGCATGAAAGTCGCCGGAGCAGGTTCGTGAGGATTGTCCCGCCCAACGTCACCGCCATATCGACGTCGCCGATCGTCCGCGGCTCCGGCTGCGGCCATTCCAGCAGCACGTCGGTGCGCTCGCCATCGACGGAGACCGGAAACATCTGCCGCCGCGTTCCGCTGAGCTGGAAGCCGTCGTGATCGCCCCACGGCGATGCGACCGCACCGTCCTTCACGGCTGGCGCGATATCTCGCGGTCGTCGAATTCCCGCTCGAGCAGGCTCAGCACGCCGAGCCGGATCGGACTCCGCGTCGGCCGCCTGCGCCACCGCGCCCAGCGCCTCGATGTTGCGGTCGATGAAACCGGTGTCGAACCGCCCTGCCCTGAACGCGTCCGCTTCGCAGAGCTTCTTCAGGAAGGCCACGTTGGTCTTCGGGCCTGCGACCAAGGTCTCGCCGAGCGCCTCGGCAAGGCTGCGCCAGCGCCTCGTCGCGCGTCGCCCCGTGCGCGATCACCTTGGCGATCATCGGATCGTAGCAGGGCGTCACCTCGTCGCCGGGACGCACGCCCGTATCGATCCGGATGCCTTCGCGCTCCGGGAAATTCCAGCGCCCAGAGCTTGCCGGTCGAGGGCAGGAACTCCCGCTCCGGATCCTCTGCGTAAAGCCGCGCCTCCACGGCGTGACCGTCGATGGCGAGGTCCTCCTGCGTGAAGGGCAGCGTCTCGCCCGGAGGCGGCGCGAAACTGCAGTTCCACCAGATCGAGCCCGGTGATCGCCTCGGTGACCGGATGCTCCACCTGCAGCCGCGTGTTCATCTCCATGAAGAAGAAGCGGTCGGGACGAAGGCCCTCGCGGCCGTCGGCGATGAACTCCACCGTCCCGGCGCCCACATAGCCGACCGCCGCGCGGCCTCGACCGCCGCCTTGCCCATGGCGGCGCGCATGTCGGGCGTCATGCCGGGCGCCGGGCGCTTCCTCGATGACCTTCTGGTGCCGCCGCTGCAGCGAGCAATCGCGCTCGAACAGATGCACCACATTGCCCTGCGCGTCGGCGAAGACCTGGATCTCGATATGGCGCGGCGACAGGATGTATTTTTCCACCAGCACGCGCGGATCGCCGAAGGCGCTTGCGGCCTCGCGCTGGGCGCTCTCCAGGGCGGCGTCGAAATCCGCCACCTTGTCGACCCGCCGCATGCCCTTGCCGCCGCCGCCGGCCACCGCCTTGATGAGCACCGGATAGCCGATCTCGTAGGCCTTCTGGCGCAGGAAATCCGCCTCCTGCCTGGCGCCGTGATAGCCCGGCACGACCGGCACGCCGGCCTGCTGCACCAGGCGTCTTGGCCGCGTCCTTCAGGCCCATGGCGCGGATCGCCGAGGCGGGCGGGCCGACGAACACGATGCCGGCCTTCGCGCAGGCATCGGCGAATTCCGCCCGCTCGGACAGAAAGCCGTAGCCGGGATGGATGGCAGGCAGCGCCGCGATGTCCTCGCCGCCTCGATGATCGCGGTCGATCTGCAGATAGCTGTCGCGGGCCGGCGCCGGGCCGATGAGATGCGCCTCGTCCGCCATCCCGACGAACAGCGCGTCGGCATCGGCCTCCGAATAGACCGCGATCGTTCGCATGCCCAGGCGCCGCGCCGTGCGGATGATGCGGCAGGCGATCTCGCCGCGATTGGCGATCAGAACGCTCTCGAGCATGGCCTCTCCCTCGGATCGCGGCGCACGGCGCCAGCCCCTCCAGCTAGAGCAAAACCTCGCGGCGTTGTCACGCGCGAAGCGTAGATGTCTTGAGAGCCGAAGGCCGCCGCTGTGAGCGCGATCTCACCTGCCGGAAGAGCGGTTCCACTCGACCCCGACATTCCGGGTTCGTCGAAACGGAATCGCCCGGAACAGCGAGGTCAAAGGACGACCGCCCGTGTCGCCCTCGCCCGGACCCCCGTGCGAGACGGTTCCCAGCTCAGCCGAGACTTACGCCGGCATCGCGGCGGGCCCGCAATCCGCAAACCCGCATCGTCCCCGAAAATAGCCGCTTGCGGGCCTTGCCATCCGGTAGCGTTCTTGCAAATAGTTCGCAACTGCAGAAAGTTCCCATGGACACCCGGTCCTCCCTCCTCCATTACGACCGATGCCGGCTGGCGTCGGGCGCGTTTCGGGCCCTCCCTGCCGGAAGTCAACCGCTCGATCGCGGTGAGGTCGGGGTCGAAATGGCGGCGGATGGCGGCGTTCTTCGGCCCCGGCTATCTGGTCGCCGTCGGCTACATGGACCCCGGCAACTGGGCGACCTCGCATCGCGGGCGGGTCGAAATTCGGCTACACGCTGCTGTCCGTCGCGCTGATCTCCAACATCATGGCGATCATCCTGCAGTCGCTCTGCGCGCGGCTTGCCGTCGGCAGCGGCCGCGATCTCGCGCAGGCCTGCCGCGACGCCTATCCGCGGCCCGTCGCCTGGGTGCTCTGGGCCCTGGCCGAGCTCGCCATCTGCGCCACCGACCTCGCCGAGGTGATCGGCACGGCGATCGGCCTCAACCTGCTCTTCGGCATTCCGCTCGAAATCGGCGTCATGATCACCGCGCTCGACGTGTTCCTGATCCTCTATCTGCAGAAGCTCGGCTTCCGCTGGGTCGAGGCCTTCATCATCGCGCTGCTCGGCGTCATCGCCGTCTGCTTCGGCGTCCAGATCGCGCTTGCCGATCCGGAATGGGGCGACGTGGTCCGCGGCTTTGCGCCGACGACCGAGATCGTCACCAACCCGGACATGCTCTATCTGGCGCTCGGCATCCTCGGCGCGACGGTCATGCCGCATAATCTCTACCTGCATTCCGGCATCGTGCAGACCCGCGCCTATGGCGAGACGCTGCCGGAGCGGCGCGAGGCCCTGCGATTCGCGACCATCGATTCGACCGTCGCGCTGATGTTCGCGCTGACCGATCAACGCCTCGCTCCTGATCCTCGCCGCCGCCGCCTTCCACCACACCGGGCGGACCGAGATCGCCGAGATCGGCGAGGCGCATACGCTGCTGCAGCCGCTTGCTCGGCGCCGCCATCGCGCCGACGCTGTTCGGCATCGCGCTGCTGTGCTGCGGCCTCAACTCGACCGTGACCGCGACGATGGCGGGACAGATCGTCATGGAAGGCTTCATCAACTTCAGGCTGCCGCCCTGGCTGCGCCGCCTCGTCACCCGCGGCATCGCCATCGTGCCGGCCGCCGGCGTGACGATCGCGTACGGCGAATCCGGCACGGCGCAACTGCTCATCCTGAGCCAGGTCGTCCTGAGCCTGCAGCTGCCCTTCGCGGTCGTGCCGCTGGTGATGTTCACGGCGTCGAAGGCCAAGATGGGTCCGCTCGTCGCGCCCATGTGGCTGTCGATCGTCGCGGGCATCATCGCCGCCATCATCGTGGCGCTGAACGTCAAGCTGCTGGTCGACTTCGCGCTCGGCTGACGGCTCTCGCGAGCCGCCCGCAACCGCATCACATGTCGGAGAGGCGCCGCAGCGCCTCCTCCATCTTGGCCTTGCGGGCGAGCGTCTTCCTCCGCCGCTCGCGCTGCTCCTCGACCACCTCTTCCGGCGCGCGCGTGAGGAAGTCGGCATTGCCGAGCTTGGCGTCGATCTTGGCGACGTCGGCCGTCGAGCTTCTGCGATCTCCTTCGTCGAGCCGCGCCCGCTCGGCCGCGAGGTCGACGATGCCTTCGAGCGGCAGGGCCGCGACCTCGCCGCGCACGACGAGCTGGACGGAGCTCTTCGGCGCCGCGTCGGCGAAGGCGATCGTCCGACAGCCGCGCGAGGCGCTTGATGCGTGTCGCCCCAGCGCGTCGGCCCGCGCCCTCACCTCGGCGGACGGCGCCACGAGCACGAGCGGGATCTGCGCGCCGGCGGGCACGTTGGTCTCCGAGCGCGCCGAGCGGACTTCGTCGACGAGGTCGACGACCCAGCCGATCTCGGCCTCGGCGTCCGGCGTCGATCGAGGCCGTCGAGCTGCGGCCAGGGCGCGAGCGCCAGGACGCTCGTCGCGCGGCGGCCCGTCCTCGCCCTTGATCGCCCACAGCTCCTCGGTGAGGAAGGGCATGAAGGGGTGCAGCAGCTTGCAGATCTCGTCGAAGACGAAGGCGATCGTCGCGCGCGTCTCGTCCTTCGCGGGCACATCCGCGCCCTGCAGCACGGGCTTTGCGAGTTCGAGAGTACCAGTCGCAGAACACGTTCCAGACGAAGCGGTAGGCGGCGAGCGCCGCCTCGTTGAACCTGTACGCCTCGATCGCCGGCCGTCACCTCGCGACGGCCTTCGCGCATTCGCCGAGCGCCCAGCGGTTGAGCGTCTCGCTCGACGGCCGCCGGATCGAAGCCGGCGACGCGCACGCAGCCGTTCATCTCGGCGAAGCGCGCGGCGTTCCAGATCTTGGTCGCGAAGTTGCGGTAGCCCTCGACGCGCTGCGATCGACGAGCTTGATGTCGCGCCCCTGCGCCGCCATCGCGGCCAGCGTGAAGCGCAGCGCGTCGGCGCCGTACTGGTCGATCAGCTCCAGCGGATCGATGACGTTGCCCTTCGACTTCGACATCTTGGCGCCCTTCTCGTCGCGGACGAGGGCGTGGATGTAGACGGTGTCGAACGGCACCTCGTCCATGAAGTGCAGGCCCATCATCATCATCCGGGCGACCCAGAAGAAGATGATGTCGAAGCCGGTGACGAGCACGTTGGTCGGATAGTAGCGCTTCAGCTCCGGCGTCTCGTCCGGCCAGCCGAGCGTCGAGAACGGCCACAGGGCGGAGGAGAACCAGGTGTCGAGCACGTCCTCGTCGCGGCGTCAGCGCCACGTCGCGGCCGTACTTCGCGCGCGCCTGCGCGCTGCGCCTCCTCCTCGCGTCATGCGCGACGAAGACGTCGCCGTCCGGCGTCGTACCAGGCCGGGATCTGGTGGCCCCACCAGAGCTGGCGCGAGACGCACCAGGCTCGATGTTCTCGAGCCACTGGAAGTAGGTCTTCTCCCAGTTCTCGGGACGAACCGCGTCTTGCCCTCGCGCACGGCCTCCAGCGCGCGGCTCGGCGAGCGGCTTCACGTTCACGTACCACTGGTCGGTGAGGTAGGGCTCGATCACGACGCCCGAGCGGTCGCCGTGCGGCACCGTGTGCGTGTGCGGCTCGATCTGTGACGAGCATCGCCGCGCTCCTCGAGCATCGCGACGACGCGCTTGCGCGCCTCGAAGCGGTCGAGGCCGTGCGAGCGCCAGGACGGCGTCGAGATCGGCCGACGCGGCAGCCCGTCGAGGAAGGCCTCGTTGCCGTCGAGACGCAGCTGCGCCTCGGCGTCGAGGATGTTGATGAGCGGCAGGCCGTGGCGCTTGCCGACCTCGAAATCGTTGAAGTCGTGCGCCGGCGTGATCTTCACCGCGCCGGTGCCCTTCTCCGGGTCGGAATACTCGTCCGCGACGATCGGGATGCGCCGGCCGACGAGCGGCAGGATCGCGTTCTTGCCGACGAGATCGCGTGTAGCGCTCGTCCTCGGGGTGCACCGCGACGGCGATGTCGCCGAGCATCGTCTCGGGCCGCGTCGTCGCGACGGTGATGAAGCGGTCCGGCTCGCCCTCGATCGGGTAGCGGATGTGCCAGAGGTGGCCCTTGACCTCGACCTGCTGGACCTCGAGGTCGGAGATCGCGGTCTGGAACTTCGGGTCCCAGTTGACGAGGCGCTTGTCCTTGTAGATCAGGCCCTGCTTGTAGAGGTCGACGAAGACCTTGAGCACCGCGCGCGACAGGCCCTCGTCCATCGTGAAGCGCTCGCGCGACCAGTCGCAGGAGGCGCCGAGGCGCTTGCAGCTGGTTGACGATGGTGCCGCCGGATTCCTCCTTCCACTCCCAGACGCGCTTGACGAACTCCTCGCGGCCGAGGTCGCGGCGGTCGGATCTGGCGCTCCATGAGCTGGCGCTCGACCACCATCTGCGTCGCGATGCCGGCATGGTCGGTGCCGGGCTGCCAGAGCACGTCGCGTGCCGCGCATGCGCTCGAAGCGGCACAGGATGTCCTGCAGCGTGTTGTTGAGGGCGTGGCCCATGTGCAGCGAGCCCGTCACGTTCGGCGGCGGGATGACGATCGAGTAAGGCGGCGCGTCCTGCCGATCCGGCCGGCCCGGCCTTGAAGGCCTCGGCCTCCTCCCAGCGGGCGGCGATGCGCGCCTCCACGGCGGCGGGATCGAAGGTCTTGTCCATCGTCTCGGAACCGGCTGTTGGCGCGCCATTCGGGGCGCAAGGATGCCAGCTACAAAACGGAGCAGACCAGCGAAGTCAACCGTGACGGATTGAACGCCTTGGGCGGAAACTGGCCCGATCGGCAGGTGCGGCCTCGCGCTTTCAGCGGCCCACCGCGCGAAATGCGCTCGATCTCGGCCCGCACCAGCCGCTCGACCAGCGGCGGCAGGTTGTCGTCGAGCCAGGTCTTGAGCATCGGCCGCAGCATGTCCTGACAAGATCCTCGAGCGGTCCGCGGATTGCTGTTCAGGATCGTGGACGAGAGCATGCCGAAGGCGGTCGTGACGGAAGCGTCGCGCGGCGGTGGAGAGCAGCGGGTCGGGCGCCGGTGACGGGGACGTGAGCCGGGGCGGCAGGTGCGGGTGGAGGCGGAACCGGCTCGGCACGTCGAAGTCCTCGTCGCTGCCTCGAAATCGACCTGATCGTCATCGTCGCCGGAACGACAGGTCCTCATGTTCGAGTTCGAGCGGCGATGCGGGCGCCGGCGGTCGAAGGTCGGCAAGGTCGAGAACCGTCGTCCTCGACGGCGGGCGGCGGAGCCACGGCGAGCGGGCGCCGGGCGCTGCGTGTCCTGATCGTCGGCGATGATGCGGCGGATGGAGGCGAGAATCTCCTCCATCGAAGGTTCCTGAACCCTTTGGACTAGCTGAACTCATTTGCGCCATTGCCCGATCTAACAGCATATCGAGGCAACGAGAATCACCCGCGCTTCCCCGCGTATCCATGGAGTATTCCACGCGGAACTCGGCGAAGCAAGCGAGGCCGCCGCTGCCCGCGGCCCGCCATGCACGCGAATTCGTTCAGCGCCCGTCGGGAGTCGTCAGGCCGCCCCACAGGTCCTTCACCTGATCGAAGTGCACCCTCGCGCTGTAGTGGGCGACCTTGAGGCCGAGGCTGCGCGAGGAGAGGCGGCCGGTCGCCTGGACGACCGCGTAGGAGGCGACGACGCGGTCGCGCTGCGCGGTGATCAGGTTGACGCGCGCGTTGAGCAATTCCTGCTGCGCGTTGAGGACGTCGAGGGTGGTGCGCTGGCCGACGCGGGCCTCTTCGCGGACGCCGTTCAGGGCGTCTCGGCGGCCTGCGACCTGCGCCTGCGCGGCGATGATCTGGGCGCGGCCGCTTCGAGCTGGCCCCAGGACGAGATCAACGCGGCGCGGACCTGATCGCGGATCGAATCGGCCTCGAGCCGCCGCTGCCCGGCGGTCTCTTTGGCCTGACGGGTGCGGGCATAGACCTCGCCGCCCTCGTAGATCGGCACCGTCAGCTGCGCGACGATCGTGGCCGGACAGGCTGTCGTCGCCTGGGAGCTGGCGTGTCGAAGCGCTTGGCAGACCGAGCCGCGCGACGCCGAGGCTCGGCGCGAGCTCGCCCTGCGTGATCTTGACCTGCAGTTCCGCAGCATCGACGCCGTGGAGCGAGGCGATGATCGCCGGATGCTCGTTGAAGGCGATCTTGAGGGCGGCATCGAGCGATTGGGCGGAACGAGCCGGTCGAGCGGCCGCCCGGGCGCGAGCTGCCGCGGCTCGACGCCGATGACCTGGCGGTACTGGGCGATGCTGGTGCGCAGGTTCGCCTCGGCGAGGCTTGCCTGCGAGCGCGACGCCGGCGAGCCGGGCCTCGGCCTGCGCGACGTCGGTGCGGGTCACCTCGCCGACGTTGAAGCGGTCGCGGGTCTGGCGCAGCTGCTCCTCCAGCACCTCGACGTTGTTGCGTTGAAGGTTCGAGGATAGCCGTGTCGCGCAGCACGTTCATGTAGGCGGTGGCGGCGTCGAACAGGACGTTCTGCTCGTTGTTGCGCAGCGTCTCCCGGGCGCCGAGCACCTGGGATTCGCGCCTGGCGGACCGAATTGTCGGTCCGAAACCCGTTGAAGAGGTTCTGGTTCGACCTGAACGCCGTACGCCGCGCGGCGTCGTGCGGCGAGTTCTCCCGGTGCGGCGTCACAGGGTTGTGAGATGCCCGCTCGGATCGAACTGGGCGGCGCCTCGAGCGCGTGATATTGCCGCCCGCATCGGCGACGCCGGTGACCGTCGGGCGATAGCCGGATTTGGCGCGCGCGACATTCTCGTCGGTGGCGCGGACGCTGGCGCGCTGGGCGTTGAGGGTCGGGTTGGCTCCGTAGGCGCGACGACAGGGCGCTCTCGAGCGTCTCGGCCGGCGCCGCCTGCATCGCCGCGAGGACGACGATGGAGGTCATCGCGCCAAGGAACGCGGCCTGCTTGCTGAGAATACGCTCTCTGTCACGCCCACCTGCCCGTTAGCGGACCGGGTTGCCGGTCGTCGACCGATCACGCTTCCTGAGACACTCAATCTCTCCAAAGCGGGACAATACCGATGCGGGATCGAGTCGGCAATCGGACGCCGGCGCGTAGTGCAGCGTTTATGTCGGCGAGTGGCGCAAAAAAGCGACACCTGTCCGGAGTTCGAGGCATTCAGAAGACGAAGCCGGGCTCGGCCGGAAGGCGGACAGCAGCGGCGCGGCGGCGTCGAAGAGGCTGCGCGCGCCGAAGGCCTCGCCCGACGCGGACGTAGAGCGTCGCCTTGGCGGAGCGGCCGCGGCCATGACGCAGACCAGGCGGCCGCCTCGGCAAGCTGCCGCAGCAGCGCGTCCGGGCGCTTCTCGACGGCGCCGTTGATCAGCACCGCGTCATAGGGTGCCGTCGGTCGCAAACCCCTGTTCGAGCGGCCCGCAGGCGATCTCCACGCTGCGAGCTCCGCCGCCGGCGAGGCGTTGCGCGGGCGGCATGCGGCGAGGCTCTCGTCCGCCTTCGAGCGCCGTCACCTCGGCGCCGAGCTCGGCACAGGATCGCCGAGGAATAGCCGAGGCCGCAGGCCACATCGAGCACCTTCGTCGCCGGGGTCGATCTCAAGCGCCTGGATCAGCCGGGCCTGGACCATCGGCGAGAGCATGAAGCGGCGGTCGGCTCCGTCGCTGACGGGCAGGTCCTGGTCGATGTAGGCGAGTGCCTTCGCGGCCGGGGAGACGAAACGCTCGCGGGGGATCTCATCCATGGCATCGAGCAAGCGGAATGTCGTTCACGTCGAAGGTGCGCAGCTGGCTGTCCACCATCGTGCGGCGCGCTTGCGCGAAATCGACCATGAATTGCCTCACGAAGGAAGGGTTGGAGGCCTCGCCCGGAATCGAACCGGGGTACAAGGATTTGCAGTCCTCTGCGTAACCACTCCGCCACGAGGCCATCCGGGCGAGCCGCGACCGCGACGGCGCTCCATAGCAGAGCGCCGCGGCCAAAGAGCAACCAGCCTGCGACGCAGCGGTCGCAATACAGGCGCTTGCAACGGCGAAACCCGTGCTATATGGCTCGCCACCCGACGCCGATGGCACCGCGTCCTTCGAGGGCCGCTCCGGCGAGCGAGCGCCACCGGCCGTTCCGGCTCGGCAGGCGATATTCCGGCGTGGCGCAGCGGTAGCGCAGCGGACTGTTAATCCGTTGGTCGTAGGTTCGAATCCTACCGCCGGAGCCAATTTCCCCGTCCAACTACATTTCAGCGTTTGAAATCGGCCTCGCGTGGGCCATTTTCCCTGTCGGCCACAGTCACGCTCGCCCTCCACGTCGTCTTCTGCGGGGTGCAGCTTGGCTTCTCCAGTCCTCGTATGGCTTCGCGACGATTATCGGCTCGCGACAATCCCGCCCTTCATGCCGCGGTCCGACCGGCGCGCCGTCCTGTGCTTTGCGATCATCGACGACGTATCGGAAGGCATTCGCCCGCTGGGCGGCGCCGCGCGCTGGTGGCTCCACGGCTCCCTCGAATCCCTCGGACGATCGCTCAAGCGCCGACGAGCCGGCTGATTCTTCTTCGTGGGCCGCCGCGAAGAAATCGTCACGCGATCGCCTCGCGACTGCGGCAACCGCGATCTTCTGGAACCGGCGCTACGGCGCAGCGGAGATCGCCGTCGATTCGCGCCTCAAAAGAACCTCTCGGCTCGGGGCGTTACGGTCGAGAGCTTCAACGGCCGCCTCCTGAACGAGCCCTGGGAGGTGAAGAACCAATCCGCCAAGCCTTTCCGGGTCTTCACGCCCTACAGCCGCGCCGCGATGGCGCGTACGGTCGCCGCCCCCTTCCCGCCCCCGGCAAGATTGACCGCGGTTCTTGGCCGAAGCCGCGCTTGAAAACGCGATCCCCCTCGGCAACTCTCGGCCTCGAACCTACCGCGGCCCGATTGGGCGGCGGGTTTCGGACAGGTGGAGCGTGGGGAAAAAGCCGCGCGCGACAGCAAGCTCGCGCCTTCTCGACGGCCGGCCCTCGGGCTACTCGGACAATCGCGACCACCCCGGCGACAACGGGGCGTCCCGCCTTTCGCCCCATCTGCGCTTCGGCGAGATCAGCCCGCGGCAGGTCTGGCATGCCGTATCGGCCGGCCGGCGCCGAAATCCGGCCCTCGATCGGGGCGCTGCGAAATTCCTGACGGAACTTACCTGGCGGGATTTCTGCTACCAGCTTCTGTTCGACATCCCGCGACCTGCCGACCAAGTCCTCACCTCGGCCTTCGGCCGCATGCCCTGGTCACGCAGCGAGAACTACCTCACGGCCTGGCAGCACGGCCTGACCGGCTATCCGATCGTCGATGCGGGCATGCGGCAGCTCTGGCAGACGGGCTGGATGCACAACCGGGTCCGCATGATCGCCGCCTCGTTGCTGATCAAGCATCTGCTCGTCGATTGGCGGGAGGGTGAAGCGCTGGTTCTGGGATACGCTGGTGGATGCCGACCCGGCCAACAACGCCTTCAACTGGCAATGGGTGGCAGGATCCGGCCCCGATTCGTCGCCGTTCCATCGCATCTTCAACCCGGTTACGCAGGGTGAAAAATTCGACGCGGACGGCGCCTATGTCCGGGCCTTCGTGCCCGAGCTGGCAGGACTGCCGAACCGCTGCCTTCACAAGCCCTGGGAGGCCCCGCCCGCCGATCTGAAGCCGCGGGCGTCATGCTCGGCGAGACCTATCCGCGTCCGTCGTCGACCATGCGGCGGCGCGCGAGCGGGCGCTCGACGCTTTCCGGGCCGCGCGCGTTTATCCGGGCGCTTGACCGGCGCCGCTCTTGCCCTCAGCTTCCCCGCCCGCTCCCCGTTGGCGCTCACAGACGCCAAGAGCGGTCCCGATGACCGCCACCGAACTTCTGTTTCGCGACGACGCCTATCTCAAGACTGCGACGCCCCGTCGTGCCGTGACGCCGGAGGGCAGTGTCATCCTCGACCGGACGATCTTCTATGCGCAAGGAGGCGGGCAGCCGGGCGATGTGGCACGTTCTTACGCGCCGACGGCGAAGCTTTCCGGTGACCAATACGGTCTATGCGGCGGACCGTTCGCAGGTGGCGCATCTCGTCGGCGCCGGAAGCCGCGCAGTCCCCCCGGCGAACGTCTCGCTCCAGCTCGACTGGGAGCGACGTTTCAGCGCATGCGCGTCCACACGGCTCTTGCATCTGCTGAGCGTCGTTCTTCCCTATCCGGTCACCGGCGGCGCGATTTCCGATGGCGACGGGCGGCTCGATTTCGACATTCCGGATGCGGGCCTCGACAAGGACGATCTGACCGAGAAGCTCAATGCCCTGGTCGCGCGCGATGCCGCCGTCACCGAACGCTGGATCACCGACGAGGAACTCGATGCCAATCCGGGGCTCGTCAAGACCATGTCGGTGAAGCCGCCGCGCGGATCCGGCAAGGTGCGGCTCGTTCGCATCGAGGGTATCGACCTGCAGCCCTGCGGCGGCACCCATGTGCGCCGCACCGGCGAAATCGGCACGTCGCGGTCACCAATATCGAGAAGAAGGGCAAGCAGAACAGGCGCGTTCGCATGGCGCTTGTCGATTGATCGCGTACGGCATGGTGCATTCCATGTCCACCTTTCGTGACGCCCGCCCGCCTTCAGGAGCACCTCGACGATCCGAACGTGGTGATCGTCGACGGCTCCTGGTACTGCCGACGCAGAACAGGGACGCGGAAGCGGATATCTCGCAGGCCATATTCCGGGCGCCGTCCGTTTCGATATCGACAGCGTCCGCGACACCTCGTCGTCCCTGCCGCACATGCTTCCGTCGGCGGAGGAGTTCGCCCGACACGTGGGCGCGCTGGGGATCGGCGACGAATCATCATTGTCGTCTATGACGGCGCCGGCCTCTTCTCGGCCCCGCGGGTGCGCTGGACGTTCCGCGCTTTCGGCGCGAGCGAAGTGTCGCATCCTCGAAGGCGGCTTTCCGGCCTGGAAAGCCGAAGGGCGTCCGATCGAAAGCGGCCCGGCAGGCCCCGTCCGCCGACCGTTCACGCCGCACTTCGATCCCCGTGGTAGCCGACGCCGCTCAGGTCCGGCGATGCATTCGCAACCGCGCTCGGCGCAGGTCGTCGATGCGCGCCCGGCCGAACGCTTTCGTGGTGAGGCTCCGGAGCCCCGGCCGGGCCTCCGCGCCGGGCACATGTCCGGCAGCTTCGACCTTGTCCCCCACCCATCGTCGAAAACGGGAAGCTGAAAGACAAAGCCGGGATCGAGAAAGCGATGGGCGATGCCGGGGTCGAACTGTGAGCCGTCCGGTCATCACCAGCTGCGGCTCGGGCGTATCGGCCGCCATCCTGTCGCTTGCGCTGGAGGCCACGGGCATCCGGCGAAAGCGCTCTACGACGGGTCCCGGCCCAATGGGGATCGCGGGAGGATCTGGCCGCTCGCCACCGGCGAGGACCGCGCACGCTGATTTTGGCAGCGCTTCAGCCCACTCTCGTCACCCCGTAAGCGAGCCCGGACGCGTCCCCTGTTGGTCCAGGCAAGCGTCACGGGTGCGGTCCCGCCTATACCGGCGGTAATGGGTTTCGGGCTCGCGCCGAGGCGCGCCCCGGAATGACTACTTTCGCCGCCGATCAGTGCAGGATCTGCGACAGGAACAGCCTTGTGCGTTCGTGCTGCGGGTTCTTGAAGAAGGCGTCGGGGGTGTTCATCTCGACGATCTGCCCGTAATCCATGAAAATCACCCGGTCGGCGACCTGGCGCGCGAAGCCCATCTCGTGGGTAG
>CAWINL010000009.1:0-360435 GCA_963837375.1 uncultured Alphaproteobacteria bacterium | reverse complement strand
GCTCGGCGTCGCCTGAGCCTGCATGCGCTTTGTCGCCTCCCTCAGGGGGCGCCGCGCCTGGCCTTTTCCAGACGAACGATGTCGGTTAGCCCGTCGTGGTCTCCCAAGGGTCGTGACGGCGGGTCTTCCCACCAATCGTCGCGGCCATCCTTCTGCTCCGGGTTGCGCGGATAGAAAACCCGGTTGTCGTCCTTTCGCGTGTCACCGACGACGAGAAGGCGGACTTCCCTGTCGGTGTTGTTGAGAAAGCTGTGGGACTGCCCGGTGCCCGGTGGAAACCCGACCCCGTCGCCCGGCCGAAGGCGATGCAGGTGGCCGTCGAGCCACACATCCGGCGTTCCCTCGATCACGTAGACAAATTCCTCCTCGACGCTTTCGGCATGCGGAAACGACGTGCGCCGGCCGGGCGGCAGGCGCTGGTGATTGATGCCCAACCGATGAAGGCCGAAATGCCGGCCGAACCGCGCATCGATCGCCAATAATTCATCGTCGCCGTCGTAGCGATTGTCATCGGCGCCCTCGATCTGCGTCCAATGGACGATGCAAGGCGGCCGGTCCGTCAGCGTCATGGAAACCTCCGTGGGTCAAGTCCGTCGAATTATGCCTGTTGCTGATCCGGGACCAGACCACGGGGTCGGCCGTCCAAGGGCATGGTGGGTTGCGCAAGGTGCGCTGCGCCCTTATCCCTCGTTCAACGCGCGAGGAAATGGCGATGACGGTCAGGGTCGACGGGGCGAAACTCAAGATCAGGGATGTGGTGCGAGCCTCGCGGCCGAACACCAAGGGCCGTTTCGAGAAAGCGGTTCTGGATCCGCAGGCGCGGGAGCGGATTGCCGCCACGCGCACCTATATCGACCAAAACTGGATGCACGACGACGCGCCGCTGATGTATGCGTTCAACACCGGCGTGGGATTGTTCAAGGACCAGCGCGTGCTGATCGCCGACATGGCGGCCTACCAGCAAAAGACCGTCTACGCGCACGCCACCGGGATCGGCGAGCCGTTCTCCGAGGATGTGACGCGCGCCATGATGCTGCTGCGCGCCAACGCCTTCGCGTCGAATTATTCCGGACCCCGGGTCGAATTGGTGGAGCGTCTCATCGCGTTTCTCAATGCGGGCCTGCACCCGGTCATTCCGCAGAAGGGTTCGGTCGGCGCCTCGGGCGATCTCGCGCCGCTCGCCCATATGGCGGGCGCGGTCTGCGGGTTTCATGAGGCCGAGATGATCTACCGGGGCCGGCGCATGCCCGCCCGCGACGCCATCGCGAAGGCCGGCTTCGAACCCGATTTCGACCTCGGCGCCAAGGACGCGTCGGCGCTCATCAACGGCTCGACGGCGTCGCTGGCGCTCGGGGCGCTGGCGACGAGCGATGCGCGGCGGCTTTTGAAGCACGCCGACATCGCCATGTGCCTGTCGCTCGAGGCGATGCGCGGGGAACTCGCGGCCTTCGATCCGCGCCTGCAGCGGGCGCGTCCGCATCCGGGCCAGCTTCGGGTTGCCCGCAACCTCCTGCGCATTCTGGAGGGATCTAAGCGCTGTTCGCAGGCCGCCCGCGACGTGGTGTTTCCCGATGAGGCGCGAAAGCCCGGCACGCCCGCTCCGCCCCGCGTGCAGGACGTGTATTCCCTGCGCTGCACGCCGCAGGTTCACGGACCGGCCGTGGAGGCTGTCGAATATGTGGAGCGCATCGTCGGCACGGAGATCAATTCGGCCACCGACAACCCGCTGATCTTCGACGACGGAAGAGGCGGCTACGAGTTGATCTCGGGCGGGCATTTCCACGGACAGTACGTGGCCCAGGCGATGGACGTGCTTGCCATCGCGCTGGCGGACCTCTCCTCCATCTCGGAGCGCCGTCTCGCCCGCCTCATCGACCCCACCATGTCGTATGGCCTGCCGCGCAACCTCTTGGCCGGCAAGCGCGGGCTCAATACCGGCTTCGCAACCGTGCAATGCTCCATGTCGGCGCTGGTCATGGAGAACCGCGGCCTGTCGATGCCCGGCTCGGTCGATTCCGTTCCCGGCAAGTCCAACGCCGAAGACCACGTGTCGAATTCGACATGGTGCGGCCGTAAGGCGCGCACCATCGTGGAAAATGCCGAGCAGGTGGTGGCCGTCGAATTGCTGATGGCCGCGCAGGCGCTCTCCCTTATCGCGCCCGTGGCGAAGGATTATCCGCTGGGCAAGGGTTCGCGCGCCGCCATGGAGGCGATCCGGGCCGTCATCGAGCCCGCGCTCGAGGGCGATCGCTGGTACGCCACCGAGATGGGTCAGGCGCTCGCGCTCGTGCGATCCGGCGCGGTGGTCGAGGCGGTCGAGGGCGCCGTCGGCGCGCTCGAATAGAATAGGCTAAGGGCCCGGTCATGCCGGGCCCTTTTGAGTGTCGATACGAAGCGGTTACCAGCGGCGGCCGCAACGCTGCACGTTGCGCACCACCACGCTGCCATTGGGGCGATAGACCCGCTCCTGGACCCAGCGGCAATGCGGACGGGCCCGGACGCCGCAATTGCGCACGGTGCGGTAGATGACGCGGCCGTTGGGGCGTACGGTCCGGACACGACGGGTGACGCAGGCGACGTCCTCGATGGAAGATGGGGCCTCAAGCTGCGTCGGATTGAATCGGGCCTGCGCCTCGGGCGCGGAGAAGAAGCCGATTCCGAGAGCAAAAGCAAAAGCCGGCATGATGATGGCGCGCATAAATCACAACCCTTCGACAATGATCCTAAAGACGGACGATAACCACGAATGACCGCCGGGGTTCCGGCACCGGGAGACCATCGCCATGTCGCAGCGCGTTACGATTAACGAAGTGTCACCGGACGACCGGCTCGATCTCGTGGCGGCCAACCTCGCCAGTATCGAACTGCACGAGCCGTGGGTTTCGCCGTTCCGCGACGACGCGGCTTTTCTCGCCTATCTGGCTCGCCATGCGGATGGCCGCTCGGAAGGGTTCGTGGCGCGGGAGTGGGAGACCGGGCGCGTGATCGGGGTGATCAACTTAAGCGAGATCGTGCGGGGATCGTTCCAGAACGCCTATATGGGCTATTACGGCGTCGTCGGGGCCCTGGGTCGCGGCCTGATGACCGAGGCCGTGGGTCTCGTGCTCGACCGCGCCTTCGGACGGCTCGGTCTGCATCGGGTGGAGGCGAATATCCAGCCGGCGAACATGCGCTCGCATCGCACTCGCGCGCCGCCTCGGTTTTCGGCGCGAAGGCCTGTCGCGCGCCTATCTGCTTGATCGCGGGCGAATGGCGCGATCACGAGCGCTGGGCGATCTTGAGCGACGAGTGGAACGAACGCGCCTAGAGAGACTTGCGCAGGAACGTGCGTGAATTCCCGTGGGGGAAATCCTCCAATTCACCGAACACCGCGAAGCCGAGCCGCTCATAGAGCGAGCGGGCGCGGGGATTGAGCGTTTCGAGCCAGGCGGAATGGCACTTGCGCCGCAGGGCCTCTCCTTCCGCGACGGCGATGAGACGGCTGGCGATTTGGCGGCCGCGCAATGTCTCGGGCACGAAGATCAGCTCGATGGTCAACCACCCCATGCCGGTGCGGCCCCACAGGCCGCCGATCGCCGAACCGTCGGCCGGATCGCGGATCGCGACTGCGAGAGGCTCGATCTCGTGACCGGGTGCGACCGTGGTGAAATTGAAATCGCGCAGACCGTCGAGGATGACGGCGCGCAGGTGATCGTCCGGATCGGCACGAGGGCGATGTCGAGGATTCATGCGGACGAGCGTCTTGACCGCTTGCAGCAGCACGCGCGCCGCGACATCGGCATCCTCGACGGTGATCGATTCCGCCGGGTTGTGGCTGACGCCGCCCTTGCAGCGGACGAACAGCATCGCCGACGGACAGAGATGCGCCATCGCGACCGCATCGTGACCCGCGCCGGATGCGACGCGCATGGGTTCGCGACCCGAGCGACGCGAAGCGTGTCTTCGAAGACGCGCGACGAGCCGCGCATCCATGGGCGTGGCGGGAGAATCCATGAAGGGCTCGAGAGACAGTTCCGACGCCGCGCTTCTGCGCGATGGCTTCACACTCGGCCATGATGTCCGCCACCATGGCGTGACGCACCGCATCGTCGGGCGCGCGGGCATCGAGGGTGAAATCCACCCGCGCGGGAATCACGTTGATGGCGCCGGGCTGCACCTGCGCGACGCCGACGGTCGCGACCGTGTCGAGGCGGATGGCGCCCGTGCGCTCGACGGCCACCACCATCTCGGCGGCGGCGGCGAGCGCGTCGCGGCGCATCGTCATCGGCACGGTGCCCGCATGGCCGGCCTCGCCCGTCACGACGGCGCGGGCGCGCGTGATTCCGTTGATGGCCGACACGATTCCGACCGCGTGGCCAGCGGCTTCGAGCTGCGGACCTTGCTCGATATGAACTTCGAGATAGCCGCGATAGCGCGCCGGCATCGCGCTTGACCGTGGCGATGCCCGCCGGGTCGCCGCCGAAGGCCAGAAGCGCATCGCGCAAGGTGACGCCGTCCTGGTCGGTCCCATCGAGCCATGCGGGATCGTAGCGGCCCGACAGCGCCTGCGAGGTCGAGAGGTTGGTGGGAAAGCGCGCATTCTCCTCGTCGCCGAACGCCACGATCTCGATCGGGCATGACGGCGCGACGCCCTGCCGCCGCAGCGCCTCGACGACGACGATGCCGAGCACCACCCCGAGCGTGCCGTCATAGCGGCCCGCATCCACCACGGTGTCGATATGCGACCCGATGAGCAGCGCCGGCGCGTCCGGGATTCGTGCCCGCCGAGGCGCCCGACGACCGAGCCGAGCGGATCGATGTGACTCGTCGAGCCCGGCATCGCGCATGAAGCCGAGCGTCGCCTCGGCGGCCCTGCGATGCGCCTGCGAGAGATAGAGCCGCGTCAGCCGCGCGGGCTCGTCGCTGTGCTGCGCGAGCGCGTCCAGCAGCGCCATGGCGCGGCGGCCCAGGGCGAGGTCGGCGGAGGAAGATGTTTGCGTCATGGCCGGACAGTTTCAGGAACCCGGCGCGCTTCGCAAGGGGGCGCGGCGCGGACCCGATCAGGCCGCCGACGCCGAGCTTCTTCTGCAGGCTCGTGGAGGAGGTCGTGTACTGGAACAGGAGCTTCTTGTCCGGGATACACGTAGCGATGCACCTTCTGCGCCGCCAGCGCGCCCTCGTGGAAGCCCGAGAGGATAAGCTTCAGCTTGCCCGGATAGGTGTTGATGTCGCCGATGGCGAAGATGCCCGGCACGCTGGTTTCGAACTTTTCCGTATCGACCGGAATCAGGTTCTCATGAAGGTTGAGGCCCCAATCGGCGATCGGCCCGAGCTTCATGGTGAGGCCGAAGAACGGCAGCACCACGTCGCAATCCACATCGACGACCGAGCCGTCGTCCTTCTTGATCGACACGCCGTCGAGAACCGGCGCCTTGCCCTTGAGATGGGTGACCTGTCCGAGATGAAGATCCATGTCGCCGGAGGCCACGAGCGCGCGCATCTTTTCCACCGTGTGGGGCGCGGCGCGGAAGGCATCGCGCCGGTGCAGCAGCGTCAGGCGCTTGGCGATGGGTTGCAGGTTGACGGTCCAGTCCAGGGCCGAATCGCCGCCGCCGACGATGAGCACGCGCTTGTTGCGGAACATCTGCATGTGGCGCACCGCGTAGAAGACGCCGGTCCCCTCATAGGCCTCGATGTTCTCGATCGGCGGCTTCTTGGGCTGGAACGAACCGCCGCCCGCCGCGATGATGAGGGCCTTGCACACGAAGGTGGTGCCGTTCTCCGCGGTCTTGACGCGAAACAGCGGCGCCTCGGGCGTCCCGATCGGCTCGACGCTCTCGACCATTTCGTTGAAGTGGAAGGTCGGATGGAACGGCTCGATCTGCGCCAGCAGGTTGTCCACGAGACCCTGACCGGTCACCATGGGAAAGCCCGGAATGTCGTAGATCGGCTTCTCGGGATAGAGCTCGGCGCATTGCCCGCCGACCTTCGGCAGGATGTCGATGAGATGGCATTTGATGTCGAGGAGCCCGAGTTCGAAGACGGCGAACAGGCCCACGGGCCCCGCGCCGATCACGACGACGTCGGTTTCGATATTGTCGGTCATTTGAACAGGCTCCTTCGAGAGGCCCTCCGAAAAGCACGGTCTCCGCTTTTGGCAATGCGTCAGGTGTGGTTTCGAGGCCCTGGTTCAGGTTCCGACGGGTGCCAGCGTGACTTCGAGGCCGTCGAGTTCCGGCGTCCAGATGATCTGGCAGGACAGGCGGGAGGTCGGCCGGGTGACGACGGTGTCGAGCTGGTCCTCTTCCTCTTCGGTCGGCGGATGAAGCCGGCCCATCCACTCCTCGCCGACGAAGACGTGGCAGGTGGCGCATTCGCAGGCGCCGCCGCACAGGCCCTCGATGGGCAGGCCCCAATCCCGGATGATCTCCATCACGCGCCAGCCCTCGATGCATTCGAGGGTGTGGCGCTGGCCTTCGCGGTCGATCACATGGATGACGCCCATGAAACGGGAATTCCCTCAAGCACAACAAGGTTCTGGAGATGGCGCAGGTGGCCGCGGACGGGCTGGATATCGGGCTTTCGGGCCTCTCCGTCAATGCGCGGACGGCTCGTCAGACGCCGAGCGTCTCCGCGCGGAGGGCCTCGTCGGCGAGAAAATCCGCCATCGACCCGGTGAACCGGATGCTGCCCCGCTCGATGACGCAGGCGCGGTCGGCGATGGCGGCCGCGAAGGCCCAGTTCTGCTCGGAGAGGAGAACCGCCACGCCCTCCTGCTTCATGGCCCGGATCGCCACCGCCATGGTCTGGACGATGACCGGCGCGATGCCCTCGGAGGGCTCGTCGAGGAGAATGGCGTCGGGATTGCCCATGAGGGTGCGGGCGATGGCGAGCATCTGCTGCTCGCCGCCCGACATCTGCCCGCCGCGCCGCCCGCGCATCTCGGCCAGATTGGGGAACAGCGCGAACAGCCGCTCCCGCGTCCAGGGTGAGCGCCCGGCCCGCGCCGCCTGGCGACCGACTTCGAGGTTCTCCTCGACCGTCAGGTCGGTGAAGATGCGCCGGTCCTCCGCCACGTAGCCGAGACCGAGGCGGGCGATCCGATAGGTTGGCTGGCCGGCGATCGACTGGCCCTTGAAGGCGAGACGTATCGGCCCGCGCCGCGACCAGCCCCATGATGGCCTTCAGCGTCGTGGTCTTGCCGGCGCCGTTGCGCCCGATCAGCGCCACGACCTCGCCGGCCTGCAGCTCGAGGCGACATCGAACAGCACCTGCGCGCGGCCATAGCTCGCCGAGAGACCGGCGAACGTCGAGAAGCGGCGCTCATGGGGCGCCGCCAGGGCGCGACGCCCGTCGGCGCGTCGCCGAGATAGGCCCGCCGCACCTCGGCGTTCGCGCGGATTTCATCGGGCCTGCCCGCCGCGATGATCTCGCCACGCAGCAGGACGAGCATTCGGGAGGCGTGGCCGAACACCACATCCATGTCGTGCTCGGTGAACAGCACGCCGATGCCGGCGCGTCCGAGCGATGTCCGTGCGTGAGTTCCATCAGGGCCGCCCGCTCGCGCAGCGCCATCCCGGCCGTCGGCTCGTCCATCAGCAGAAGCTTCGGGTCGCCCGCCAGCGCGACCGCGAGCTCGACCCGCTTCACGTCCCCGTAGGCGAGCTCCGAGCAGGGCCGGTCGGCCGCAGCCGCCATGCCCACCTGCTCCAGAAGCGCCATCGCCAGTTCACGGTGCCGCTCCCGTGCGGGTGCCAGACCGCGAGGCTTTCGCCGCGATGGCTGATCAGCGCCATCTGGACGTTCTCGCAGACGCGTCATGGAATGAAACGCCTGGGCGATCTGGAATGTACGGCCGATGCCCCGGCGAAAGCGCTCCTGCGCGCGAGGCGATGGGTGATAGCCTTGCCGTCGAGGCAGACGATCGCCGCGATCCGGGCGGAGCTGGCCGCCGATCATGTTGAAGATCGGTCGACTTGCCGGCGCCGTTGGGGCCGATCAGCGCCACCATCTCGCCGCTCTCCACGGAGAAGCCCACATCCCGCGCCGCGACGACGCCGCCGAAGGATTTGCTCAGATCGTCCACCGCCAGAAGGCTCATGCGCGGTCCTCGCGCCATTGCCGGATCGTGCCCACGAGACCGCGCGGGAAGACCAGCACCATGCCGATGATCGCAAGTCCGAGAAACAGCCGCCACAGCGACGTCAGGGGCATGAGCTGGTCGCGCAGGACGTGCAGCACCGCGGAGCCCGCGAGCGGGCCCGCGATGGTCTGAATGCCGCCGAGCAGCAGCATCGTCAGCGCATCCACCGAGGTCGGAATGCCGAGCAGGCTCGGGTCCACGGAGCCCCGCGAAAACGCGTAGAGGCTTCCGGCGATTCCCGCCGCGGCCCCGGCGATCACGAAGGCGAGCCAGCGCTGGCGGCGGATCGCAATGCCGATCGCCTCCGCGCGGGGCTCGGAATCCCGGGCCGCCCGCAGCGCGTAGCCGAAGGGCGATTCGATCACCTGTTTGAGGCACAGGACCATGATGGCGGTCAGCGCCAGCGTGAGCAGGTAATAGGCGCTGCGACCGGAGACCCACGCCGACGGCCAGACGCCCACGATGCCGTTGTCGCCGCCGGTCACGGCCACCCACTGGAACGCCACCGCGTAGAGGATCTGCGCCGCCGCCAGCGTCATCATGGCGAGATAGATGCCCGACAGGCGCACCACGAAGGCGCCGATGAGGGCCGCGCCGAGAGCCGGCGAGAACAAGCCCCGCCGGAATGGCGGCTTCCATGGGAGCGCCGAGCCAGCGCACCGCCAGGGCCGAGCCGTAGGCGCCGAGGCCGAAGAACGCCGCATGGCCGAAGCTCACGAGACCGCCGACTCCGATCAGGAGCTGAAGACTGAAGGCGAACAGCGCGAAGATCAGAATCTCGGTCGCGACCTTGAGCAGATAGGCATCGCCGAACAGCGGCAGGCAGGCCAGGAGCACGATGCCCGCCCACTGCGAACAGGTTTGCGCGCGCGCATCGGACTGCGGCTGGCGATGCCGACCGCGTGCGTGCCGCCGATGATCTCGGGGCGCCCGAAGAACCCGTAAGGCCTGACGGCGAGCACCACGCGCCATCAGCAGGAACACCACCACGAGCGTGCTTTTCGGGAAGATCAGGATGCCGAAGGCCTGCAGTTGCCCGATGATCAAGGCCGCCAGAAACGCACCCGGCACGCTGCCCATGCCGCCCACCACCGTGACGACGAAGCATTCGGCGATGATCGACAGATCCATGCCCGTATTGGCGGCGACGCGCGGGATCTGCAGAGCTCCGCCGAGACCGGCGAGGAACGCGCCGACGAAGAGCGTGCCGGTGAAGAGCAGCGCCTGATTGACGCCAAGCGCCGCCACCATGTCGCGATCCTGCGTCGCGGCGCGGATGAGGATCCCGAAGCGGGTCTTGCGCAGCAGCAACCACACGAGCCCGAGCACCACGGGTCCGGCGGCGATCAGCACCAGTTCGTAGGACGGAAACCGCCGTCCGAGAATCTCCACCGGGGCGCGCAGGCCCGGCGCGCGGGGTCCGAGAATGTCCTGCGGGCCGAAAACCTGCACGACGAGATCCTGAAGCACCAGCACCACGCCGAAAGTCGCCAGAAGCTGGAACAGTTCCGGCGCGCCGTAGATGCGCCGGAGCAGCAGCACCTCGATGATGATTCCGATCACGCCGACGATGAGCGCCGAGAGCAGGATGCCGGCCCAGAACGAGACCGGCCCGAACCATATTTCGAGCAGCCACGGCACCAGGGTCGCGGCCGTGAACGCCCCCACCATGTAGAGCGATCCATGGGCGAAATTGACGATCCGCGTGACGCCGAAGACCAGCGTCAGGCCGCAGGCGGTGATGAACAGCGAGGAGGCGCTGGCGAGCCCGTTCAGCGCCTGGATCGCCACGAAGGAGAGATCCATCCGCGCCTACCCGCCGATCTGGAGAAAGCGACGCGCGGCGCTCAATCCTCAGTCCTTTCGGACGGCCTTCACCTCGGCCTCCGAGGGCATGTAGGCGGTGCCGTCATGGTACTTCCAGTCGGACATGCCGCCGGCCGCGCCCTTCAGCACCAGCTTGCCGACCCACGCGCCCATGCTGGACTGGTTATCGATCCCCCGCATGGTGACGGGTCCCGCGACGGTATCGAACTTCGCGTCTTCCAGGGCCTTGATGATCGCCTCGGTCTCGGTCGAACCGGCGCGCTCGATGGTGTCGCGGATCATGTAGAGGACCATGTAGCCGAGCAGCGAGCCGAGCCGCGGCGTCTCGTTGTATTTCGCCCGGTACGCGTCGACGAACGCCTTGTGCTTCGGCTCGGTGATCTCGTCCCACGGATAGCCCGTGACGGTCCAGCCCGCCGGAACCTCGTCCTTCAGCGGCAGAAGCCATTCGGGCTCGCCGGTCAGGAGCGACAGGACGCGTCTTGCCCTCGAACAGCCCGCGCGTGTTGCCTTCGCGGACGAACTGCGTGAGGTCCGGGCCGAAGGTGACGTTGAAGATGCCGTCGGGCTTTGCCTGTTCGAGCGCCGAGACGGTGGCGCCCGCCTCGATCTTGCCGAGGGCCGGATATTGCTCGGCGACGATCTCGGCGCCCGGGCACACGCTCCTTGATGAGGCGCTTGAACACCTCGGCGGCGGATTGGCCGTATTCGTAATTGGGCGCGACGATTGCCCAGCGCTTCGCACCGGAGGCCTTGGCCTGCTCGACCAGCATGCCGACCTGCATGAAATTGTTGGGGCGGATGCGGTAGGTGTAGCGGTTGCCCTGCGCCATCGTGACGGCGTCGGTCAAGGGCTCGGCCGCGATGTAGACGATCTTCTTCTGGTTGGCGTAATCCGCCATGGCGACGCCGACATTCGACAGGAACGAGCCGAAGAGGAGCGACACGCCCTCGCGGGTGACCAGTTCGTCGGCGACGCGCGTGGCATCGCCGGTGGTCGAGCCGTCATCGCGGGACACGATCTCGATCTTGCGGCCGAGAACCCCGCCCTTGGCGTTGATCTCCTCGAGGGCGAGCCGCCACCCGTCGCGGTAGGGCACCGTGAAGGCCGCCCATTTGGCATAGGAGTTCAGTTCCCCGATCTTGATCGGCGCCGGCTGCGCCTGGGCGCCGGCGGCCCCGAGCGCGAACGCCACATCCAACGGCCAGCGAACGGATCATCGACGTCTTTGCCATCTCGAAATCCCTGCATTCGATCGATAGCGTGGGTGTAGGGCCAATCGCGCCGGGAAGAAAGCCCGAATGATCGGCAGGAAGGATTTCAACGCCGTGGCGCGATCTCGGCCTTGCCTGTCGGGGAATCCCGACCACAATGCGCGCAACGCTTTCGCGGGCCCGCCCGCTCCATTCCACGGTGATATCCTGCATGCTGCTCGATCACGATCCCGCTCACGCCTTCATGCCCTATCCCGCCGGCCGCCGTGGCGAACGCCGCCGAGGGGCCGCTGGCGGGTCTGACCTTCGCCGCCAAGGATCTGTTCGACGTCGCGGGCTACCCGACCAGCGCCGGCTCGCCGCAGATGCTCGCCATGTCGGGGATCAAGACCCGCACGGCCCCCATCGTGCAGCGCCTGCTCGATTGCGGCGCCCGCTTCGTCGGCAAGACCATCACGGACGAACTCGCCTTCTCGATGTCGGGCAAGAACGCTCATTTCGGCACGCCGGTGAACGGCGGCGCGCCGGACCGCATACCCGGCGGCTCGTCGTGCGGGTCGGCTTCGGCAGTCTCGAACAACCTCTGCGATTTCGCTCTCGGCACCGATACGGGCGGCTCGGTCCGCGCGCCCGCGAGCCATTGCGGCCTGTTCGGCATCCGCCCCACCCATGGTCGGGTGAGCCTCGAGGGCTGCCACGACCTCGCGCCCTCCTTCGACACCTGCGGCTATTTTCGCGCGCGACGGCGAAACCTTCCTGCGGGTCGGCGAGGTGCTGCTCGGCGCCGATCGCGAGGCCCTGCCGGATCAGTCCGCGGCTGCTGCGCGCCAGGGATACGTTCGCGCTCCTCGACCGGCCCGTTCGCGACGCCCTCGCGCCGGCCATCCGCCTGATCGAGGCGCTCCCTCGGGCATCGGCCCACGACGTGGATGCGGTCGGCCGACGGCTTTACGGCGCTCTATTGGGCCATGCGCTACATCCAGGGCTTCGAGGCCTGGAAGACCGACGGGCCGATGATCGAACGTCTGAAGCCCCCGCTCGGGCCCGGGCATCACCGACCGGTTCGAGTTCTCGCGCGGCGTGACCGAGCGGCAGGTGACGGAATCGCAAGCCATCCGCAGCGGCTTCCGCGAACGCCTCGCGACCTTGCTGGGGCGGGACGGCGTGCTCATCCTGCCCGCCGATGCCGGATATCGCGCCGCTCCTGACGGAGAGCGACGATGCCCTGAACGATTACCGCAACAAGGCGCTGAACCTTCAGTGCCTCTCCGTGCTGTCGGGTTTCCCGCAGGTGTCGATCCCGCTGGCGACGCGGGAGAACGCGCCGCTCGGAATTTCGCTTCTCGGTCCCGCCGGATCGGATCTCAGCCTCGTCAGGCTGGCGGCGCGGGTCGCGGCGACATCATCGGCAGGCCTGAACAAGCCGGCGCGTCAGGGCGTTACCGAGACGCCATCACGTATGACAAAAGCGGGGATCAGAATGACGCATCCTTCGGTCGATATGGAATCCCCCCGCGTCGCGGTCGCGAGCGCCTGCGTTCTTGGCGAAGGGCCGGTATGGGATCATCGCAACGACACGCTCCTCTGGGTCGACATCAAGGACCCGGCAATCTGGCGCTATCATCCGGCAACGGGCAAACATTCGCGCATGAGGGCGCCCGAGCGGGTCGGCTTCGTGGCGCTGACCCCGGACCCCGACATCGTGATCGCCGGGTTCAAGTCCGGTCTCGTGCGGTTCAACCTGTGGGGCGGCGAGATCCAGCCGCTGGTCTCGCCCGAGCCCGATAAGCCCCGCAACCGCATCAATGACGGTCATGTGGGGCCGGACGGCCACTGTATTTCGGCACCATGGACGACGACGAGACCGACCCCGACGGGCGCCTTCTGGCGCTGGGACGGCAAGGAGCTGCTGCGTTTCCGCGACGGCATCGTCATCACCAACGGCCCGGCTTTCAGCCCCGACGGCCGCACGATCTACACCATCGATACCCTCAAGCGGACGATCCATGCGCAGAACATGGGCCATAGCGGGCCGGGAGAGCCGCGGCTCTTCGTCGAATTCGACCAGGCGTGCGGCAATCCCGACGGTCTCTGCGTCGACGCCGAAGGACATCTGTGGGTGTGCCATTGGGGCGGCTCGCGCATCACGCGCCTTGGCGCCGGACGGGAAGGTCGAGCGGATCGTGCCGATCCACACCGCCCAGGTCACCAAATGCGCGTTCGGCGGCCCCGAGCTGACGACGCTTTACGTGACCACCGCCGCCATCGGGCGCGACCCCCATATCGATCCCATGGCGGGCCATCTCTACTCGTCGGAATGCGGCATTCGCGGATTGCGATCCAACATCTTCAAGGATAGGCCGAGATGATCGCGCCCTTCGGCTCGTTCGACGGGGTCGACATATCCGAGGTCACGCTGGCGCTTCCGGACGGAACGGAGATGCGCGTCCTCACCTGGGGCGCGGTCATCCGCGATCTCGTCGTGCCCTCGTCGACAGGCCCGCAGCCGGTCGTGCTCGGCCTCGAGACGATCGACGATTACGCGGCTCATTCGCCCTATTTCGGCGCCGTGGTGGGGCGCTATGCCAACCGCATCGGCCGCGCTCGCTTCGTCCTCGACGGGGTGACCTATCTGCTCGCCGCGAACGAGGGCCGGAACCAGCTCCATGGCGGACCGCACGGCTTCGGCACGCGCCCCTGGACCATCATCGACCTGTCGCCCACGAGCGTCACGCTCGCGCTCGTGTCGGCGGAGGGCGACATGGGCTACCCGGGCAGGCTGCTGGCCACCTGCACCTATACGCTTCTCGAACCCTCGACCGTTGCGAATCGACCTCGAGGCCACGGCCGATCGGCGCACCCCCGTGAACCTCACCAATCACGCCTATTTCAACCTCGACGGCACTCCCGATATCGGCACGCACCAACTCATGATCGCGTCCGATTTCATCACGCCGACGCTCCCCGACCTCATTCCCACCGGGGCGATCAAGAGCGTGGCCGACACCGCCTACGATTTCAGGACCCTGCGACCTGTCGGCGCACCGCAATTGCTGCAGGGCCGCACCTCCTACGACGTGAACTACGTGCTGCGCGCGACCGGGGAATTGTCCCATGCGGCAACGCTCACATCGCTGCGAAACGGTCTCGCGATGGAGTTATGGACGACGGAGCCGGGCCTGCAATTCTACGACGGCCACATGATCGACATCCCGGTGCCGGGGCTGCGGGGCGCCCATTACGGCGCCCATGCGGGATTGTGCCTCGAACCGCAGCGCTTTCCCGACGGCCCCAATAAGGCCCACTTTCCCTCCACAATCCTGGAACCGGGAACGATCTCCCGGCAAAGCACCGAATATCGATTCGGGTCTGGAACGGGAATGCTGCGGGGCCGTTAACCATCGCGTCGGTCGCGGGAAAGTGAAGAGGATGCCGGTCTTGGATGCGAGGGCACTTGAGCGAGATCCGGACGGGATGGCGTTTCTGCTGACCGTCCTTCGGCAACAATCCTGCGCGTGCGCTCGATCGAACCCAGCCTCGCGAATCGTCTCCGCGGCGCGGCCTTCTGGAAGGCGCGAGCTCGTTCTCGCGTCGCCGCCGAAACCGGCCTGCCTCATTCCGTAACGGGCGCGAGCAGCCCCCGCTTCGCCAGAAGCGCATCGGGGGTCGGCAGCTTGCCCCGAAACGCCGTGTAGGCCTCCGCCGGATCACGCAGATTCCCTGCCGAATAAACGTATTGCTTCAAACGCTCCGCCGTCGCGGGATCGAAGACATCGCCGGTTTCCTCGAACGCCGTGAACGCATCCGCGTCGAGCACCTCCGACCACAGATAGCTGTAATAGCCCGATGAATAGCCGTCGCCCGAAAACACATGGGCGAAATGCGGCGTGCGATGCCGCATGACGATCTCGCGCGGCATGCCGATGGAGGACAGCGTCTCCTTCTCGAAAGCCGCCACATCGAGCGGAGCCCCATCCCGGCGCTGGTGCAGCGCGATGTCGACGAGGGCGGAGGACAGGTATTCGACGGTGGCGAAACCCTGGTTGAAATTGCGGGCTGCCATGAGGCGCTGCAACAGCGGCTCGGGGATCGGCTCACCGGTCCGGTAATGGGTGGCGTAGCGACGCAGGATCTCGGGCTGTCCGAGCCAATGTTCGAAAAGCTGCGACGGCAATTCGACGAAGTCCGTCGAGACGCTCGTGCCGGCGAGCAGCGGATAGGTGACGTTCGATAACAACCCGTGCAGTGCATGCCCGAATTCGTGAAAGAGCGTGCGGGCGTCGTCGAAGCTCAGGAGCGACGGCTCGCCCTCGCCGGCTTTAGCGAAATTCATCACGTTGACGATGATGGGGCGGATGTCGCCAGCGAGTCTCTCCTGCGACCGGAAGGCGCTCATCCACGCGCCGCTGCGCTTCGACTCGCGGGCAAAGTAATCGCCGAGGAAAGTGCCGATCACCGCGCCGTTTGCGTCGAGCACGCGCCATGCGCGGACATCCGGATGGTAGCGCGGAAATTCCTTCAGCTCTTCGAAGCTGAGCCCAAACAGCCGGTGAGCCGTGTCGAACGCCGCCGCGATGATCCGGTCGAGCTGGAAATAGGTCTTGATGACCGCCTCGTCGAGATCGTGGCGGGCGAGGCGGACCTGTTCGGCATAGTGCCGCCAGTCCCACGGCTCGATGGCGATATTCTCGCCCTTGGCTTGCGCGAAACGCTGGAGATCGTCCCGTTCGGTCATGGCACGGGCGCGGGCCGGCTCCCAGACGGCATTGAGAAGACCCAGCACGGCGTTCGGCGTCTTCGCCATGGTGTCGGCGAGCTTGAAATCCGCGAAGGTCTCGTAGCCGAGCAGTTTCGCCCGCTCGGCGCGCAGCGCAATGGTCTCGGCGATGATCGCCTTGTTGTCGGTGGGGCCGCCCGTGTCGCCCCGCGCCGTCCACGCCTGGAAGGCCTGCTCGCGCAGGTCCCGGCGTTCGGAGAATTGCAGGAAGGGCTCGATGCTCGACCGCGACAGGGTGATGACGTGCTTTCCCTTCATCCCCGCATCCTCGGCGGCACGCGCCGCGGCTTCGCGCAGGAAGGGCGGAAGCCCCGCGAGATCGGCCTCCCCATCGAGCACCAGGCGATAGGATTTTTCGTCCGCCAGAACGTTCTGCGAAAACTGCGTGCCGAGGCTCGCGAGGCGCTCGACGATGGCAGCGAGCCGGGCCTTCTGCGTCCCGTCGAGCCGAGCGCCCGCGCGCAGGAAGATCGTGTGATAGCGGTCGAGGACGCGCATCTGCTCGGCGGTGAGCCCGAGGTTTTCGCGCGCGGCGTAGAGTTGCGCGACGCGGCGGTCGAGCGCCTCGTTCATGAAAATGGCGTTGCGGTGCTTGGCGAGCACCGGCGCCATCTCGCGCTCGATGGCCTGCATGGCATCGTTGGTGTGCGATCCCGAGAGATTGAAGAACACGCCGCCGACGCGTTTCAGCGTCGCGCCGCTGCGCTCCAACGCCTCGATGGTGTTGGCGAACGTGGGCGGCGCCTTCTCATCCGCGATGGCGGCGATTTCCCGGCGCTGCCGCTCCAGAGCCTCGTCGAAGGCCGGACGGTAGTGAGCGGGGGCGATCGCCTCGAAGGGCGGAATTCCCTGCGGATCGGGCCAGGTCTCGAGAAGCGGGTTGCGCTCCGCAGCGGAGAGGGTGCTTGAGGTCATGGCGGGCTCGCTTTTTAGTCGGCGGGGACCGACTCTTATCCGCCTTGGCAACGCGCCGGAAGAGCCCATTGGCTTGTCGTCTGGCGGAAGGCTTACGGCCAAGGATCGTTCCTGCCTCATCGGCGTTGATCTGCAGCCCGCGGGACCTCCCTCGCGAAATGGACACCCATACGATGCGAGCCTCCGCGACGCCTGTGCCCGCCGAAACCGAGATCGAGCCCCCCGCCGTACCCGGCATTTCGGGGCTCATGACCCTGATCGTCGCGGTTGTGGTGCTGGCGGCGCTCTATATCGGCCAGGACGTGTTTCTCCCCGTCGTGATGGCGATTCTGCTGGCCTTCGTGCTGGCACCGTTCGTGGATTGGATGCGGCGCTGGCATTTGGGGCGCGTGCCGTCGGTGATCATCGCCGTGATGCTTGCTTTGGGCATCATCGTGTCGCTCGGGGGCCTGATCGGCGTCCAGGTCGCAGGCCTTGCCACCGACCTGCCGCGCTACCAGGCCACCATCAAGGAGAAGGTCGGTTCCTTGCGCGCCGGAACCATCGGCCGGCTTCCCGCCATGCTGAAGGAATTCAACAAGGCGGTCGAGGAGGCGCCCAAGGAGCCCGACGCCGCCAACGCCAACGCGCCCGCCGCGCAGCCCGCCCCGCCCGAGCCCGGCCCGCTTCCGGTCGAGGTGCACGAGCGCGAGGCGACGCCGCTTCAGCTCGCGCAGAGCATCGCGGTGCCGCTCCTGAAACCGCTCACCACAACCGGCATCGTGTTCGTGGTGCTGGTCTTCATCCTGCTGCAGCGGGAGGATCTGCGAGACCGCATGATCCGGCTGTTCGGGTCATCCGATCTTCACCGCACCACCGGCGCGATGGATGATGCCGCCCGTCGCCTGAGCCGCTATTTTCTCATCCAGCTCGGCCTCAACGCCGCTTTCGGCGTGCTGATCGGCCTTGGCCTGTGGGCCATCGGCATTCCCAGCCCTGCCCTGTGGGGCGTGTTCGCCGCGGTCATGCGGTTCGTGCCCTATATCGGCTCGTTCGTGGCGGCGGCCTTCCCCATCGTGCTCGCCTCCGCGGTCGATCCCGGCTGGTCGATGGTCGGCATGACGACTGCCCTGTTCCTGATCTCCGAACCCGTGATGGGCCACGTGATCGAGCCGCTCGTCTACGGCAAGAGCACCGGGCTTTCGCCTTTCGCGGTCGTGATCTCGGCGATCTTCTGGACCTGGATGTGGGGACCCGTCGGTCTGCTCATCGCCACGCCGCTGACGCTCTGCCTCGTGGTCCTCGGTCGCCACGTGGAGCGGCTGGAGTTCCTCGACGTGCTGCTGGGCGACAGGCCCGCCCTGACGCCGGCCGAAAATCTCTACCAGCGCATGCTGGTCGGCGATCCGGACGAGGCGCTGGAATCAGCCGAAATTCTGTTGAAGGACCGTTCGCTCACCTCCTATTACGACGAGGTCGCGGTGAGCGCCATTCAGCTCGCGGCGAACGATGCCAGGCGAGGCGTCATGACCTCTCAGCAGATCCAGCATATCAAGGACGTGGCGCATTCCCTCGTGCTCGACCTGAATGGTCATGACGACAATGAGCCCGACGCGGCCGACACGAAGGACGAGCCCGTGGCCCCGCCCGCGAGCGAGAAGCCCAGCATCCCCGACCCGGCAACCCAGGATCTGTTGCCCCTCGAAGGGCGCATCCCGGCCGAATGGAGCACTGAAGGCGCGATCCTGTGCGTGGCCGGTCGCGGCGCGCTCGACGATGCGGCGGCCGAGATGTTCGGTCAGCTTCTCACCAAGCACGGTCTTGGCACCCGCGTGGTGCCGCACGAGGCCGTGGGACGCTCCACGATCGCCGATCTCGATGTCGACCGGCGTTCGGATGATCGTGCTGTGCTATGTGGAGATCCTCGGCACTCCGGCGCATCTGCGCTACCTCATCCGCCGCCTGCGCACCCGGGCACGCGAGGCAAGCCTCATGGTAGGCCTCTGGCCGTCCGACCATCCCGTTTTCCGCGATGAGAGCATCCGGGCGGCGGTGGGTGCCGACCATTATGTGGGATCGCTCAGGGATGGGGTCGTGCGCTCTCTGCAGATCGCCACCGGCGAAGAGGTGCAGCAGCCGGAGGCCAGCGTGGTGACCCTGCGCGACCAGCGGGCGAATGGCGGCACGAACCGAAGGATACGCCTGCCCGCATGAGGCGCGTGCGAGCGCCCCGCTCGGCCGGCCCCTAACTGATGCCCTCGGCTTTTTTCTCGCAGTCGTGCCGGGGGGTCTGCGGTGCGGATTTCTGTTGGGCCACCACTCCTTCATCGGGCGGCGTGTCTGTGGCGACTGCCGGTGTGACCAGCATCAGCGTCAGGGCGAGGGAGAATGCGCGCAGCATCGTCTGTCCTTTCCGTGAACTGCCGGATGGTAGCGGCTTGTGCGACGATTTACCAGTCGGCGCGTCCGCAAGTCCGCCCGTATTGCGCCGCTTCGCCGCAAGACAAAAGCGGAACGCCAAACCGAAGTTTGGGTTGAACCGCATGGCATAGCGGCGAAGCCTGAAGCGGGTTCGAGGTCGCATTGAACGCCCGCCGGCTCGACCGCTCGGAGACAGGCGATGTCGATGTTCCGCATGAGTTCGATTTCCCTCAAGGCCCTGGCGGTGGCGGTCTCTCTCTTGACGGCCGCGTCCGGCGTGACGATCCCCACGGTCGCGTCAGCCCAGGGCTTTCGCGGTGGGCATTTTCGCGGCGGAGCGGTGAGGTCGCCCGGCTTCAGGCCCATGGGGGCTTTCCGTCCGGCCCAGGGTTTTCGCGTAGCGCCCGGATTCCGAACCGGAGCCGCGTTCCGGCCCGGGGCGATGGGGCTTCGGCCAGCGTATGGGGCGGGGTTCTACCGCAATGCGGGCATCCGACGCGCCTATCCGGGCGTCTACCGGCCAGCGTATGGCTACCGTCCGATCTATGGAGGTGGATATTACCGGCCGGCCTACCGTCGCGCCGTCTATGGCTACCCTAATTACGGCGGCTACTACCCTGTCGGGGGTTTTTATGGCGGGTATTACCCCTATGGGGGCTACTATCCTTATGGCGGCTATTACAACGACAACGGTGGCGCGGTGGCGGCGGGGTTGATCGGGGCGATTGCCCTCGGGACCATCGCGGCGGCGTCGAGGCAGGCTGCCTACCGCCCGGCCGTGGCGTCCGGCCACCACTGCTTCTACGAGCGCCGCCGGGTCGCGACGCGGCACGGCACGGCGGTCATCCGCCGGGTCCGCAGCTGCTACTAGGTCCCGACCGCGAGGCCGGGAAAGTTGATACCGCGCAAGCGACGGGGTAGAGGCTTGGTGTCTCCCGCCCTCTCGCATCCGGATGTCCCATGACCACGCGTTTCCATCGCGGTGACCTGCCCGCCGATTATCAGCCGGGCCCCTCGCTCGCCATCGACACCGAGACGCTGGGGCTCAATCCCCATCGGGACAGGCTTTGCGTGGTCCAGATCTCCAAGGGCGACGGCACCGCCGACGTGGTGCAGATCCTGAAAGACGGGCCGCCGCCCGCCCGGCTGATCGAGGTCCTGGCGGATGAGAGCGTCCTCAAGATCTTCCATTATGCGCGCTTCGATCTGGCGGTCCTTTTCCATGCCTTCGGCGTCATGCCCCGCCCG
Organism: uncultured Alphaproteobacteria bacterium; assembly: GCA_963837375.1. Lineage (GTDB taxonomy): Bacteria > Pseudomonadota > Alphaproteobacteria > Rhizobiales > Beijerinckiaceae > Microvirga. Next base: position 339,931 of record CAWINL010000009.1, on the reverse strand, counting down.
GTCTATTGCACCAAGATCGCCTCCCGGCTGGTGCGGACCTATACGGACCGGCACGGCCTCAAGGACCTCTCGCGGGAATTGCTGGGAGTGGATATTTCCAAACAGCAGCAATCCTCCGACTGGGGCGCCGAGACCCTGACGCAGGCCCAGATCGATTACGCGGCCTCCGACGTGCTGCACCTGCACGCGCTGAAAGAGAAGCTCGACCGCAATCTCGAGCGCGAGAACCGGCTCGGCGTCGCCCATCAATGCTTCGCGTTCCTGCCCACCCGAGCGCAGCTCGACCTGCTCGGGTGGCCCGAGACCGACATCTTCGCGCATTCTTGACGCGATCTTCAAACTTCTCAGGATATAACCTATAAAGGTCACAACTTCGCCACGGCGTCCGTCCATGGCAGGGGCCTGCCCGATCGACAGTCAACGAAGAGGATTTGCGCCACGTGGCGAAACCCGGCGGCATGACGATGGATGGGCTGGCCACGACGCCGGCCTCGCGGACGCGCGGCTTTGCCAGCGCGCGCCGTCACTCGCGCTTCGTCAAGTTCGCCAAGCTCGCGATCCCCCTCGGTTCGCTTCTCGCCGTCGCGCTGGTGGTCTTCTACGCCTATATCGACCCGTTCCGGAACATCCCGGGCCTGACCATCGGCAAGATCGGCGTCAGCGGCACGCAGGTCACCATGGAGAGCCCGAAGCTCAACGGCTTCCGCAACAATTCCCGCCCCTACGAGGTCACCGCGAGCGCCGCCACGCAGGACATCCTCAAGCCGAACTTCGTCGAGCTGAAGGATCTGCGCGCCCGCATCGTCACGGACGACAAGGGCGGCGCGGCAAGGCTCGAGGCGGCCTTCGGCGTGCTGAACACCGAGAAGGAACAGATGAACCTGCGGCAGGACGTGCAAGGTGCGCACGGATGCGGGCCAGGAGGTCAAGCTTCTGTCCGCCTTCATCGATTTCAAGGCCGGGACCGTGACGTCGGACGAACCCGTCAGCGTGATGCTCGGAAACGGCGTCATCGACGCGACGGGCCTCGACGTCACCGATAACGGCAAGGTGATGCATTTCCGCGGCCGCGTCCGCGCGGTGTTCGAGAGCACCGAGAAACCCGCCCAATCAACTCCTCCTCCCGCGGGGCAATTCGCGCCAGCCAATCCCGCGCAACCGACAAGCTCCCGCCCATGATGACCTTCAGACACGCCGCATTCTGCGGCGCGCTTCTCCTCGCCCTGCCGGCGATGCTTGTCGGCCGCCATGGCCCAGCCCACCACCAAGGAGCGGGCGGCGGGCTTCGGCAGCTTCGGCGCCAGCAAGGAGCCGATCAAGATCGATGCCGACCGCCTCGACGTCTACGACAAGGAAGGGCGGGCGGTGTTCGCCGGCAACGTGGTGGCGGTGCAGGGCGACAGCACCATGAACTGCACGCTGATGACGGTTCTGTACGAACAGAAGCGCGACGCCGCGCCCGGCGCTCCGCGCGCCCGCGGGTCCCGATGGGATCGGACGACAGCTCGATCAAGAAGATCGATTGCAAGGGCCCCGTCACCATCGTGTCGAAGACCCAAGTGGCGACCGGCAACGACGCCACCTTCGACCGCATCGCCAACAAGATCTTCCTGATCGGCAACGCGACCCTCAGCGACGGCCCGAACGTCACGCGCGGCGAGCGCGTGGTGTACGATCTCAATACCGGCGTCGCCAATGTGGAGACCAAGCCCGGCGGCCGTGTCCGCGCGCTGTTCGTGCCCGGCAGCAACGCGCCGACGACGCCGCCGGCCGGCCAGCGGCGCCAAAGCCGAAGCCGCAGAAGCCCGCCACCAACTGACCGTGGTGACACCTGTCGTTCCCATCCGGGCGATGTCCTCTTTTAGGCGATATGTCCCGTTGAAACCTCTTTTCAGCCGTTCCCCCACAGGCCGCGTCGCCAACCCCGGTTCCCGAACCGGTCGGCACCGCGCGGACGCAGTCCTTCGACCGCTTCGAGGGTCAGGCGACGTTCGGCGCCGCCGGCGTGCTCGCCGTCAAGGGCCTGCAGAAGAGCTATGGCGGCCGCACCGTGGTGTACGACGCGGCCCTGAGCCTGCGCGCCGGCGAGGCGGTCGGCCTGCTCGGGCCGAACGGCGCCGGCAAGACCACGATCTTCTACATGATCACCGGGCTGGTTTCGGCCGATCGCGGCGTCATCAGCCTCGACGGCCACGACGTCACGCATCTGCCGATGTACCGGCGCGCGCGCCTCGGCATCGGCTACCTGCCGCAGGAAGCCTCGATCTTTCGCGGCCTGAACGTGGAGGACAACATCCGCGCCGTGCTCGAAATCGTCGAGCCGAGCCAGCAAGGAGCGCGAGCGCAAGCTCAATTCGCTGCTGGAGGAATTCAACATCGAGCGCCTGCGCAAATCGCCCTCCATCGCCCTGTCGGGCGGCGAGCGGCGGCGCTGCGAAATCGCCCGGGCGCTCGCGGGCGATCCGACCTTCATGCTGCTCGACGAGCCCTTCGCGGGCATCGACCCGATCGCGGTCGGCGACATCCAGAATCTCGTGCGCCACCTGACCCGGCGCGGCATCGGCGTTCTCATCACCGACCACAACGTGCGCGAGACGCTGGGCCTCATCGACCGCGCCTACATCATCCATTCGGGCCGCGTCCTGACCGAGGGCCAGCCCGACGCGATCGTCGCCAACGAGGATGTGCGCCGGCTCTATCTCGGCGAGGATTTCAGGCTCTGACGCCGCGGCTCGCGAACGCGCATCCGGCGCTTTTGACGGGACGGCGGCGACGCACTAGACCTGAGCGACAGGTTTGGTGGGACGCGCTCATGAGTTCGATCGCAACGGCTGGAGCTGCGGCAGGGGCAATCCCTGACCATGACGCCGCAATTGCTGCAATCGATCAAGCTGCTGCAATTGTCCCATCTCGAGCTCGCGGCTTTCGTCGATGCGGAGCTCGAACGCAATCCGCTGCTGCAGCACGCCGAGGATGCGCCCGACGCCGCCGCGCTCGATCCGAAAACCCGCGCGGCCCAGCCAATCCGACCGCATGATCCGCCGCATCTTCCCGTCCGCGGGCGCCCGCCATCCGCAGGGCCTCGTCGGCGAAATCCGGCACAGGCCGGCGGCTCGGTGGCCAGCGAGGGCAGCGCCGATCTCGACGCGACGCTTGCGGGCGAGGTCAGCCTCGCGGATCATCTCGAATCCCAGCTCGATCTGGCGACCGCCGACCGCGCCGCTGCGCGACAGCCGGCCGGTACCTCATCCACAGCCTCAGCGAGGCCGGGTATCTCGATCGAGGACGCACGACGAGATCGCCGAGGCCGCTCGGGCTCGACGTCGAGACCGTGCTGCGCGGCCCTGCGCCTCGTCCAGAGCTTCGATCCGCCCGGCATCGCCGCGCGGGATCTCGCCGAATGCCTGACGCATCCAGCTCCGCGAGCGCGGCCGGCTCGACGCCGCCGATGGACAGCCCTGCTGGCCCGCCTCGATCTCCTGGCGCGACGCGACTACGCCGGCCTGCGCAGGCTCTGCGGCGTCGACCGAAGACGCGCTGAACGCGATGATCGCCGAGATCCGCAGCCTCGATCCCAAACCGGGCCTTGCGTTCGGCGCCGCTCCCATCGACGCGCTGGTGCCCGACGTTTTCGTGCGGCCGGCGCCCGGACGGCGGCTTCGAGATCGAGCTCAACGGCACGACCGTGCCGCGTCTGTCTGGTCGACCGCTCCTATCACGCCGAGATCGCCCAATCGGCGCGGAGCAAGGCCGACCAGGCCTTTCCTGGCGCGAATGCGCCAGAAGCGCCGGCTGGCTCGCCCGCACCCTCGACCAGCGCGCCACCACCATCTTCAAGGTGGCGAGCGAGATCGTCCGCCAGCAGGAGCGCTTCTTCCACCACGGAGCGGGCCACCTGCGGCCGCATGACCCTGCGCTCGGTCGCGGAGGCGATCGGGATGCACGAATCGACCGTCTCGCGGGTCACCGCCAACAAGGCGATCGGGTCGGATCGCGGCACGTTTCCGATGAAATATTTCTTCAGCACCGGCGCTGAGCGGCGCCGACGGGACGGCGACCCATTCGTCCGAGGCGGTGCGCCATCGCATCAAGGCGCTCATCGCCGCCGAGAAGCGGGCGCTGTGCTGTCGGACGATGCAATTGCCCAAAAATTGCAGGCATCCGGCGTCGCCATCGCGCGGCGCACGGTCGCCAAATACCGCGAGGCCCTTGCGCATTCCCCCCTCGGCGCAGCGACGGCGCATGCGTCAGGCGGCGACGCCGTCGCCGCTGAGATGTTGTCAGGGCTTGTATTACCCATGGGAAGCCTCATCATCGCGACAAGAACGCTAATAACAATGGAGGACGATATGACGTTGAGGGTATCGGGCAAAAACCTCGACATCGGCGAGACGCTGCGGGCGCAGGTCGAGGAACGGGTCGAAAGCGCCCTCTCCAAATATTTCAGCGGCGGATATTCGGGCCACGTGACCGTCGCGAGGGACGGCACCGGATTCCGCACCGATTGCGTCCTCCATCTGACCTCCGGCATGACCCTCGAAGCCTCGGGCAACGCGCCAGGACGCCTATGCGAGCTTCGACCAGACCGCCGAGCGGATCGAGAAGCGCCTGCGCCGCTACAAGCGCCGCCTGAAGGAGCATTCGGCGTCCGCCGCCGCCCGGGCCAATGGCCGGCAGGTCCCCTATCTGGTGTTCGAATCGCCCAGCGACGAAGCCGTCGAGGAGGAAGGATTCCACCCCATCGTGGTGGCCGAAACCACCAAGCCACTGCACAGCTTGTCGGTCAGCGACGCCGTCATGCAGCTCGATTTCACAGGCTCGCCGGCGCTGGTTTTCATCCACGCTAGCACCCGCCGCATTAACGTCGTATACCGCCGCAGCGACGGGGCGATCGGTTGGGTCGATCCGCCGCCGGGCGAGCCCTGAGGGGCGGCCCCTCCTTTGGCCCGGGTTTTGCTCTTGAGTTGTGTTTGGCATCGGTTGCGTCTTGCAACGGCTGCCTGAAACCCCGCGAGGCCTCCACGGCTTCAAAACGGACGTAGCTTGATCAATGCCCTTGCTGGATTTTCTCGACCCTAAGGCCGTTCTGCCCGCGCTTGCGGGTCAGCGGCAAAAAGCAAGCCCTGCAGGAACTCGCGGCCCATTCGGCGAGATTGCTCAATCTTGACGAGGGCATGATTTTCGAAGCGCTCCTGCAGCGCGAGCGGCTCGGCTCCACGGGGATCGGCGAAGGCGTCGCCATCCCGCACGGCAAGCTTCCGGGTCTCGACCGGATCTTCGGCCTCGTCGCCCGGCTCGAAAAGCCCATCGATTTCGAGGCCCTCGACGGGCAGCACGTGGATATCCTGTTCCTGCTGCTGGCGCCCGAAGGGGCGGGCGCCGACCACCTCAAGGCGCTGGCCCGGGTCGCCCGCGTGCTGCGCGAGCCCGGCCTCGTGGACCGCATCCGCGCCACCCGCGAGGCCGACGGCCCTCTACGCGGTGATGACCGAGATCCCGCGCGCCGCCTGAGGCGGCCGTCACGGCTGCGCCGCGATCTCCCACACCATCTGCACGCCCGCATTGTAGCGGATGGTCGCCGGCGGCACGATCGGCACCTCCTCGGCGCCCTTCGCCATCGCCATCGCATGCGCATTTCCGGCTGCGGCTGGTAGGGCTGGGCCGAGCCGTCGCGGATCTCGATCAGCGCGACCGAGGGTGACGCCGGCCGCCTTCGCGTAGACTTCCGCCTGACGGCGCGCGTCGGCGACCGCGGCCTCCCGCGCCTTGTCGGCGCCCGCATCCTGCCGGTCGAGGCCGAACGAGACGGATTGGAACGTCATGTCGCCGCTGGCGAGGATTTCGCCCGCGAGCTTGCCGACGCCCGGGCAGGTCGCGGGTGGTGATCTGAAGCTGGTGATTGGCGGTGAATTTCGGCGTCGGGCGGGCCGGCTTCTCGACCTGCGGGCTCTGGAAGACCTGGAAATTGACCGTCCGGATATCGTCCTTCTTGATGCCGAGGGACTGGATGCGCTCCAGCACCCGTTCGCTCGCCGCGTTATTGGCGGAGGCGGCCTGCGCCACCGTATCGGCCTGGGTTTCGACCGATCACGAAGATGCGGGCGAAATCGGGCTTCAGCTCGGCCTCGCCGGTGCCCATGACGCTGATGGTGGGGACGATCGGAGCCTTCTGCTCCTGCGCGAAAGCGGGGGCGGCGGCGACCCACACGAGGCAGGCCGCGACGCGGACGATGCGAGCGGGCAAAACGGACATGGCGACCCTCTCGAAACGAAAGCTCCGCCCGGAGGCGGAGCAAATCAGGCGGCTCATGATTCGAAAACCGAACCTGAGCGTCGGATTAACGACCGGTTTTCACCCGCGTCCAGAGCCGCGTGACCGTCCGCTGCGAACGCTCGTCATAGGCCGTGTTGGTGAACAGACGCTTGAAGGTGGCGTCATCCGGATAAATCCCCGGATCCTTGAGGATCGCCTGCGTCGACGAATTTCTTCGCGGCGAGATTGCCCGACGCGTAGGAGACGAAATTCGTGTTCGCGGCGGCGATTTCCGGCCGCAGCATGAAGTTGATGAATTCGTGCGCCTCGGCGACGTTCTTGGCGTCGGCCGGGATCGCGAAGCTGTCGAACCACATCAGCGCGCCCTCGCGCGGAATCACGTAGGCGATCTCGACGCCGTTCTTGGCCTCGGTCGCGCGGTTGCGGGCCTGGATCATGTCGCCCGAATAGCCGACCGCGACGCAGATATCGCCGTTCGCCAGGGCGTTGATGTATTCCGACGAGTGGAACTTCTGGATGTTGCCGCGCACGCGGAAAAGCGCGTCGCCGGCTTTCGTCAGATCCTCGTTGCGCTTCGAATCGGGGTTGAGCCCGAGATAGGCGAGGACGCCGGGAAACAGGTCCTCGGGCGAATCGAGCATGTAGATGCCGCAGGCCTTCAGCTTGGAGGCGACCTCGGGCTTGAGCACCAGGTCCCAGGTGTTGAGCGGAATGTCGCCGAGGATGTCGCGCACCTTCTTGACGTTGAGGCCGATGCCGGTGGTGCCCCACATGTAATTGACGGCGTATAGATTGCCCGGATCGAAGACCGCGAGACGCTGGGTCACCTCGGGCCATTGATTGGCGAGATTGGGCAGCTTCGCCTTGTCGAGCTTCTGGAAAACCTTGGCGCCGATCAGCCGCTGCAGGAACGGGCCGGACGGAACCACGATGTCGTAGCCCGACTTGCCGGCCAAGCAGCTTGGTCTCGACGATCTCGTTGTTGTCGTAGGTATCGTACACGACCTTGATGCCGGTCGTCTTTCGTGAACTCGTCCAGAGCCTTCGGGTCCACGTAATCGGACCAGTTATAGACGTTGACGACGCGCTCCTGCGCGTGAGCGACGGTCGCAAGGCCGAGACGCCAGGGCAAGCGAGGCGAGAAAACGGATCATCGAGGGCGGCACTCCAAAGGTTGATCGCGAGCGCGCGGAGGCTAGGAGGTTCCGCGTCAGGAAACAACGCCCCGCCGCACAATGCTCGACACCGCCTCGTTGGTCCAATCGGTCACGCTGCCCTTGCGGACGAGCCCGGCGAGCCGCTCCAGCCCCGCATCGAGGGTCGCGTCCTTCTTGGCGAAGCAGAACCGCACCACGTTCTTGACCGCGCCTTCGGCATAGAAGGCCGAGACCGGGAATCGCCGCGACGCCGTGCTCCATCACCAGGCGCCGGCAGAACGCCACGTCGTCGGTCTCGCCCAGCGGCGCGATGTCGATGTTGAGGAAATAGGTGCCCTGGCTCGGGATCACCGCGAAGCCGAGGGTTTCGAGGCCGGCCGTGAAGCGGTCGCGGCTGCGGGCGAGGTCGCGCCGCATGCCTGTCGAAATAGGCTGTCGTCCTTGCCGAGGCCATAGGCCACGGCGCTCTGCAGGTTCGGCGGCGTCGTGAAGGTGAGGAACTGGTGCGACTTCGCCAGCACCTTCATGATCGTGCGGCGCCGCGCACACGAAACCGACCTTCCAGCCGGTCAGGCTGAAGATCTTGCCGGCCGAGCCGATCTTGACGCTGCGCTCGCGCATGCCCTCGAGCCCGAGCACCGGCTGATGGCGGCGGCCGTCGAACGACCACGTGCTCCCAGACCTCGTCGGAGATCGCGATGGCGTCGAACCGCCGGCAGAAATCCGCCAGCAGGGCGAGATCCTCGGGCGCAGAAGATCGTCGCCGTCGGATTGAGCGGATTGTTGAACACGACCGCCTTGGTCTTCGGCGAGAACGCCTGCGCCAGCGCCTCCTCGGTGAGCCGGAAATGCGGCGGCTGGAGGGTCACGAAGCGCGGGATGCCGCCCGCCAGCCGCACCAGCGGCAGATAGGCGTCGTACATCGGCTCGAACAGCACCACCTCGTCGCCGGGCTCGACCAGCGCCGAGGATCGCGCCGGCCAGGGCCTCGGTCGCGCCCGACGTCACCATGACCTCGGTGTCGGCATCGAGATCGAGACCCTGCCAATGGGCGTAATGGGCCGCGATCGCGCTGCGCAATTCCGGCAGGCCCATCATGGAGGGATATTGGTTATAGCCGTCGAGCACCGCATCGGCCGCCTTCCGGCGCACATCCTCTGGGCCCGGATCGTCCGGAAACCCCTGGCCGAGATTGATCGCGCCGGTGTCGCGGGCGAGGCCCGACATCACCTCGAAGACGGTGGTGGGGATATTGGCGAAAAGCGGGTTCATGCCGGTGGCTCGCGCAGTGGCTGGAGGTGAGCCGGTTGGTAGCACGGTCCGGGCGGAGTGGCACCGAACGCTGCTGCGGCGCGTCTTCTGCGTCCCTCCCCCTTGCGGGGAGGGACCGAGCGTGGGGGTGGAGCGACCTGGGTGATTGCCGGGGCAGGCTGGTATAGCCGTTCTGTCGATCGTCGCAACGCCTCGTGCTAGGACTTTCCGACCCCCACCCCTACCCCTCCCCGCAAGGGGGAGGGAGAAGCGCGCTCATGCCTCGCACCTTCCTGATCCCCGGCCTCGCTGATCCTGCTCGCGGCCCTCGCCGTCGCCTCGCTCGCCATCGGGCCCGCGCCGATCGGCCGCTCTCGACGGCGCTGCGCGCCCTGTTCGTCGATCTCGGCAGCGCCACCATCGTGGTGCGCGACATTCGCCTGCCCCGCACCCTGCTGGCGCTGATGATCGGCTGGATCTTCGGCCTCACCGGCGCGGCGCTGCAGGGATTGCTGCGCAACCCGCTCGCCGACACCGCCGTGTTCGGCGCGCCGCAGGCGGCGGCTCTCGGGGCCGTCATCGTGCTCTATTTCGGCTTCGTCGGCGCGCTGTCGTGGGTGCTGCCGGTGGCGGCGATCGCTCGGGGCGCTGGCTTCCATCGCGCTGGTGGTCGCGGTCGCCGGGCGCAACGCCACCATCGTGGTGCTGGTGCTGGCGGGGCTCGCCATCGGCAGCCTCGCGGGGGCCGGCACGTCGCTCGCCATCAGCCTGTCGCCCAATCCCTTCGCGGTCACCGAGATCGTGTTCTGGCTGCTCGGCTCCTTCGAGGACCGCTCGATGGTGCATGTGGGGCTCGCGACTCCCTTCATCCTCGTCGCGACGCTGCTGCTGCTCGCCGCCATGCCGGGCCTGCGGGCCCTGTCGCTCGGCGACGAGACGGCCCGCAGCCTCGGAATCGACACCAACCGCCTGCGGCTTCTCATCGTCGGCGGCGCCGCCATCGGCACCGGCGCGTCGGTGGCGGTCGCCGGCTCGATCGGCTTCGTCGGGCTCGTGGCGCCGCACCTCATCCGGCCTTTCGTCGGCTACGACCCGGCCCGGACCATGATCCCGTCCGGTCTTGCCGGCGCGGCGCTGCTGCTTGCGGCCGATTGCGCGGTGCGCCTGATTCCCTCCGCGGCGGAGATCAAGATCGGCGTCCTGACGGCGCTCGCTCGGCGTGCCGTTCTTCCTCTGGGTGATCGCCCGGCGGAAAGCCGAGCTGTCGGAGGTTCCCGCGTGAGCCGCCTCGTCGCAGCGGGACTCACCGTGCGCCTCGGCCGCCGCGATGCGCTGCGCGGGATCGATCTCGCGCTGTCGCCGGGCCGCTTCACGGTGGTGGTCGGCCCCAACGGCGCCGGCAAGACGACCTTGCTGCGAAGCCTCGCCGGCCTGCTCTCGCCCGGCGAAGGCAAGGTGACGCTGGACGGCCGGGACCTGGCGCATCTCGGCGGACGCGAGCGCGCGAGGGCCATCGCCTATCTGGCGCAGAACGGCACCGTGGCGTGGCCGATCCCGGTCGAGAGCGTGGTGGCTCTGGGCCGCCTGCCCCATGGCGAGAAGCCCGACGCGCTGCCGCCGCGCGGGCCGCGAAGCGGTGGCGGGCGCCATCGCGGCCGTGGGCTTGCGGGGTTTCGAGAGCGCGCCCCGCCACCGAATTGTCCGGCGGCGAGCGCGCCCGGGTGCTGCTCGCCCGGGCGCTCGCCACGCAGGCTCCGGTGCTTCTCGTCGACGAGCCGGTGGCGGCGCTCGATCCGCGCCACGAGCTGGTGGTGCTCGAGGTCCTGAAAGCCCAGGCGGCGGCGGGCGCAATGGTCGTCGCCATCATGCACAACCTGACCCTGGCGGCGCGCTTCGCCGACGAGTCGTGCTGCTGGATGACGGGCGCATTCGCGCTCACGCGGCGCCCGAGGAGGTTTTCACACCCGGCCTGCTCGCCGCGAGCTTCGGCATCGCGGCCCACGTCACCCGCGAACCGGGCGGGCTGGTGATCGTCGCCGAGAGGCCCCTCGACCGACCGTAACGCAACGTTAACCCGCAACCCTCTCAGATTGACAAAGGTCCCCCCGCGGCAGATACCCCGCTCTCAGAATTCGACATGGGCTCATGACTCGCCAGGATTTCAAGAAAACCCTCATCATCGCGCATGATCTCGTGATGACGGCTTTTGCCGTCGTCGCGACCTTCTTCGTGCGCTTCGACGGCTTTCTGCTCGACCAGCATCTGCGCCAGCTGCCCTATGTGCTGCCGCCCTTCGTGCTGTTTGCCGGGTTCGTCTACTGGTTCTTCCAGCTCTACCGCTCCAAATGGCGGTTCGCGTCGCTGCCGGATCTCTACAACATCTTCCGCGCGTCGAGCGTGCTGGCGCTCACCCTGCTGGTGGTCGACTACATCCTGGTCTCGCCGCAGCTTTTCGGCTTCTTCTTCTTCGGCAAGATCACCATCGCGCTCTACTGGCTCATCCAGATGTTCTTTCTGGGCGGCCCGCGCCTCGCCTTCCGCTACGTCAAATATGCCCACTCGCGGCAGACGCTGCAGCGGCGACGCCAACACGCCGACGCTGCTGCTCGGGCGCGGCAGCGACATCGAGGTGATGCTGCGGGCGATCGAATCCGGGCTCGGTCAAGAAGCTCCAGCCGCAGGGCGTCCTGTCGTACCGGGCCGACGATCTCGGCCAGTCGATCCGCGGCGTGCCGGTGCTCGGCACCTTCGCGGATCTCGACCAGGTGGTGCAGGATTTCCAGGAGCGCGGCGTGCCGATCCGCCGCCTCGTCGCGACCCCGAGCGCGCTGGCGCCGGAGGCCCATCCCGACATGCTGATCGCCCGCGCGCGCCGTCTCGGCCTGCCGCTGGTGCGCGTCACGATCGCTCGGCGAAGGCATGCGCGATGCCGAGCTGGCGCCGCTCGAAATCGAAGACCTGCTGCTGCGCCCGACCGTGCAGATCGACCGCGCGCGGCTGGAGAATTTCATCCGCGGCAAGCGCGTTCTCGTGACCGGCGGCGGCGGCTCCATCGGGTCGGAAATCTGCACCCGCGTGGTGGCGTTCGGCGCCAGCGACCTGCTGGTCCTCGAGAGCTCCGAGCCGTCGCTCCACCAGATCCTCGAAAATCCCACGATCCTGTCGAGCGACACGGAGGTCGAGGGCGAGATCGCCGATGTGCGCGACCGCGAGCGCGTCCGCGAGGTCATGAACGCGTTTTCGCCCGACGTGGTGTTCCACGCCGCGGCGCTGAAGCACGTGCCCTATCTCGAAAAGAACTGGACCGAGGGCATCAAGACCAACGTGTTCGGCTCCGATGAACGTCGCCGACGCGGCCGTCGAGGCGGGCGCCGCCGCCATCGTGATGATCTCCACCGACAAGGCCATCGATCCGGTCTCGATGCTCGGCGCCACCAAGCGCTTCGCCGAGATGTACTGCCAGGCGCTCGATGCGGAGTTCATGGGCCGCGACGGCTCGACGCGGCTGATCGCGGTGCGCTTCGGCAACGTGCTCGGCTCGGTCGGCTCGGTGGTGCCGAAGTTCAAGGCGCAGATCGCCCGCGGCGGACCGGTGACGGTGACCCATCCCGACATGGTGCGCTATTTCATGACCACCCGCGAAGCCGCCGATCTCGTGCTGACCTCCGCGTCGCATGCCGACAAGGAAGGCCGCGTGCTGCATGACGGCTCGAACCGCGACGAGCGCGCCTCGGTCTATGTGCTGAAGATGGGCCAGCCGGTGCGCATCATCGAGCTCGCCGAGCGCATGATCCGGCTTGCGGGCTTCGAGCCCGGCGAGGAAATCGAGATCGCCGTGACGGGCACGCGCGCCGGCGAGCGCCTGCACGAGATCCTGTTCGCCCGCGAGGAGCCGCGGGCCGAGATCGGCATCGACGGCGTCATGGCGGCAAAGCCCGTCTTCGCCGACCGCGAGCGGGTCGACGAATGGCTGGATATTCTCGGCCGGGCGGTCGCGACCAACGACCGGCAGGCGGCCGAGCGCGTGTTCGAGGAGGCGATCCCGGAATTCAGCCGCCGGGCGAAGACTCTCGAGCCAGACGTGCCAGTCCGTCTCGCGTCGAACTGACCGGCTGCCAGCCGAGCGTCGATCAGCGCATCGGGCATGCGCCACCAGCGAACCGGCCAGCCGGTCGAACGCTTCCGACCTCCCCGCCAGCATGGCGCCGAGGCGCAGCAGGACCGACGGCACCGGAACGAGGCCCGGCCCGCGCCCGAGCCCCGAGCGCAGGGCGGCGACGATCTCGGCGACGTTCAGCGGCTCCGGATCGGCGACGATCAGCGGCCGGCGCAGCGGGCCCGGCGCGCGCAGCACCGCATCGACCGCCGAGGCGAGGTTGTCGAGGGAGAGCAGCGAGCGCCGCGCCCTCGAGCCCGCCGAGCGGCAGCGGCCAGGGCGATTGCGCGAGGCTCAGCAAGCGCCGCCATGTTGCCCTTGACGCCCGGCCCGTAGACCAGCACCGGGCGCAACGCCACCCAGTCGATCCCGAGTGTTTCGCAGGCCCTGCTCGGCTTCGAGCTTCGAGCGGCCGTAGGCATCGGTCGGGCGCGGCTCATCGGCCTCCGTCAGCGGCGCCAGGCCGCCACCGGTCCGGTCTGGGCGCGGATGGAGGACAGGAACACGAAGCGCTTCACATGGGCGCGCTCGGCCGCGCGGGCGAGGTTCAGCGTGCCTTGCGTGTTGATGGCGCGATAATCGTCCTCGGGCCTGCCCGACATGGCGTGGGCAAGGCCCGCCGAATGCATGACCGCGTCCACGTCGCGCAGCGCCGCCGCCATGTTGTGCGGCGACGCGATATCGCCGATGACGGCGCCGCGTCGCGCCCTCCGGCACCTCGGCGGGACGGCGCAGCAGCACGCGCACGCGATAGCCGCGCTTCGGCAGCTCCGCCACCAGATGGCGGCCGATGAAGCCGGTCGCGCCGGTGAGGGCGATCAGCGGCCCGGTCATTGCGATTGCTCCGGACGGCTTCGTCGCAAAACCGGCGCAGCAACAGCGCCGACGAGGGCGCAGCCGATGAGCGAGCGCTGCGACCTGCACGAACGGCGTCGGCGAGAGCGGATCGTCCAGGCCGCCAGCGCCGCCAGCGCGAGATTGAGCCCGAACACCTGCGCGCTCACCGCCATCGCCGAAAAGCCGTTGATCGGTCGCCTGCTGGTAGAAATGGCTGCGATGCGCCTCCCACACCTTCTCGCGGCGCGCGAGGCGGCGCAGCAGCGTGATGGTGGCGTCCGCCAGATAGTAGAGCGGCAGCAGGATCGCCGCCGCGAGCGCGCCGGTGCCGGCAAGTTGCAGCAGACAGCCAGCCGACCAGGAGGCCGATGGGCAGCGAGCCGACATCGCCGAGAAAGAGTTTCGCCACCGGCTTGTTGAAGAGCGCAAACCCGATGAGCGCGCCGCAGAGGCGCGGCGGCGACGCAAGCGCGGGAAGCCGGCGAGAATCCCGACAGGCCGAGCGCCGCGAGGAAGGCGGTGATCGGCACCATCTCGGCGACGGTGATCCAATCGAGCCCGTCCATGAAGTTGACGAGGTTCACGAACCAGACGCCGCCAAGCAACAGAAACGCGCGCTCGACCACGAGCGGAACCGCCTCGGGCAAGATGCGGACCTCCACTGTGAAGAGCACGGCCACGACCGCCAGCACCTGGAGGAGAAGCCGCGGGCGCGCGGGCAACGGCCGGATGTCGTCGACGCGCGCCGACGAGACCGAGCGCCACGAGCAGCCGCCGCGACGATCGCGAACGGCACCGGCGATGCGCCGGCCCACAACGAGCGCCGTCGCCGCGACCGACGAGCGTGGCCGCCGATCACCGCGATGCCGCCGCCCTGCGGCGTCGGAATCCGGTGGCTCGAACGCGCATTCGGACGCGCCAGCGCGTAGCGCACAAGCAGCGGCTTCATGAGGACGATCAGCGACGACCGACAGCGAGCGGCCGGACGCGACGAGGGCGAGGACGATCAGCATCATCAGGCGCCGTGATATTCCCGGTACCATTCCACGAACCGCCCGACGCCTTCCTCCAGCGAAATCGACGGCGCGAAGCCGACGGCGCGGCGCAGGTCCGACACGTCGGCGCGGGTCTCCAGCACGTCGCCGGGCGGCAGCGGGACATCGACGCGGTTGGCCTTCCGGCCGAGCGCTTTCTCGATCAGCGCGATCAGGTGGTTGACCTCCTCGGGACGGTCGTTGCCGATATTGTAGAGGCGGTAGGGCGCGCTGCTGGTCGCCGGATCGGGCGCTCTCGCGCGTTCCACGCCGGGTCGGGCGTCGCATCGTGGAACGACGAGGCGCACGATGCCCTCGACGATGTCGTCCACATAGGTGAAATCGCGCCACACCTTGCCCGCATTGGCGACCTGGATCTCGCGCCCCTCGGCGATGGCGCGGGTGAAGGTATAGACCGCCATGTCGGGCCGGCCCCACGGCCCGTAGACGGTGAAGAACCGCAGGCCCGAGACCGGCAATCCGAACAGATGCGCGTAGGAATGCGCCATCATCTCGTTCGCCTTCTTGGTCGCCGCGTAGAGGCTGATCGGATGGTCGGCGGCGGCGTGCTCGGAGAACGGCAATTGCCGGTTGGCGCCATAGACCGAACTCGACGACGCATAGACCAGATGCTCGACGCCGCCGTGCCGGCAGGCCTCCAGCATGTTGGTGAACGCCACCATGTTGGACGCCACGTAGGGCTGCGGATCGACGAAGCGCACGCCGGGCTGCGCCGCCAGATGGATGACGCGCTCGGAACCGATGCCGCGCGAACAGGTCCCGCGTCGCGTCGGGATCGGCGAGATCCATCCGCTCGCGCCAGGAAGGTGTTGTTGCGGCACGAGACGCGCAAAGCGCGCTTCCTTCAGGCTCACGTCGTAATAGGGCGTGAAGCTGTCGACGCCGACCACCTGATGGCCGTCCCGCAGGAGCCGCTGCGGCCACATGGAAGCCGATGAAGCCGGCCGCGCCGGTGACCAGGATGGGTGTTGGCATGAGATCGCCCGCTCGACGAAGGAGATGGTTGCCGCGTTTCGGAGCACGATGCCGATACCGGCGACGGCTCATCGCGCTCTAGTGAGCCGGCACCTTAGCGGGAAGTGGCTGATCCGCAACCGGTGCTCGTCGCGGCCGAGCGGCGCGAAGGCGAGCGACTGCCGCTCGCGGGCGACGAAGGCGGTCGGCATGAGCGGTCTGCATCTCGGCTTCGGCGGTGCTGAGGAACGCGTCGTCATGGCCGGGGAAGATGTGGAAGATCGCCAGCGCCTTGACGCCGGCGGCCTTCGCCAGTTCGACGCCCTTGTGCCATGTGGAATGGCCCCAGCCCTGGCAGCGGGTGTATTCGGCATCCGAGAACATGCCGTCATAGATCATCAGGTCGGCATCGCGCACGAAACGCGGTCAGGCCCGGGATCCGGCCACGGGTCGGTATGCTCGATATCGCTGATGTAGCAGACGACCGCGGCCGCCATGGGTGAAGCGGTAGCCGGTCGCGCCGCCCGGATGGTTGAGGAGGTGCGTTTCGACCCTGGTGCCGTCGGCGAAGGACAGCGTGTCGCCCGCCTTGAAGCCGTGATGTTCGAATTGCGCCGGCAATTCGTCGAGACGTGATCGGGAAACAGCGGCGGCGAATAGAGGCGGTCGAGCGACGTCCTGCGGCGCTCTCCCCGTCGAGATTGCCGCAGAAGGTGCGGATGACCCGGTCGGTGCTGAGAAGCGCCGGCTTGAAGAACGGCAGGCCGCTGATGTGATCGAGATGCAGATGGCTGAACAGAATGTCGACGGTGGCGGGCGCCGTGTTGCCAAGATGGGATCCCGAGCGCCGCAAGGCCCGTGCCCGCATCGATGATGAAAAGCCGCTCGCCGCAGCGGATCTCGACGCAGGGCGTATGGCTGCCGAACTCGACGAATTGCGGACCCGAAGCGCAGGTCGAACCCCGGACTCCCCAGAATCGGATCTGGAGGTCACCAGAGGATAGGGCACGCCTCGTCATGTCGTGATCATCACCGATCTGGAAGCCTTCGCATGTGCGCTGGCACACATGAGCAGACCGGGCCGGATGGTCAAGCGGCAATGCCGTCATGCGCTCAACAGCCTCCGTCGGGCGCCGCCGCCTGGCGCTGTTCGACCCGGGGCACCCCGCGTTCGAAACGAACGACGGCATCGAAGGGCGGCTGTTCCATCGCGGGCGTGATCTCCGGCGTGACCAGCACGAGGCCGCGCCCGATCAGCGAACGGCGCAGGTTCGCCACCAGCGTCTCGGCCGCGGCCGTCGGCAGGCCTTCGAGCGCGCGCTGCACCACCAGAATGTCGGGCCGGCGCACGAGGCAGCGCACCAGATCGATCATGGCGATCTCGCTCAAGGTCAGGTCGCCGCCCGTGCAGGTCGATGGGCGTGTTCAGGCCGATCCGCGCCACCTCGGCGTCGAGGCCGCGATCGGTCAGGACCCGGCGGATGACCTCCTGGATCGCCGCTTGCGCGCCCGCCTGATCGGCCGCGACGCGGCCGAACAGCAGGTTGTCCTGAACGCTCGCGGCGGCGCAGAGGCGGGACGCATCGTAGAATTCGATGGCCGGCTGCAGGCTCACCGGCAGCATGCGGGCGAGATCGGCCCGCGCCGTCACGATCCGCGCCTCCAGGGCCTCGTCGATCAGGCCGAGGCGGTGCCGGCTTTCGTTGTAGCGCAGCGCCAGCCCGATCAGGCGCTCCTGGTCGCGGCCGGTCTGCACCCCGCGCCGATTTTCCCGGCGGCGCTCCACCAGATCCTCGAAATAGGGGCGGTCGGAGGCGGAGAAGAACGAGAAGCGCTCGAAAAGCGGGTGCCCGTCGGGGATCTCGGCGAAGATCTCGATCATGCTGGTGGCGATGGAAAGGCCCATCCGCGCCAGCGGCTTGGTGAGGTCCTCGGCCTCCAGAATGGCGCGGATGAACGGGTGGCCGGCCAGCCGGTCCTCGCGGAAGGTGTCGCCGATGGCCTTCCCGAACAGGAGGTTCTCGCCGACCGTCGCGTAGCGGTTGTAGCGATCCGCCTCGAACGGATCGACGAAGCGGTCGAGGTCCTCGGCCACCAACGCCGCCTGCACGGCGCGCCGCGCCTCGACGATGGCGGCCGCGAGCTTCTCCTCCCGCTTCGGGTCGAGGGTCCCGGACGAGACCGCGCGCGTGGGTCAGGCGATCGAGCCCCGTCGTCGCAATGGCCTCCGACAGGCGGCTCTCGCCGTCCTCGTCGACGGCGCCATAGAGGAGATTGTCCCGCAGGGTGCCGGGGATCAGCACCGTCTCGCCGGCCAGCGCGATGCGCCGTGCCCGCTCGACCGCCGGCACCGCCGCCAGGTTGACGCCCCCGATAGGTCAGGTGGCCGGTCGACGGCGCGAGCCCGCCGCCGAGCAGGGAGGCCAGGACCCGCGGGCCCACATCCCCGTCGCCGGTCAGCGCCACGTGGGCCGGGAACGAGATCCGCAGGTCGAGGCCGGCAATGCGCGAGCCGCTCGACGGGTCGAAGGCCGAGACGCCCTCGGCCACCAGCGCGCCGCTATGCGGGCAGGGCCTGCGGGCGCGAGTTCCCGGGCGCGCGGCCGGATCGCGTTCAGCATCGTCGCTCATGGCCGGTCGAGCAGGACCTTCGTGCGCTCGACCACTCGGCGCCATTGCACCGATTCGCGCAGCGCGAAGGCCGCAAGCGCCGCCGCGAGCGCTGCTCGCCACGAGGGAGCCGGGGCTGGCGACAGCGGCCGCCGCATACCAGGCCGGCCGCCGCGAGGACCGCGATCGGCGCCAGAAGGATCATCGCCACCGACAGGGCCTCGACGACGGCGAGCCGGCGTTCCAGGCTCTCCACCGGACGGTGGCGCGACGCGAGGGCGGCCGCGAGCCGCTCCCGCTCCAGCGACGGCGGTGCCATGGGCGCGGATCGCCGGGACGCGGTGACGAAGCTCCGCGAAGGTCCGGTCGATCATCTCGCCTTCGCGCTCCCGCGATGCGCCCGATATCGATGCGAAGCCGCAAGCGGTGGGCGTTGAGGGCGGCGCCGAACAGCAGGACGCAGCGCCAGCGCCAGGCCCGAATGCCAGTCGACCAGCAGCACATAGAGGAAGGCGAGCGCCACCGATGCCGGTCAGGCGGACCGCCACCAGCAGCGCCGCGCCGAGCACCCGGCCCTCCCGCGACGAGCTCCTCGCCCGCCGCAGCTGATGCAGGGCCGCGACCTCGGATTCGTCGGAGACGAGGCCGCCAGCGACGCATCGAGCACCGCGGTGCGGATGCGCGTGATGACCCTGCGCGCCGATGCCCACGATCAGCCAGTCGAGCAGCGATGGCGAGGATCGCCATGACGAGCGGGATCGACGACGATCCCGCGCGATCGGCCACCAGGGCCAGGCGTCTCGGCGCCGAGCGCGAAAGCCCTCGAAGAATCACCAGCGGTCCGGCGGCGATCTCGCGCGGGAGCGGGAATTGCGAGCCGCAGGAACGCGGCCGCATCGGCGGCCACGTCCTCGGCGCCGCAAGGCGATGTCGGTCGCCACGCGGATCAGATCGAGGCCGAACAGCAGCACCAGTCCCGACAGGGCCAGGAGCAGAAAGCCCGAAGACGTGCCGCCAGGGGCTGGTCTTCCAGGTCAGGCGCAGGGGATCGCGCTCCATGATGTCTCCCTGGATCGCTCGGAAGGCGCAAGGTTAGCGAAGCTGAGCCGTAAGGGCCAGAGCCGACGGATCGGAAAGTTGTCGCGAGCGCTCTCGACGGGACTGCGCGGCCGCCGCGCGGTCCGAAACGTCGCGCCACCCCTCGTTTCCGGGGTTTCCGACTCTATGTTTGTGCCGTAACCGTCTTTGCTCCCGGTCACGCCGTGGAGGATTGTAATACAGGCCACGATGATTTCAGCCCGAACGCTCGACCCCGTCTTCCACCTGATCCTGGACCTGTCGGCCCATAAGCCCGCGCCGGGCGTTCCGACGCGCCTGCGGGAGCTGTTCGGCGAATTGTCGGAGGTCGCGAGCGCGGAGGCGGCGCAGGAGGTCGAGGAGCTGATCTGGACCTTGTGGACCTCCCACGAGGATCGCGACGCCGAGGAGATCATGGCGGAGGCCATCGAGGGCATGGAAGTGGGCGCGCTCGACGCCGCGCGCATCCTCCTCGACGACCTGACGGAGCGCTATCCCGACTGGGCCGAGGCCTGGAACCGGCGCGCCACGCTTTGCTTCATCGAAAAGCGCGACGCGGATTGCCTGGCGGATATCGAGCGCACGCTGGCGCTCGAACCGCGCCATTTCGGCGCCATCTCGGATTTCGGCCATGTCTGCCTGCGCCACGGTCATCTGAACGAGGCGCGGGCGGCCTTCCAGATCGCCCTGTCGATCAATCCGCATCTGGAGGATCTCAGCGAAATCCTCGAGGATCTCGCGCCCCAGCAACCTGATGCTGCACTGACGGCCGCGTCGGGCCAGCGCGACAATCGCGCCGTTGCGGCGAGCGTCCGCCGCGTAATCTGCCGTCGGATGTCCGATCTCGACTGTCCGATTCGACCGCCTCACGAGCCTCGCGCAACGGCCGGCCGCAACCGATCCTGCGCCCCGATGGCCGGCAATCGCCCGTCGCGCTTCATGTCCAGCGCGGCGTCAGGCGGCTTTTCGCCCAGCTCGGGCACGCCACGCTGCCGGAATTCACCCTCGCCAACGGCCGGCGCGCCGACGTGATCGCGCTGTCGTCGAACGGCGTGCTGACCATCGTGGAGATCAAATCCTGCGTGGCGGATTTTCGCGCCGACCGGAAATGGCCGGATTACCGGGATTTCTGCGACCGCTTCTATTTCGCCGCGCCCGACACCATGCCGGTGGAGATCCTGCCGGAGGATTGCGGCCTGATCGTCGCCGATTCGTTCGGCGCGGCGATCATCCGCGACGCCTGCCACCATCCGCTCGCCGGGCGCCCGGCGCAAGGCCGTGACCCTGCGCTTCGCCCATTCGGCGGCCTTCGCGCTGCATCGGCTGGCCGATCCCGACATGCGATGCAGGACGGCAGGCTGTGAAGCGTATAACGTACGGGTCAGGGCTCTAGCGCGGCGCGCGCTTGGCCAGGATGCGCTGCAGGGTGCGGCGGTGCATGTTGAGGCGGCGGGCGGTCTCCGAGACGTTGCGGCCGCAGAGTTCATAGACGCGCTGGATATGCTCCCAGCGCACGCGGTCGGCCGACATGGGGTTTTCCGGCGGCGTCGCGCGCTCGCCGGGGATCGCCATCAGGGCGGCGTGGATTTCGTCCGCGTCGGCGGGCTTCGCCAGATAGTCGAACGCACCCATCTTCACCGCCGTCACCGCCGTGGCGATGTTGCCGTAGCCGGTCAGGATGACGCCCCGCGCTTCGGGGCGGCGGTTCTTGAGGCGCTCGATCACGTCGAGGCCGTTGCCGTCGGACAGGCGCATGTCGATGACGGCGAAGGCCGGCGCTTCGGCCTCGATGGCGGTCAGGCCCTCGGCGACGCTTTCGGCGACGCGCACCTGATAGCCGCGGGCTTCCATGGCGCGCGCCAGACGGCGTCGAGAACGGACGATCGTCGTCCACGATCAACAGGCTTTTGTCGGCACGCTCTTCGAACGCCAGCGGCGCGTCGGCCATCAGAACATCTCCCTGCATGTCGCCAAAACTCCTGATACGCGCAACTCAGACGGCCCGATCTTCCATATGGGAATTGTTGCTCTCTCCGCGGAGAGTTCCCTTTCGGTCGGCCTGCGGCGAAATTGCCGCACCCCTTTCAAACGCCTGACGAAGCCAAACGATCCGCGCCACCGCGCCCGATTTCGGGATAACGCCGCGTTGGACAGGGTCAGTTGCGCGCCCGAGCGCTCCAGCAGGGTCTTGGCGATGAAGAGGCCGAGGCCCAGGCCGCCGCCTTCCTCGCTGTCCCCGACGCCGGTCCGCCGCGCTGCGCGTCGTGACATAAGGCTCGCCCACACGCAGCAGGATATCGGGTGCGTAGCCCGGCCCGTCATCCCTGATCTCGATGACAACGTCGCGATCGGACCAATGCGCCTCGATGCTGACGCGGCTGTTGGCGAAATCGGCCGCGTTGTCGAGAATGTTGGACAGGCCGTAGACCACGCCGGGATTGCGCCGCACCATCGGCTCCGGTGCCCTCGCCGCCGGTCTTGACCGTCGACATCGAGATCGAGCGCCCGCTGCGGCTCCACGATTTCCTCCACCAGATGGCTGAGCGTGATGGTCTCGAGGAACGCCGAATCCTCCTGCCCCATGGAGGTGAGCTTGGTGAGGATGCCGCGGCAGCGCTCGACCTGTTCGCGCAGGAGCCGCAGATCCTCCGCCACCGCCCCGTCCTGCGGGCAGCGAATGGTGGAGCTCCTTGACCACCAGCGCGATGGTGGCAAGCGGCGTGCCGAGTTCGTGGGCCGCCGCCGCCGCCAGGCCGTCGAGCTGCGACAGATGCTGCTCGCGCGGCAAGCACCCGTTCGGTCGCCGCCAGCGCCTCGGCGAGCTGGCGCGCCTCCTCGGCGACCCGCCACGCATAGATGCCGGTAAAGACGGTGCCGAGCAGGATCGCGGTCCAGATCCCCGTCACGTAGAGGAACGGCAGCGTCAGGGTCTGGCCGGGAAACCACGGCAGGGGACGGTGCGTGAGGGCCAGCACGGTGGCCAAGCCCGACCGCCAGCAGGCCGAGCGCCAGGGTCCGCTCCGGCGTCAGCGCGGTGGCCGAGATCAGGACCGGGGCGAGAAACAGGATCGCGAACGGATTGGCGAGCCCGCCGGTCAGATAGAGCAAGGCCGCCAGCTGCAGGATGTCGAAGGCCAGCAGGATCGTCGCCGGATTGTCGCCGAGCCGGTGGCTGGCCGGAAACTCGATGCGCAGCAGCAGGTTGACGAAGGCCGAGGCGACGATCGCCACGAAGCAGAGGCCGAAGGGCAGCGGAAAGCCGAGGCCGAACCGCACGACGCGCCACCGCCAGCGCCTGCCCGGCGATCGCCAGCCACCGCAGGCGCACGAGCGTGTCGAGGCGCAATTGCCGGGCATTGCGCGTCAGCGGCCGTCGGTCTGATCTCATCCATCGCCCAACAGGATAGGGCCTTTCCGGCGCGACGCCAAGGAAGACTTGCCGTTGGAATTGATGCGCGACGCCGGCACGGCCGGAGGCAGCGCTCCGATGCCATGCGCCGCGCGGCTGTCGCGCCGGCGCCTCGAGCGCGCTCGTCGAGGCCGTAGTCGCGCAGGATCGCGGCGACCCGCAGCCGGTAGTCGCGGAAGACGCCGCCCTGCCCCGCCGCCTGCGTGCGGCGATGGGACGGCAGGTTGCGCCATTGGCGGACCGCCTCCTCGTCGCGGAAGAACGACAGCGACAGGAGCTTGCCCGGCTCGCTGAGGCTCTCGAATCGCTCGATCGGAGATGAATCCGTCGATGCGCTCCAGGTCGGCGCGCAAGGCCGCCGCCAGTTCGAGATAGTGCTGCGTGCGGCCCTCGGCGGGCCAGACTTCGAAGATGACGGCGATCATGGGGTGCATCGACGCTTTCCGTGCGGCGCGGAGGCGAGGCGGAGGAAGAGCCGGTCCTCGCGCCGGATGAACTGCTCGCCTCGTGGCGAATTCGTAATTGGCCCGGCCCTGCGGATCCGCCTTGAGGCGGGCGCGGTATTGCTCGTATTCCGCAAGGCTGCCGATCTTGTAGACCCCGTAGGCGGTGGTGGCCGAGCCTTCGTGGGGGGCGAAATAGCCGATGAGGTCGGCGCCGCAGCGCGGAATCGCCTCGCCCCAGACCGCGGGCATAGTCTTCGAAGGCCGCCACCTTGAACGGGTCGATTTCGTAGCGGATGAAGCAGGTGATCATCGGAGTCCTCTCCAGTGATGAGGCCGACATTCTAGCCCGTTGATCGACGACGATGCTTCGGTTAACGATCGAAGTATGAAAGAAGGCCCCGTCATCGCCTCGGTCGCAGCCCTGCTGGGAGATCCGGCGCGCGCCAACATCCTCACGGCCCTCATCGATGGCCGGGCGCTGACGGTGAGCGAGCTCGCCCGGGCGGCCGGCGTCACCATCCAGACCGCGAGCGGCCATCTGGCAAAGCTGGCCGACGCCCAATCTGCTGGTCGGCGAGAAGCAGGGCCGGCACCGCTATTTCCGCCTGTCGGGGCCCGATGTGGCGCAGGTGCTGGAGGCGCTGATGGGCCTTGCCCAGCGCACCGGCGCGGTGCGGGTCCGCGTCCGGCCCGAGCGACGAGGCCCTGCGCGCCGCCGCGCATCTGCTACGACCATCTGGCGGGCGAGCGGGGCGTCGCCATGCTGGCAGCCTCCAGCCGACGCAGCCTGATCGCCGGCGACGAGGACCTGGCGCTGACGCCGGTCGGGCCGGCGATTTCTTCGCCGATTTCGGCATCGACGTGCCGAGCGCTGGAGCAGGGCCGCCGACCGCGTCTGCCGCGCCTGTCTCGACTGGAGCGAGCGGCGCAGCCACCTCGGCGGCGCGCTCGGCGCCGCCATTCTGGCGCAGGTGATGGGCCGCAACTGGGCCCGCCGGGACGGCCGGACCCTGCTTTTCACCCCGACGGGCCTTAAGCAATTCGTCGAACACGTCGCGCCGCCGGATTAAAGTCGCCGGGCACGTCCGGCCATCCGCGAATCGGCCTGATTTTCGGACATCGGCGGCAGATCACGGTCTTTTGGCGTCAATCCCTAGGAAAATTTGGGAAACTTGCTTTTGGATGAAGGAACTTACATTTTAGTCATAGGGTTGAGAATAAGCTCGAATCGCGTTGGCGACGAAATAGGGTGCTCTTCCCGCGGGGACATTTTAGATGAAATCTTTCTTATTATTGGTATGAAACCGCCCATTGGTTGCTGGGTCCCGCGCGTGCAGCCTCCGGCGCCACCAAATCCCTCCTGGAGATTCCCGGCAATCTTTTGGGCGAAACGCCCTATGGCCGGACCGTGACGGCGGCCTGCGAATTGTTCGAGCGGACCACCCGCCGCTACGGCAAACCCGCCTTCGACCTTCCCACCACGACGATCGACGGCAAGGACGTGAAAGTCACCGAGCGGATCGTCTGGGAGCGGCCCTTCTGCGACGTGATCGCGTTCGATCGCGACCACAAGGTCGCCGAAAACCCAGCCGCGGCTTCTCATCGTCGCCCCGATGTCGGGCCATTATGCCACGCTGCTGCGCGGCACCGTCGAAACCTTCCTGCCGACCCATCAGGTCATGATCACCGATTGGGCGGATGCCCGCATGGTGCCGCTGGCCGAGGGGCGCTTCGACCTCGACGATTACATCGATTACCTGATCGACATGTTCCGCGCTTTCGGGCCGGACCTGCACGTGATGGCGGTCTGCCAGCCGGCCGTGCCGGTCATCGCCGCCATCGCCCGCATGGAGGCCGAGAACGACCCGAAGATCGCCCCGCTCGATGATCCTCATGGGCGGCCCGATCGACACCCGCCGCTCGCCGACCGCCGTCAACCTGCTCGCCGAGGAGCGCGGCATCGCCTGGTTCGAGCGCCATTGCATCATGCAGGTGCCGCCGTCGCATCCCGGGTTCTGGCGCAGCGTCTATCCGGGCTTCCTGCAGCTTTCCGGCTTCATGGCCATGAACCTCGACCGCCACGTGACGGCCCATTGGGACATGTTCAACCATCTGGTCGAGGGCGACGGCGATTCCGCCGAGAAGCACCGGGATTTCTACGACGAATATCTGGCCGTCATGGATCTGACGGCCGAATTCTATCTCCAGACCGTCGACAAGGTCTTCGTGCGGCATGAACTGCCCAAGGGCGAGATGATGCACCGGGACAAGCCGGTCGACCTGGTGTCGATCCGCCGCTGCGCCATCATGGCGATCGAAGGCGAGCGGGACGATATTTCGGGCGTCGGCCAGACGCTCGCGGCCCTCGATCTCACGCCCAACCTGCCGGCCGACAAGAAGCTCTACCACCTTCAGAAGGGTGTGGGCCATTATGGCGTCTTCAACGGGTCGCGCTTCCGGTCTGAGATCGCTCCTCGAATCGCTGACTTTATTCGGCAGCATGCCGATTCAGAGAAGGCCGGACAGGTCGCCGCCTAGCCGTCAAGCCCCGGAGGACGCTCCCGGTCGGTTCCGCGCCAGCGGCAAACGGCTGCGCTGACAGGGACGCCGCCGGCAGGGCAGATTGCGGACATGAAATTCGCCCTGTTCCGCCGGATCCCCGAGGATCCTCCGCATCTGAAGGTCACCCATGAGGGCCGCGACCTGAAGGTGGCGCTCAAGCGCCGTCCGACCGCCAAGCGCATCACGCTGCGGGTCTCGAACGCCTCCGGCGAGGTCGTGCTGACCATCCCGGAGCGCACCAGCGTCGACATCGCCCAGCGCTTCGCCGACAGCCACGGCGGATGGATCGCCACCCGGCTCGCCAAGGTGCCGACCCGGGTCACGTTCGAGCCCGGCGCCCTCGTGCCCCTGCGGGGCGTGCCGCACAGAATCGTCCATTGGTCGGCCGTCCGGGGCGTCACCCAGGCCACCACGGCGAGCGACGGCAGCGCCGATCCTCGCGGTGTCGGGCGAACCGCAGCCATGTGGCCCGCCGGGTGCAGGATTTCCTGGAGGCCGAGGCCCGGCGGGATTTCGCCGCCGAGCGTCAAACGCCACACCACGGCCCTCGGCATCCCGGCCAAGCGCATCACCGTGCGCGACACCAAAAGCCGCTGGGGCTCCTGCTCGGCCAACGGCGCGCTCAACTTCTCCTGGCGCCTCATCATGGCGCCGCCCTTCGTGCTCGATTATCTCGCGGCCCACGAGGTCGCGCACCTGCGCGAACTCAACCATTCGCACCGCTTCTGGAAGCTCACCCACCAGCTCTGCCCGCGCACCGAAGACGCGGAGAAATGGCTGAAGACCTATGGCGGCGCGCTGCACCGGTTCGGGTGAGGGCGTCGAAGGCCCTCGCGGGGAGTTTCATCCTGAAGCCCGACCCCTATCCCCGCGAGCCCATCGGCCTCGATCTGTCTGGGTGAGCGCATGATCTCGCGGCTGACGGGTAGCCAACGTCGCCCGTCCATGCTGTAGAGCCAAGCCGCACACCGGCGTTCAGGCCATGTCCATGCTCAAGCGCAACACGCTCGCTCTGACAATCGTCCTCGCGTTTCTCACCGCTTTGGGCCCGCTCTCCACCGACATGTATCTGCCGTCGTTGCCGTCGATCGCGCAGGATCTGTCGGCGAGTGCCGGGCAGACGCAGCTGACGCTGTCGGTTTTTCTGTTCGGGTTCGCCGTCGGGCAGTTTTTCTACGGGCCGATTTCGGACCGGATCGGGCGAAAGCCGGTGCTGCTCTTCGGGCTCGCGTTGTTCACGCTGGCAAGCCTCGGTTGCGCCCTGGCGCCCGACATCCACACGCTGATCGGCGCGCGGTTTTTTCAGGCGCTCGGCGCTTCGGGGCCGATCGTGCTGGCCCGCGCCATCGTGCGGGATCTCTACGAGGGTTCGCGGGCCGGGCGGGAACTGTCCCGCATGGCCTCCATCATGGGCGTGGTGCCGGCCATCGCGCCGGTGATCGGCGGATTGCTCGCGCCGTTCGGCGGGTGGCGCGCGACCTTTTTCGTCGCCATCCTGTGCGGCGTGGCGCTCACCGTCACGGTGGCGTTCCGCTTGAGCGAGAGCCTGCCCCGCAAAGCCGCGCAGGCGGTGTCGTTCGGGTCGATCCTGCGGGGATTCCGCAGCCTGCTCGAGCATCCCGGCTATCGGGTCTACGTGATGCTGTCGATGCTGGCCTATGGGGGCCTGTTCGCGTTCATTTCCGGCTCGTCTTTCGTGCTGCAGAACGTCTACGGACTCGGCGCCGCTCGCCTTCGCGTTCTCCTTCGCCTTCGTGGTGGTGGGCTATATCGCCGGCACGTTCGTGGCGCAGCATTCGGTGGGCCGGCGCGGCCTCGACGGCACGATTCGCATCGGCGTCTCGTGCCTGGCGCTCGGCGGCGGCGCGATGATCGTGCTGGTGGCGGCGGGCGTGCCGTCGTTCATCGCCGTCGTCGGCCCGATGGCGATCTATTGCGCGGGTGTGGGGCTCACCATGCCGCAGGCCATGGCCTCGGCCCTGATGCCGTTTCCGGACCGCGCCGGCACTGCCTCGTCGCTGCTCGGCATCTGCCAGATGAGCTTCGCGGCGCTTCTCGGAATCGCGCTCGGCCAGCATCTCGACGGCTCCGCGCTGCCGCTGCCGCTCGTCATCGCCAGCACGGGCTTTCTCGCGCTGGCGGTGTTTCTCGCAACGAAACGCGCGCGCACCCGCTAGGGTAGGACGACACGCGGCGCGGGAACGCCCCCAAATCCTCCCGCGGACCCTCTTTCGCCCGGGATCAGACGATAATGAAATCCGCGTGGGAGATCGTCTTGAGGCCTTTGCTCATCGTGGCGATCTGCACTGCCGCGTGGCCGCCGGTCCCGTCGACATCGTAGAAGAGATTGCCCTTCTTCGAATCGAAGACGATGCGGTCTTCGGCATCCTTCGCCTTGGTGCCGATGACGAAAGCGTCCTTGTCCAGCATGCCCTTCTTGCCCACCGCCTTGAAGATGGACCGGGCCAGGTGGATGGTGTCGTCCGCCACGGAAAAGTCCAGCAGCGTGTCGATGTTCTGCTTGCTTGCCTTGCTGGAGAACACGAACACGTCCGCGCCCGCGCCGCCGCTCAGCACATCCTTGCCGAGGCCTCCGGTCAGAACGTCGTTGCCGTCGGCGCCCGAGAGCCTGTCGTTGCCACCGCCGCCCGAAATCGTATCGTTGCCCGTCGCCGCCGCTCAGGTCGTCCACACGGCTGCCGCCGATGATGACCCGCCCGGGCTCGGAGGCCGGGGGCGGAGGTGGCGGCGGAGGTGGCGGCGGGGCGGTGATGTCACAGGCACGTCCGCCACCGTGACGGTAACGCTCGACGAGGCCGTGTCGGTGCCGTCCGACGCCACGATGGCGTAGCTGAATGCGCTGTCGGCCGAGACCTGGATCAGGGCGTGATCGCGCACCCGGATTTCGTCGCCCACGATAGTGAAGCGGCCATCGGCGCTGACGAGACCGTTGGAACCCGCAAGCGAATCCGCAAACGTGAACGACACCGCGTCCTCATCGGCATCCGAGGCCGACAAGGTGCCGATCGCCGCGCCCGTCGCAGCCACCTCGGTGATCGCACCGCCCGACAGAACCGGCGCGGTCGGCGCGTGGTTCACCGGCGGCGGCGGGGTCTCGTCCACATCCGTCACCGCGATGGTGAAGTTCTTGTCGAACGTCCCGCCATGGCCGTCGCTCACCCGCAATGTGACCTGATGCTGCTGCGCCGTCTCGTAATCGAGCACCGCGCCGTCCGCCACCACCAGCGCGCCGTTGCGAATGGCGAAGCGGCCGCCCGCATCGTCGACGAGCGTGTAGGTCAGGACGTCGCCGCTATCCGCATCCGTTCCGCTCAAGAGGCCGATCGACGTGTCGCCTTGCGCGTTCTCCGCCACCGACGCGGCGCTCAGGCCGATATCGGTCGGCGCGTGGTTCACCGGCGGCGGCGGGGTCTCGTCCACATCCGTCACCGCGATGGTGAAGTTCTTGTCGAACGTCCCGCCGTGGCCGTCGCTCACCCGCAATGTGACCTGATGCTGCTGCGCCGTCTCGTAATCGAGCACCGCGCCGTCCGCCACCACCAGCGCGCCGTTGAGAATGGCGAAGCGGCCATTCGCATCGTCGATGAGCGTGTAGGTCAACACATCGCCGCTATCCGCATCCGTCCCGCTCAAGGTGCCGATCGCCGTGTTGCCGCTCGCGTTCTCCGCCGCCGACGCGGCGCTCAGGCCGATATCGGTCGGCGCGTGGTTCACCGGTGGTGGCGGGGTCTCATCCACATCCGTCACCGCGATGGTGAAGCTCTTGTCGAAGGTGCCGCCATGGCCGTCGCTCACCCGAACGTTGACCAGATGCTGCTGCGCCGTCTCGTAATCGAGCACCGCGCCGTCCGCCACCACCAGCGCACCGTTGAGAATGGCGAAGCGGCCGCCCGCATCGTCGACGAGCGTGTAGGTCAACACATCGCCGCTATCCGCGTCCGTTCCGCTCAAGAGGCCGATCGACGTGTTGCCGCTCGCGTTCTCCGCCACCGACGCGGCGCTCAGGCCGATATCGGTCGGCGCGTGGTTCACCGGCGGCGGCGGGGTCTCATCCACATCCGTCACCGCGATGGTGAAGTTCTTGTCGAACGTGCCGCCATGGCCGTCGCTCACCCGCAATGTGACCTGATGCTGCTGCGCCGTCTCGTAATCGAGCACCGCGCCGTCCGCCACCACCAGCGCACCGTTGAGAATGGCGAAGCGGCCGCCCGCATCGTCGATGAGCGTGTAGGTCAATACATCGCCGCTATCCGCATCCGTTGCGCTCAAGAGTGCCGATCGCCGTGTTGCCGCTCGCGTTCTCCGCCACCGACGCGGCGCTCAGGCCGATATCGGTCGGCGCATGGTTCACCGGTGGCGGCGGGGTCTCGTCCACATCCGTCACCGCGATGGTGAAGTTCTTGTCGAACGTCCCGCCATGGCCGTCGCTCACCCGCAATGTGACCTGATGCTGCTGCGCCGTCTCGTAATCGAGCACCGCGCCGTCCGCCACCACCAGCGCGCCGTTGACGATCGCAAAGCGGCCGCCCCCATTGTTGAGCAGTACGAAGCTCAGCGGGTCGCCCGGGTCCGCATCGACGCCGGTCAACTGACCGATGATCGTGTTTCCGTTGGCGTTCTCCGCCACCGACGATGCGCTCAGCACGATATCCGTCGGCGCATGGTTCACCGGCGGCACGTCATCGGTCACCGTGATGGTCACGTCCGTCGGGGCGCTCAAGCCGCCTCGACCGTCCGAGGTCCGCACCGCATAGGTGAAGGTCGTATTCTGCGTTACCTGGATCAACGCATGATCGGCGACCTGAATCTGGCCGCCGACAATTTTGAAGCGTCCGTCACCGCTAACAAGGCCGTCGCTGCCCGAGAGCGCATCCACGAACACGAAGCCAAGCGCATCGCCGTCGACATCGGTCGCAGCAAGGAGGGCAACGACGCTATCGGTCGGCGCCGTCTCATTGACGGAGCCGCCCGACTGTTGAGGCGCGGTCGGTGCATGATTTCAGGGGGCGGCAGATCCTCCAGGACGCTGCCGTCGCCGACAAGAATGATGTTCTCGATATTGGCGAGCTTGGTACGGCTGTAATTGGCCACCGACACATAGGCAGTGTCGACGCCATTGGCGGATGACCCCTCGAGCTCGGTGACGACATCGTCGAGCAAATCGACGTAATAGACGTCGTTTCCAACACCGCCCGCCATGGTGTCGCCGCCGAGGCCGCCGTCGAGCGTGTCGTCGCCGTCGCTGTTGTCCGACAGGATGTCGCCGCCGCTGCCGCCGAGCAGGATGTCGTTGCCATATCCGCCGTCGAGGGTGTCGTCTCCGTCACCGCCATCGATGGTGTCGCTGCCGGCGCCTCCGGCGGAGATCTTGTCGTTGCCGCCGAGGCCTCTGAGAACCTCCGAATTGGCGTGACCGTTTATCTGGTCGCCGAAATTGCTGCCGATCAGCGTGCCGATCTTATTGGCCTTGTCGAGGGAATAGCCGTCAGGACCGTGTTTGTACACGTTGAAATCGCCCAAGTTGGCGATGATATATCCGTTGCGATTCTCGTAGCTGAGCGTGGTGCTCCAGTTTCCGTCGATGATGTCGTTGCCCTTGGTCCCCATGACCGTGTCGGAGCCGATAGTCGCCACGATCCTGTCGGTGCCGGCGCCGCCGATGATGTAATCGTTGCCCGCGCCGCCATCGATCGTGTAGGCGTTGCCCACGCCACCAAGGAAGATGTCGTCGCCGGCGCCGCCTTCGAAGTAATAGGTCAGATAGTTCATTCCGCCGTAGAACACGTCGGCCTTGGCCGTGCCGACGATCTTTTCGACCTGCACGTAGGTGTCGACATTGCCCGAGGTGTCGGTACCGGTGCCCGCCTGATAGGTGACACCCTCATAGGTCCAGGCCTGCGCGCTGAGATTTACTCGGATGCCCGCGCTGCCGGTTTCGGTTGCGTAGGAGACGGTGTCGGTTCCGTTGCCGCCGTTCAGAATATCGCTGCCGGCGCCGCCGAGGAGGGTATCGTTGCCGTCGCCGCCATTCAGGGTATCGTTGCCGCCTGCCCCGATGAGCGAGTCGTTGCCGCCCAGGCCATCGAGCTGATCGTTATCCGCACCGCCGGTCAGCGTGTTGTTACCTGCGTCACCGGCAACCACCGCGAGAGCGCTGAAATCGCCCGCGAGGGCGATGCTGGCATCGATGGGAGAGCCTGTGTTGTCGGCAGCCATGAGACATCCCCTTGTGTGCAGAGCCCGTCATTAAGTGGACGCGCGGGCGCTATGGTTTAACATGACGGATCATAACTAAACGGTCACGACTGGGAGCTCTTCAGACAGAGGGGAGTATTGAATTTCCGTAACGGCGTGTGATCGGTACACGTTAGAATGGAAAATATTCTACAGTAAGTGCAGTGTGAGGGCGCAACCAAAGATAGAATATCGGTCCGCTTCGCACCTTTTTGCTTTTTTACAAAATGCCGTCTGCTTTTTTACAATCCGAAGAGCTTCTCAAAGAAATTCTTTTCCTGCCGGCCGCCGCGGCGCGGCTGCTGCGGCGGGATCCAGGCGGTCTCGCGTTGGGCGCCCGGCTGCGCGCCGGCCTCCGCCACCGGCACTTCGCCGGGCCGCAGGAATCGCTCGCTGCCCGGGAGAGCCACCGGCTTCTGGTCCTTCAGGGCGACCTTCATGAAATTGTGCCAGACTTCGGTCGGCAGGTTTCCGCCCGTCACGCGCTTCGTCAGCTCGCCGTCGTCGTTGCCGAGCCACACGCCCGCCACGAGATTGCCGGTGAAGCCGACGAACCACGCATCCTTGTAATCGTCCGTCGTGCCGGTCTTGCCGGCGAGCGTCCAGCCCGGAATCTGGGCTTTCCGGGCGGTGCCGATCACGAAGGTGCTGTGCATCATGTCGTTCATCATCGCGACCGTCATGGGGTCCATGACGCGCCCGAGCCCGCCGCCGTTGGGACGGCGGTAGATCACGCGGCCGTCGGCGGTCTTCACCTGCGCGATCACGTACGGAATGACGCCCTCGCCGCCATTGGCGAAGGCCGCATAGGCGCTCACCAGCTCGAGCGGCGTCACCTCCGAGGCTCCCAGCGCGAGAGACGGCACGGCCTGGAGCGGCGAGTTGATGCCGAGCTTCTGCGCCACTTGGACGACTGCCCTGGGCCCCACCTCGATGGCGAGCTTCGCCGCCACCGTGTTCAGCGACAGGGCGAGCGCGTCGCGCAGGGTGATCGCGCCGCGATAGCCGTGATCGTAGTTCTTCGGCGCCCAGCCCTTGTAGTTGACGGGCGAATCCTCCCGCACCGTGTTGGGCGTCAGCCCCGCTTCCATGGCGGCGAGATACACGAAGGGCTTGAACGACGAGCCGGGCTGGCGGCGCGCCACCGTGGCGCGGTTGAACTGGCTCGCCTCGTAATTGCGGCCGCCCACCAGCGCCCTCAAGGCGCCATCCGGCTGCATGGCCACGAAGGCGCCCTGGCTGACGTTGAACTTCTGCCCTTGCGCATCCAGCACGTCGACGAGGGATTTTTCCGCCGCGTTCTGCATCGCGGGATCGAGCGTTGTCGACACCACGATGTCGGATTCGACCGTGCCGACGAAATCGTCCAGCACGTCCATGACGTAATCGGCGGCGTAGTTCACCGAGCCCGCACCGGGTGCGCGGACGGGTTTGGCCGGCGCGCCGAGCGCCGTCTTGGTCATGCCGGGGGTGATGAAGCCGACCTCGTTCATGGCCGCGATCACGAGTTCGGCCCGCGCCTGCGCCGCCGCCGGGTTGCGGTTGGGCGCAAGCCGCGACGGGGCCTGCACGAGGCCCGCCAGGACGGCGGCTTCCGACAGCGAGACGTTGCGGGCCGACTTGTTGTAATAGCGCTGGGCCGCCGCTTCGACCCCGTAGGCGCCGGCGCCGAAATAGACCCGGTTGAGGTAGAGTTCGAGGATCTGGTCCTTGGTGTAGTTGCGCTCGAGCCAGAGCGCCAGGATCGCCTCCTGGATCTTGCGCGAGGCGGTGCGCTCCTGCGTCAGGAACAGGTTCTTGGCGAGCTGCTGGGTGAGGGTCGAGCCGCCCTGCGAGACGCCGCCGCGATTGACGTTGCGGTACATCGCGCGGGCGATTCCCACGGGGTCGATGCCCCAATGGTCGTAGAAGCGCCGATCCTCGATGGCCACGAAGGCCTTGGGCAGGTAGGGCGGCAATTCGGCGATGGAGACGGTGCGGCCGCCGGTCTCGCCCTTGTTGGCGAGCAGCGACCCGTCGCTCGCCATGATGGCGATGTTGGGCGGGCGCTTGGGCACCGTCAGTTCGTCGATCGGGGGAGCTGGGAGGCGTAATAGGCCACCACGCTGCCGACCGCGATCACGCCCCAGAGGCACAGCACGATTCCCGCGTAGAACAGCTTGCTCCAGATCGAGCGGCCGCCGCGTTTGCGGGTGGATTTCCGTTGCCGCGACGGCGGACGGGACGTGCCCCCGCCGCCATTCCGAGACGTGCGCTTCTGCGCCATGTTGCCCCCTGCCCGATCTTCAGGCGATAGGCGGAAATCCTGCGCCTTCGCTTCGGTGGCGGGCGCGCCGAAGGTCGGCTCGCGCCTGTCACGTCCGTTCGCCACGTCAAACCCCTTGAAAACATGCGGCCGGTGATCCGGCTTTTCAGTTCCGCCTCTGAGGCACCGTAATTATGGCAGTTTAAGGGGCGGTTAAGCGCGACCGCACATTATAGCGCCAGTCCCCCGCGCCATGACTATGCGACCGGCAAGACTATGTGACCGCCATGTCGTGAATCCGCCGCAGGTCGCCGACGAAGGCCTCGTAGGCCCGGCGCTTGTCGGCCTCGTCCGGGATGCGCAGAAGGTAGGAGGGATGCACCGTGACGTAACCGGGACGGTTTTCGAAATGCGCCGGACCGCGCGCCTTGGTGACCGGCAGGGCCTTCCCCGACAAGGCCAGCAGCGCCGTGCCGCCCAGCGCCACCACGAAGCGCGGCTGCACCAGGTCGAGCTCCTTCATCAGGAAGGGCCGGTAATGCCGCACCTCCCCGGCCGTGGGCTTGGCGTGGATGCGGCGCTTGCCCCGCTCCTCGAATTTGAAATGCTTCACCGCATTGGTGAGATAGACCCGGTCGCGGTCGATCCCGGCCTCGCGCAGGGCGCGCACCAGCAATTGTCCGGCGGGGCCCACGAATGGCCTGCCCTGCAGATCCTCCTGGTCGCCCGGCTGCTCGCCCACGAAGGCGATCGCGGCGCCTTCGGGGCCTTCGCCGAAGACCGGTTGCGTGGCGCCCGGCACGAGGGGGCCGGCCCGCGCGATGACGGCGTTGAGCTCCCCGATCGATTTCGGCTCCTGGTCCCACATGGCTTCGAGGGCCCGCTCGGGCTTGCGCTTGGCCGGCATCGTGGCCTCCCGGTCGATCATCCGCGCCGTCCGTTGCGGCGCCTCCCGTATCAACGCCGCGATGGAGGCGGCCTCCGGCATGTTGCGCCAGTATTTTTTCGGCATCTCGGCGCGCATGGCCTTCGGGTTGACCCGCGCGGGATTGAAGATGCTCTCATAATAATCGCGCCAGCCCTCCTCGAACCGGTCGCCCGACGGCGCATCCTCCCGCCGCGCCGGCGGGCCGAAAACGAGCGTGGCGCGATCCCATCGCATCGAGCCGATGGGCGTCAGGATCGTCCAGTCGAGGGAGCGGAAGCGGTCGACGAAGAAGTGACGCGGTCGCCTCCAGGATGAAATGGTCCGGCTCGAACCAGGCGACGAAAAGCTCGCGATCCTCGCCCTCCACGCGGCGAAAGCGCAGGAAGGCGTGCATCTTGTGGAGATCGCGCCGGATCGTGCGGGCCATCAGGTCGAGCCGATGGACGAGCGGATCGCTCGCCACGTCGAGAAGCTGCGCGCTCGCCATGCAGCACGCGCCAGACCAGCCGGTAGAGCAGGGCATAGCGCTCCGGATCGCGGTGGCACACCACAAGGCCGATGAGATCGCCGACGCGCCGCGGCAACGCGACCGCGGGCGCATCCGCAGCCGTCGCATCGCCGAAGCAGATCGGGCGCATCCGCGCCTGTGAACACCACGTCGTCGGGGGGCACCCGCGCCGACAGAAGCCCGCGCAATGCGCGTCGGAAACCGTCGAGATCGGCGCCGTCTTTCAGGACGACGCGGCGCGCGGCGTCCTGCTCCCGCGCCCTCATGCGAAAAGGCTCAGCTGCATGCGGCTTCTCGACGAGGCGCTGCCGCAAATTGCCGGCGTCGAGCTGCGCCTTCGGATGATGATCGAGCGGCCACCAGAAACGCGCGGGCGCGCTTCAGCGAAGATGTCAGGCGGCCCACATCGCCGAGGCGCAAGGTCGTGTGCCGGCGCGCCGCGATGATCCGGTCGACCGCGCGCGCGCCGAGGCCCGGCACGCGCAGCAGCATCTCGCGGTCGGCCTTGTTCACGTCGACCGGAAACAGATGTCGGTTCTTCAGCGCCCAGGCGAGCTTCGGGTCGATATCGAGATCGAGCATGCCGCCCGCATCCGCCGGAGGCGATCTCGGCCACGTCGAAGCCGTAATAGCGCAGCAGCCAATCGGCCTGATAGAGCCGGTTCTCGCGCTGCATCGGCGGCGGCTTCAGCGGCAGGATGGCGCTCGAATCGGGGATCGGGCTGAAGGCCGAATAATAGACGCGCTTCAATTTGTAGGCGCCGTAGAGCGTCGCGCTGGTGCCGAGCACCTCCGCATCGGTGGTGGCATCGGCGCCGACGATCACCTGGGTCGATTGCCCGGCGGGCGAGAAGCGGCGCTTTTCCTCGCGCGCCTCGACGATCCGATCATGCATCTGCGCCATCGCGCCGCGAATGGAGACGCCGCTCTTTTCCGGCGCGAGTTTCGCCAGCGATTCCGGCGTCGGCAATTCGAGGTTGATCGACAGCCGATCCGCCCACAGGCCGGCCTGCTCGATGAGCCAGGGGCTCGCCTCCGGAATGGTCTTGAGGTGAATGTAGCCGCGAAATTTGTGAACCTGCCGCAATGTCTTGCGCCACACGCAGCATCTCCTCCATCGTGTGGTCGGGCGTGCGGATGATGCCGGAGGAGAGAAACAGGCCCTCGATATAGTTGCGCTTGTAGAACTCGATCGTCAGCGTCACGACTTCGTCGACGGTGAATTTCGCGCGCTTCACGTTCGACGAGCGGCGATTGACGCAATAGGCGCAATCGTAGAGGCAGTAATTGGTCAGCAGGATCTTCAGGAGCGAGACGCACCGCCCGTCCGGCGTGTAGGCGTGGCAGATCCCGGCTCCCGTCGTCGAGCCGAGACCGTCGGGGCCGGCCTTGCGCTTCGGCGCGCCCGATGAGGCGCAGGACGCGTCGTATTTCGCCGCATCCGCGAGAATGCGCAATTTCCGCGACAATAGCTCGTCCATGGCCGGCCTTTCGGTTGGTTCATGGTTTGTTCTAGGGCAGCGCGATGACAAATACCAGATGGGCCGGAGGTCGCACCCTGCCTCCTGCGACTCATCTCATCTCCCTTCGACAATTCGCCTCTAACCCGCTAAGCGCGACAGGGCATGTCTGTCATCCGCTCTTCCCTTCTGGTCGGCCTCGGCGCGGGCGCGTCGCGGATCCTCGGATTCGTCCGCGATGTCCTGTTCGCGCAGGCACTTGGCGCAGGGCCCGTGGCGGATGCGTTCCTGGCGGCGTTCCGGCTGCCGAACCTCGTGCGCCGGGTGGTCGGCGAGGGCGGGCTGAACCCGGCTCTGGTGCCGGCTCTCGGCGGGCTCGACGGGCAGGCGGCGGCGAGAACCGCCGGCGACGTGGTGACATTGTTCGCCCTCGCGCTTCTCGCCCTGACCGGGGTGGTGGAAATCGGCGCCGGTTTGCTCGCCTTAGCGTTGGCGCCGGGCCTTGCCGACGAGCCC
The DNA here is from genome assembly GCA_963837375.1 of uncultured Alphaproteobacteria bacterium. GTDB lineage: Bacteria > Pseudomonadota > Alphaproteobacteria > Rhizobiales > Beijerinckiaceae > Microvirga. Next base: position 302,231 of record CAWINL010000009.1, on the reverse strand, counting down.
GACACCCTCGGCCTCGTGGCTCTTTACACCCGGCTGGCCTTTCCCTCGGTTATCGTCATCACGCTGGCGTCCATCGGCGCGGCCCTCCTCAACATCCACCGCCGCTATTCGGCCGCGAGCCTCGCGCCGCTCGCCGTGAATGGCGGTTTGATCCTCACCATCCTGCTGCTGGAGCGGCGGTTTTCCCTGCCGCTTTCGGAAAAGGCCGCCTGGCTGGCGGGGGCGTCCAGTATCGCCGGGCTGGTTCAGCTCATCATCGTCGCGCTCGCCATCCGAGGAAGCGGGCTGGTGCGCTTCGGCAAGCCGGTCTGGTCGCCGGCTTTGAAAAACCTGTTGCTGGCCGGTTTTCCGGCGCTCGTGGCGAGTGGGGCGGTGCAGCTTTTCGTGCTGGTCGGAACGCAGGTGGCCTCATTCTGGCCCTCGGGCGTATCGTGGCTCTATTACGCCGACCGGGTGGTGCAACTGCCCCTCGGGCTGATGGCGGCGCTGGCGAGCAGCGTCCTGCTGCCGGAACTCGCGGCGCGCTTCCGGACCGGCGAGCGGCGGCGGCTCCTCGACGCCCAGAACAGGGCGATCGGCCTCGGATTGCTGCTCGCTGTGCCCGCGGCCGTCGCGCTGTGGTGCCTCGCCGATCCCATCGCCTCGGTGCTGTTCCGGCGCGGCGCCTTCGACGATGCGGATGTGGCCGGCACCGCCCTCGTGCTGATGGGCCTCAGCCTCGGCCTGCCCGCCGCGACCCTCGCCAAGGTGCTGAGCCAGACGCTGTTTGCGAAAGGCGCGCTTCGGGGCACGGTGATGGCGGCCATCGCGGGGATCGGCACGACGGGCCTTTTCGCCTACGGATTCGGCACGATCTTCGGTGTCTTCGGCCTGGCGGTGGGGATCAGCCTCGGCTGCCTCGTCCATGCGGGCGTGCTGGCCTTTCTTCTCGATCGTGCCGGCCTCTGGCTGCTTGATCGGGCACTCCTGCTCCGAACGCTTCGAATTGCCGGCGCGAGCCTGCTGATGGGAGCCGTCCTCGTGGCAGGGCGCCACGCGGTACCGGAACCGGGCTTCGTCGCCCTGGCCCTCCTGTGCGCAGGCGGGCTCGCGGTCTATGGAGCAGCCGCCTGGCTCTTCGGAGCGCTCACCCTTGGGGACCTCGCGCCTCTGGCCAAAAAGACCTAAGAGGCTTGCATCGCGGCAGCGCCCTGTCATAACCCGGCGGCGACGCGTTTGAGGAGTTCGATCACAAGATGGCGATGTTCAAGGAACTGGTGTTTTCAGGCGTTCAGCCCACCGGAAACCTGCACCTCGGCAATTATCTCGGGGCGATCAAGCGCTTCGTGACGATGCAGGAAACTCATGACTGCATCTATTGCGTGGTCGACATGCACGCGATCACCATGCCGCAGAACCCCAAGGACCTGAACCGCCAGATCCGCGAAGTCACGGCGGCGTTCCTCGCGGCCGGCATCGATCCGGCGAAGCACATCGTCTTCAACCAGAGCCAGGTCTCCGAGCATGCGGAGCTCGCCTGGGTGTTCAATTGCGTCGCCCGCCTCGGCTGGCTCAACCGCATGACCCAGTTCAAGGACAAGGCCGGCAAGGACCGCGAGAACGCCTCCGTGGGCCTCTATGCCTATCCGGACCTGATGGCGGCCGACATCCTGGTCTACCGCGCCACGCATGTGCCGGTGGGCGAAGACCAGAAGCAGCATCTGGAACTGACCCGCGACATCGCGCAGAAATTCAACAACGACTGGTCGGAATCGATTGCCGAACACGGCTTCGGCGAGGCGTTCTTTCCGCTCACCGAACCGATGATCGCCGGGCCCGCGACCCGCGTCATGTCGCTGCGCGACGGCTCCAAGAAGATGTCGAAATCCGACCCGTCGGATTACTCGCGCATCAACCTGACCGACGATGCCGACATGATCGCGCAGAAGATCCGCAAGGCGAAGACCGACGCCGAGCCGCTGCCGTCCGAGATCGACGGGCTGAAGAGCCGTCCCGAGGCAGACAATCTGGTGGCGATCTACGCGGCGCTGACCGATGTCACGCCCGCCGACGTGCTGCGCGATCATGGCGGCTCGCAATTCTCCGGTTTCAAATCCGCCCTGGTGGACGTCGCGGTGACGCGGCTCGCGCCGATCGCCGACGACATGCGCCGCCTCATGGCCGATCCCGGCCATATCGAGGCGGTGCTGGCGGACGGCTCCGATCGCGCCCGGGTGATGGCCCGCGAGACCATGAACGCCGTCAAGGATATCCTCGGCTTCGTTCGCGCGCGCTGAGCCGCGGCCCTGGAAGGCTTGCTCTCCCTGGCGGCGCGGGGCAGCATCGCAGTTTCGCGGAGGGCAAGGCTTTGAGCGGTAAGCGCCAATCCTACGAGGCCGGACACCGGCCCAAATTCATGGTGGTGATCGACAAGACGCCCGAATGTCTCCGGGCCGTCCATTTCGCCTCCCGCCGCGCCGCCCGCACGGGCTCGAGCCTCGTGATGCTGGCGGTGGTCGATCCGCCGGACAATTTCGAATGGATCGGCGTCGGCGAGGCGATGATCGAGGAGGCGCGCGACGAGGCGGAGAAGCGCCTCGAAACCGCCGCCAAGGAGGCCCGCGATGCGGCGGGCGTCGAGCCCGAACAGGTCATCCGCGTCGGCGAACGCGCCGCCACCATCGTCGGGCTCATCGACGAGGACGAGGACATCTCGTTCCTGGTGCTCGCCGCCGGCGCCAGCAAGGACGGGCCCGGGCCGCTGGTCACGACGCTCGCCGGCAGGGCCGCCTCGACCTTCCCGATCCCCATCGTGATCGTCCCCGGCGGATTGAGCGATGAGGAAATCGACGCGCTGGCGGGGTGAAGCCGGCGCTGCCACACTCCCCTTGGAAACGCGGGTTCGCGGGTCCACATCCAGCATGAAACCTGTTAGAACAATTCCAAGTCCCGGCGCGTTGCCGGGACGATCAACCCAGCTCGGCCGGCCTTGAACCGGCGCAGAGGACGAAACGACCGATGTTTATCCAGACCGAAGCCACCCCCAATCCCGCCACTCTTAAGTTCCTGCCCGGCCGCGTCGTGATGCCGGAAGGCACGTTCGAGGCCCGTGCCTCCGAGGAAGCCGGCGCATCGCCCCTGGCGGACCGGCTGTTCGCCATTCCCGGCGTCAGCGGCGTGTTCTATGGCCACGATTTCATCACCGTGACCAAGACCGACAGCGAATGGCAGCATCTGAAGCCCGCCATCCTCGGCGCCATCATGGAGCATTTCATGACCGGCGCGCCGCTGTTTACCGCCGGTGCGGTGCTGAGCGAGAATGACGGCGAGGAATTCTTCGACGAGGACGACGCCTCGACGGTCGCCACCATCAAGGAATTGCTGGAGACCCGCATCCGCCCGGCGGTGGCCGGCGATGGCGGCGACATCACGTTCCGCGGCTTCAAGGACGGCGTCGTGTACCTCGTCATGAAGGGCGCGTGCTCGGGTTGCCCCTCCTCCACCGCCACTCTGCGGCACGGCATCCAGAACCTGCTGCGCCACTTCCTGCCGGATGTGCGCGAGGTCCAGGCCGTTTGAACACCCATTCCCAAGTCGTGGCGAATCAGGCGGTCTTCGGGCCGCCTTTTTTATCGCGGCGGAGAGCCTGCCGGAGGCGGCGCCGCGGCGCCCTTCCCCTTCGGGCGCTCCGGCTCTAAACAGACGCCACCAGACGGAGACGAACATTGCGCGTTCTTGCCATCGATACCGCCCTCGGCGCCTGCTCGGCCTGCATCCTCGAGAGCGATACGGGCGAGATTCTGGCCCGCGAGACGATTCCGATGGAACGCGGCCACGCGGAGGCTTTGCTGCCGCTGATCGACCGGCTGATCTCCCATCTGGAGGGAGGCTTCGAGAGCCTCGGCCGCGTGGCCGTCACGGTCGGGCCCGGGAGCTATACGGGGCTGCGGGTGGGGATTTCGGCCGCGCGCGGCATCGGGCTTGCGGCCGGCATTCCGGTGGTGGGGGTTGCCACCCTGTCGGCTTTTCTCGCGCCCCTGATGGCGGGCGACAGCCGGGGCCTGTTCGTCAGCGCCATCGACGCCAAGCACGGCCATATCTACATCCAGGCCATCGCGTTCGGCGGCAAGATCATCATCGCGCCCTCGCTCATGAGCTATCGCGACGCCATCCGCCAGCTCGGCTCCGGGCCCCTGCTGATCGCCGGGACGGCCGCCGCCTCGCTCGCCGCCGAAGCGCGGGCGCAGGGGGTTGAGGCGCATGTGATCGAGGATTCGCCCGGCACCCGACATCGCGTGGGTCGCCCGCCTCGGCGCCATCGCGGATCCGGCGAACGCCCTGCCCAAGCCGCTCTACCTGCGCGAACCCGACGCCAAGCCGCAGGACGGGGCCCGAATCGCCCGTCGGTGAGGGCGGACCATGAGCCTCTTCGGCCGCCTGTTCCCCCCGCCCCCCACCCGCATCGCGGCGCTCGACACGGCCAGCGCGGCGCGGCTCGCCGCCATCCACGCCACCGGCTTCGCGCGGCCGTGGAGCACCCTGGAATTCGAGCGCCTGCTCGGCGGAGCGGAACGTCGCCGCCGACGGGCTGCTGGTCGGGCAGGCCGGCACCGTCTGCGGCTTCGTGCTGTCGCGCAGCGTCATCGACGAGGCCGAGATCCTCACCGTGGCGGTCGCGCCGGAGATGCGCGGCCGGGGTTATGCCCGCCCGCTGCTGTCGGCCCATCTGGAGGGGCTTTCGCGGGCCGGGATCGCCCATGTGCATCTCGAGGTGGAGGAAGGCAACGCGCCGGCGCTGGCGCTCTACCGGCGGCTGGGTTTCGGCGAAATCGGCAGGCGCGACGGCTATTATCGGCAAGGCCGACGATTCGCGCGCCGCGGCGCTCACCATGCGGCTCGACCTCTAGACCTGCCCCATCACATCCTTCGCCGCCGCTGTAGCCCGGGCCGTCGGCCTCCCGTATAAGCAACCGCAAGGAGCGGGCGTCAGACTTGGCAGATCGAAACACCAAAACAGCCAGAACCAGACGGCCCGACGCCATCGAGCGGGCCTGCCGGGACAAAGGCCTGCGGATGACCGGCCAGCGCCGGATCATCGCCCGCATTCTCGATTCGGCGCATGACCATCCGGACGTCGTGGAGCTGCACAAGCGCGCCGCCGTCGGTCGACGACCGCATTTCCCTTTCGACCGTCTATCGCACCGTCAAGCTGTTCGAGACGCAAGGCATCATCGAGCGCCTCGATTTCCGCGACGGCCGCTCCCGCTACGAGCAGGCGGCCCGCGAGCACCACGATCACCTGATCAATCTCGAGACCGGCGACGTGATCGAATTTCAATCGGACGAGATCGAGGCCCTTCAGGTCGAGATCGCCCGACGGCTCGGCTACAAGGTGATCTATCACCGGCTCGAGCTCTACGCGGTTCCCAACGACGAGGATGACGCGTGAGGCGCATCGCCGTCGCCGTGCGGCTGCGCTCCTTGGTCTCTTCGGCCTCGTCGATCATCCCGCTCGCAGATGCTGGCGCTGCGATTCGGCTGGCCGATCCTGCACCGGCTGCCGATGTCGTTCCACCGCATGTTCCTGCGCCTGTTCGGCGTTCGCGTGACCGAGCGCGGCAGCCCTCCCGGAGACGTGCCGACCCTGGTTCTGTCCAATCACGTGTCGTGGCTCGACATCCCGGTGATCGGCTCCCTGCATCCGCTGTCGTTCATCGCGAAATCGGAGGTGGCGATCCTGGCCGGGGGTCGGCTTCCTGGCGACGCTCCAGCGCACCATGTTCATCGACCGCCAGCGCCGAAAGGCCACCGCCGAGGTCAACGACGCGCTCGCCCATCGGCTCGTCAAAGGCGAGGTCATGGTGCTGTTCGCCGAAGGCACCACCGGCGACGGCAACCGCCTGCTCCCGTTCCGCTCGTCGCTGGTCGGCGCCGCGCAGGCGGCGCTGGTCGATCGACTGCGCCATGCGCGTCATGCTGCAACCGCTGGCGATCGCCTATACGCGCCGCAGCGGGATGCCGGTCACCCGCCGCGACCGGCCGTTCCTCGCCTGGTACGGCGACATGGAGCTGGCGCCGCATCTCGGCGCAGTTCCTGCTCGGCGGCGCCGATCGACGTGGAGGTCACGTGGGGCGAGCCGATCCCCTTCAACGGCAACCGCAAGGAGGCGACCGCGCTTGGCGGAAGCGGCGGTGCGCGAGGCCGTGAACGCGCCGCTATTCTCTTGCAGCGTCAAACCGCGTAAAGAGGATCGCGTCCCCGCAACGACAGCAAACTCGTCTTCGTGAAAAAGGTCTTCGTCAAATCCTATGGCTGCCAGGCCAACGTCTATGATGCGGAGCGCATGACGGACCTGCTGGCGGGCGAGGGCTATGGCGCGACCGACGTCATGGAGGAGGCCGATCTCGTCATCCTCAACACCTGCCATATCCGCGAGAAGGCCGCCGAGAAGGTCTATTCGGAGCTCGGGCGCGTGCGCGACCTCAAGGCGGAGCGCAACGCGAACGGGCAGGAGACCCGGTCGTCGTGGCGGGCTGCGTCGCGCAGGCCGAAGGCTCGGAGATCCTGCGCCGCGCGCCCTCCGTCGACGTGGTGGTGGGACCGCAGAATTATCACCACCTGCCCGACCTGCTGCGGCGCGCCGAAGAAGTCCGTCGTCGACACCGAATTCCCCATCGAGGACAAGTTCGATCACCTGCCGAAGCCGACCCGGCCGCAGATCGTTTCGCGCGGCGTGTCGGCGTTCCTGACCATCCAGGAGGGCTGCGACAAGTTCTGCACCTTCTGCGTGGTGCCCTATACGCGCGGCACGGAGGTCTCCCGGCCGGTTTCGCGCCTGGTCGAGGAGGCGACCCGGCTTGCGGAGGCGGGCGTGCGCGAACTCAGCCTGATCGGCCAGAACGTCAATGCCTAGCACGGCGAGGGACCGGACGGCATCGATCTGGACCCTGAGCCGCCTGCTCTATCGCCTGGCGGAGATCCCCGGCATCGCCCGCCTGCGCTACACCACGTCGCATCCGCGCGACATGGACGACGCGCTGATCATGACCCACGGCGATCTGCCGGCCCTGATGCCGTCGCTCCACCTGCCGGTGCAATCGGGATCGGACCGCATTCTCGAGGCCATGAACCGGAAACATCACGGCGGACGATTACCGCCGCATCATCGCGCGCATCCGCGAGCGCCAGCCGGGCCTCGCCCTGTCGTCGGACTTCATCGTCGGCTTTCCGGGAGAGACCGATGCGGATTTCGACGACACCATGCGGCTGGTGTCGGAAATCGGCTTTGCGTTCTCGTTCTCGTTCAAATACAGCCCGCGCCCCGGCACGCCCGCCTCCGAGCGGGACGATCAGGTGCCCGAGCCGGTCAAGGCCGAGCGGCTGGCGCGGCTGCAAAAGCTGTTGGAAACGCAAAGGGTGGCTTACAATCACCAGACAGTCGGGCAGAGTCTTGACGTTCTTGTCGAGAAGCCGGGGCGGCTTCCCGGCCAGATGGCCGGCAAGTCGCCTTATCTGCAGCCGGTCCAGTTCGACACCGACATCGCTCGGTGTGGGCGACATCGCCAGGGTCCGAATCGTGCGGGCAGGCGGCGGCAGCCTGTTTGGGGAATTGATCAAGTGCCGGCGACCGAGTCGCGGCGTAAAACGGGAGAGGCATTTGAGGCCAGCGGACAATGTGACCGCCAGAACGCAGAAGAGCCGGAATCCTGCAAATCTCCATCCCGGCGTCGTCGAGGAAGCCGAAATCATCCTCACGTTCGACGATAACCGCCTCGCCAGCCTTGTTTTCGGACAATTCGACCAGAATCTCGCCCATCTCGAGCGCCGCCTCAGCGTGAAGGCGGTGGCGAACGGCAATCGGGTCACCGTCAAGGGCTCGCCCGAAAGTTCGGAGATCGTCCGCCGGGTGCTGGAAGGCTTGTATGAGCGCGCCCGCCAGGGCCGCGCCCTTTCGACCGGCGACGTGGACGGCGCCATTCAGGAAAGCACGCTGCAGGGCTCGCTGTTTCCGACCGCCGAGGCGGCCCCCGGCGGCCTGACCGCGTTCGACCAGATCGCCACCCGCAAGCGCGGCCCGGTCCGCGCCCGCAACGCCGCCCAGAACGATTACATCCGGGCGCTCAAGCAGCATGAGCTGATCTTTGCCGAAGGCCCGCCGGCACCGGCAAGACCTGGCTTGCGGTGGGCTATGCGGTGTCGCTTCTCGAAAACGGACAGGCCGACCGGCTGATTCTCTCCCGCCCCGCCGTCGAGGCGGGCGAGCGGCTCGGTTTCCTGCCCGGCGACATGCGCGAAAAGGTCGATCCCTATCTGCGCCCGATCTACGACGCGCTCTATGATTTCATGGATGCGCGGCTGGTCGATCGCGGCCTGCAGACCGGCATGATCGAGATCGCGCCGCTCGCCTTCATGCGCGGACGCACCCTCACCAACGCCATCGTGCTGCTCGACGAGGCGCAGAACACCACCACGATGCAGATGAAGATGTTCCTGACCCGGCTGGGCGAGGGCTCGCGCATGATCGTGACCGGCGACCCGACCCAGATCGACCTGCCGCCGGGCCAGAAATCCGGCCTGATCGAGGCGGTGCGAATCCTCGACGGCGTCGAGGGCATCGCCCGCATCACCTTCAAGGAGCAGGACGTGGTGCGCCACGACCTCGTGCGCCGGATCGTCACCGCGTACGATGCCGATTTCCGCCAGGAACAGGGGAATCGCCGGCCGTGATCGAACTCGACATCATGGTGGAGGCAGGCGAGTGGAGCGCCGTCGAGGACGTCGAGGCGCTGGCGCAGAAGGCCGCCGAGGCCGCGAGCGTGGTTGCGGGGCGCGACGGAGAGGCCCTCGAGATCAGCGTCATGCTGACCGACGACGCGCATATCCGCGACCTCAACCGGACATGGCGCGGCAAGGACAAGGCCACCAACGTGCTGTCGTTTCCCGCCCCCGAACCGCCCGGTTGCCGCAGCGGTCAGGCCCTCGCCATCTGGGCGACATTGCATTAGCGTACGAGACATTGGCGCGGGAGGCCGACGAGGAATCCAAGCCGCTCGCCCATCATTTTGCCCATCTGGTCGTCCACGGCGTTCTCCATCTTCTCGGCTACGACCACGAGGTCGAGGCGGAGGCGGAACGGATGGAAGATCTTGAAGTCAAGGCGCTGTCGACCCTTGGCATCGCCGATCCTTATCGCGATATGGCAGCTTGAACGGATGACGTTCGGCTGAAACTCAAACGTTATGAATGAAGATCGAAGTCGCAACGACCGCCCCCTCCGGACCTTCCCGGAGCCCGAAGGCTTGCGCGAACACTGGTACGACCGGGTTCTGACCCGCCTCGGCCTGAAAGCCCGCGAATTCTTCCGCCACGACCTCGAAGACGCCCTCGCCGAGACCGTCGAGGATGCGGATTTCTCGCCCCAGGAACGGGCGATGCTGAAGAACGTGCTCGGCTTCCACCGCATCCGCGTCGACGACGCCATGGTGCCGCGGGCCGATATCGTGGCGGTGTCGGCCGACACGCCGCTGGGCGACCTGCTCCATCTGTTCCGCACCGCCGGCCATTCGCGGCTGCCGGTCTATGGCGAGACGCTGGACGACCCCAAGGGCATGGTCCACATCCGCGATTTCCTCGATTTCATCGCCCAGCACGCCGATACCGGCGGGGCGGCGGACGAGGAATCCGGCGGCAGGACCCTGCCCGACGGCAAAACCTTCCCCAGCAACAAGAGCCTGCCCAATCTGGGCCAGGTCGATTTCTCGGTTCCGCTCGCCGCGGCCGAGATCCTGCGGCCGGTCCTGTTCGTGCCCCGCTCGATGCCGGCCATCGACCTTCTGGTGCGCATGCAGGCGACCCGCACCCATATGGCGCTGGTCATCGACGAATACGGCGGCACCGACGGCCTCGTCTCGATCGAGGACCTCGTCGAGATGGTGGTGGGCGACATCGAGGACGAGCACGACGACGCGACCGAGATGATGATCGTCGCCGAAGCCGACGGCACCTTCGTGGCCGATGCGCGCGCCAGTCTCGACGAGGTCAAGGAAAGCCTCGGCATCGACCTGCAATACGAGGAGAGCGCCGAGGATATCGACACCATCGGCGGCTTCATCGTGACGCTCGCCGGCCGCGTGCCGGCCCGCAACGAGCTGATCCTCGGACCGGGCAATCTCGAATTCGAGATTCTCGACGCCGATCCGCGGCGGATCAAGCGCGTGCGCATCTTCCGTCGCGAGTTCAACGGCGCGACCCCGGGTCGAGAGCGGGCCGGCCGGCGCGGAATCCGACCCGCCGCCGAAAGCTCCGCCGCTTCGATGACGACAACTCGGCGACCGCGTCGCCCGCCTGACCGGGCTGGCGTCGTGCGCTCGCGGCCGTGGCCGCCGGCGCCGTCGGCGCGCTCGCGATGCCGCCCTTCGGCTTTCTGCCGGCTCTCGCAATGTCGCTCTCGCCCGCGATCTGGCTGCTCGACGGCGCCGGCCGCGACGCCGGGCCGGGCACGTTTCGGTCGCGCGGCGCTCGTCGGCTGGTGCTGGGGCTTTGGCTATTTCGTCGCCGGGCTTGTGGTGGCTCGGCGCGGCGTTTCTGGTCGAGGCCGATCAATTCGCCTGGGCGCTTCCGTCTCGGGGTTCTTGGATTGCCGGCGCTCCTCGCATTCTTTCCGGCCTTCGGTTTCGCGCTCGCGCGGCTGTTCTGGACGCACGACGCCACGCGCATCCTCGCCTTCGCGGCGGGCTGACGGTGAGCGAATGGCTGCGCGGCCATCTGTTCACGGGCTTCCCCTGGAACAGCCCCGGCATGGCTCTGGGCCAGAACCTCTGGCTCATGCAGGCCGCCTCCCTGGTCGGCCTCTATGGCCTGACCCTGATCGCCATCGCACTCGGCGCCGCCCCGGCGGTTCTCTTCACCGGAGGCAGCCGCCGCCGGCGCTGGACGGCGCCCCTTCTGGCGCTCGCGGCCCTCGCCGCTGCTCGCGGCGTTCGGTGCCGTGGCGAGTGCCGGCCGAACCCATGTCCGTCGTGGAGAACGTGCCCTGCGAATCATGCAGCCCAACCTGCCGCAGGACGCCAAGTTCAACCCGCGCAACCGCGACGCCATCATGCGGCGCTATCTGGCGATCAGCCGCTATGCGGGACAGACCGGCCTGACCCTCGATCGGCGCACCCACCTGATCTGGCCCGAATCGGCCTTTCCGTTCCTGCTTCATCGCGACGCCCGCGGCGCTGGCGCAGATCGCCGCGCATCCTCCCGGCGCGGGCGCTTCTCATCACGGGCGCGGCGCGCATGGACGCGCCGCTGCCGGGAGAGAGCGTCGGCAAATTCTACAACGCGATCCAGACCATCGACGATCGCGGCACGATTCTCGAATCCTACGACAAGGTTCATCTCGTGCCGTTCGGCGAATACGTGCCGAATTTCCTCGATTCGCTGATCCGCGCGCATGGGCCTGCGGCAATTCATCAGCATCCCGGGCGGTTTCGAGCCCAGCGAGAAACGCACTACTCTGTCGGTGCCGGGCCTTCCCGCGATCGCCGCGACGATCTGTTACGAGGCGATCTTTCCCGACGATTTCCTGCCCGACGGACCGCGTCCGGATCTCATCCTGAACGTCACCAACGACGCCTGGTTCGGCACCACCCCGGGCCCCTATCAGCATTTCGCCCAGAGCCGTCTGCGCGCCGTCGAGGAAGGCCTGCCGCTGGTGCGCGCCGCCAATACGGGAATCTCCGCCATCGTCGATCCGTTCGGCCGCATCGTCGCGTCGCTGCCGCTCGGAACCGAAGGCGTGCTGGATGCCGGTTTGCCACGTTCGTTGTCCCGTACGGTTTACGGCGAAAGTCGTAGGTTTGTTTTGACGGCCATGCTTGTGATCTGCTTAATGGCACCGGCCGTCCGCAGGCGACGGCAGGTCTCCCCAACCCCCCGCCCTACAACGCATGTACGGCCCGGACAGGAAGTCTGAACTGATGAAGAAGTCGACCGGTTCAATCGATATCGAAATCGGAAGCCGCGTGCGCATGCGCCGTATTTCCGTCGGTATGAGCCAGGAGAAGCTCGGCGACATGCTGGGTCTCACATTCCAGCAGGTTCAGAAATACGAAAAGGGCACGAACCGGATCAGCGTCGGCCGCCTGGTCGACATCGCCAAGATCCTCGGCGTGGACATCCACTTCTTCTTCGACGGCGTGAAGAGCGGCAAGGCCGATGCCGGTTTCGCCGAAGAGGAATCGCCACCCTACATTTCGGAGATGATGTCGACCCCCGAAGGTCTCCAGCTCATCCGCACCTTCACGGGGATCAAGAACCCGAAGGTCCGCAAAAGCATCGTCCAATTGGTCGCATCCCTCGCCGCGCAGGAGGAGTAGGGGCGTTCGGCAAAACGAACGCGTCCGCTTGACCTTTCCCCGCAGCTGCGGCAAGAGCTTGCGCAAAGCCCGCTCGCGCGGGCGTCCTGCTTTCCCCCGCGAAGGAATATGGTCGTGCGCCGTTCAAGCTATCTGTTCACCAGCGAGTCGGTTTCCGAAGGTCATCCGGACAAGGTCTGCGACCGCATTTCCGACGCCGTGGTCGATGCCTATCTGGCGGCCGAACCGGAAGCCCGCGTCGCCTGCGAGACCCTCGCGACCACCAACCGCGTGGTCATCGCGGGCGAGGTCCGCGGCCCCGATTCCATCACCAGCGAGCGCGTCATCGAGCTCGCGCGCGATGCCATCAAGGACATCGGCTACGAGCAGGAGGGCTTCCACTGGAAGACCGCCGACGTGTCGGTCTACCTGCACGCCCAGTCGGCGCATATCGCCCAGGGCGTCGATTCGGCCGGCAACAAGGACGAGGGCGCGGGCGACCAGGGCATCATGTTCGGCTATGCCTGCAACGAGACCCCGGCGCTCATGCCGGCGCCCATCTACTACGCCCACAAGATCCTCGAAGACCTCAACATCGCGCGCAAGTCCAAGGCCAACGGCGCCGCCATCCTCGGCCCTGACGCCAAGAGCCAGGTGACGGTGCGCTACGAAAACGGCAAGCCGGTCGCCGCCACCCAGATCGTTCTCTCGACCCAGCATCTCGACGAGAACCTCACCTCCGAGGGCGTGCGCGAGATCGTCGAGCCCTATATCCGCAAGACCCTGCCGCAGGGCTGGATCTCCCCCGACACCATCTGGCACGTGAACCCGACCGGCAAGTTCGTCATCGGTGGCCCGGACGGCGATTGCGGCCTGACGGGACGCAAGATCATCGTCGACACCTATGGCGGCGCTGCTCCCCATGGCGGCGGCGCGTTCTCGGGCAAGGATCCCACCAAGGTCGACCGCTCGGCCGCCTATGCGGCGCGCTACCTCGCCAAGAACGTGGTGGCGGCGGGCCTTGCCGATCGCTGCACGCTCCAGCTCTCCTACGCCATCGGCGTCGCCAAGCCCCTGTCGATCTACGTCGACCTGCATGACACCGGAAAGGTGTCGGAGGAGCAGCTCGAGGCGACCCTGATGGACGCCATGGACCTGTCGCCCCGCGGCATCCGCACCCATCTCGGCCTCAACAAGCCGATCTATGCCCGCACCTCCGCCTATGGCCATTTCGGCCGCCAGCCGGACGCGGATGGCGGTTTCTCCTGGGAGCGGACCGACCTCGCCGACACCCTCCGGGCCGCTCTCGGCTAGACACCATGTCCGACCAAGGGTCCGACCGCGCCGGCGCCTTCTTCGGGCGCCGGAAAGGCAAGCGTCTGCGCGCCTCGCACGACCGGCTCGTCCAGACCCTGCTGCCGTCCCTGCGGGTGCGGCTCGGCGATGCGCCCGGCGGCGCTCTTCGGGGACCGCCCGACTGAAGCCACCTGGCTCGAAATCGGCTTTGGCGGCGGCGAGCACCTGGCCGCCCAGGCGCGGGCGCATCCGGCCATCAATTTCATCGGCTGCGAGCCGTTCGTGAACGGCATGGCCAAGCTTCTGGCGTCGATCGAGCAGGACAAGCTCGACAACATCCGCATCTGGGACGAGGACGTCACCGATCTCCTGCCGACGCTCCCCGATGCGTGCCTCGACCGGGTCTACATCCTCTATCCCGACCCGTGGCCGAAGCGCCGCCAGCGCAAGCGCCGCCTCGTTTCCGACGACACCCTGCGGGAGCTCGCCCGCGTCATGCGCCCGGGCGCCGAGCTTCGTTTTGCCAGCGACATCGACAACTACATCGGCTGGGTGCTGGCCCGCGTCCTGCGCTCCGCCGATTTCCGCTGGACCGCGAGCGGGCCCGACGATTGGCGCCGGCCTTACGCGGACTGGCCCGGCACCCGCTATGAGGCGAAGGCCATCCGCGAGGGCCGCGTACCCAGCTACCTGCGGGTCCTGCGCATCTAGATAGGCGACGGCGATTCCGGCTTAGACCCCCTTCCCGCGGGCCCCGGACGTGCAACCATCCTCTCCAAACGGAGGGGACAATGGCGTTCGGTGGCGTACATCCCGTGTCGACCGGGTCGCCCTATCTGGACGGCCTGTTCTCCGGCCAGCAATGGCTCGGCAACACCCTCACTTACGGCTTTGCCGCCCGCACTTCCGATTACGATGAAGGCTACGGCAACGGCGAGCCGGGCAGCAATTTCGCCGCTGTGGCGAATCCCATGATGGAGGCGTTCCGCACCCTCGTCGCGGGCCCCGCCGCGCTGACGCCCGTGGCCGGTTTCTCCCTGTTGACCTTCGACGAGGTGACGCCCGGGCCGGGCGCCGCAAAGCCCGACATCCTCATCGCGTGCTCGTCGATGCCGGCGACCGCCTATGCGTATTACCCGAGCCCTGAGCCGTATGGCGGCGATGTGTGGTTCGGCCAGACCTACGATTTCTCCACGCCCCTCGCCGGCAGCTACGCAGCGGCGACCGCGCTTCACGAATTCGGCCATGCCCTCGGCCTGAAACACCCCCACGATTCGCTCGGGCCGGACATGGCCGCCACGGTGCCGGTAGACCGCGATTTCCTCGAATACACCATCATGTCGTACCGCTCCGTCCAGGGCGGCTCGCTCCAGGGCGCCTACACCAACGAGGCCAATGGCTTCCCGCAGACCTACATGATGCTCGACATTCTGGCGCTGCAGACCCTGTACGGGGCCAATTTCGGGTTCCGGAGCGGCGACACCACCTATTCGTGGAACCCCTCGACCGGCGAGGCCACGATCGACGGTGTGGCCCTGGGCGCCCCGGCGGCCAACCGGGTCTTCTGCACCGTCTGGGACGGGGGAGGCAGCGACACCTACGATTTCTCCCAATATACCGGCGCGCTCACGATCGATCTCGAGCCCGGCGGCGCCACGGCGCTGCCCGTCGAGCAGCGGGCCCAACTCGCGCCCGGCATCCGGGCCGCCGGCAACGTCTACAACGCGCTGCTTTTCCAGGGCGATACCCGCTCGCTGATCGAGAACGCGCTTGGCGGCTGGGGCAGCGATACGATCCTCGGCAATGAAGCCGCCAACGGGCTGTTCGGACGGGGCGGTCACGACACGTTGGGCGGCGGGGAGGGCAACGACCGGCTGAGCGGGGGCAACGGCCAAGACCGGCTGACGGGCGGCGCCGGAAGCGACTGGCTTTCGGGCGGCGCCGGCTCCGACCTGCTCACCGGCGGATTCGAGGGCGACATTTTCGCATTCGACGCCCGCCCGCTGAGGACGAACCGCGACCGCATCGTCGATTTCAACGTCCGGGACGACACCATCTGGCTCGACGACGCCGTCTTCAAGACCGTGTCGAAGGCGCACGACACGGCGCCCGGCAGGCTTCGGAAGAGCTTCTTCGCGACCGGCAGCACCGCCAAGGACGGCAACGATCACGTCATCTACGACAAGAAGGCGGGCGTCCTGTTCTACGACCCCGACGGCACCGGCCCCGACGCGGCGGTGCAGATCGCGACCCTGACCCGGAAACTCAAGCTGACGGCCGCGGATTTCTGGGTGTTCTAGGTCCCGCGAAGATGTCGCAGACGAGGCGCAGCCACGAGAGGGTGGAGGCGGCGATCACCGAAAAGGACTTCTATATCGTGTGAGCGGGTGGGCGGGCCGCGCCGGCGGTCCGCCCCTTGCTTTTGCGGCGTTGAATCAGTATATCTGCCCCGTCAGCTCTGGTTGCAGTGTAAACTGCCTTGCAGGAGTGGACCCCGCCGGGTCCGCTCTTTTTTATTGCTTGGACGCCGGAGCGTGGAGATACACGAGCACCGATGACGAACGAACGCGACAAGCGTCTGATCACCGAAACCGGCGTCGCCGCGCGCGTCGCCGCGGTGGTGGAGCCTGCGATCGAGGACCTTGGCTTCAACCTCGTGCGGGTCAAGATCAGCGCCGAGAACGGCTGCACGGTGCAGATCATGGCCGAGCGTCCGGACGGCACCATGTCGGTGAACGATTGCGCCGCGATCAGCCGCGCGATCTCGCCGGTTCTCGATCTCGAGGACCCGGTGCCGCAGGCCTACCATCTCGAGATCTCGTCGCCGGGCATCGATCGGCCGCTGGTGCGCACCAGCGATTTCGAGCGCTGGACCGGCTATGAGGCCAAGATCGAGATGGCGGTGCCGCTGGATGGCCGCAAGCGTTTTCGCGGCTTCATCCGCGGCGTCGAGGACGGTCAGGCGATCATCGAGCTGCCGGACGTCAAGGAAGGCCTCGAGCCGATCGCCCGACTGCCGCTCACCGATCTCGCCACCGCCCATCTGGTCCTGACCGACGACCTGATTCGTGAATTGTTGCGCCGCGGCTCCGCCCCGCAGGATGACGACGGTGACGACGACGACACCCAAGATACAAACGACACAAGCGTCGAGCCTGCGCCGAAATCGCGCGGCCGCGACGACGACCCATCGACGAAGGAGTAACTTCCATGGCTGTCAGCGCCAACAGGCTTGAACTTCTGCAGATCGCCGACGCGGTCGCCCGCGAGAAGGTGATCGACAAACAGATCGTGCTCGACGCGATGGCCGACGCCATCGCCAAGGCGGCACGCTCGCGTTACGGCGCCGAGACCGACATCCATGCGGAGATCAACGGCAAGACCGGCGAACTCCGGCTCTCCCGCCACCTTCTGGTGGTCGACGACGCGGCGCTCGAAAACGATTCCCGCGAGATCGCCCTGTCGGAAGCGCGCAAGCGCAACCCGGCCGCCCAGGAGGGCGATGCGATTTCCGAAACCCTGCCGCCCTTCGATTTCGGCCGCATCGCGGCGCAATCGGCCAAGCAGGTGATCGTCCAGAAGGTGCGCGACGCCGAGCGTGACCGGCAGTACCAGGAATACAAGGACCGCATCGGCGAAGTGGTCAACGGCGTCGTCAAGCGCGTCGAATACGGCAACGTGATCGCCGATCTCGGCCGTGGCGAGGCGATCGTGCGCCGCGACGAGATGATCCCGCGCGAAACCTTCCGCCCGGGCGACCGCATCCGCGCCTATCTGTTCGACGTGCGCCGCGAAGCGCGCGGCCCGCAGGTCTTTTTGTCGCGCACGCATCCGCAATTCATGGCGAAGCTGTTCGCGCAGGAAGTGCCGGAGATCTATGACGGCATCGTCACCATCCAGGCGGTCGCGCGCGACCCCGGATCGCGCGCCAAGATCGCCGTGATCTCCCGCGATTCCTCGATCGATCCCGTGGGCGCCTGCGTCGGCATGCGCGGTTCGCGCGTGCAGGCGGTCGTCGGTGAATTGCAGGGCGAAAAGATCGACATCATCCCGTGGTCGCAGGACCAGGCGACGTTCATCGTCAATGCGCTGCAGCCGGCGGAAGTCGTCAAGGTGGTGCTCGACGAGGATGCCGACCGCATCGAGGTGGTGGTGCCCGACGACCAGCTGTCGCTCGCCATCGGCCGGCGCGGCCAGAACGTGCGCCTCGCCTCCCAGCTCACCGGCTGGGACATCGACATCCTCACCGAGGCCGAGGAATCCGAGCGCCGCCAGAAGGAATTCGCCGAGCGCACCGAGCTGTTCATGAACGCGCTCGACGTGGACGAGGTCGTGGGCCAGCTCCTGGCCTCCGAAGGCTTCCGCACGGTCGAGGAGCTCGCCTATGTGGATGCGGGCGAAGTCTCGTCCATCGAGGGCTTCGACGAGGACACGGCGGCCGAGATCCAGGCGCGCGCGCAGGATTACATCGCGCGCATCGAATCCGAGAACGAGGCCCGCCGCCAGGAACTGGGCGTCGCCGACGAGCTCAAGGACATCGAGGGCATGACCACCGCCATGATGGTGGCGTTGGGCGAGAACGACGTGAAGACCCTGGAGGATCTCGCGGGCTGCGCCACCGACGATCTCGTCGGCTGGACCGAAGGCCGCGGTGCCGAGGCCGTCCGCTACAGCGGCTATCTCGACGGGTTCGAGCTGTCGCGGACCGAGGCCGAGGCCATGGTGATGGATGCGCGCGTCAAGGCGGGCTGGGTCGAGGCGCCGGTCGCGGGCGAGGAGGAGGCCGACGAGGCCCCGTCCGAAGCCGCTGCTTCCTGACCGGTCATGGCAACGCGAGGACAATGGATTTGGCGCGGCACGAACCGGAGCGGACCTGCATCGTTACCCGCGCGGCCTTGCCCGCCGCGGGCCTGATCCGTTTCGTCCTCGGACCCGACAACGCCGTCTATGCCGACCTGAAACACAAATTGCCCGGCCGGGGCGTGTGGGTGACCGCGCGCCGCGACCTGGTGCAGGAGGCGGTCAAGCGCCGCCTCTTCGCCCGCGCCTTCAAGGCCGAGGTGACGGTGAGCCCGACTCTCGCGGACGACATCGCGGCGTCGCTGCGGGAGGACCTCCGCCAGGGGCTGTCGCTCGCCAACAAGGCCGGCACCGTCCTCACGGGTTTTGCCAAACTCGACTCGGCCATCGCCGAAAAGCCCGTCATTGCCCTTATTCATGCCACGGAGGCGGCGGAAGATGGGCGAAGAAAACTCGCGAACCAGTTGCGTAAACGCCTCGGCGGGGCCATATCTGGCTTTCCGGTGATCCAAGTTTTGTCGAATGACGAATTGGGTTTGGCATTAGGCCGGGCAAATGTGATACATGCTGCGCTTGTCGCGGGCGCTGGAAGCGATGGCTTTCTCAACCGCTGGCATCGTTACCGTACTTATTGCGGCATCGAAGCCGAACCGACTGGCCTCGAGACCGAGACCGGCGAACCCACGATTACGCAACCCGCAGGATCTGAGCGGAATGAATGATACGAAAAATCCGGGCGACAAGACTCTCCACGTGTCGCCCAAGACGCTGTCTCTGAAGCGCCCCGTCGAACAAGGCGTGGTGCGCCAAAGCTTCTCCCATGGCCGCTCGAAGGCGGTGGTGGTCGAGACGGTCAAGCGTCGTCCCGTCGCTCCCGGCGGAGCTGTCGAGCAGAAGGCTGCGCCGCCACAGGCCGCGGCTCCGGCTCCGGCTGCGCCCAAGGTCGCACCTCAGGGTCGCGCCGGACGTGGCGGACCGGCATCCAGCGCGCCCCGCTCCGGCGTGGTGCTGCGGACCTTGTCCGATTCCGAACGCGATGCCCGCGCCAACGCATTGGCCGATGCCCGCCGCCGCGAGGAGGTGGATCGTTCTTCCCAGGAAGAGGAAGCCCGTCGCCGCGCCGAGCGCGATGCGGCCGAAGCGCAGGAGCGCGAAGCCGCCGAGGCCCGCAAGCGCGAGGACGACGAGCGTCGCCGCCACGAGGACGAGCGCAAGCGCGTCGCCGAGGATCAGGCCCGCCGCCGCCTTGGCGAAGAGGCCGTGCCGGTTTCCGCGCCCCGTCAGGCCACCACTTCGGCTCCCGCCAATCGCGGCCCCTCGCAGGTTGCCCGTCCGGGCGGCGGCGAACGTCCGTCCGGCGATCGTGGTCCCCGTCCCGCAGGTGCGGGCGCCGGTCCGCGCAGCGGCTATGCGCGGTCCGCGCTCCGGCGGCGGCACCGTCGGCGGCCGTCCGCAGAGCCTCAATCACATGGCGCGTCCGGCTCCGGTCGTTGCGCCCGATCCGACCACCGCGAAGCCGAACACCCGTTCGGCAGCGCCGGTGGCCGCACGCCCCGCCACCATCGAGGACGAGGATGGCGCCCGCGTCATCCGCCGTCCTGGCGTCGCGGCGAAACCCGCCACCGTTCTCAAGGCTCCCAAGGCCGCTCCGGGCGAAGAAAAGCGCCGCGGCCGCCTGACCGTGACGGCCGCGACCTCGGGCGAGGACGAGCGCACGCGCTCCGTCGCGTCGTTCCGTCGCCGCAACCAGCGCCTCACCGGCCATCGCCAGGTCGAGCAGAAGGAAAAGATCGCCCGTGAGGTGATCATTCCCGAGACCATCACCATCCAGGAACTCGCCAACCGCATGTCGGAGCGGGCCGTGGACGTGATCAAGATGCTGATGAAGCAGGGTCAGATGCACAAGATCACGGATGTGATCGATTCCGACTCAGCCCAGCTCATCGCCGAAGAGCTTGGACACACGGTCAAGCGCGTTGCCGAATCCGACGTGGAAGAAGGTCTGTTCGACACCGGCGAAATCGACGACAACCTGCAGCCGCGTCCTCCCGTCGTGACCATCATGGGCCACGTCGACCACGGCAAGACCTCGCTCCTCGACGCCATCCGCAAGACCAACGTGGTGTCGGGCGAAGCCGGCGGCATCACGCAGCATATCGGCGCCTATCAGGTGACCTCGCCGCTCGGCGGCAAGATCACCTTCATCGACACGCCCGGCCACGCGGCCTTCACCTCCATGCGCGCCCGCGGCGCCAAGGTGACGGATATCGTCGTGCTGGTGGTGGCGGCCGATGACGGCGTCATGCCGCAGACCGTGGAAGCCATCGCGCATGCGAAGGCCGCCAACGTGCCGCTGATCATCGCCATCAACAAGATGGACAAGCCGGACGCGAACCCGCAGCGGGTGCGCACCGAATTGCTGCAGCATTCCATCGTGGTGGAATCGATGGGTGGCGACACCCTCGAATTCGAGGTTTCGGCCAAGACCCGCGACGGTCTCGAGACCCTCCTCGAAGGTCTGCAGCTCCAGGCCGAAATCCTCGATCTCAAGGCCAACCCCGATCGCTCGGCGGAAGGCACGGTCATCGAGGCGAAGCTCGATCGCGGTCGCGGTCCCGTGGCGACGGTTCTGGTCGAGCGCGGCACGCTTCGCACCGGCGACATCGTCGTGGCGGGCGCCGAATGGGGTCGCGTTCGCGCCCTCATCAACGACACCGGCGCCAACGTCAAGGAAGCCGCACCCTCGGTCCCGGTCGAGGTTCTGGGCTTCAACGGCACGCCGGAAGCCGGCGATCGCGTCGCGGTCGTCGAGTTGGAAGCCCGCGCTCGCGAAGTCACCGAATACCGCACCCGGCAGAAGCGCGAGCGTCAGGCCGCCCGCACCGGCGCCGGCAGCCGCACGCTCGTGGACATGATGCAGGACCTCAAGGCCGGAGCCGGCCGCAAGGAATTCCCGCTCGTGGTTCGCGCCGACGTGCAGGGTTCGGCCGAGGCCATCGTCAGCTCGCTCGAAAAGCTCGGCACCGACGAGGTCAGCGCCCGCATCCTGCAATCGGGCGTCGGCGGCATCTCGGAATCGGACATCACGCTGGCGGAAGCCTCCGGCGCCATCGTCCTCGGCTTCAACGTGCGCGCCCACAAGGAAGCGCGCGAGGCCGCCGAACGGGCCGGCGTCGAGATCCGCTACTACAACATCATCTACGATCTCGTGGACGATGTGAAAAAGGCCATGTCGGGCCTGCTCGCACCGACGCTCCGCGAGGAGCGGCTCGGCGAGGCGCAGATCCTCGAGGTGTTCAACGTCTCGAAGGTCGGCAAGATCGCCGGTTGCCG
Organism: uncultured Alphaproteobacteria bacterium; assembly: GCA_963837375.1. Classification (GTDB taxonomy): domain Bacteria; phylum Pseudomonadota; class Alphaproteobacteria; order Rhizobiales; family Beijerinckiaceae; genus Microvirga. Next base: position 280,478 of record CAWINL010000009.1, on the reverse strand, counting down.
CGTCCTCGACGGCGTGGTCCAGCGCGGCGCCCATGTGCGTCTCATCCGCGACAACGTGGTCATCCACGAAGGCCGCCTGAGCCAGCTCAAGCGCTTCAAGGACGATGCCAAGGAAGTCACGGCCGGCCAGGAATGCGGCATGTCGTTCGAGAACTACCAGGACATGCGCGCCGGCGACCAGATCGAGTGCTACCGCGTCGAGGAAGTGAAGCGCTCGCTCTAAGAAGCGCCTCACCCGATCCGTCAAAATTCATCGTCACCGGGACCTGTCCCGGTGACCCTGCTTTTTTAAGGCGCATGATCGATGCGCGGCCGACGCTTTTTCACCGGAGATCTCCGGCGACGAGCAGACGGTCAATGGTCCGGTCCAATCCCGGAGGTTTAGAACAATGGCCAAACGTTTCGACCAGAACGCCGGACCGACCCAGCGCCAGCAGCGCGTCGCCGAACTCGTGCGCCACGCCCTCGCCGAAGTGCTGTCGCGCGGCGATGTGCAGGATCCGGTGCTCGGCAAACACGTCATCACCATCCCGGAAGTGCGCATGTCGCCCGACCTCAAGCTTGCCACCGCCTACGTGATGCCGCTCGGCGGCCGCGACGAGGATGCGGTCATCAAGGCGCTGGAGAAGAACAAGGTGATGCTGCGCAAGGAAGTGGCGCGCCGGGTCGCGCTGAAATTCGCTCCCGACCTGCGCTTCCATCGCGACGAGACCTTCGACGAGGCCGACCGGATCACGGCGCTTCTTCGCACCGAGAAAGTGGCGCGCGACACCGCCCGCCCCGAATCCGACGACGATCACGACGCGGAGGAGTAATCTCCGTGAGCGAAGCCCTCGCGGAAATGTCCGACGCGGTCGCGGCGGCACGACGGGGCATCGTCGACATCATGGTGACGCCCACGAGTCGCCGATCTGCGCGTCGCTGCGCGCGCCAATCCCTATCGGCTGTATGAATCCCTGCTGACGGTTCTGGCGCGCCTCGGCTCCGGCGCGGTTTTCGCAGGATTGACCGCCCTCTTCCTGTGGCTGATGGGACCGCCGACGACAATGTCGTGCTCGCAGGCACCGCTTTGGCCGGCGGAGTGGTCGGCATCGCGGCGTTTCGGTTCGCGGTCGAGCACCAATGGAAAACCCGCCTCGCCCGGGACGTCGTTGCGCGGCGCGATCCCTACCGGCTCACCGGCGACGGGCGTTCCCTGTCGATCGAGGACGAACACACCTTGCTGCGCATGAATCTCGACGGCCTGCGGCAGGTCGTCGAGACCCCGCACCACCTCATCGTCTTCCACCGCCACGCGCCCGTCCTGGCCCTGCCCCGGGCGGCCTTTCCCCGGGCCGAAATCGCCACGGCGCTGACCGGATTTTCTCCGCAGCCGGATCGATTCGGCCACCGGCCCCAGACCCAGAGACCCCTCATGAATCGACGCACCCGCGAACCCTCAGCCGCCGCAGCGCCGTCCGCATGCGGACCGCCCCAAGAAGCGCGACGTCAACGGCTGGATCATCCTCGACAAGGGCGTCGGCATGACTTCCACCCACGCGGTCGCGGTGGTCAAGCGCGGGCTCTCGGCCAAGAAAGCCGGCCATGCGGGCACCCTCGATCCGCTTGCCTCCGGCATCCTGCCGATCGCACTCGGGGAGGCGACCAAGACCGTCCCGTTCATCATGGACGGCCGCAAATCCTACGTCTTCACCGTGGCGTGGGGTGAGGAGACCAATACCGACGACGCCGAGGGCGAGGTGGTGGGACAGACCGACCTGATCCCCGAACCCGTCCGCCATCGAGGCGCTGCTGCCGCGCTTCATCGGCCAGGTGCAGCAGGTGCCGCCGCGCTTCTCCGCCATCAAGATCCAGGGCGAGCGCGCCTACGATCTCGCCCGCGACGGCGAGGTGGTGGAGTTGCAGCCCCGCACGGTCGAGATCGACCGCCTCGCTCTCGTGCATCACGAGGGCAACCGGTCGGTGCTCGAGGCCGATTGCGGCAAGGGCACCTATGTGCGCGCCATCGCCCGCGATCTCGGCCGCGCGCTCGGCTGCCTCGGCCATATCGCGGCTCTGCGGCGCACACGGGTCGGCCCCTTCACGGAAGCGGACGCGGTGGTGGTCGACGATCTCGCCACCGATCCGGCCGCCTTGCGTCCGGTGGAATCGGCCCTCCACGACATTCCCTCCATCGCCGTCAGCCGCGACATGGCCGGCCGCCTGATGCGCGGCCAGTCCATCATCCTGCGCGGCCGCGACGCGCCCGATCTCCGGCAAGATCTACGCCACCTGCAACGGCGTGCTGGTGGCGGTCGGCGACGTGGAGAAGGGCGAATTGGTGCCGCACCGGGTGTTCAATCTGGGAGCTTGAACTCACCCTTCTTGTAGAGGCACCAAAATTTCGGTACCGTGGTACCCTCATTGAGGTACCTGATGGCCATCAACATCAAAGACCCCGAAATCCTTCGGAAGATCGATCACCTGAGCCGCTTGAGGCACGCCAGCAAGGTGGATGTGCTTCGCGTGGCGTTGGACGCTGAATTGGCCCGTGAAACCGCGAAGCTGAGCGTGCGCGAGAAATTGGCGCCCGTCTTGGCAAAGGCTGCGGCGTTGGGAACCCAAAGCACGATGACCTGGGAGGACCATAAGAAAGCCTCTGACGCCGATTGGGGCGAGGAATAATGTTTCTGGATGCGTCAGCCGTCGTGGGGATTCTCGGCGGGGAACCGGATGCAGGAGAGCTCATGGCCCGCCTGGACAACGCAACCACCCGGCCGACGACCTCCCCGGTGGCAATCATGGAGAGCGTCCTTGGTTTGCGGAGGGCCAAAGGGATCTCCATCGACGACGCCGAAGATCTCGTCGAGGACTTCATGCGGGTGCTCGGGGCGCGCAATGTCGCGATCACCCCGGAGATCGGAAAGCGGGCTATCCGTGCCCGCGCTCGGTACGGGCGGCCACACAAAGCCGATCTCAATCATGGGCGATTGCTTCGCCTATGCGTGTGCCCAGAACTACGCGGTTCCGTTGCTCTATAAGTGGAAATGACTTCAGTCATACCGATCTGGGATGAGCCGGCGGCCTGTTCCGACGTCCCGTCCCCTTCTCGTCGCGGATCGCAGCGCTCTCATTTCCGGTCACTGATTTCCCTCGCACTTCACGCGCTTTTCGTGTATGGTGCCGCCACTTCCCGCGGGCTTTGCCTCGCTGGACGCGCTTGAGACAATGACCGCGCTGGACGACATCCCGGCCCGGCCTTCTCCAGGCGATATCGACCTGATTTCCAACGAAACGGGTCACTTTCAACGACCAGACCGAAAGGACACACGATGTCGATTACGGCTGAGCGCAAGACCGCGCTTATCAAGGAATACGCTCAAAAGGCAGGCGATACCGGCTCCCCCGAGGTGCAGGTCGCCATTCTGACCGAGCGGATCAACAACCTCACCGGCCACTTCAAGAGCCACGCGAAGGATAACCATTCCCGCCGCGGCCTGCTGAAGATGGTGTCGCAGCGCCGCTCGCTTCTCGACTACGTCAAGAAGGGCGACGAGGCCCGCTATCGCAGCCTGATCGAGCGTCTCGGCATCCGCCGCTGAAGCTCGACGACACTTCCGTCCGGAGCCCGGCTCCGGACGGCCTCTCGCGCATGATCCGGCGAAGTGGAAACCGGTTCGCCGTTTAGGTCATGCGCAACGACAAAAGGGGTCGATGTCGACTCCTGGCGCTCGTGGGACGAGGTCCCCGCGCCTGTACGAAGAGGCGGACGACGCGATGACCATGGCAGGATCGCCAGTGGCTTCTGAGAGACCCGGATCGGGTCCCGGAGCCTCTGGCCGTCTTGCTCATGGCATCGCCCCCGCCACGTCATGAAAGACAACCGAATGTTCGATATTCAACGCGAAGAACTGATGTGGGCCGGGCGCAAGCTCGTGCTCGAAACGGGCAAGATCGCCCGCCAGGCTGACGGCGCCGTCGTCGCCACCTACGGCGAGACCTCGGTCCTCGCCACCGTCGTGTCGGCCAAGGAGCCCAAGGCCGGCATCGATTTCTTCCCGCTCACGGTGAACTACCAGGAGCGCACCTACGCGGCCGGCCGCATCCCCGGCGGCTATTTCAAGCGCGAAGGCCGTCCGACCGAGAAGGAAACCCTGGTTTCCCGCCTCATCGACCGCCCCATCCGTCCCGCTTTTCGCCGCTGGCTACCGCAACGAGACGCAGGTCGTCGTGACGGTGCTGTCGCATGACCTCGAAAACGATCCGGACATCGTCGCCATGGTGGCGGCTTCCGCCGCTCTCACCCTCTCGGGCGTGCCCTTCATGGGTCCCGTGGGCGCCGCCCGCGTCGCCTTCATCGGCGGCCAGTACAAGCTCAACCCGCCGCTGCAGGAGCTCGAGGAATTGACCCTCGACCTCGTGGTCGCCGGCACCGCCGACGCCGTCCTGATGGTCGAGTCGGAAGCCAAGGAACTCGCCGAGGACGTAATGCTCGGCGCCGTGATGTTCGGCCACAAGCATTTCCAGCCGGTCATCGACGCCATCGTGCGCCTGGCCGAGAAGGCCGCCAAGGAGCCGCGCGACTACCAGCCGGCCGACACGGCGGAAATCGAGGCGGCCGTTCTCGAAATCGCCGGCAACGACCTGCGCGAAGCCTACAAGATCACCAAGAAGCAGGACCGCTACACCGCCGTCGACGCCGTCAAGTCGAAGGTGATGGAAGCGCTCTGCCCGGCAGAGGGCGAAGCGAAGTTCAACCCCGAGAAGGTCAAGGCGGTCTTCAAGGACGCGCAGGCCAAGGTCGTGCGCTGGAACATCCTCGACACCTCGAAGCGCATCGACGGCCGCGATCTCTCGACCGTTCGCCAGATCGTGTCGGAAGTCGGCGTCCTGCCGCGCACCCACGGCTCGGCGCTGTTCACCCGCGGCGAGACGCAGGCGCTGGTCGTCACCACGCTCGGCACCGGCGAGGACGAGCAATACATCGACCAGCTCGAAGGCACCCGCAAGGAAACCTTCCTGCTGCACTACAACTTCCCGCCCTATTCGGTGGGCGAGACCGGCCGCATGGGTTCGCCCGGCCGCCGCGAAATCGGCCACGGCAAGCTCGCCTGGCGCGCCATCCGTCCGATGCTGCCGCCGGCGCACGAGTTCCCCTACACCCTGCGCGTGGTGTCGGAGATCACCGAGTTCGAACGGCTCGTCCTCCATGGCCACCGTCTGCGGCGCCTCGCTGGCGCTGATGGATGCGGGCGTTCCCTTGCGCCGTCCGGTGGCGGGCATCGCCATGGGCCTCATCCTCGAAGGTGAGCGCTACGCGGTCCTGTCCGACATCCTCGGCGACGAGGATCACCTCGGCGACATGGACTTCAAGGTGGCGGGCACCGAGGGCGGCATCACGTCGCTCCAGATGGACATCAAGATCGCGGGCATCACCGAAGAGATCATGCGCGTCGCGCTCGATCAGGCGAAGGAAGGCCGCAACCACATCCTCACCGAGATGAACAACGCGCTCACCGCGCCGCGCTCCGAACTCGGCGAGCATGCGCCCCGCATCGAGACCATGCAGATCCCCACCGACAAGATCCGCGAAGTCATCGGTTCGGGCGGCAAGGTCATCCGCGAGATCGTGGAGAAGACCGGCGCCAAGATCGACATCAACGACGACGGCCTCATCAAGATCGCGTCGGCCGACGGCAAGTCCATCAAGGCGGCCTATAACTGGATCCGCTCGATCGTGGCCGAGCCCGAGCTCAACACGATCTACGAGGGCACGGTCGTCAAGGTGATGGAATTCGGCGCGTTCGTGAACTTCTTCGGTTCGCGCGACGGCCTCGTCCACATCTCCGAACTCGCCAAGAACCGCGTCAACAAGGTCACGGACGTGGTCAAGGAAGGCGACAAGGTCAAGGTCAAGTTCCTCGGCATGGACGAACGCGGCAAGGTCCGCCTCTCCATGAAGGTCGTCGACCAGGAGACCGGCGAAGACATCACCGAGAAGCTGAAAGCCGAGCGCGAGGCTGAGAAGACGCGGGCTGCCGGGGAGTAAGAATTCCCGATCTCAAACGATCTTGAAAAGGCGCGGCTTCGGTCGCGCCTTTTTCTTATGCTACGATCTTGATTGATCTTCGCAAAAGATGAGCGTCGCTCCGGGCCCGAGATTTCGAGTCTTTGCGTTTCCTTCTTTGCACAGGACTGGAAATCCTTGCGCGTCAGACTGCCAGACTGGGAATTTGGAAGTCACAAGTTGGAATCCTTTCGGGCCTTCCTGCCGAACCTGCCTGAACTGGTGACACAATGAACAACCCGTGGCTGAAAATCCCTCTGGAAGACTACGAAGGCCACATGGCGCTGCCTGACGTCGGGCAGGCCAAGATGCTCGCTCATGAGTTCCTAGAGATACTGACGGTCCATGCTCCCAAGTCGGCAGCAATCATCGGCTGTTCTGGGGGTAATGGTTTTGTAGAGTTTGCGAACGCAGGAGTTAGGCGTCTTGTCGGCCTTGATATAAACCCGACATTCATCGCCGATGCCGAGGCTCGCTACGCAGGTCACATGCCCGGCCTCGAGCTCTATTGCGCCGACATCCAGGGAGACATGCCAGAAATCGAGCCCGTCCATTTGGTCTACGCAGCTTTGGTTTTTGAGTATGTGGACATTGCCAGGGCTCTGAAGAACCTGCGGGGCATTTGCTTGCCAAGCGGAATGCTAGCCGTTCTCTTGCAGTTACCGAAGGAAGGAATGGCGAGCGTGTCACCGTCTCCATTTGTGACATTGAAGGAGCTTACCTCGATCATGCGGTTGGTGCCGCCGGATGATTTCCGCAAGGTGGCGGAGGAGTTAGGCTTTAGTTTTCTCTCGCAAAAGCTCATCACCCTTGGAACTGGAAAGCAGTTCTCCTTGCAGATTTTCCATGTGTAGGGGACTTTACCCAAATGGGTGCTGCTCTCCGTTTTCCGGTGGTTAGCTCACCGTCAAGCACGGTTGGGCAGAGGACTGCAAATCCTTGCGCCTTCCCAAGCCAGACACGCTGCCTCATAATCTGGTTTCGGTGCTGGGGCTGTCATGATCGCCGCATCCGCGTCGTCATGTTGTCCCACGGTCGGCCGGGTACAAGACCAGAGGAAGTCGGCCATGCGCGCCGGTCACTGACGATAATCCCAAGTTATTGTTAGAATAAGTCAATAGGCTCGCCATGCTCACCCGCGTCTTCGGCCTCTCCCGCCGCCCCTTCGATTCGCTCTCCGAGCAGGAAATCCTGGCGCTGGCCATTTCGTCCGAGGAGGATGACGGGCGGATTTATCGGGCTTATGCGGACGGCTTGCGGGATGGCTTTCCGCAATCGGCAAAAGTCTTCGACGACATGGCCGACGAGGAGGACCGGCATCGGGGGGCGCTGATCGAGGCGCATCGCCGGCGGTTCGGCGACACCATTCCGCTGATCCGGCGCGAGCATGTGCGGGGCTATTACGAGCGCAAACCCGATTGGCTGGTGCGGCCGCTCGGCATCGACAAGGTTCGCGCCGCGGCCGAGGACATGGAGGCGCAGGCGCATCTCTTCTACGTGGAGGCGGCCAAGCGCACCACCGACGCATCGACGCGCAAGCTGCTGGGCGATCTCGCGGCGGCCGAGCAGGGGCATCGGGTCCTCGCCCGCGAACTCGGCCTCGCGCATACGCCGCAAGCCGTGCAGGACGACGAGCGCCAGACCGAACGCCGGCAGCGCATCCTCACCTATATCCAGCCCGGTCTCGCGGGCCTGATGGACGGGTCGGTCTCGACCCTCGCGCCGATTTTCGCCGCCGCCTTCGCCACGCAGGACACCTGGCAGACGTTTCTGGTCGGCCTCTCCGCCTCCATCGGCGCCGGCATCTCCATGGGGTTCACCGAGGCCGCCCATGACGACGGCAAATTGTCCGGGCGCGGCTCGCCGGTGAAACGCGGCATCGCATCGGGCATCATGACGGCCATCGGCGGGCTCGGGCCACGCGCTGCCCTACCTGATCCCGCATTTCTGGACCGCCACCACGCTCGCCATCTGCGTGGTGTTCGTCGAACTCTGGGCCATCGCGTTCATCCAGAACCGCTACATGGACACGCCGTTCTGGCGCGCCGCCTTCCAGGTCGTGCTCGGCGGTTCGCTGGTCTTTGCCGCCGGCGTGCTGATCGGCAATGCGTAACGGCGCATCTCGCCAAAAGCCGCGAGCCGCTATAAAAGGCATTGGCGTCCGTCGCAGCCCCCGACGAATCACCTTGCGGCATCCCCCGACCATCACCCGCCTTGCCGATCTCGAAGCGCTCTATGACGACGCCTGTCGTGGAGGCCTCGCTCCTCAAGGAAGCCGACCGCATTGTTCCGGTCTATCGCGCATTCATCGAGGCCGCGCCCTTCGCGGCGCTGGCCACTATCCGGCCGGACGGTCTTGATTGCTCGCCGCGGGGCGACGCCCCTGGCTTCGTTCGGTGGCGGACGACAAGACCCTGCTCCTGCCCGACCGGCGCGGCAACAACCGCATCGATTCCCTGCGCAACATCCTGCACGATCCCCGCGTCGCGCTGCTGTTCCTCATTCCGGGCATCGGCGAGACGCTGCGGGTCAACGGCCGCGCTGCGATTTCGACCGCGCCGGATCTTCTGGCGCGTTTCGCCGTCGATGGCCGTGCGCCGAGGACCGTGCTGATCATCCATGTGGAGATCGGTATTCTTCCAGTGCTCCCGCGCCATCGTGCGCTCGCGGTCTCTGGAATCCGGACAGGCAGGTCGCGCGTCACGAAGCTGCCGAGTGCCGGCGACATGCTGGCGGCGATGAGCGACAACCGCGTCGGCGGGGCCGAATACGACAAGGCGCTGCCGGAACGGGTGCGAAGACCTGTATTAGGCGCGGGAGCCTTGACCTGACGTCGAAAGGATCGCCCGCGACAAAGCGAGCGGACCTTTTCCGTCACCACAGAGGATTTCCCATGACCATCCAACGCATCAAGCCCGGCCCGCGCATGAGCGGCGCCGTCGTCCACGGCAACACCGTCTATCTGGCGGGGCAGGTCGCGCAGAAAGCGGCGGGCCAGAGCGTCACCGAGCAGACCAAGGATATCCTGTCGATCATCGACGGACTGCTGGCCGAGGCCGGCACCGACAAGACGAAGCTGCTGATGGTCAATATCTGGCTCACCGACATGGCGACCTTCGCGGAAATGAACGCGGTCTGGGATGGCTGGGTCTCGGCGGGCAACACGCCGGCGCGCGCCACCGTGGAGGCCAAGCTCGCAGCGCCGCAATTCAAGGTCGAGATCGCGGTCATCGCCGCGAAATAATTGACCGCGGTAACCTTCGCATCCAACGAAAAAGCGGGCCCGATGGGCCCGCTTTTTTCACGCAACTCTACGCCGCTTACGGGCAGGGATGCCTCAGGCCGTCATAGCCCAGAAAGGTACCGCTGCCGGGATCGTAGGATTTATAGCGCTGTGCGCAATAGGCCACCGAGTCGCCCCCATAAGCGGGTGCTGCATAAACCGGCTGCTGCGCGATGGCGCCGCCGACGATAGCACCGGTCGCGAGCCCAAGTGCCGCGCCGCCATAGCCGTACCCGCCGTAGTACCGATTGCCATAATAGCCGCCGCCGATAATACCGGGCGATAGCCTGGGCGATAGCCAGGACCGTAACCGGGCGGCCATACCCGGGCGGCCATAACCCCCGCGATAGGCGACAGCACCTCGGCCGCCCGCGCCGCGATAGGCCACAGCGCCGCGACCGCCGGCGCCACGATAAGCCACAGCCCCGCGCCCGCCGCCGCCGCGATAAGCAACCCCGCCACGACCGCCGCCGCCGCGCGTTGAACATAACTCACCTGAAGGTCTCCGGTCTCAAAAGCCGTCTTGAGGGCTTCCTGAGACACCGACTGCGCGTTCGCGGGCCGTGTATCGGTAAAAAGCGCCGCGGAGGCCAGAACCGCCGTCGCGGCAACCGCCATCATCAACTTACGCATGGGAATCTCCTTCCATGCTGGGCGAACTCACATTACGCCCAAGACGTTCCAGTCCGGAGCCTCGATTTGCCGATATCTCAAGGATGTGAGGAAGGTGGATAGGGGGTTACAAGATAAAGCGGCTCAGATCGGTGTTCCTCGCCAGGCTCTCCACCTCGCCGCGCACATAGGCGCCGTCGATCGTCATGGTCTCGCCGGAGCGGTCGGGCGCCGTGAACGAGATCTCGTCGAGCACCCGCTCCAGCACGGTCTGCAGGCGGCGCGCGCCGATATTCTCGACCGAGTTGTTGACCTGGACGGCGACCTCGCGCCAGCGCATCGATGGAATCGTCGGTGAAGACCAGCTCCATGCCCTCCGTGCGCATCAGCGCCACCGTCTGCTTGATGAGGCTCGCCTCCGTCTCGGTGAGGATGCGCTTGAAATCCTCCACGGTGAGCGAGGACAGCTCGACGCGGATGGGCAGGCGGCCCTGCAGCTCGGGCAGCAGATCGGACGGCTTCGACACGTGGAACGCGCCGGACGCGATGAACAGGATATGGTCGGTCTTCACCGCGCCGTGCTTCGTCGCGACCGTGGTGCCTTCGATCAGCGGCAGCAGGTCGCGCTGCACGCCTTCGCGCGACACATCGGCGCCGCCGCGGCCTTCGCGGGCGCAGATCTTGTCGATCTCGTCGAGAAACACGATGCCGTTATTCTCGACCTGCTGGATCGCCTCCTGCACGATGGCGTCCTGGTCGATCAGCTTGTCGGCTTCCTCGGCCAGCAGCGGCGCATAGGCCTCCACCACGGTGGTGCGGCGGGTCTTGGTGCGGCCGCCGAAGGCCTTGCCGAACATGTCGCCGAGATTGATCGCCCCCATGGAGGCGCCCGGCATGCCGGGGATCTCGAACATCGGCAGGCCCTGGCCGCCCGATTGCTGCGTCTCGATCTCGATTTCCTTGTCGTCGAGCTCGTTGGCGCGCAGCTTGCGGCGGAACGAATTCGCGGGTCGCCTGCGCTCGCGGTCGTGCCCGACCAGCGCGTCGAGCACGCGCTCCTCGGCGGCCAGATGCGCCTTCGCCTCGACCTGCCGGCGGCGATCCTCCTTCACGAGGCCGATGCCGACCTCGACGAGATCGCGGATGATCTGCTCCACGTCGCGGCCCACATAGCCGACCTCGGTGAACTTCGTCGCCTCGACCTTCAGGAACGGCGCGTTGGCGAGCCGCGCGAGACGGCGCGAGATCTCGGTCTTGCCGCAGCCCGTCGGGCCGATCATCAGGATGTTCTTGGGCGCCACCTCCTCGCGCAACGCGCCTTCGAGCTGCTGGCGCCGCCAGCGGTTGCGCAGCGCGATGGCGACGGCGCGCTTGGCGTCGTTCTGGCCGACGATGTAGCGGTCGAGTTCGGAGACGATTTCGCGGGGAGAGAAGGAGGTCATGTGTGTCTTGGCCCAGAGCGTTGTCGCGACCAGCCGGGCAGACCCGGCCATCGAAATGTACTTTTCGTCCAGCGTCTCGATGACGATGTTGGCGTTGGTGTAGACGCAGATTTCGGCGGCGATGCCGAGAGAGCGGCGCACCATCGCCTCGGCGTCCATGCCTGAATCCGCGAGCGCGCGGGCCGCCGCGAGCGCATAATTGCCGCCGGAGCCGATCGCCATGATGCCGCCTTCGGGCTCCAGCACGTCGCCGGAGCCCGAGAGCAGCAGGCCCACATCCTTGTCGGCCACCAGCATCATGGCCTCGAGCCGGCGCAGATAGCGGTCGGTGCGCCAATCCTTGGTGAGTTCGACGCAGGCGCGGGTGAGCTGGCCCGGATATTGTTCGAGCTTGGCCTCCAGCCGCTCGAACAGCGTGAAGGCATCCGCCGTCGATCCCGCGAAGCCGCCGATGACCTCGCCCTTGGAGAGGCGGCGCACCTTGCGGGCATTGCCCTTGACGATGGTCTGGCCGAGACTGACCTGGCCGTCGCCGCCGATGACGACGCGGCCCCCTTTTCGGACCATCAGGATCGTGGTGGCGTGCATGGAGGGAGGGGCATCGGACAAGCGGCAAACTCCGGAAGGCAAGACGCTGGAAAAGGCCCCGCAAGGCCTCGAAGAACAGCCCTGACTTAAGCATTCATCATGCAAAAGCAACGCGGGTAGCGTTTCGCCGCGGGTCTTGATAAGAACGCGCCGTCTTCCCGTTGTTTCTGCCAAGGATTTTTTCGATGCGCGAAGCGAGCGTCAGCCGCCGCACCGCCGAGACCGATGTCGCCGTGTCGATCGCCCTCGACGGCACCGGCAAGGCCGAGATCGCGACCGGGGTGGGCTTCCTCGACCACATGCTCGAATTGTTCGCCCGCCACGGCCTGTTCGACGTCACCGCGAAGGTGACGGGCGACCTGCATGTGGACCAGCATCACACCACGGAAGATACCGGCATCGCGCTCGGACAGGCCTTCGCGCAGGCGCTCGGCGACAAGAAGGGCATCGCGCGCTATGCCGACATCCACATGCCCATGGACGAGACGCTGACCCGCGTCGTCGCTCGACATTTCGGGCCGCCCGTTCCTCGTCTTCAACACCACCTTCCCGACCGAGAAGATCGGCGCGTTCGACACCGAGCTGGTGCGGGAATTCTTTCAGGCCTTCGCCATCCAGGCGGGCGTCACGCTGCATGTGGAGACGCTCTACGGCGCGAATTCGCACCACATCGCCGAGAGCTGCTTCAAGGGCCTGGCGCGGGTGCTGCGCCGGGCCGTCGCGGTGGACCCGAAGGAGGAAGGACGCGTTCCTTCCACCAAGGGCACGCTGTAGCGCTTTTCTGTCGGCAATCCCGCATTTCGGGCGCAAAACCGATCCGGCTTTTGATGCTATGAGGTTCAATCGCCGCAGCGTTCGTTTCCGGCAGGGCTGAACGCTCCGTAAGGACAATCCCGATGGCGACCTTCACGCTGCATCTGCCCCGCGATGCGAGACCCGGCGACCCGGCCGCTCTGGAGCGGTCCGAAATCGTCAAGGACGGCTTCTCGTGGGGCGCCTTCGCGTTCACGGCCCTGTGGTTCTTCTTCCACCGGCTCTGGATCGCGGGCCTGCTCGTGCTCGTCGCGGTGGTCGCTCTCAACGGCGCCATGTCGCTCCTCGACGTGCAACCCGTCGCGGCCTTCGTCGCGCAGCGCTGCTGCTGTCGTGGCTGATCGGCCTCGAGGCCAATTCGCTCGCGCCGCTGGACGCTTGCCCGGAGCGGGCTGCCGGTCGCCGACGTGGTGACGGCGTCCGACCGGGACGAGGCGGAAGCCAAGGCCTTCGTCGCGCTGGCTGGCCGCGTACCGCCCGCGCCAACGGCCCCGCCGCACCGACCGCGCCCTTCCGCCCGCGCGGCGCTGAGCGAACCGGTGCTCGGCCTCTTTCCCGATGCGGAGCGGTTCCGGTGAGCGTTGCGATCGTCGATTACGGCTCGGGCAACCTGCACTCCGCCGCCAAGGCGTTCGAGCGCGCTGCCCGCGAGGCCGGCCTGAACGATGCCATCCTGGTCACGTCCGATCCGGCCGAAGTTCTGCCGCCGACCGCATCGTGCTGCCGGGCGTCGGCGCCTTCGCCGATTGCCGGCGCGGCCTCGACGCCGTGCCCGGCATGGTCGAGGCGCTGACGCGCAGCGTGCGCGAAAAGGGCCGCCCGTTCCTCGGCATCTGCGTCGGCATGCAATTGATGGCGACGCGCGGGCTCGAACACGTGACCAGCCAGGGTCTCGACTGGATCCACGGCGACGTGAAGGCGATCCGGCCCAGCGACCCCACCTTGAAAATCCCCCATATGGGCTGGAACAACCTGCAGCCAGCACCGCCCGCACCCGCTGCTCGACGGCATCGCCACCGGAGATGACGGCCTGCACGCCTATTTCGTCCATTCCTACGCGCTCGAGCCAGAGACCCGCACGACGTGGTGGCGAGCGTCGATTATGGCGGTCCCGTCACCGCCATCGTCGGCGAGGACAACATGGCGGGCACGCAATTTCACCCCGAGAAAAGCCAGGCTCTCGGTCTCAAGCTCATTGCCAATTTCCTGAGGTGGCGTCCGTGATCCTGTTTCCCGCCATCGACCTCAAGGAAGGCCGCTGCGTTCGTCTCGTCCAGGGCGACATGGATCAGGCGACCGTGTTCAGCGACGACCCGGCGGCGCAGGCCGCCGCCTTCGAGGCGCAAGGGCTTCGAATGGCTGCATGTGGTCGATCTCGACGGCGCGTTCGCCGGAAAGCCCATGAACGCCTCGGCGGTCGAGGCGATTCTGCGGCGCATCGCGATTCCGGTGCAGCTCGGCGGCGGCATTCGCGACATGAAGACCGTGGAGGGCTGGCTCGCCAAAGGCGTGTCGCGCGTCATCATCGGCACGGCGGCGGTGCGCGACCCGGCCTTCGTGCGCGAGGCGGCGCGGCTTCATCCCGGCAAGGTGGCGGTCGGCATCGACGCCAAGGACGGGCTCGTGGCGGTCGAGGGCTGGGCGCAGACCTCGACGCTCACCGCCGAGGAGCTCGGACGGCGCTTCGAGGATGCGGGCGTGGCGGCGATCATCTACACCGACATCGCCCGCGACGGCATTCTGAAGGGCCTCAACATTCCCATGACGCTGGCGCTGGCGCGCGCGGTGAAAATCCCCGTCATCGCCTCCGGCGGTCTTGCGTCCATGGCCGATATCGAGCGGCTGACCGAGGCCGATTGCGCGATCCTCGGCGGCGCGATCTCCGGCCGCGCGCTCTATGACGGTCGCATCGACCCGGACCAGGCGCTGGCGCTCCTGCGCTCGATCCGGCGGGAGAAAGCCTGATGCTGAAAGTCCGCCTCATCCCCTGCCTCGACGTCAAGGACGGCCGCGTCGTCAAGGGCGTGCAATTCGTCGATCTGATCGATGCGGGCGATCCGGTGGAAGCCGCCAAGGCCTATGACGCGGCCGGCGCCGACGAACTCTGCTTCCTCGACATCACCGCGAGCGTCGAGGCGCGCGGCATCCTGCTCGACGTGGTCCGTCGCACCGCCGAGGCGTGCTTCATGCCGCTCACCGTCGGCGGCGGCGTCCGCACTGTCGAGGATATCCGCAGGCTTCTGCTCGCCGGCGCCGACAAGGTGTCGATCAACACGGCGGCGGTATCCGACCCTGATTTCGTCCGCGAGGCGGCGGAAAAGTTCGGCAGCCAATGCATCGTCGTGGCGATCGACGCCAAGAAGGTGTCGGCGGCGGGCGAACCGGATCGCTGGGAGATCTTCACCCATGGCGGCCGCAAAGCCACCGGCATCGACGCCGTGTCGTTCGCGAAGCAGGTCGCCGAACTCGGCGCCGGCGAATTGCTCGTCACCTCCATGGACCGGGACGGCACCAAGGGCGGTTACGACCTGGCGCTGGTGCGGGCCATTTCCGATGCCGTGTCAGTGCCGGTCATCGCCTCCGGCGGCGTCGGCAATCTCGACCATCTGGTGGCGGGCATCCGCGACGGCCATGCCAGCGCGGTGCTCGCCGCCTCGATCTTCCATTTCGGCACGCATACGATCGGCGAGGCGAAAGAGCATATGGCGGCGGCGGGGTTGCGGGTGCGGCTTGGATCCGGCCGCGTGGCGCGGGACAGGTCCGATGACTGCCTTCACCCTCGACGACCTCGCCCGGATCGTCGCCGAGCGCGCCTCCGCGCCGGTGACCGAATCCTATACGGCGAAGCTTCTGGCGGACGGGCCGGCGAAGGCCGCGAAAAAGCTCGGCGAGGAGGCCGTCGAGGCGGTGATCGCCGCGATGACGGGCGACCGCGAAAATCTTACCGCCGAGGCCGCCGACGTGTTGTATCATCTCTTGGTCGTCTTGCAGGGCGCGCGCATTCCGTTAAGTGATGTGATGAAAGAGCTTGAGCGGCGGACCGGGCAATCGGGATTGACCGAAAAGGCCGCGCGCAAGCCGTGATGTCCGGGAAGGTGCCTCTCATGGACCAGGCAAGCATGCTCTCGACCGAGAACGGTGACGGGCTTTCGCCCTATCGTCGCTTCACCCGCGAGGAATGGGCGAGGCTGCGCGCCGACACGCCCATGACGCTGTCGGGCGAAGAGGTGCTGCAGCTGCAATCCCTCAACGATCCGATCTCGCTCGACGAGGTGGCGGCGATCTATCTGCCGCTGTCGCGCCTCCTGTCTCTCTATGTGGCGGCGACGCAAGGCCTTTTCCGCGCGACCCAGCGCTTCCTCATGGCCGAGAACGACGCCAAGGTGCCCTACATCATCGGCGTCGCCGGGTCGGTGGCGGTGGGCAAATCCACCACCGCCCGCGTCCTGAAGGCGTTGCTCGCCCGCTGGCCCAACACCCCGAAGGTCGACCTCGTCACCACCGACGGGTTCCTGTTGCCGAATTCCGAACTCGACCGGCTCGGCCTGATGGACCGAAAAGGCTTTCCCGAGAGCTACGATACGGGCGCGCTCCTGCGCTTCCTTGCCGACATCAAGGCGGGCAAGCGCAATGTCGCAGCCCCGCTCTATTCGCACCTCGTCTACGACGTGGTGCCCGGCGAGGAGAAGATCGTCGACCTGCCGGACATCCTCATCGTCGAGGGGCTGAACGTGTTGCAGCCGGCGCGCATGCCCAAGGACGGGATGGCGATTCCATTCGTGTCCGACTTCTTCGATTTCTCGGTCTATATCGACGCCGAGGAGGAGGACCTGCACCGCTGGTACGTCAACCGCTTCCTGCGCCTGCGCCACACGGCCTTCCGCGATCCGCTCTCCTATTTCCGGCGCTATGCGGAAATTCCCGAGGAGGAGGCAATCGCCACCGCCGAGAGCCTGTGGAACCGCATCAACCTCACCAACCTGCGCGAAAACATCGTGCCGACGCGCCAGCGCGCAAGCCTGATCCTCAAGAAGGGCGCGAGCCATCGCATCGAGACGGTGGCGCTGCGGCGGCTGTGAGGCCGGGGACGGAAGTTCAATCCCGCATGTGGCGGGAATCGTAGCGGATCACGGTTCGCAAGGTCCCGTAGGGCGTGGGGGTGCGGGCATCGAGTTGCACCCGGGCGCCGGAGCGAAAACCGCTCGCATCCTGAAAACGGCGCTGTGGCTGGACATAGCGATATTCCGACCGCACCCGGCCGCTGACGCGCAGGCACGTCTCGGTGCCGGGGACCGAGAAGAACCCCGTGCCTTGCGTGACGCAGGAGCGCTGCGGCTCCACGGACGCGGCGCTTCGCGCCGGCAATTCGGCGCCGATGGCCGGCGCGGCGAGCAGGGTCAGCCCCCACGCAAGGGCGGCAGAAGAGCATGATCCGGGATGTCATCGGTTGAACCTCTGCGGAAGATGGGTTCGCGGCCGGAGCCGCGCGCTCAGAAATCGCGCTGCACGCGCAGGCGGGCCTCCATGGCATTCTCACGCCCGATGAGCCGCAGCGCGGCGGGATCGTTGTCGACCGGCACGCGCCCTTTCGGGTCGACCGACCGATAAAGCCCCTCGATGCCGATGTAGAATCCCCGGGTCGGGAGCCAGGACAGGTTGGTGCCCACGCGCCAATCGGTCAAGCCGACGAAGCCGAGCCGCCCGCCGGCGGGCGTCACGAAGGACGCGGCGCCCGGATAATCGATGATTCCGTAGGACACGAAGGCCGCCTGCCGGATTCCCGGGGTCCAATAATGCAGGAACAGGGCGTTGGCGGCCCATCCCTCGGAGAGCTTCGTCTGGCCGAGGGCGTCCACATAGGCGTCGGTCTGCGTCAGGCCGAGATTGCCCACATCCGTATTGCCGAAACCCAGATAGCTCAGCGCGCCCCGCGTATAGGCGCCCTGCAGCCAGAGCTGGTCGCCGTCGGCGATCGCCGGCAGCTTGATCTGCACGCCGCCCTGAACCGCGAAGCCGTATTCGGTGCCGGAAAAATCCGGCACCAGGCCGGGCCTGAGATTGTCGCTGCGGATCTGATGCAAAGCGGCCGAGGCCTGGGCCTTGCCCCAGCTCTGATCGACGAGCAATTGCCCGACCACGTCGGGCATTCGCAGGCCTGAGGGGGCGAACGCCTCGCCGGGAAAATCCGGCCCATTGGGGTTTCGGAGGAACCGCCGCTCGATGCCGTCCTCCAGCGCGACGCTGGCCGTCCAACCCGATCCGAACTTGGCCGAATAGGCGAGGACCTGCGTGTTGAAATCCGACACCAGGATCGCGCCGAAATTGTAATCGTTGGTGTAGAAGTCGAAATAGGATTGCGTTCGGCCCGCGGTCAGCCCGCCGAATTGCACGAAAGCCCGGTCGAGATTGAACGTATTCGACCCGTAACTCCCGGTATTCCGCGTCACCTCGTAGCGAACGAAGGTGCGCAGCGCGCCGTAGGCGGTGGCCGTCCGCGCGTCGAGCTCGATCCTCCCGCGGGCGCGGGTGCTGATCGCATCGCTGGCGCGGTTGCCGGGCTCGAGATATCGGTATTCCACCCGGACCCGTCCGCCGACCCGCAGGCAGGTTTCCGTCCCCGGGATGGCGAAATATCCGACCCCATGGGTCGAGCAGACCTGCACATAATCCACCGCCACGGCAGGACGGGCTGGCAGGTCGGCCCCTTGTGCCCGGCCGACAAGCACGCTCGCCAGCAACGCGACGACACCACAGGATGCTCTCTTGAGACGCATGGGCATGCTCCCGACCGGCCCCGAAGTTATCGGGCCGCGCGGGGGCCTGCAAGCGCCGGCCTCAGGCCAGCAGGCCTTCCTGTCGCGCGAGATCGCGAAGGTTCGCCTGCGGCCTCGCACCGAGATGGCTGATGACTTCCGCCGCCGCCAGGCCGCCGAGGCGCGCGCACGAGACGAGGTCGAGATCCTGCGTCAGGCCGGCAAGGAAGCCCGCGGCGAACAGGTCGCCGGCGCCGGTGGTGTCGACCACCCGTTCGACCGGAAACGCCGCGACGGCGCGGGTTTCCTCGCGTGTGACCACGAGCGCTCCCTCGGCTGAGCGCGTGACGATTCCAAGCACGTTCTCCTCGCGCAGGGCCGCGAGCGCCGTCTGCGGATCGGACACGCCGTAGAGGCTCTGCAATTCGTGGATGTTCGCGAACAGGATATCGAGGCTGCCGTCGCGGATGAGCCCGAGGAACTCCTCACGATAGCGATCGACGCAGAAGGCATCCGACAGGGTGAGCGCCACCTTGTTGCCGGCCCGGTGAGCGATCTTCACGGCCTTGCGGAAGGCCTCCTTCGCGGCCGGCGGATCCCACAGATAGCCTTCCAGATAGACGATGGAGGAGGCCTCGACGGTGGCGTCCTTGATGTCGTCCGGGGTGAGGTTCTGGCAGGCCCCCAGATAGGTGTTCATGGTGCGCTCGCCATCCGGCGTCACCAGAATGAAGCTGCGGGCGGTGGCGGGGCCGTCTTTTGCCAGGGCCACGTCGTAATGGACGTCGATGGCCCGAAGATCATGGGCGAAGTGATGCCCGGTCTCGTCGTCCTTGACCTTGCCGATGAAGCCGGCCCTCACGCCGAGGGAGGCTACGCCCGCGGCGGTGTTGGCGGCGGAACCGCCCGAGATCACGGTCGCGGGGCCCATATCGCCGAACAATTCCTCGGCGCGCGCCTCGTCGATGAGCTGCATGGCGCCCTTGTGCACGTTCTTGCTGATCAGGAATGCCTCGTCCGTATGGGCGAGAACGTCCACGATGGCGTTTCCGAGCGTGAGCACGTCGATCTGGGAATGGGACATGGGAAACCGGGTTGTTGAAAGAAGCGCGCTTTCGCACCCGGCGCGGGTCGGGTCAAGTCTCAGGGCGGCGGCGCTGCCGTGCCGCCGCGCTCTTTCCTGAGCCGACATCGAGAACCGCCAGCACGGCATCGACCTCGTCTTCGGTCAGGCCGCCGATCTCGCGGGCGAGGCGGTTCGCCAGGAGCGTCGTGCGCGGATGGGTCCCGGCGGTGTCGATCTTCACCCGCGGATCGGACATGTCGGCGAGGCGGGCGAGTTCGTCGGCCTCATCCCAGATGATGTGGAAATATTGCAGCGTGCCTTAAATCAGCGCCCAGGTGGGCTTGCCGCGTTCGCCCCGCTCCAGCGCCGACAGATAGGCGCTCGAAACGCCCAGATGCGCCGCCATGTCCTTCAAGAGGAGTCCGCGCTCCCGGCGCAGGCGCCTGACCTTTTCGCCGAATGGCGTCATGGCGCATCGGCTCCGCGCCGGCGGCGCAGCCGGACATAGAGCGCGCCGGAGCCGCCATGATGGGCCGAGGCCTCCTCGAAGCCGATCACGAGGGAGCGCAGATCGGGCAGGCCGAGCCAGTGCGGCACCAGACGCCGCAGGATTCCCCGCTCCTCGTAGAGCGCGCCGATCCGGCCGGTGCCGCCCTTGCCGGTAATGACCAGCACCAGGCCGTGGCCCTGCCCTTGGGCGCGGTGGAGAAAGCGCAGCAGCGCCTCATGGGCCTCGCTCTGGCGCAGTCCATGCAGGTCGATCCGCGCATCGACGGCTTTGGTGCCCCGGCGCAGACCTGTCAGGGTCTTGCGTTCGAGCGGCGCGAGCGGCAGCAGGCGTGGCTTGGGGGACGCCAGGGGGAGGGGCGCGGGGTGCAGAATCGGCTCGGCCTTGGGCTCGCGCCCGCTGCGCCTCCGCCGGCTCGGGCTCGAGCGGGATCGCGCGGCCTTTCATGGGCGCGACGCCCCGGGCCACATGCGCCCAGAGCTTTCGCTCCTCGCTGCTGAGCGCGCGACGCCGCCTCGTCATGGATCGGGCTTTGGGCTTCAGGATGACGAAGCGAGACCGCATGGCGCATCAGGCCGGCCTGCGTTCCGGCTCCCTCGCCGCTGCCGACGAAGAAATCGCCCCGCGCCGGACCCACGATGGCGGAGCCGGTATCCTGCGCCACCATCAGGCGGCGCAGGGGCTCCGTCCGGTCGAGGGCGTGCGGGAGCGTGCCGTCGATGAAGACCGGCAGCCCGTAGGGCCAGATCGTGCGATCGACCGCCAGCGACCGGCCCGGGGTGAGCGGGATGCCGGCGCCGCCGATGGGGCCCTGCGCCTCCGCCAGTTCGGCCGCCTCGCGGAAGAAGATGTAGGAGCGGTTCTGGCGCATGAGCGCCCGCGCCGGCTCGGGATTGTCCTTCAGCCATCCCATCAGGCGTTCGAGCGTCATCGTCTCGAGGTCCATCACGCCCTGCTGCACCAGCAGCTTGCCGATGGAGGTGTAGGGATGGCCGTTGCGGCCCGCATAGGCGACGCGCATCACCGACCCGTCGTCGAGACGAATGCGGGCCGAGCCCTGGACGTGGAGGATGAACGCCTCGGCCGGGCTCGCGCAGGTACACGATGGGCTTCGCGCGCTGGCCCAGGGCGCCCTCCTCGATGGCGGCGCGATCCGGATAGGGCTCGAAGCCCGATGGCCGCGCCGCCCCGCCTGGAGGCCGGAATCGAGGCCGGGCAGGCTCTCGCCCTGCGGCACGGTGACGAGATCGTCAGGCCGGTCGAGGAGGGGAACCCGGTAGGTCGCCGAGGGGGTGCGTGAGCCTTCGAATTCAGGCTCGTAATAGCCGGTGAGAAAGCCGCTCCCTGTCGTCGGGGCGACGCGCATGGGCTGGAAATGCCGCTCGAAGAAGCCCCGGGCATCCTCGGGGGCGACGATCGTCGTCTCGAGCGCCGCGCGGCAGGCCCCGTCAGGTCGAGGAGGGAGCCTGGGCGGGCCGCAGGGGCGTAAGGCCCGTTTCGGCGGCGCGGCAGCTTTTCAGGAAGGTCGCGAAGGCCGCCGCGTGATCGTCCTCGGCCCAGCCGGAAAGATCCGCGAAGGTGACGGGTTCGAGCCGGGCTTTTCCCGCAAGCGCCGAGGCCGGATCGAAGGTCGCCATGATCAAAGTCCAAAACAAAAGACCGGGGAGGCCGCGACGGCGCGGCCCCGGGGCATTCATTGCCCCGCTTCGGTCGCGACCAGCTTCCAGTTGGGGTCGCGGCTCCCGAGAACGCGCTCGAAGGTCCACACGTCGGTGACGTCCACCACCGCGTCGGGGCTGCCATCCACGACCGCGTCGGTGGCGTCGCGGGTGACGGTGATGAGCTTCGACAGGAAACGGAGGCTGAGCTGGGCGGTCTTGCCCTGAACGTCGGCGCCGGTGATTTCCGCCTTGTCGACGGACACGAAGGTCGTCTCGACCTTCTCGCCGCGCTGCTCGCGCTCCGTGATGGCGCGCTCGAAGCCCTCATAGACTTCCTTCGACAGGAGATCCTTGAGGGTCTTGCGGTCGCCCTGCGCGAAGGCGCTGACGATCATCTCGTAGGCGGCCTGAGCGCCTTCGATGAAGGAGGCGGCATCGAAGCTCGGCTCGGCGCGGGCGATCTCGTCGAGAGCGCGGGCCATGGGGGTCCCGGGTTCGGCGAAGCCCTTCCAGCGTTCGGCCGCCGTGGCGGTCGCCTCCGCGGCGGGACGGGCGCCATTGGCGCCCGGCAACCGCACCACATTGTCCTGGTCGGCGGATGGCGCGTTGGGACGCAAGGGCGGCTCCCGCCTCGAAATCGGATCGAGCGGCGGCTGTTCGTTTCCGGTCTTCTGCCCCAGCACCGAGCGCAGCCGCCAGACCACGAAGATTGCGAGGACGATAAAAATGAGGGTCGTGATGTCGAAGGAATCCTGCATCGTCGATCCGTTAAGGGTCTTCCCGATCCGGCCGCGGGGACGCGACCGGGCTTTTGCCGCACCGGGCAGAAATGGGTGTCCTGCGCATATGGGGCCTATGGGTCGTAACATCCACCTCTCGCGGCGACAAGCGAAGGCAATGGGCAAATCTTGTTCCTGCGGCGGGAACATGATAGCGCGAAGGTCCACGGCCCGTTGCCGATATACGCTTGTACCCAGAGCGCTCCACACGGGCGCGACCGATAACTCTCTTCGGAGCTTGAAGACATGGCCGACAACACGGCAACCAATGGCGCGCAGGATACCGCCCTCCCGGCGCTGAATGCCCTCGCCCAATATTGCAAGGATTTCTCGTTCGAGAATCCCAACGCACCGCGCTCGCTCCAGCAGCAGAGCGAAGGCCCGCAGATCAACCTGCAGGTCAACGTCAACGCCAAGCAGCTCGCCGAGGCCGATTTCGAAGTCGAACTGACCCTCGAAGGCAGCGCCAAGGTGGGCGGCACCGAGACGCTGTTCGCGTTCGAGCTGACCTATTCGGGCATCTTCCGCGTCCAGAACGTGCCGACGGATCAGATCCACCCGGTGGTGATGATCGAATGCCCGCGCCTGCTGTTCCCGTTCGCGCGGCAGATCGTGGCCGACGCGGTGCGCAACGGCGGCTTCCCGCCGCTCTATATCGACCCGATCGATTTCGTGGCGCTCTACCGCCAGCGCGCCTCGGAACTGCAGACCGAGAATCAGGCCGGCGTCACGCTGTCGTAATGACCTCGGGGCCCTGGCGATATAGACACCCCATATCGCATCGGGGCCGAGCGTTTCGACGAAGGCCAGATGCGCGGCACGCTCCGCATCGGTCAGACGCGACAGGAATGGACGCGGCCGCATCTCCCGGGATGCGGCCGCACCCGTTTGAAGGACGGGGATGCGCCCGCTCGGACGGATCGTGAGGTCGAGGCCGGTCTGCTTGCCGCCGATCAGCTCGATATAGACCTCGGCGAGAATCTCGGCGTCGAGAAGCGCGCCGTGCTTGGTGCGGCGCGAATTGTCGATGCCATAGCGCGAGCACAGCGCGTCGAGATTGTTCGACGCGCCCGGATGCTTGCGCCGTGCCAGCGACAGGGTGTCGACGCAGTCATTCAGGACGATGGCCGGCCGCCCGAGACGCGCATACTCGGCGTTCAGAAAGCCGACGTCGAACGCCGCGTTGTGAATGACCAGGCGCGCATCGCCGATGAAATCCGCGAATTCATCCGACGACCGCGGCGAAGACCGGCTTGTCGGCCAGAAATTCGTTGCTCAGCCCGTGCACCCCGAAGGCGCCCTGCGAGACGGGAAATTCCGGGTTGATATAGGCGTGATAGAATCGGCCGGTCGGCACGTGATTGACGAGTTCGACGCAGCCGATCTCGATGACGCGGTCGCCCTTGCCGTGGTCGATGCCGGTGGTTTCCGTGTCGAGAACGATTTCACGCAGCATCAACTTTCCTCTCGGCGCCAGGCCGCGAGCCGGCCGGGACGTCCCGCCAAGCATGTCACGATGGAGCGCACCTGCGCCTCCGCCGATGTGAAATCGCGGCTCGTATCCACAAGGAAGTGGGCGCGCCTGCGCTTCTCGGCATCCGGCATCTGCTTGTCGAGGATCGCCCTGAACTTGTCCCCGGTCATTCCGGCGCGGCCAAGGACCCGTTCGGCCTGGATGGCGGCGGGCGCGCTCACCACGACGACCGCGTCGCAGCGCGTGTCGCCGCCGGTTTCGAACAGAAGCGGGATATCGAGGACGACCAGCGGCGCAAGCGGCGTGACCCGCCGCAGGAAAGCCTCCTCCTCCTCCCGGACCAGCGGATGGACGATCGCCTCGAGGGCGCGCAGCCGATCGGTGCGACCCAGCACCGCGTCGCCGAGTTTCTGGCGGTCGACGGCGCCCGACCACGACCGTGCCCGGAAACGCGGCGTCGATGAGCGGAGCGGCGCGGCCGCGATAGAGGGCGTGGACGGCCGCATCCGCGTCGTGAACCGGAACTCCGAGACGCCGGAAAATCGCCGCGGTGGCGGTTTTTCCCATGCCGATGGAACCGGTCAAGCCGAGGACAAAGCTCATGCGGGCGTCCTCGATATCGTCCGAGAATCAGCGCTTCGAGTTCACGGCGTCACCATGCGGGGTCACGCCGAACCAGCGTTCGAAACCCGGCACCGCCTGATGCAGCAGCATGCCGAGGCCGGTGACGATCCGCAAGCCGCGCGCCTCCGCCTCCCGCAGGAGGGGCGTCTTCAACGGCACGTAGACGATGTCCGTGACGATGGCGTCCGGCGCGGGCATCGGCCAGATCGAGGTCGAGCGGCGGCTGGCCCGCCATGCCGAGCGACGTGGTGTTGACGATGAGGCCGGCGGTGGACACCAGATGGCCGATTTCCCCGAAAGTCACAGCCTCGAGCGACGGGCCGACCGGCAGGGCCAGAATTCCGCGACCAGTTCGTCGGCCTTCGCCAGGGTGCGATTGGCCACGACGATGCGCCCGAAGGCGCGATCCTGCAGGCCCGCGACGACCGCCCGGGCGGCGCCGCCGGCACCGATCACCAGAGCGCGTCTCCCCATGTTGTCCCCAGTTGTCCCCAGGCTCGCATCGAGGTTGTCCACGAATCCCGCCACATCGGTGTTGTCGCCCCAAAGGATGCCGTTCTCGATCCAGAGCGTGTTGACCGCCTGCGCCCGCTCGGCGCGCCCGGTCCGTCGGTCGACGCCGACGAAGGCCGCCTCCTTGTGGGGGATCGTGACGTTCCCACCGGCAAATCCCTGTTCGGCCGAAGGTCCGGAGAAATTCGGGGAAATCCGACTGGTGCCACGTCCATGCGTTCATACGACCCGTCAATCCCGTGCTGGCGCAGCCAGTATCCGTGGATGAGTGGGGAGCGCGAATGCTTGATCGGGTGCCCGACCACGAAGGCTTTGATCATCGAACGTCAATCCTAGAGCATGATCCGGCGAAGTGGCCGCCGGTTCGCCGACAGATCATGCGGCAAGACAAAGAGATAGAGCCGGATCGGATTCGAAGAAAATGAATCCGCTCTAGAGGGCGAGGCAGCCGAGACGGCGCAGGGCGGCGAGAAGCGGAAGGAGCGGCAGGCCGAGGATCGTGGCGTGATCGCCCTCGATCGCGTCGAACAGGTGGATGCCGAGATGTTCCACCTGATAACATCCGACGCCCGACAGGGCCTGGTCACCCGCCGCATCGAGATAGACGTCGAGGGACGGATCGTCCAAGGCCCGCATGGTGAGTTTTGCCAAATCGTGGAACCACGTGACCGGCTCCCCGTCCCGCGCCAGGCACCCGGCGCTGTGCAGGACATGCGTACGCCCGGCAAGATCCCGTAATTGCGCCAGCGCCTCGTTGCGATCCGCCGGCTTGTGGAACACACGGCCCTCGCAGGCGAGAACCTGGTCGGCGCCGAGCACCAGCCTGCCGGGGCAAAGACGGCTCACCGCCAGCGCCTTCTCGGCGGCAAGCCGCGCCGCGAGCCGCTCGGGCACGGGAAGGCGGGCCGCGTCCTCCACCTGCCGCTCGTCGATGTCGGGCTTCTGCGTTTCGACCGGAATCCCGGCTCGCTCCAGCAATCCGCGCCGGGTGGCGCTGGTGGAGGCAAGGAGCAGGGGCAGCGGCTCGGTCCAGAGGCTCGTCACGGCACTCACTCGGCGATGAAGCGCAGGCGGTGGTCCCGGTAGAGATCGAGGATCGCCGCGGCGGTTTCCTCGATCGAACGGCGGGTCACGTCGATGGACGGCCAGTTATGACGCTGGAACAGCCGTCGCGAGGCGGCGATCTCCTCCGCCACCGCGTCGCGGTTCACATAGGCCGTGTCGTCGTCGGCCTTCAACGACAGAAGGCGGTTCTGGCGGATCTGCACGATCCGCTCCGGCGTCGCCACGAGGCCGACGATCAGCGGCTTGCGGGCCGATTCCAGGACGGCCGGGGGCGGCATGCCCGGGATGAGCGGGATGTTGGCGGTCTTCATGCCGCGATGGGCGAGATAGATGGCGGTCGGCGTCTTCGACGTGCGGCTGACGCCCAGCAACACCACGTCGGCCTCTTCGAGATCGTGCGGCAGATGCCCGTCATCGTGCAGGAGCGTGAAGTTCATGGCGTCGATGCGCTTGAAATATTCCGCATTGAGCACGTGCTGCGCCCCCGGCCGCGCCGTCGAGGCCGCGCCGAGATAGGATTGCAGCAGGGAATGGACCGGCTCCAGCACCGACAGGTGGGGCGAAGAGGTGGCGCGGCAGACTTCCTCGAGGCGGCTCGCCAGATCGCGCTCCACGAGCGTGTAGAGGACGATGCCGGGCGCCGCCTCGATTTCCGACAGCACCCGTTCGAGCTGCGTCGTCGATCGCACCAGCGGATAGACGTGCTCGATGGCGGCGATGCCTTCGTATTGCGCCACGGCCGCGCGCGCCACGGTGATCAGCGTCTCGCCGGTGGAGTCGGATACGAGGTGGAGATGGAAGTAGCTGCGCCCCACGAACAGGCTCCTGTATGAGGGGTTGATAAGTGTGGATAGAGCGCTTGTTCGGGAAGGTCCAGCGCGCAGCCCTGTGGGCAGTTCCGGGATCCATCAACAGCACCGTCCGATGTGGGTGCCCGCCGCCGGCCTTTTGGGAGAATCCGGTACGAATCGGCAAAAGCGCCTTAGAGTCGAATCTCGCTTCGGCGCGTTAGGATTTTGTTAAGCTTTAAGATTTCGGCAAGGATTGTGGCGACGACGCCTTACTCGTTAACGGATGGTTAATGGCCGCACCCGTGTGGACGACCTGTGGACGGGCTTGCGGCGTCATAAATCACGGCCCAAGAGAAACAACAAATTCTAGATCAATCTCTTTTCTTTCTTTAGAGAGGCCCTGTGAACCAACGTCCCGCTAAAACGATTTTGCGCGTCCTCAATGGCGAACCGGTCTGGCCTCTGCCGGTCTGGATCATGCGACAGGCGGGGCGCTATCTGCCGGAATACCGGGAGACCCGCAAACAGGCGGGCTCGTTCCTCGATCTCTGCTACACGCCGCGTCTCGCCGAGGAGGTGACGCTGCAGCCGATCCGCCGGTTCGGATTCGATGCCGCCATCATGTTCTCCGACATCCTGGTCATCCCGCACGCCCTCGGCCAGGACGTGCGTTTCGTCGAGAACGAGGGACCCAAGCTCGATCCGGTGACGTCGGAGGCCGATCTCAACAGGCTTTCGGACGAGATGCCCATGGCGCGTCTCGCGCCCGTCTTCGAGACGCTGGATCGCCTGCGGACGTCGCTGCCCGCCGGAAACCACCCTTCTGGGCTTCTGCGGCGCACCCTGGACCGTCGCCAGCTACATGATCGCCGGGAAGGGCACGCCCGACCAGGCGCCCGCGCGGCTGACCGCCTATCGCGATCCGGCCTTCATGCAGAAGCTGATCGACAAGCTGGTGGTCGCCTCGACCGCCTATCTGATCCGCCAGGTCGACGCGGGCGCGGAAGCGATCCAGATTTTCGAGAGTTTCGGCTCGGCCCTGCCGCCGGCGCTCGTTCGATCGGCTTTCGCTCGATCCGATCCGCCGCATGGTGGAGGGCCTGAAGACGGCGCGGCCGCAGGCCAAGGTGATCGTGTTCGTGCGGGGCGGCGGCGCCAACCTTCATCGTTTCGCGGCGGCCGGCATCGGCGACGGCCTCGCCCTCGACTGGACCCTCGATCCGGCGCGGGTTCTGCCGACCCTGCCGGACGGCGTTGCCACCCAGGGCAATCTCGATCCGCTGGCGCTCGTCGCCGGCGGCGCGCCGCTGGAAGACGGCATCGATCACATTCTGGCATCCGTTCGCGGACGCCCGCACATTTTCAACCTGGGGCACGGCATCCTGCCTGAAACCCCGACCGAACACGTGGCGCAACTGCTCGCCCGTGTCAGAGGATCCGGACACTGACATGAGCTACGCGTGGGTCAAAGCCTTTCACGTCATCGCGGTCATCAGCTGGATGGCCGGGATGCTCTACCTGCCGCGGCTCTTCGTCTATCACAGCGAAACGCCCAAGGGCTCGATCCAGTCCGACACGTTCAAGATCATGGAGCGGCGGCTCCTGAAGGCGATCATGACGCCCGCGATGATCGTCACCTGGATCCTCGGACTGGTCCTCATCTGGCAGGGCGGATGGATCACCTCGGGCTGGCTTCACGCGAAGTTCCTGTTGGTCATCGCGCTCAGCGGCGTGCATGGTTTCCTGTCGAAGACCGTTCGGGAATTCGCCGCGGATCGCAATGTCCGGCCGGCCCGAAATTCTACCGCATGATCAACGAGGTCCCGACGGTGCTGATGATCGTCATCGTGATCCTGGTGATCGTCAAGCCGTTCTGATCCCGGCGCGGAATGTCACGATTTGGCGACATCGGTATCGCCTTTAGGGAACTTCGGGGTAGGGGACTTGAGGCCGGGAACGTTTGCGGCTAATGATCAGTTCTCCTTCCTCAAAAGACAGGTTGCGCTGCCCGGCCCCACTGACTCATTCCCTTAAGTCGCGGTTCGTGAAATGAGCGCCCTGCCCGAACGTCCCTTTCCGTCTCCCCCGCGTCCAGCATCCGTCTGTGCGCGCACCCACCTTCGCGAGTACTCCCCCATGAGGGAAATCAAACTACAGGACCTGAAGTCCAAAACTCCCACCGAACTCATCGCGTTCGCCGAGGAGCTCGAGGTCGAGAACGCCAGCACCATGCGCAAGCAGGAGCTGATGTTCGCGATCCTCAAGCAATTGGCCACGCGCGAAGTCGAGATCATCGGCGCGGGCGTCGTCGAAGTTCTTCAGGACGGCTTCGGCTTTCTGCGCTCGGCCGATTCGAATTACCTGTCGGGCCCCGACGACATCTACGTCAGCCCGAGCCAGATCCGGAAATTCGGCCTGCGCACCGGCGACACCGTCGACGGGCCGATCCGCGGACCCAAGGAGGGCGAGCGCTATTTCGCGCTGCTCAAGGTCAACACCATCAATTTCGAGGATCCCGAGAAGATCCGCCACAAGGTTCATTTCGACAACCTGACGCCGCTCTTCCCGACCGAGCGCTTCAAGCTCGAAATCGAGGATCCGACGCGCAAGGATTACTCGCCGCGGATCATCGACATCGTGTCGCCGATCGGCAAAGGCCAGCGCGCGCTGATCGTCGCGCCGCCGCGCACCGGTAAGACCGTGCTCATGCAGAACGTCGCGCAATCGATCACCACCAACCATCCGGAATGCTACCTCATCGTGCTGCTCATCGACGAGCGGCCCGAGGAAGTCACCGACATGCAGCGTTCGGTGAAGGGCGAGGTCGTCGCCTCCACCTTCGACGAGCCGGCCTCGCGCCACGTGCAGGTCGCCGAGATGGTGATCGAGAAGGCCAAGCGCCTCGTCGAACACGGACGCGACGTGGTCATCCTGCTCGATTCGATCACCCGTCTCGGCCGCGCCTACAACACCGTCGTGCCGTCATCCGGCAAGGTGCTGACCGGCGGTGTGGACGCCAACGCGCTGCAGCGTCCGAAGCGCTTCTTCGGCGCCGCGCGCAACATCGAGGAAGGCGGCTCGCTCACCATCATCGCGACGGCGCTCATCGATACGGGCTCGCGCATGGACGAGGTGATCTTCGAAGAGTTCAAGGGCACCGGCAACTCGGAAATCATCCTGGATCGCAAGGTCGCGGACAAGCGCACCTTCCCGGCCATCGACATCACCCGGTCGGGCACCCGCAAGGAAGAGCTGCTGGTCCCGAGCGACACGCTCAAGAAGATGTACGTGCTCCGCCGCATCCTCAACCCGATGGGCACCGTGGACGCCATCGAGTTCCTGCTCGACAAGCTGCGGCAGACGAAATCGAACGCCGAGTTCTTCGAATTCGATGAATACCTGAGTCCAACAGACCGTCATATTCTGTCACATGCCCGGGATAAATTCCCGGGCATTTTTTTGTCCGGGGTCGATGGCGCGGTTGGACATCCATCCCACGCCGTCATGCCCGGGCTCGACCCCGGCACCCACACCTTCTTCCATGCCGCCGCCAGATAGACTTGGGTGGCCGGGTCAAGCCTGGCCATGACGGAATTTGATCCAGCCGTCAGCCCCCCGAGCCGCCAAGCATCTCCCGCACCCGCATCTCCAGATCCGCCGCATCGTAGGCCGGCAGCGAACAGCGCATGCCCGCGCAGACCAGCGCCTGCGGCCGGTCGCCCATTGCCGCCCCATGAGCCGGGTGTCCGGAGGCGAGGAGGTCGCCGGGACGGACCGTCACGACCGTCCGGTCCGTATAGGGCACCCGCATGGCGACCTCGCGCAGCGTATCCGTGGCCTCCCCCGAAATCACGATGGTCAGGCCGCGCAGATGCAGGTCGAGGGCGTTGAGGATCGACGTGTGGCCGAAGGGGTTCGTCCGCGCGATAGCCGTGAGGGTCGCGAGCATCGCTTCGGCGTTCTTGCGGTCGCCGTCCTCCCCGGTGATCTGCGCCAGCCTTACCAGGGCTTCGGCGAAGACCCCGTTGGCGTTGGGGACCGCATCGTCGTTGACCGGCTGGGGCCGGACCACGAGCGGATCGGCCTCGGCCGACGTCATGGCGAGCGTGCCGGTTTCGTGAACTGTGAAATCCCGCCCGAGCGTTTCGCCCCATCGTCGCGCATCGCTCAGGTATCGCTGCTGTCCCGTGGTCTCGAAGAGCGCCAGGGCCGCGCGCATCATCGCGGCGTGGTCGAGGGCGAAACCCGGAAAGATCAACGCGCCCCCACGCCAGGAATGTCCGAGCCGACCCTCCCGGTCCATCGATTCGGCAATGAAACGATAGGCGTTGGTGGCAGGGCCGATCCAATCCGGACGATCGAGGAGCGCAGCGGCCCGGATCATGGCGGCGATCATCAATCCGTTCCAATCCGCCAGCACCTTGTCGTCGAGGCCAGGCCGGATGCGCAGGGCCCGGCGGGCCAGAAGCTTGTCGCGCAAGGGAGCGAGCCGGGCGTCGAGCTCGGCGGGGATCTCGCCGGTGATCAACAGGTTGGGGATGTTCGTCTCTTCCCAGTTGCCGTGCTGGGTGATGTCGTAGGTGGCGGCGAAGAGCGTCGCGTCGGCTCCTAGCACCTCGCGGACCTCGTCGAGGCTCCACACATAGAACTTGCCCTCGACCCCTTCCGAATCGGCATCGAGGCTCGCGGCGAAGGCGCCTTCGGGCGTGGTCATCTCCCGCATCAGCCACCGGACGATCCCGTCCGCGGCATTGCGGAACAGGGGCCGCCGGCTCTCCGCGTAGGCC
Organism: uncultured Alphaproteobacteria bacterium; assembly: GCA_963837375.1. Classification (GTDB taxonomy): domain Bacteria; phylum Pseudomonadota; class Alphaproteobacteria; order Rhizobiales; family Beijerinckiaceae; genus Microvirga. The sequence continues at coordinate 248,673 of CAWINL010000009.1, read as the reverse complement.
AGGGCGTAGAGTTCGAGGAGCTGCGCGTTGTCGTACAGCATCTTCTCGAAATGCGGCACGAGCCAGCGCTCGTCGACCGCGTAGCGCGCAAAGCCGCCGCCGATATGGTCGTGAATGCCGCCGAGCGCCATCCGCTCCATCGCCAGCAGAAACCGGTCGCGGGCGGTGGAATCGCGGCTCCGTCTGGCGTGCCGGAAGACGCATTCGAGGATCGGCGGGTTCGGAAATTTCGGCGCGCCGGGAAGCCCGCCATTGACCGGATCGAGGATTCCCGACAGCCGCTCCGCCAGATCGTCGAGTTCGGTCCCGGTCAGCGCGCTTCCGTCAGGCTCGGAGGTTTGCAACAGATGCGCCTTCAGCGCGCGGGCGTTTTTGTGGACGCGGTCCGGCTCTTCCCCGTGGATGCGGGCGATCTCCCGCAAGACCGCAATGAAGCCGGGCCGGCCGAAGCGCGGCTCCTTCGGAAAGTAGGTTCCGCCCCAGAACGGCTCGCCCTGGGGGGTGAGGAACATCGTCAGCGGCCAGCCGCCCTGCTCACCGAGCGCGTGAAGCGCGCTCATATAGACCTGATCCACATCGGGCCGTTCTTCCCGGTCGACCTTGATATTGACGAAGAGCGCGTTCATGACCTCCGCGACCTCCGGATCTTCGAAGCTCTCATGGGCCATCACGTGGCACCAATGACAGGCCGCGTAGCCGATGGAGATCAGCACCGGCCGATCGAGGCGTCGGGCCTGTGCAAGCGCCTCTTCGCCCCATTCCCACCAATCGACAGGGTTGTGGCGGTGCTGGAGCAGGTAGGGCGAGCTTGCCTCTTGGAGGCGGTTCATGATGCTGCTTCCGGTTGGATGTCGGCTTCATGCGAGGCCGAACGGGGTGCTGCCACAGGTTTAAAGCTTCGTCGCCCGGCTGGTTCAGCGCCGGTGTGGATTTTGAAGGTTCAAGACATGCGATCCGACGATACCATCTTTGCTCCCGCCTCGGGATTTGGCCGCGCTGCCGTATGCGTGATCCGGATCAGCGGGCCGCAAAGTCGATTCATGGTCGAAACGATTGCCGGCGCGCTGCCGCCGCCACGTCGTCTGGCGCTGCGGATGCTGCGGGATCCGGCCAGCGGCGAGCCCCTCGATCAGGCCCTGGTGGCGTGGATGCCGGGGCCTGCCAGCTTCACCGGCGAGGATCAGGCCGAGCTTCACATCCATGGCGGGCTTGCCTCGCGGGCGGCCATCTTGCGCTGCCTCGGCGCCCTCCCCCATTGCCGGTCGGCCGAGGCCGGCGAATTCACCCGCCGGGCCTTTCTCAATGGACGCATGGACCTCAGCCGGGTCGAGGGTCTCGCGGATCTCATCGACGCCGAGACCGAGGCGCAACGACGCCAGGCGTTTCTGCAACTCGAAGGCCGCTTGGGAAATGCCGCCGAGCAATGGCGCGAGGATGTGTTGCAGGCACTCGCCAGGCTGGAAGCGAGCCTCGACTTCTCTGACGAGGGCGATGTTCCGGAGGCATTGGAAGCCGATATCGTTCGTCGCCTCGAAGCTCTGGCCGGGGCCATCGGCCGGACCCTCGCCAATCGCAGCGGCGAGCGGCTGCGCGAGGGTCTGATGGTGGTTCTGGCCGGCGCGCCCAACGCGGGCAAATCGACCCTGCTCAACGCCCTCGCCCAGCGGGATGTAGCCATCGTGTCGCCCGTTGCCGGCACGACGCGGGATGTCATCGAGGTTCGGTGTGATCTTGGTGGTCTGCCGGTGACGATCGTCGACACGGCGGGTCTGCGGGAGAGCAGCGACCTGATCGAGCGGGAGGGCGTGGCGCGGGCGGAGGCGCGGGCGCGGGACGCCGATATCGTTCTGTGGCTCGTTGCGCCTGGAGACGAGAACGCGGTCAAGCCGCCCCCTGGGCGCTTGCTTCTGCGGGTCGGAACCAAGGGCGATTTGAATCGGGTCCGTCATGATTGCGATCTCGTCGTGTCGGCGGCGACCGGCGAAGGCATTCCCGATCTCATTCAGCGCCTCGAAGGAGAGGCCATGGGCTTGCTGGACGGGGGTTCGGACGCGCTGCTCACCCGCGAGCGCCATCGGCTCGCTCTGCAGGATGCTAACCATTGCTTAACCAACGCGATCGAAATTCTGCGACGGCAGGGGCCGGTCGAACTCGCCGCCGAGGAGACCCGTCTGGCCGCGCGGGCGCTGGGGCGGGTCACGGGGCGAGTTGATGTGGAGGACGTGCTGGACAGGCTGTTTTCCAGTTTCTGCATTGGGAAATGACTTGTTTTGGATGACAAGATGGGGCCCCCAAGCCTGTGCGTGGAGAGTCGACAAGGAGTCGAGAACCTGTGGGCGAGCGGTGGAAAACCTGCGCACGGCTGGGATGTTTCACGTGAAACATTTTGTCCTTTGACCTGCGGGAAGCGACCGCGTATCCCCCTCTCGGAGAGTCACGCATGATGAGATTTGACGTTATCGTTGTGGGAGGCGGGCATGCCGGCGCAGAGGCCGCCGCGGCTTCCGCGCGGCTTGGGGCACGCACGGCCCTTGTCACCCACAAGGCGGCGACCATCGGCATCATGTCCTGCAACCCGGCGATTGGCGGATTGGGGAAGGGCCATCTGGTTCGCGAGATCGACGCCCTCGATGGCGTGATGGGGCGGATCGCCGACGCTTCCGGCATCCAGTTCCGCCTTCTCAATCGACGAAAAGGGCCGGCGGTTCGGGGTCCCCGTACGCAGGCCGACCGCAAGCTCTACGCGCGCGCCATGCAGGCCGAGTTAGGGGCCACCGAAAACCTGACTATTGTCGAGGGCGAAGCGTCGGATTTCCTCGCGTCCGACGGCCGCGTGACGGCCTTGGTGCTCGCCGACGGTCGGCATTTGGAAACCGGCGCGTTGATCCTCACCACCGGGACTTTTCTCTCGGGACTTATCCATATCGGTGAGCGCAAGATTCCGGCCGGGCGTATGGGGGAGAATCCGTCGCTCGGTCTGCCCAAGACCTTCGCCCGGCTTGGCTTCACCCTGGGACGGCTCAAGACCGGGACCCCTCCCCGCCTCGACGGGCGCACCATCGATTGGGCGGGCGTCGACAAGCAGGCCGCCGATGACGAGCCCGTACCGTTCTCCAGCCTGACGGATCGTATCACGGTGCCGCAGATCGAATGCGGCATCACCCGGACGAACGCGGCCGGGCACGATCTGATCCGCCAGAATCTTCACCGGGCGCCCATGTATTCCGGCGACATCCAGAGCCTCGGCCCGCGCTATTGCCCGTCCATCGAGGATAAGGTGGTCCGCTTCGGCGATCGCGAAAGCCACCAGATCTTTCTCGAGCCCGAGGGCCTGGACGATATCACCGTCTATCCGAATGGCATCTCCACGTCGCTGCCGGAAGACGTGCAGTTGGGTCTGTTGACCCATATTCCGGGCCTCGAACGGGTCCGGATGATCCAGCCCGGCTATGCGATCGAGTATGATTTCGTCGATCCCCGGAACCTGACACCCACCCTCGAAACGAAGGCCGTGAGAGGTCTGTTCCTGGCAGGCCAGATCAACGGGACGACCGGCTATGAAGAGGCGGCGGCGCAGGGATTGCTGGCCGGCCTCAACGCCGCGCGTTTCGCGGGAGGACAAGCCGGCATCGTTCTCGACCGCGCCGAATCCTATATGGGCGTGCTGGTCGACGACCTCGTGACACGGGGCGTGAGCGAGCCCTACCGGATGTTCACGTCGCGCTCTGAATATCGCCTCAGCCTCCGGGTGGATAACGCGGATGAGCGTTTGACGCCCAAGGGCCTCGCGATCGGATGCGTTGGCTCTAAGAGGGAACGTCACTTCTCGCTCTCACAACAGCGGATCAAAGAGGCCGAGGCAACGCTCCGGTCGTTGGCGATTACCCCGAAGGAGGCCGCCAAGCACGGCCTGGAGATCAACCAGGACGGCGTCCGGCGCAGCGCCTACCAGCTCCTGTCCTATCCGACGATCTCGTGGTCGCGATTTGGAACGGCCCTGGCCCGACCTCGCCGACACGGCGCCGTGCCATCAAGGATCGCCTGGAAACCGACGCGACCTATGCGGTCTATCTCGACCGGCAGCGCGCCGATATCGCGGCTTTCCGACGCGACGAGAGCGTCGTTCTGGAGGCCATCGATTTCACCAACCTGCCGGGAATTTCGAACGAGATCCGGGCCAAGCTCGACCGTGTTCGCCCCGCGACGCTGGGGCAGGCAGCCCGCATCGAGGGAGTGACGCCCGCCGCGCTGACGCTGCTCGCCGCTTTTGCGAAGCGCGACGGTACGGGTCGCGCTCCTGCGGCGGATCTCTCATGAGCGGGTCGCTTGCGCCGTTACAGAATGTTTCACGTGAAACAGCCGAGCGCCTGCGGCTGCTCGAAAGCGAATTGCGGCGCTGGCAGGCGATCAAGAATCTGGTTGGCCCCGGGACGTTGGACGACATCTGGAACCGCCACATTGTCGATTCGCTCCAGCTTTTGAACGCCGCTCCCGACGCTAAAAGCTGGCTCGATCTCGGTTCCGGCGCCGGTTTTCCCGGTCTCGTACTGGCCATCGCGGGCCGCGAACGAGACCTCCAAGTCGATCTCGTCGAGAGCAACTCGCGAAAATGCGCCTTCCTGCGGCACGTCGCGCGGCTCACCGAGGCCAATGCGCGTGTCCACGAAGCCAGGCTTGAAGCAATCATCCCGCAATTTGTCGGCAAGGTCGACGTGGTGTCGGCGAGGGCACTCGCGTCCTTAACCAAGCTCCTGGAATGGACCGAGCCCCTGTTGAAAGCGGGGACAATTGGCCTGTTCCCCAAGGGCCGGGACGTGGATGCGGAATTGACCGAGGCGGCGCGATCGTGGAAGCTAGGCACGGAGATCCTTCCGAGCCAGACTGATTCCGACGCCAGGATTCTCCGCATAACCTCCATCGAGAGAGTGTCATGACCACCGAACGCAGCGAATCTCCTGCCGGAGCGCGCCCGGCCCTGCCGCGCACGCTGGTGCTCGCCAACCAGAAGGGCGGGGTGGGAAAGACCACGACGGCCATCAATCTGGGCACGGCGCTCGCCGCCATCGGCGAAAAGGTCCTGATTCTGGATCTCGACCCGCAGGGCAACGCCTCCACCGGACTAGGCCTTGACCGCAAGAACCGGCCAGTCTCGACCTACCACGTGCTGACCGGCGAAGCGTCGCTGGAAAGCGCCATCACCGCCACGGTCGTGCCGCGCCTTTTCGTGGCGCCGTCGACCTTGGACCTTCTCGGGGTCGAGCTCGAGATTTCCGGAGAGCGCGACCGGGTTCAGCGTCTCAAGAAAGCCATTTCGGCTCTCATGACCTCAGAGGTAAGTGATCCCTTTACCTATATACTGATTGACTGCCCCCCTTCGCTCAATCTTTTGACCATCAATGCCTTGACCGCAGCTGATGCCGTTCTGGTACCCCTCCAATGCGAATTCTTCGCTCTGGAAGGGCTCAGCCAGTTGCTGAAGACGGTCGAGCAGGTCCGGTCGGCCCTCAACCCCGATCTCACCATCCATGGCGTCGTGCTCACCATGTTCGACCCGCGAAACAATCTGTCGGGGCAGGTGGTGGCCGATGTCCGCCAGTTTATGGGCAGCAAGGTCTACGAGACGATGATCCCCCGGAACGTCCGGGTGTCCGAGGCGCCGTCCCACGGTAAACCGGTTCTGCTCTACGACCTCAAATGCGCCGGTTCGCAGGCCTATCTTCGACTCGCTTCCGAAATCATCCAACGCGAGCGCGCGCTTCGCGCCGCTTGAACCAGATCTGAGAAACTCAATGGCAGAAGACGCGAAGCCCCGCCTGGGCCGAGGATTGGCAGCCCTCATTGGCGAGGTCGGAGACGAGATGTCGGTGGTGGAGCGCGGGCGCGGTCAGCGCCGCGTTCCCGTCGAGTTTCTGCGCCCGAATCCGCGCAACCCGCGCAAATATTTCGAAGAGAGCGAGCTGCTGGAATTATCCCAGTCGATTTGCGATCGCGGCATCATCCAGCCCATCGTGGTGCGGCCCGTGCCGAACAAGTCCGACGCGTTCGAAATCGTGGCCGGCGAGCGTCGCTGGCGGGCGGCCCAGAATGCGGGTCTCCACGACGTACCCGTCGTGGTTGTGGAGATCGACGACAAGACGTCGCTCGAATACGCCATTCTGGAAAACGTCCAGCGCGCCGACCTCAATCCCATCGAGGAGGCGCAGGGCTATTCGCGGCTGATGGCGGAATTCTCCTACACGCAGGAAAATCTCGCGAAGATCATCGGCAAGAGCCGGAGCCACATCGCCAACATGATGCGGCTGTCGGATCTGCCGGAATCCGTGAAAGCCTTGCTGGTCAACCGCCAGATCACCGCCGGCCACGGCCGCGCGCTGCTCTCGGTCAGCGATCCGCACGGGGTGGCGCGCCGCATCGTCGACCAAGGCATGAGCGTCCGGCAGGTCGAGGAGATCGCCCAAGCCGACCAGACCATCCCGAAGAACCTCGAGACCAAGTCGGCCTTCAAGCCCGGCAAGGACCCGGATACCCGGGCCCTGGAACGCGCCTTGCAGGACGTGCTCGGCCTCAATGTCGAGATCGCCCATAAGGGCCAGGGCGGCGAATTGCGCATTCGCTACAAGACCCTGGAGCAGCTCGACGGCCTCTGCCGCAGGCTCAACCCGCAATAGGTCGGGCGAGGGAAGTGCATGGATGTCCGGCGCTTGATAGCACCCTTGACCGAGCGCTGGAACGAGGGCGAGCGCGACTGGGCGTTCGTCAAAGACCCTAATCATGACATTGCGCGCTGGGAGGAAAGCACAGGGCTTTCTCTTCCGGATGGGTATCGCCGATTTATGCTCAGGTTCAATGGCGGCCGCGTTTATCCGCGGCTTTTTCATTGCAGCATGGGACGACCTGATTCTCAAGGCGAGTTCACCACCTTCATCGACCCGTTCTATTCGTGGACGAAAGTCGAAACTTATACGCGCGGGGATATGTATGGCAAAGGCACCCCGCCCGAGATGCTTTTCATCGGCTGCGACCCGGGGGCATTGAAGTTCTCCTGTCGCTTCGTCCGGCGGATTACGGACATCTTTTTTGTTGGTGTCACAGCACGAATATTTGGGGCACCGACGACAATGACCGGATTTGGTACCAGGCCGCGTCCTTTGAAGCTTTTCTTGGCTCGTTGCACGACGAGCCGGACGGGTCGGATTATGAGAGTTGGCGCACCCCTCTGTTCGACAAGCTCGCCAAGCCGCTCGTGTTTTAGACCCAAGCAATCATTTACCGCCGCGCGGCGCGGGCCAGATCGAGAAGCGTCTTGGCGGCGGTGACGTCGGCGAGGGTGGCGAGCCGGCGGGTTTGCAGGATGCCGGTCTGGATCGACGCGATGGCGTCCTTCAATCCGGCGACGTCCCAGCGCTGGAGCTGGCGTTCGACCAGCGGCTTTCGCCGGAAATGCAGGCCGCGCATCGTCTCCATGACGCTCGCGACGCTTCGCCCCTCTTCTACGGACTGACGGGCCGAGAGCAGCATCATGGCGTGGCGCAAGGCCGCGCCCAGGACAACTGAGGCGTGTATTCCCTCGGCCGCCAGGCGACGCGAGCCGATTTCGAGCTCCGAGCCCATGCCCGCGAAGGCCGCATCCACCACCGCATCCATGGCGAGACTCGAGACGTCGCTCATGATGGCGTCCACATCCGCGAGGGTGATTTCGCGTTGGCCGTGCGCATAGAGCATCAGCTTCGCAAGCTCCCCACGGGTCGCAAGCCGGTCGCCGCCAAGCGACGCCAGGATTGCCGCGCGGGCCTCGCGGGACACCGAAAAGCCGCCGGTCTTGATGGCCTCGTCCACCACCGAGCCGAGATCGCGGCCGCTATCCGCGTAGCAGGGCAGGGCCAGCGCGCGCTGGGACTTCTCGCAAAGGTTGCGCAAGGGCGAGGATTTGGCGAGGTCGCCCGCCTCGATCACGATGGTCGTGTCCTGCAGGTCGGACTTCAACACGGCATCGACCGCGGGCGCGATGTTGCGGGAGGTCGAGCGGATCCAGAGCGCCCGCCTGCCGCCGAACAGGCCCATGGTGCCGGCCTCGTCGGCGAGCCGTCCGGGGTCCGCCGCGATGTCGTCGCCATCGAGGCGGATGAGCTGGAACGGGTCGGCGGGGTCGTCCACCCCGCGCTCGGCCAGCGCCCTCGCGCGCTCGTTCACAAGGCCGGTATCGGGGCCGTAGACGAGATAGACGCCGATGCGCGGATCGGCGCGCCGCAGCACGCCATCCACGTCACCGGCTTTGACCGCGACCATCCGGACTACATCTGCGACAGGGTCGCGGCGATGCGGGTCTTGACCTGCTCGGCCAGGGTCTTGGCGAGGCGGATTTCCGCGTCGCGCGCCGCCCGAACGGTGGCAAACCGCTGGTTGAAACGGTCATAAGTCGCCTGCCCGGTAGCGGTGCCGGTCGTCACGACGGTCTTTCCGTCGAGGCTCGTCAGCGTGTATTTCAGGTTGCCGATGAGCGTCGCGGATTGGGCGCGACCCGAGACCGAATTGACGATGGGCGTGCTCAGGCGCTCGGTCAGCGCCAGCTTGAGGTTGTACTTCTTCGGCGTGTCCGACCCCGAGCCGTTGAAGGCGTAGATCAGCTCGCTGCGAAGGTAATGACCCACGACCGCCTGCGAATCCGGCCATTCCTTGTCCGGAATATCGATGGAGGCGAGCACATTCTGGAGCGAAGCGCCCGAGACCGTGGGTCCGTGGAGCGGCCGCAGGCACGCCGACAGCCCGAGCGCGATGCCCACGATGGCCGCCACGCGAAGGCCGCTGCGGAGGTGGGGGAGGTTAAGCAACGACATTCACGATCCTCTGTGGAACGACAATGATTTTCCGGGGCGCCTTGCCCTCGAGAGCCCGCTGGACGCCGTCGAGTGCCAGCACGGCGGCCTCGATCGTCGCCTGGTCGGCTTCGCGCGCCACCGTGACGTCGGCGCGCTTCTTGCCGTTGACCTGGACCGGCAGGGTGATCTGGTCCTCGACCAGCATCGAAGGATCGAGCTCCGGCCACGGCGTGTCGGCGACGAGGCCCGCCTGACCGAGCGCCTGCCAGCTTTCCTCCGCCAGATGCGGCATCATGGGGGCCAGGAGCTGCACGAAAATCCGCCCGGCCTCGCGGAAGGCGCCACTGAGCCCGGATTCCTGGGAGGTCTTGGCCTGACCCAGCAGATCCTGCAGGCTGTTGGCGAGTTCATAGAGATGCGCCACGCAGCGGTTGAACCGCAGCCGCTCCACGTCGTCGCTGACAGCCGCCAGCGCCTTGTGGGCAGCCTTGCGGACAGCGAGCGCCACAGGGCCGTCGCCGGGCCTATCAGCGCCGTCGGCGGTGCGGTCCGCGAGTTCCGAGATCAGGCGCCACACGCGCTGTACGAAGCGGCCCGCGCCCTGCACGCCTTCCTCGGTCCAGATCACGTCGCGCTCGGGCGGGGAATCCGACAGCATGAACCAGCGCGCGGTGTCGGCGCCGTAGGAGGCAATGATCTCGTCGGGATCGACCGTATTCTTCTTCGACTTCGACATCTTCTCGATGGAGCCGATCTCGATCGGCGCGCCCGTCGTCACGTGCAGCGCCTTGCGGGCGCTCCCGTCCTGTTCGAAGCGCACGTCGCTCGGCAGAACCCAGCCGCCGGCCGCATCCTTGTAGGTTTCGTGCACCACCATGCCTTGCGTGAACAACCCCGCGAAGGGTTCGTCGATGCCCGCATGGCCGGTCTTCTTCATGGCGCGGGTAAAGAAGCGCGAATAGAGCAGGTGCAGAATTGCGTGCTCGATGCCGCCGATATACTGGTCGACCGGCAGCCAGGAATCGACAACGGCGCGGTCCGTCGGGCGGTCGGTCAGGGTCGGGTCGGTAAAGCGGGCGAAATACCAGGACGAATCGACGAAGGTGTCCATGGTGTCGGTTTCGCGCCGGGCCGCCTTGCCGCATTGCGGGCAATCCACATGCTTCCAGGTCGGGTGCCGATCGAGCGGGTTGCCGGGCACGTCGAAGGACACGTCCTCCGGCAGCACCACGGGAAGCTGCTCCTTGGGCACCGGCACGATGCCGCAATCCTCGCAATGGACGATGGGAATCGGGCAGCCCCAATAGCGCTGGCGCGAGATGCCCCAGTCGCGGAGGCGGAAATTGACCTTGCGCTCGGCCACCGGGCGGTTGCGGCGGCTTTGATTTTCGAGAATGCGCGCGACTTCTTCCTTGGCGTCCGCGATGGTTTTGCCGTCGAGAAAGCGCGAATTGATCATCCGGCCGTCGCCGTCATAGGCCGTATCGGTGATGACGAAAGTCGCCGGGTCCGCGTCGGGCGGGCACACCACGGGGATGTTGCCGAGGCCGTATTTGTTGACGAAATCGAGGTCGCGCTGGTCATGGGCCGGGCAGCCGAAGATGGCGCCGGTGCCGTATTCCATCAGGACGAAATTCGCCACGTACACGGGCAGCGACCAGGCCGGGTCGAGGGGATGGACGGCCCGGATGCCGGTGTCGAAGCCGAGTTTCTCGGCCTTGTCGATGGCCTCCTGCGCGGTGCCGGTGCGCTTGGCCGTCTCGATGAAGGCCTGAAGCTCGGGGTTGTTCTCGGCCGCGGCCCGGGCGAGGGGGTGGTCCGGCGCGACGGCGACGAACTTGGCGCCGAACAGCGTGTCGGGACGCGTGGTGTAGATCTCGACCTCGTCCTCGCCACCGGGGGTGGTGTTGGGGTCGAGTGCGAAGCGCACCAGCAGGCCCTCCGAGCGGCCGATCCAGTTGCGCTGCATCAGGCGCACTTTTTCGGGCCAGCGATCGAGGGTGTCCAGCGCGTCGTGAAGGTCCTGCGCGTAATCGGTGATCTTCAAAAACCACTGCGTCAGCTCGCGCTGCTCGACGAGCGCGCCGGAACGCCAGCCGCGGCCGTCGATCACCTGTTCGTTCGCCAGCACCGTGTGGTCGACCGGATCCCAATTGACCTTGGCGGTCTTGCGGTCGACGAGGCCCGCGGCCAGAAAGTCGATGAACATGCGCTGCTGGTGGCGGTAATAGCTCGGATCGCAGGTGGCGATCTCACGGCTCCAGTCGATGGCGAGGCCCATGGATTTGAGCTGCGCCCGCATGGTGGCGATGTTGGCGTAGGTCCATTCTTTCGGATGCACCTTGTTCTGCATGGCGGCGTTTTCGGCCGGCATGCCGAAGGCGTCCCAGCCCATCGGGTGCAGCACGCTGAAGCCGCGCGCGCGCTTGTAGCGCGCCACCACGTCGCCCATGGTGTAGTTGCGCACGTGCCCCATATGGATGCGCCCGGACGGATACGGGAACATCTCCAGCACGTAATATTTCGGGCGCGGATCGGCGTTGTCGGTCTTGAAGAGATCGCGGTCGTTCCAGACCTTGCGCCATTTCAGCTCGGCTTCCTTGGCGTTGTAGCGCTCGGGCCTCATTTTTCGTTACACATCCGTCATAGCGTAGGGGCGGCGGCGTTGCGCCACCGGGTGTGGGCGGACTAGAACATGATGCCGAAAAGTGCAACGCGGATTTCGGCCGACATCATGCTCAGGTTATTGGAATCGATCACGTTTTATGATCTGAGACCGAAACGGTCACAAATCATCGTGATCTAGGACACAGCTCTCCCGCGCGGTCAACGCCCCCGCGCGCACGGGAGCCCTGACGATTTCAACCGCATGGCGAGAGGCAGGCGAATTCCCATGACCGAACACGATTCCGTCGCGGCGCTGAAAGAGGTGCGGGCCGGCATCTCCCGCGCGGCCTCCGATTACGAACGCGATCCGGCCTCGATCACCCTGGTGGCGGTCTCGAAGCTGTTTCCGCCGCAGGAGATCGAGCCGGTCTTGGCGGCGGGCCAGCGGGTGTTCGGCGAGAACTACGTGCAGGAGGCGAACGCCAAATGGCCGGCGCTTGCGCCAGCGTTATCCGGATGTGGAGCTGCACCTCATCGGCCCCCTGCAATCCAACAAGGCCAGGGAGGCCGTCGCGCTCTTCGACGTCATCGAAACCCTCGACCGGCCCTCCCTCGCCGAGGCTTTGGCGAAGGAAATCGCCAAGCAGGGCAAGGCTCCGCGCCTGCTGGTGCAGGTGAATACCGGCGAGGAGCCGCAGAAGGGCGGCGTGATGCCGTCGGAGCTCGACGGGTTTCTCGACCGGTGCCGGTCACTTCGGCCTGACCATCGAGGGCCTGATGTGCATCCCGCCCGCCGAAGACCCGCCCTCGCCCGCATTTCGCACTCTTGAACGCCATGGCGGCGAAGCACGACCTGAAAACCCTCTCCATGGGCATGAGCGCCGATTACGACCCGGCGATCCAGCTCGGGGCGACGCATGTGCGGGTGGGAAGTGCGATTTTCGGGATGCGGGCGACGAAAGGGTGATGTCTCGGACAGTCAATGAACCATGAGCATGCGGGCGAAGCGTCCCGTTTTCGGGTTCCAGTAGTAGAGCAAGGTGATTGTCTCATCGATGACGATGAGGCCCGTCGACTTCAGCCGAACCGAACGCCTCGCGGCCTTGCAATCATCGTCGAAACAATTCGGTGCCCAAAGGCCAGGTTTGGCAACGCCAAGGCCGCCTGTCGCCAGGGTGAGGTCCTCGGCATCCGGATCGATTCCGCTACGATCGCTGCCGGAGAAAGCCAGCACCACAACGCGATTCTTGAGCGCCACGACCACGCCCCTCGCCCCATCCGCGAGTCGGACCAGGATTGCCGCCCGATCTTTCGCGCCGTCCCCGTCGAAATCGGCCTCAATCGCCGCAGGATCGATGGAATCCGGCGCGGTGTCCGCCACGCGTAGCCGCTCTTCTTCGGGCGTCAGATCTCTCCATCCTGTCGGTGCTTTGCCTGAGGCCGACAGGGGCGCGAGGATCGACGCCACCGCGACGGCGACGCGGATACGGGCGGCGAGAGAAAGCTTCATCGGGCGTCACGGCGTGATTTTGCTTCGTTGCATCATAACAGATACCGGCTGCCCGTCCATCGACAGCAGCTTCAAGTTGCGCTCGATCCCCGACACCGCTAAGTTCCCGGTCGATCCACACCAACCACAGGAGGGCTGCATGTGTGAGCGACACCATCTTCGCATGTTCGGCCCCTGGCATGCCCTGCAGCAGCGAGTTGCAGGGCCGGTCCAGAACCTGAAGTCCATCCGGATCTGACGCGTCTTCCGCGTCCTTCATCTTGTCTGGTCAGCTCTGAACGGCTTGCCGCGCCGCGATTCCTGAAAACGGATCGCCGCGCCCGAACGACGTTCACGACCTTGCGCGATCTCAGCCTCCAGGGCCCGACGCGCCTTCCAGAGAAGACACATGGCCACCATCAGCCTCCGCAACGTTACGTTCCTGTCGCAGACTCCCCTCTTTCAGGACCTCAACCTCGTCATCGGCGAGCGCGACCGGCTCGCGATCGTCGCCCGCAACGGTGCGGGAAAATCGACCCTGCTGCGATGTCTCTCAGGAACCAATGAGCCGACCTATGGCGATATCGTTCGCGCGCGCGGAATGCGTGTCGGCCTCGTCGAGCAGGATGTGCCTGCAGCCTTGCTCGATCGGACGATGCATGAGGCCGTCCTCGACGGATTGCCGGCATTTGAGCGCGATGGCGGCGATTGGCGCGTCGACATGGTGCTGGATGAATTCGAAACGCCCGACGATTTCCGAACGCAACCCGCTGCGCAGGCTCAGTGGCGGCTGGCAGCGGCTGGCGCTGATCGCTCGCGCGTGGATCGCGGAACCCGACGCGCTTCTGCTCGACGAGCCCACCAACCATCTCGATCTCGCGCGGCTGTTCCAGCTCGAACGCTGGATCGCGGCGGCGGGCCAGAAGGTCCCTATCGTTATCGCCAGTCACGACCGGGATTTTCTCGACGCCACCACCACGCGCACGCTCTTTCTGCGGCCCGAAGAATCGATGTTGTTCGACCATCCCTACCGTGCGGCCCGCGCGCTTCTCGCGGAGCATGACGATGCGCAGGCAAATCGCTTCGACAAGGAGCGCCGGGAAGCGAAAAGGCTGCGGCAGAACGCGGGCGAATTGAAGAATATCGGCATCAACAGCGGCAGCGACCTGCTGCTTCGGAAAGCCAAGCAACTCGGCGGCCGCGCGGAGACGATCGAACAGACCTTGCGCGCCGCGCATCAGGAACGATCGGGCGAGATCAAGCTCGTCAGTCGCGGCACGCATGCGCGGGTTCTGGTGGCGCTGAACAACGTCATCGTGCGCAAGCCCGACGGCGAAAAACTCTTTGCCATCGACAGGCTCGAGGTGGCGCAGGGCGAGCGCATCGTCGTCCTGGGGCGCAATGGTGTCGGAAAATCGCAACTCATCCGGCTGCTCCGGCAGGCGACAGGTGCCGGAAACGATGCAGCGGGGATCAGGATCAGCCCTTCGGTGGTCATGGGCTATACCGATCAGGAGATGTCGCAGCTTCCGGCCGAGGCGACCGCGCATGATTTCATCCTGTCGACCTTCCGCCTCGGCGACCAGCGCAGCCGCGCGCTGCTGGCCGGCGCCGGGTTTTCCGTCGAAAAGCAGAAGCTGCCCATCGCGCGCCTGTCGCCGGGGGAAAAGGCACGCCTGGGTCTGCTCGGTCTGCGGCTCACGGAGCCGAATTTCTACCTCATGGACGAGCCCACCAACCATGTGGACATTTCCGGGCGCGAGCAGCTCGAAGCGGAGATCCTCGTCTCCGGGGCGACCTGCCTCGTGGTGTCGCATGACCGAACCTTCGTCGCGACCATCGGCACCCGCTTCCTTCTCGTGGAAGGGGTGAGAATGCGCGAGATCGAGGCGCCGGAGGTATTCTATGCGTCGGTGATGGGAGAGGTTCGCTAGCCGACGATCTCGATCCGCGTCTTCGGCCCGATCCGCTCCAGCAGCCGGCGGATCATGGCCGGCGCGACGGCGACGCAGCCTTCGGTGGGCGAAAATTCCGGCCGCGCCAGATGCAGGAAGATGGCGCTGCCGCGGCCGCGCACCACCGGACCGCGATTCCACGCGATGTCGATCACCACGTCGTAGAGATGATCGTCCCGCCACATCTTTTCGTGGCTGGTGGCGCAGGGGAGCGGGACGAGGCGGTTGTAGCGCCGGTCGCGCGGATCGTCCGACCAGCCGTCGCGCGGGGTCGTGCGGCGCAAGCGGAGGCCGGTGCGGGGCCGCGTCATGTGGTCCGGCGCGGTAGAAGGCCTGCATGAGGCCAAAGCGCCCGATCGGCGTGCCGCCGTCCCCCTCGCGCTTGCGGCGCGCGTGCCCGCGCGGCCGAGCGCGCATCGGAATGACGCAGGCCGCCGGCCGCAATCCGGCCTCGCTTGGGGTCGAGCGGCGAGCGATAAACCCGCGACGGAGTTGACGTAGGATCGTATCATCGCAGTGGAAGGGCCGCCCCATCCCCTTGTTGTCAAGCCGGGAAAGACTAGTCTATCGGTCCCGGACGCATGGACGCGAGCGCGTCAATTTCTCTCGAAAGGCCTGAGATGTCGAATGCCAGCCGCCTCCTCGTCGTGGACGACGATCAGGACCTGCGCGACACGCTCGTCGAACAGCTCGGACTTTACGAGGAATTTCAGATCGCCACCGCCGAGCACGGCCGCCGGGCGCCATGCAGGCCATCAAGGGCGACCGGATCGATCTCGCCATCATGGATGTGGGCCTGCCCGACATGGACGGACGCGACGCCGTCAAGCAGATGCGCCGGGACGGCTTCCGCAGCCCGATCATCATGCTCACCGGCCAGAGCTTCCGAGAGCGACACCGTCATGGGGCTGGAGGCGGGCGCCAACGATTACGTGGTCAAACCCTTCAAGTTCGCGGTGCTGCTGGCCCGCATCCGCGCCCAGCTGCGCCAATACGAGGCGAGCGAGGACGCGGTCTTCCAGATCGGTCCCTACACGTTCCGTCCCGGCTCGAAGCTGCTCACCAACGACAAGGGTTCCAAGCTCAAGCTGACCGAGAAGGAGACCGCGATCCTGCGCTATCTCTACCGGGCCGGGTCAGAACGTCGTCGGGCGCGAGACCCTGCTCGCCGAGGTGTGGGGCTACAATTCGAATGTGACCACGCACACGCTCGAGACGCATATCTACCGCCTGCGTCAGAAAATCGAATCCGATCCTTCCAAGGCGACCATTCTTGTGACGGAACCCGGCGGTTACAAGCTGATCCCATAAGATGGCTCTCGACGACGACATCGCGATCCTGTCCGCCGCACCGCTCTTCAGCCTTCTCGACCGGGATGCGCTGCGGCTTGTCGCCTTCGCGGCGGAAAGCCGGCAGCTGCGCGCCGGCGACATGCTGTTCCGCAAGGGCGACAAATCCGACGGCGGCTATGTGGTGACCCGGGGCGCCATCGCGCTCGACGCGCAGGATGACGGCTCGCCCGCCACCTTCATCGCGGCGCCCGGCGCGGTGATCGGCCGCTCGGCCCTCTTCACCCGCATCGAGCGCCCGGCCACCGCCACGGCCCGCGAACCCTCGACGGTGTTGCGCGTCTCGCCGAGCCTCATGCGACGGGTCCTCGAGGAATTCCCCACCGCCGCCGCCGCCATGCAGGCCGCGATGGCGGAGGAATTGTCGACGCTCACCCGGGGTCTCGAAGAGGTCCGCCGCAAGCTCATGGCGATCGACGGGAACGCCTAGCGCCTTACCCCTCCCGCACCAGCCGTTTCAGCTTGTCACGGCGGACCTGCTCCGCCTCCTGGAAATTCGACGAACCGAAGAAGTCCCCCTTGCGGTCCATCAGGAAGATCGTGGCGGTGTGGTCCATCGTGTAGCCGGAATCGGTCGCCACCTTCTTGAAATAGACCTTGTATTCCTTGGCGACCGCGGTGATCTCCGCCTCGCTTCCGGTCAGGCCGACGATGCGCGGATCGAAGGATGACAGGTAGGTTTTCATCAGTTCCGGCGTGTCGCGTTCCGGATCGACGGTGATGAACACCACGTTGAGTTTTTCCGCATCCGCGCCCATCGCTTCCAGATCCTGCGTGAGATCGAACAGCGTCGTCGGGCAGACTTCCGGGCAATGGGTGAAACCGAAGAACACCGCGCTCGGCTTGCCCTTCAGGCTCTCGCTGGACAGCCGTTTGCCGGTCTGATCGGTGAGTTCGAACGGACCGCCGATGGGTACGCGCGCGGCGCCGCTTTTCGGCTCCGGCATCACGTAGAGAAGCGTGCCCAGCAGGGTGAGCGCGGCGACGAGGAACACGCTCAACGGCAGCAGCAGGGATCGGTTGAGTTTCATTGTCGACTCCTGCCGGTCAGTGATGGGGCTGGGCGGCCGGGCCACCCGCCCCCGCCATCGCGCGGACCTGATACTCGACCTCGACGGCGCCCGCCTTCTCGAACATCAGCGTGCCCTTGATCGATTGGCCGTCCTTCAGTCCCTCGCGCAGGTCCAGGAACATCAGGTGGTATCCGCCCGGCCGCAATTCCACGCTCTCCCCGGGCTTGATCTCGAGGCCGCCGGTCACCTGCTTCATGCGCATCACGTTGTCGGCCATGGACATCTCATGCAGCTCGACTTTCGCCGCGAGGGGGAAGGTGCCGCCGACGAGGCGATCCGAGTCCTTGCCCGCATTGGTGACGCGCAGATAACCGCCGCCGACCTTCGCGCCGGCGGGCGTCGCCCGGGACCAGGGCTGCTCGATGGTCATGGTACCCGCCGCGAAGGATTTCGGCGCGGAGGCGGCAGCCACGACCTTCACGGTCGGGGCGGGGTTTTTCAGCGCGTGAGCGTCCTGCCCGGGCGCGGCGATCTCGGTCCAGGCCTCGGTGCCGCCGGCGCAGGTCTGTTCCACCGGGAAGGCGAGGTCGGAGCCGGCAGCCACCGCGTCGGTGATCCGGGCCAGGAAGACGAACTCGTCGAAATGCGCATCCGCGAGCGCACCCGACCAGACGATCTGGCTCACACCCTCGGCGACGGGCTTTCCGTGCAGCATGACGGGTTTTGCAAAGGCGGCCTTCGTGGTCTCCAGGGTCCAGCCGGCCTTCGGCATCGGCTTGACGTCGATGACGCCCTCCGGGATGCGCACGCTGACCTTCAGCGTCGGCTCTCCGGCGCAGCCATGGGGGATCCGCAGAACGGCCTTGTAGGTGGCGTTCTGCCGCGCCTCGGCGGCTCGAACGACACATGGGCGAAAGCAGGCAGCGACAGGGCGAAAAACCCGGCCGCGACGAGCGCGCCGGAGGCGAAGGATGATTTCATGATGGCAGTCCGGCTTTGTCGATTGATCGGGAAACGAGAGATCGAGGAACTCAACCGAGGCGCGGCGGCGCGCGCGAACCGACCGGGGGGAGCGCGGGGGCGATGACGCGATCGGCGGATGCCAGGGCCGCCCCCAACTCCATCGCGGCGGAAACACGATCTGTCAGCGATGCTGCGACCGGCAACGGTCCTGCCGCGCCGGCGGGCGACGAACAACCGGCGATGCAGCACATTTTATGGTCGGCGGCATGGTCGGTCTGGCCCGGCTGGTGCGGCGATCCGCCGTCATCCGCCTTGATGCACAGAACCGCCGGTGGCAGTTCCGCCGCTCCCAGGTGCATCGCGTCGGCGAGCGCCAGAAGGCCGCCTTGTGCCACCAGCGCATAGGCGAGCAACGCCGCAAGGAGGGTGCGCTTCCAACCGCTCGTGGTGGCTCTGCCCGACATGGCGCCGGACCATGGTCCGCGAAGCGGCGTCCCCGTCAATATCCACGCATGGCTCTTAGGGTTAAAGGACCCTTAACCCGGCGCGGCTAGGCTGGAGGTCAGAATTCTCGATTCCGTCTGGTCCTTCCATGCGCACCGCCCGCCGTTCCTCCTCATCCTATGAAGGTCTTGCCAGCGGCCTGCGGGCTTTCGTGGCCCGCCGCGCGCAGGAGCTGATCGGGCTGGCGCTGCTGGCGATCGCGGGCCTCGTGGCGGCCTCGCTGGCGACGTGGTCGGTGGACGATCCCAGCCTCAACAACGCCACCGATTCGCCCGTCCGCAATCTCCTCGGCTGGCCGGGCGCCATCGTGGCGGATCTCGCCATGCAGATCCTGGGCCTCGGCTCCATCGCGGCCCTGCTGCCGCTCGCGGTCTGGGGCTGGCGGCTGATGAAGTCCGGCGAACTCGGCCGCCGCCAATTGCGTCTCGCCCTGTGGGTCATCGGCGCGGGCGCCGCGACCGCGCTTGCAAGCGCGATGCCGGCCACCGACCGCTGGCCCCTGCCGAGCGGCCTCGGCGGCGTCGTCGGCGATGCGCTTCTGGCCGCCGCGCGGGCCATCACCGGCATGGCGAGCGGCTCGGCCGGCGCCGCTCTGGGCATCGTCTTCGCCGTCATCGCCATCCTCAGCCTGAGCGCCGCCTGCGGGCTTGGCCTGTCGGACGAGCCCCATCGCGACGTGGCGGAGGATTTCGATGACAATGTCGCCCCCGAGCGAAAGGCCAAGCAGATCGCCGATTGGGACGAGGCCGACGACCTGACGCCGGACGAACCGGGCTGGGGTATCGTTTCGCTGGGCGCTCTCGCGCACGGGATCATGAGCCTGCGCGGCGCCGCGCGCCGCTTCGCCGAATCCCGCCGAGGCGGGGATCCGGACGATTTCGCCGACATGCCGGCCGGTCGCGGCGGATGCGGGCTTCGCGCGACGCGAACCGCGTCTCGATGCCGGCGCACCCCGCGCGCGGCCGGCGCCGGATGCCGCCCCTTCCACGACGAGGACGACGAGCCCTGGGACAACATGGAAAGCGTGCCGCCGCGGCAGGGCCAGGGTCGTCCCGACCAGCCCGCCGCGCGGGTCGCGCCCGCTGCCGGTCGCCCCGAAGCCCGGCAAGCGCATGGCGCGCGAGGCGCAGCCTTCGCTCCTCGACGAGGGCCTCTACCAGCTTCCCGCCCTGACGCTGCTCGCCGAGCCGAAGAAGCAGCAGGGCCCCATCGTGTCGGCCGACGCGCTGGAGCAGAACGCCGCCCTTCTGGAGGGCACGCTGGAGGATTTCGGCGTCAAGGGCGAGATCATCAATGTGCGGCCGGGTCCGGTCGTGACGCTCTACGAGCTCGAACCCGCGCCGGGCACCAAATCCTCGCGGGTGATTTCGCTCGCGGACGACATCGCCCGCTCGATGAGCGCGATCTCGGCGCGCGTCGCCGTGGTGCAGGGCCGCAACGCCATCGGCATCGAGTTGCCGAACCACAAGCGCGAAACCGTCTTCCTGCGCGAATTGCTGGCGAGCCAGGATTTCGAGAACACCAAGCAGAAGCTGGCGCTCTGCCTCGGCAAGACGATCGGCGGCGAACCGGTGATCGCCGATCTCGCGCGCATGCCGCATCTGCTCGTCGCCGGCACCACCGGCTCGGGCAAGTCGGTCGCCATCAACACCATGATCCTGTCGCTGCTCTACCGGCTGAAGCCGGAAGAATGCCGCCTCATCATGGTCGATCCGAAGATGCTCGAATTGTCGGTCTATGACGGCATCCCGCACCTGCTGACGCCGGTCGTCACCGACCCGAAGAAGGCCGTGGTGGCGCTCAAATGGGCGGTGCGCGAGATGGAGGACCGCTACAAGAAGATGTCGAAGCTCGGCGTGCGCAGCATCGACGGCTTCAACGTGCGCGTCTCGGAGGCCAAGGCCAAGGGCGAGGTCATCACCCGCACGGTGCAGACCGGGTTCGAGAAGGAAACCGGACAGGCGGTCTACGAGGACGAGATCATGGATCTCGAGCCGCTGCCCTACATCGTGGTCATCGTCGACGAGATGGCCGACCTGATGATGGTCGCCGGCAAGGAGATCGAGGGCGCGATCCAGCGTCTCGCCCAGATGGCCCGCGCCGCCGGCATCCATGTGGTGCTGGCGACCCAGCGTCCCTCGGTCGACGTGATCACCGGCACCATCAAGGCGAATTTCCCGACCCGCATCTCGTTCCAGGTCACCTCGAAGATCGACAGCCGCACGATCCTCGGCGAGATGGGCGCCGAGCAGCTGCTCGGCCAGGGCGACATGCTCTACATGGCGGGCGGCGGGCGCATCACCCGCGTGCACGGGCCGTTCTGCTCCGACGAGGAGGTCGAGAAGGTCGTGGCGCATCTCAAGCGACAGGCCCGTCCGCAATATCTCGACGCGGTGACGACCGAAGAGGACGAGGGCGGCGTCGGATCCGGCGGTGTTCGACCAGGGCGATTTCGGCGCCCCGTCCGGCGATCTCTACGATCAGGCGATCGCCGTGATCCTGCGGGACAAGAAGGCCTCGACCTCCTACATCCAGCGCCGCCTGCAGATCGGCTACAACCGCGCCGCCTCGCTGATGGAGCGGATGGAAAAGGAGGGCATCGTCGGCGCCGCCAACCATGCGGGGAAGCGCGAAATCCTCATCGAGAGCGGCGGATTCGCGACGATTGAGGCGCGGACTTGCGTGCCCGCGAGATTCAGATCGCCTCGGAACCTTGGCGTCGGGTCATCGATTAGCCACATGAGGCGGTAGAGTGCCGCCGATCCCACACCCTTCCGAGTCTTGCCGGAGAGCCTCTTGAAATGCGCCTGCCGAGCCTCGCCACCGCCACGACCATTCTCGCCCTGGCGGGCGCGGGAACGTCCGCGGCTGGCGCGCAAGGCGCGCCGACCGATCTTTTCCAGCCACCCGAGACCGCCCTCGCACCCGCCACCATCGCGTCCATCGCCGAGGGCTTCAACCTCTCGGCGTCGCCCTTGCCCACCGCCACGTTCCGACCCGCCGCCGCGCTGGCCGCTGAGCCGGTAGAGGCCTCCGGAAAGCGCTCTCGAGGCAGCGATGGTGCGTGAGATGGAGGAGGCGCAGCCGGCCTGTGGCGCCCGCTGCCGCCGCGGCCCGTGCGCGAGGCTTCGCTGAAGCCGGTGGCCCTTCCCAAACCGGCCGAGTGAAGACCCGAGGGCCGACGAACGCGCCGGTCGATGATCGCGCCAAAACCCATCGTTACGGCCGCCGCCGGCCCGGTGGCGATCGCCAAGGCCCAGCAGTTGTCGAACCGCGAGATCGTCGATCGCGCCAATGCCTATTTCACCGGCATTTCGACGCTGCGGCGGATTTCACGCAAGTGGGCGGCGATGGACGCCGCCTTGGCGGGACGCTCTATCTCCAGCGTCCCGGCAAGCTCCGCTTCGAATTCGATCCGCCCGCGACGCTCGAAGTGATCGCCGACGGCACCTCGGTGGCGGTGCGCGACAAGAAGCTGCTGACCCAGGACATGTACTTCATCCAGCAGACGCCGCTGAAGTTCCTGCTGCGCGAAAGCGTCAATCTCGGCGGCGATATCGCCATTACGGGAATTTCGAACGAGCCGAATTCCGTGCGGCTCAATCTCGAGGACAAGTCCACCCTCGGCGGCACGTCCCGCATCACGCTCTATTTCGATCCCGAGATGAAGAACCCTCACGCAATGGCGGATCGTCGACCCGCAGGGTTTCCAGACCGTGCTGACGCCTCAACAAGGTCGATCGCGGCAAGCCCATCGACCAGGCGCTGTTCCGCATTCCCAACGCGCCCAATGATCCGGCAGCAGCCGGTAGGGCGGCTTAGTGTCCTCCCCGCTAGGCGGGGAAGAAGACGCTGGCGCTTCCCTCGCGCGCCGAACTGTCGTAGCCGGTCGCCCCTCGCCGCCGACAGGACCTCCCGTGAAACTCACCGTCTCGACCTGGAACATCAATTCCGTCCGCCTGCGCATCGAGCAGGTCGGCCGCTTTCTCGGCCAGAACCGGCCCGATGTCCTGTGCCTTCAGGAGACCAAGTGTCCGAACGATGTGTTTCCGCTGAAAGCGCTGCAATCCTTCGGCTATCCGTTCGTCGTCCATATGGGCCAGAAGGGCTATAACGGCGTCGCGATCCTGTCGCGCTATCCGTTCCGGGCCACCAGCGTGATGGAGATGTGCGGCCGGGCGGATGCGCGCCATATCACCGTGACGCTCACCGAAGCCAAGGGCGCGTCGGGCATCACGATCCACAATTTCTATGTGCCGGCCGGCGGCGACATCCCCAATCCCGACCTGAACGAGAAATTCAGGCACAAGCTGCAGTTCATGGACGAGATCCGGGCCTGGGGCGGCCGCTCCAACCCCACCGGCGCGCCGGCGATCCTGGTCGGCGATCTCAACGTGGCGCCGTTGGAAAACGACGTCTGGAGCCACAAGCAATTGCTCGACGTGGTCAGCCACACGCCGGTCGAGACCTCGTCGCTGGAATTGCTGCGCAAGGAGGCGGGCTGGATCGACGCCATGCGCCATCTGCGGCCCGAGCCCGAGAAGATCTATTCGTGGTGGAGCTATCGCTCGCCCGATTGGGCCGCCGCCAACAAGGGCCGGCAGGCTCGACCATATCTGGGTGTCGGGCGATCTCGCGCCCAGCCTTCCGCGCCATGGACGTCACCCGCGAAACCCGGGGCTGGGAACGTCCGTCCGACCACGTTCCCGTCACGGTGACGCTGGAGCTGTAACGCGAAAAGCCCCCGGCCGGTGAGCCGGGAGCTTCGTCGTTCGAGCCTCTGGATGGCTTCGTCTTATGATCAGTAATTGTAAGCGCGCTCGCCGTGCTCCGCGAGATCGAGGCCCTCGCGCTCGGCTTCCGGGGTGACGCGCAGGCCCACCACCATGTCGACGATCTTGTAGAGGACCAGCGAGCCGATGCCGGTCCACAGGATGGTCACCACGACGGCGATGATCTGCGTCGACGAGCTGGCCGCCGATCGAATATTCGCCGACGCCGTAACCGCCGAGCGCGGGCGCCGCCACGATGCCGGTGCCGATGGCGCCGACGATGCCGCCGACGCCGTGGATGCCGAACACGTCGAGCGCGTCGTCATAGCCGAGCGCATTCTTGACGCCCGTCACCGCGTAGAAGCAGACCACGCCCGCGACGAGGCCGAGCACGATCGAGCCCATCGGTCCGGCAAGCCCTGCCGCCGGCGTGATCGCCACGAGACCCGCCACCGCGCCCGACGCGATGCCGAGGAGCGAGGGCTTGCCCTTCGAGAAGGCTTCCGCGGTCATCCAGGCGAGGCCCGCGGCGGCCGGCGCCACGATGGTGTTGAGCAGCGCCAGCGCCGCGCCGCCGGTGGCTTCGAGGTTCGAGCCCGCATTGAAGCCGAACCAGCCGACCCAGAGCAGGCAGGCGCCGACGAAGGTCAGCGTCAGCGAATGCGGCGCCAGGAGGTCGCGGCCGTAGCCGATGCGCTTGCCGACCAGCAACGCGCCCACGAGACCCGCGACGCCCGAATTGATGTGCACCACCGTGCCGCCGGCGAAATCGAGGGCGCCGAGGCCGAACAGATAGCCTTCCGAGAACCACACCATGTGGGCGATCGGCAGGTACACGAAGGTCAGCCACAGGCCGGTGAACAGCATGATGGCGCGAAAACTTCATGCGCTCCGCGAACGCGCCGACGATGAGCGCCGGGGTGATCGCCGCGAAGGTGAGCTGGAAGGCCAGGAAGGACATTTCGGGAATCGCCACGCCCTTGGTGAAGGTGTCGGCGGTGGTCTCGTTGGTGACGCCGGCGAGGAACGCCTTCGAGAAGCCGCCGATGATCGCGCCGAGGCTGCCGGGTCCGGAGGTGAAGGCCAGCGAATAGCCGTAGAACACCCACAGGATGGCAACGAGGCTGAACACCGCGAAGACCTGGGTCAGCAGCGACAGCATGTTCTTGGTGCGCACGAGGCCGCCATAGAACAGGGCGAGGCCGGGGATCGTCATCAGGATGACGAGCACGGTGGAGATCAGCATCCAGGCGGTATCGCCCTTGTTGACGGTGGGCGCTGCATCCTGCGCGAGCGCCGGCTCGAAGAGCCAGCAGGCCCAGACCGGCGCCTCCGAGAAGGGTTGCGAAAAGTCGACGATTCATCGGATTGAAACTCCGGTGGAGGGAAGAGCGGGAAGATCGCGGAGGGCGGGCTCAGAGCGCATCGGTGTCGGTCTCGCCGGTGCGGATGCGAACCGCCTTTTCCAGCGACAGTGACGAAGATCTTGCCGTCGCCGATCTGCCCGGTGCGGGCGGAGGCGATGATCGCGTCGATCACGCTGGGAACCAGGTCGGTCGCCACCGCCACCTCGATCTTGAGCTTCGGCAGGAAGCTGACGGCGTATTCGGCGCCGCGATAGATTTCCGTATGCCCCTTCTGTCGCCCGTAGCCTTTCACTTCGGTCACGGTCAGGCCGTGGACGCCGAGCGCGGTGAGCGCGTCGCGCACCTCGTCCAGCTTGAACGGCTTGATGACCGCCATCACGATTTTCATGGGTTGCTGCCCCCTTTGTGGCGCTGCCGACCCGGTTCCGGTTCGAGCAAGCGGTTTCCCGATGAATCCCGCCGTCGCGGCGGGATCTCAGAGCAGGGTTAAAGCAAGAATGGTGCCAAGCCTTGGAATCCGGCATCGGCACGGGCGTTGCCTACCAAACAGGCAAGTCCAATAACGGCAGCTTTTGGACCAATGTGCCTAAAAAAGAGGCAGTCCGTCAGCCCCGATCGCGGACCAGGCCTTCCTGGGCGACCGAGGCCACGAGCGTGCCGTCCTGCTTGAAGATCGAGCCGCGGGAAAAGCCGCGCGCGCCGGAGGCGTTGGGCGTGTCCTGCGCATAGAGCAGCCATTCGTCGGCGCGGAAGGGCCGGTGGAACCACAGCGCGTGGTCGAGGCTCGCGGCCTGGATGGCCTTGTCGAACACCGTTGGCCGTGCGGCATCAGCGAGGTGTCGAGGAGCGTCATGTCGGACGCGTAGGCGAGCACCGCCTGATGAATCGCCGGATCGTCCGGCAGAGCGGCCGGTGGCCCGGATCCACACGTGGAAGATCGGCGCCATCGGGTCCTTCGACATGTAGCGCTGGATCTCGACCGGCCGCATCTCGATCGGCCGCTCGCGCTCGTAATAGGTGCGCATCGGCTCGGGCATCGCGGCGATGATCTCGCCCTGCATCTCCTCCTCGCTCGGCAGCGTGTCGGGCCCCGGCACGTCCGGCATCGTCGGCCTGATGCGTCGAAGCCGCCTCCTCGACCTGGAACGACGCCGACATGGAGAAGATCGCATGCCCGTGCTGGATGCCGACCACCCGGCGCGTGGTGAAGCTGCGCCCGTCGCGGATGCGGTCGACCTCGTAGATGATCGGCACCTTGGGGTCGCCCGGCAGCATGAAATAGCCGTGCAGCGAATGCGGCTGGCGCCCCTCCACCGTGCGGCTCGCCGCCACCAGCGCCTGCCCGATCACCTGTCCGCCGAAAACCCGCTGCCAGCCGACCTTCGGGCTCTGGCCGCGAAAGAGGTTGAGCTCGAGCTGTTCGAGATCGAGGATGGAAAGCAGGTTCGCCACGGCGCTGGGCATCTTGCGTGTTCCTTTGTCGGACGCGCTCATCCATCGGAGAGGGCGCGCGCCGAGGTCAAGCCTCGCGAACGGCCCGCGGCTGTCGGCGCGAGCTCACAAAGGGCTCGACAGGGAACGGGCGCAGGCCTATCGCCGGTTCAGGCACTTGCATCGACCGGGAGGATGTCATGAGCTCCGAGCGCGTCCAGCGCCGCAGGATCGTCGCGCATCGTCATCGCGGGCGGCGGCCTTGCGGGGCTGTCCCTGTCGCTCGCGCTGAAGCAGGCGCTGGGCGACAGCCTCGACGTGGTCATGTGCGACCCGGCGCTGAAGCGCGATCCGCATGGGGACAAGCGCGCCTTCGCCATCGCGGCCGCGGCGCGGCGGATGCTCGCAGGCGCTCGGAATCTGGGACAAGGTCGCGGACCGAGGCGCAGCCGATCCTCGACATGGTCATCACCGACAGCCGCCTGCACGATCCCGGTCCGGCCGACCTTTCTCACCTTCGACGGCGAGGTCGGCGACGGCGAGCCCTTCGCCCACATGGTCACGGCAGGCGATCTCACGGGCGCGCTGGTCGAGGCCTGCCGGGCGTCTGGCGTCAATCTGCGCCCGAGGGCGTCGAGAGCTTCCGCACCGACGCGGCGCGCACGACGTGAAACTGTCGGGGCGGCGACGTCCTGTCGGCAGCTCTGCTGGTGGCGGCCGATGGGGGGCGCTCGCGTCTGCGCGAGCAGGCCGGTATCGGCTGGATTTCCTGGCCCTATCGCCAGTCCGGCATCGTCGCCACCATCGTGCACGAGCGCGATCACGAGGGCCGGGCGGTCGAGCATTTCCTCCCCTCCGGGCCCTTCGCGATCCTGCCCCTGAAGCCGGAAGCGCAGAGCGACGGCACGATGAAGCACCGCTCGTCCATCGTCTGGAGCGAGCGGACCGACAACGTGCCGGGCCTGCTCGAATCCGAGGCCGAGGACCTTTTGGCGGAACTCGAGCGCCGCTTCGGCCTGCAGCTCGGCCGGATCGCGTTCGAGACCAAGCCGCACGCCTATCCGCTCTCCTTCGGCGTCGCGCGCTCCTTCGTGGGCGATCGCCTCGCGCTGCTGGGCGATGCCGCCCACGTGATCCACCCGATTGCCGGGCAGGGCCTCAATCTCGGCCTGCACGACGCGGCCGCGCTGGGCGAGGCCATCGTCGACGGCATGCGCCTCGGCCAGGATCCCGGCAGCGCCGGAGGTTCTCGACGCCTACGAGCGCGCGCGCCGCGCCGACATCACCGCCATGGGTCTCGTCACGGACGGCCTCAACCGCCTGTTCTCCAACGACCTGCTGCCCGTCCGCCTGGTCCGCGACCTCGGCCTCGGCCTCGTCGACCGGATGCCGGCGCTGAAACGCTTCTTCATCCGCGAGGCCGCCGGCCTCACCGGCCGCGAACCGCCACGGCTTTTGAAAGGGCGAAGGGCTGTAGTTACTTGACTCAGTCAATTAACTTGTTGACGATGTTCGCCCAAGAGGTGAGACATGTCAGAACAGCCAACCGCCGAGCAGATTGCCGCGATCCGTCGCTTCGGCCGCTTCTACACCCGCCAGCTCGGGCTGCTTCCCGAAGGCCTCCTGACGAGTCCGTTTTCCCTCACGGAGAGCCGGGTCCTGTATGAACTCGCCCATCGCGAGGGTCTGACGGCAGCCGAGCTCGGCCGGGAGCTTGGCCTCGACCCGGGTTATCTCAGCCGTATTCTCAAGCGTTTCGAATCCCGCGGGTTGGTGGAGCGCGCACCCGCGGCCGGCGACGGGCGGCAGGCCGTGCTCGTGATGACGGCGGCAGGCCGAGAGGCTTTCGCGCCGCTGAACCGCGCCTCCGAATTGCAGGCGGGCAATATCCTCGGCGGATCTGCCCAAGCCGCGACGTGATCGGCTCGTCTCCGCGATGGCGATCGTCGAGCAGCTGCTCGGGGGCACAGGCGAGCCCGGTATTCCCTACATCCTGCGACCGCTGCGGGTCGGCGATATCGGCTGGATCATCCGCCGACAGGGCATGCTCTATGCGCAGGAATTCGGCTGGGACGAAACCTTCGAGGCGCTGGTGGCGGAAATCGCCGCCGCCTTCGTCAAGACCTTCGACCCGAAGCGGGAAGGCTGCTGGATCGCCGAGCGTGAGGGAGAGATCGTCGGCAGCGTCTTCCTCGTCCGGCAATCGGATGAGGTCGCCAAGCTCCGCCTGCTCTATGTGGAGCCGGCGGCCCGGGGCCTCGGCATCGGCCGTCGGCTCGTGGACGAATGCATCCAGTTCTGCCAGGGCCAGGAACTACCGGACCCTGACGCTCTGGACGAACGACATCCTCGCCTCCGCCCGCCGCATCTACGAGGAGGCGGGCTTTCGGCTGGTGGCGCAGGAGAACCACCATTCGTTCGGCAAGGATCTGGTGGGCCAGAACTGGGAGCTCGACCTGCGCCAAGGCGCGCGGAAGGCCGGGTGATCCCGGCCTGCGGGCTCGCCTACTTCGTTCGCGGCCCGCTCGATGCCTTCGCGGATCAGCCGGCGGGCGTCCTCGGCATCGCCCCAGCGCAGGATCTTGACCCATTTGCCGGGCTCCAGGTCCTTGTAATGCTGGAAGAAATGCTCGATCTGCTTGAGTGTGATCTCGGGCAGGTCGGTATAGGTCAGAACCCGGTCGTAGCGCTGGGTGAGGTGGGCCGACGGGACCGCGATGATCTTCTCGTCCTCGCCCGCATTGTCCTCCATCACCAGCACGCCGACCGGGCCGCACGTTCATCACGGCGCCCGGAATGATCGCCCGGGTATTGGCCACCAGCACGTCGCAAGGATCGCCGTCGCCCGAGAGCGTGTGCGGGAATGAAGCCGTAATTCCCGGGATAGCGCATGGCGGTGTAGAGGAAGCGATCGACGAAGAGCGCGCCCGAATGCCTTGTCCATCTCGTATTTGATGGGCTCGCCGCCGAGCGGCACCTCGATGATGACGTTCACGTCGTCCGGCGGGTTCTGTCCGATTGAAATCGCGTCAAGGCGCATGGAGAATCCACTTCGAAGGCAAAAGACAATTCGTGCGCTTCACTAACCGCAGTGACGCCGGGCAACAAGTCGGGTCGGCGAAATTGAGCGCGAACCGGCAAAGCCGGGCCTACGCGAAGAGGTAGCCGGTCTTGGCAAGGGTGACGCCGCCGATCCGCTCTTCCACCTCGGCGACACGGCGGCCGCCCAGGCTCTCGTAGAACAGCCGCGCGCGCTCGTTGTCGGACAGGGCCCAGATGCCGATGCGTTTCAGGGCCCGGTCGTGAAGATCGTTGCGGACCGCCTTGAAGAGCCGGCGGCCATAGCCGACACCCTGGTATTCGGGCGCGAGGTAGAGCTCGTCGATCTCCCCCTCGGCTGCGAGGCGGCGGTCGCGGCAGCGGCCATACGACACGTAGCCCGCAATGCCCTGGCCCACGTCGAGGACGGCGAGCGGCCGCCCGCGTCCGATGGCCGAACGCCACCAATCGGGGCCGCGCCGGGCGATCAGCTTTTCCAGCGCCACCCCTGGAATCACTCCCAGATAGGCTTCCCGCCATGCGGCCTCGAACACCCGTGACAAGCCGGCCGAATCCTCGGTCTTGGCGCGGCGGATGCTGACGAGGAGGTCGCTCATGGGTTCAAGCCTCGGCAAAGGGCGATGGCGGGCGGGCCCGACAGGCAGAGCATCCGCCCAGTGCGCTTACCCCTAGGTTAACAAGCACCCGTCGCGGGCGGAAGCGTGACCATGTAACCAGAAAGCGAAGATCGCGGCACGGGCCAAAACGCCGCGGAACCCCTTGCGGACCCGAACCGCGATCGCCACGCTTCTCGAGCTGTCGAAAGAAGAAGACCCATGAGCCGCCGCCTGTCCCGAAGACTTCTGGCCCTGCAAGGGCTCGTGCGCCCGAAAGCCTATTACGGCGGCCCGGTCAGCGACCATTTCGACGGGTTGCGCTTCCATCTTCCCGCCCAGCCGAGGGACAAGAAACTCGCCGACCTGCTGCGATGGCAGATTCGCGGGCGGCAGGAAGGCGTGGCCCGAAAGCTTTCCGAGCCCGTTCGCCGACAAGCCCCCGGCGACGTTCGCGGGCCTGCGCACCACCCTCATCGGCCATGCGTCGTTTCTCGTTCAGGTGGCGGACCGCAATATCCTGATCGATCCCGTCTTCGCCGACCGCGCAAGCCCGTTCGGCTTTACCGGCCCGAAGCGCGTCAACCCGCCCGGCATCGCCTTCGCGGACCTGCCCGTGATCCACACGGTGCTGCTCACGCACAACCATTACGATCATCTGGACCTCGCGGCGCTCGATCGCCTGTGGCGGCGCGACCGTCCCCACATCGTGGCGCCGCTCGGCAACGATACGATCGTCAAGGCGCGGCATCCCGACATCGCGGTCGAGACGCGGGACTGGGAGGAGGCGGTGGATCTGGGCCACGGGATCTCGGCGCATCTGCTGCCGGCCTATCACTGGTCGGCACGCGGGCTCGGACGACCGGCGCATGGCCCTGTGGTGCGCGTTCGCGCTGACGACGCCCAGCGGCACGATCTACCATGTGGGCGATACCGGCTTCGGCGACGGCCGCATCTTCGCGGACATGCGCGAGCGCTTCGGCGCGCCGCTCGTGGCGCATCTGCCCATCGGCGCCTATGAGCCGCGCTGGTTCATGGAGCCCCAGCACATCAATCCCGGCGATGCCGTGCGGGTTCTCGACATCGTCGGCGCCAGGCAGGCGCTCGGCCATCACTGGGGCACGTTCCGGCTCACCGACGAGGGCATCGAGGAGCCGGTGGCGGATCTCGCGGCGGCGATGGAATCCGCCGGCATCCCGCCGGAGCGGTTTCTCGCGCTGCGGCCGGGCGAGGTGTGGCGGGCGCCTAGCTCCTTCGGCTGGACGTAGATGTTCACTTCGAGATCCGCATCGGTCGCGTCCTTCATCTCCGACACGTATTCCTCGATGAAGGCGTCGCGGGCGACGATGTCCTTGGCGTCCAGATAGGCGGTGATCGTCTCGTAGGTGCCGTCGATCTCCTCGTACGCGTCCTTGTGGACGAAGCGGAACGCCTTGCCCTCGGGCGTCCTGCCGAACTTGATCTCCGGTGTCAGCTCGGTCTTGCCCTCCGGCACGGCCGCGATCGGGATCATCGCCTCGTAGCGGAAACCCTGATCGTCGGTATGGACGAACACCGTCAGCGGCTTGCCCGTGGGCGCGATGCCGGCTCGCTCGAGTTCGTCCTCGATCCGGGCGAACACGCCCTTGAGGTTGTCGAAGGCCTGTTCCCAGTTGCTGATGCCGGTGACGATGGCGGCGGGCTTTGCCGGCAGCGTCACCTCTTCCACATTGGTCGGATCGCCCGGATGTGGGCACGAGCGTCGTGCGGGTGCCCGGGGCAATCGTGGGGGCAGTTGCCGCAGGCGGGGCCGGTGAGGGAGCGGGCGCGGCCGGTGCGCTCACGGCGGGCGGAGTCTGTGCCTGCGGGACGGGCGCGGCCTGCCCCGGCAGCATCACCGGCGCGGGTGCGATGGTGGGAACGAGCGCGTCCACCGAGCCCGAAGGGGGCGTCTGCGCCAGGGACAGGCCCGGGCTGAGAGCAGCCAGCAGGCAAAAAACACTCAAACGGAGCCGCATCGGGGCCTCTCAACGAATCAACCACGATCATTGCAACGCACCATAGAGGCGTTTCTGTGCATTCGCGAGGCCGGCACGATGGCGCGAAGGGGTCGAAATTGCGGGTTTCGCCCCGGCGCCCCGATCCGATGAGCGCGGGAGCACCGACCCCCCTCGCGGTCATGCGGGATTTTGCGCCATATACGGCCCATGAGCGCCCTCGCGAATTGCCGTTTTCTCAAGATGAACGGTCTCGGCAACGAGATCACCGTGCTGGACCTGCGCGGCTCGCCCGCTGCGCGTCAGCGCCGGCCGAGGCCCGCGCCATCGCGGCCGAACCGCGCTCGCATTTCGATCAGCTGATGGTGCTGCACGACCCCGTGACCCCCGGCACCGATGCCTTCATGCGCATCTACAACACCGACGGCACGGAATCCGGCGCCTGCGGCAACGGCACCCGCTGCGTCGCCTGGGCGATGATGAGCGACCCGGTCATGGGAAGCGGTGCCTCGGACGCGCTGGTGCTGGAAACGAAGGCCGGATTGCTGCCGGTCGAGCGGGTCGCCGACCGCGTTTTTACTGTGGATATGGGCGAGCCGCGTTTCGCCTGGATCGAGATCCCGCTGGCGCGGGCATTCGCCGACACCCGGGAGATCGCGGTTGATCCCGTCGCCGGGCGCGCCGGAGCTGCGGGGCCCCTCGGCGGTGAGCATGGGCAATCCCCACGCGATCTTCTGGGTCACGGACGCGGCCGCCTACGACCTGTCGCGGATCGGCCCGATCGTCGAGAACGATCCGGTCTTCCCCGAGCGCGCCAATATCTCGCTGGCGCAGGTTCTCTCGCCGGAGCACATCCTCCTCCATGTGTGGGAGCGCGGCGCCGGGCTGACCCGCGCCTGCGGGTCGGCCGCCTGCGCGACGGTCGTGGCGGCCGCCCGAAAGGGCCTGACGGGCCGGCAGCGCCATCGTCACGCTGCCGGGTGGCGACCTGACGATCGCGTGGCGCGAAGACGGACGGCCATGTGCTGATGACCGGGCCGGTGGAACTCGAACACGAGGGCGTGTTCGCGCCGGCGCTCTTCGCGGGCGCCGCCTGATGAGCGTCGACATCGTCACGTTCGGCTGCCGGCTGAACATCGCCGAATCGGAAGCGATGCAGCGTCATGCGGAAGCGGCGGGCTTATCCGACATCGTCATCGTCAATACCTGCGCGGTGACGGCGGAAGCCTCCCGACAGGCACGCCAGTCGATCCGCCGCATCGCGCGCGAAAAGCCCGGCACGCGCGATCGTCGTCACCGGCTGCGGCGCGCAGGTGGAGGCGCAGACCTTCGCGGCCATGCCGGAAGTAGCGCGGTCATCGGCAACGACGAGAAGATGAAGGCCGAGACCTTTCGCAACCTGCACGATTTCGGCATCGGCGAGAGCGAAAAGATTCTCGTCAACGACATCATGGCGGTGAAGGAAACCGCGCTTCATCTCTTCGATGGCATGCGCGGCCACACGCGCGCTTTCGTGCAGGTGCAGAACGGCTGCGATCACCGTTGCACTTTCTGCATCATCCCGTTCGGACGCGGCAATTCCCGCTCGGTGCCCATGGGCGCGGTGGTGGAGCAGGTGCGTAACCTCGTGGCGCACGGCTCGCGCGAGGTCGTGCTGACCGGCGTCGACATCACCAGCTATGGCCGCGATCTTGCCGGAGAACCGAAGCTCGGCGCATTGGTCAAGAGCCTGCTGCGCCATGTGCCGGAACTCGAGCGCCTGCGCATCTCGTCCATCGATTCGGTGGAAGCCGATGAGGACCTGTTCGACGCCATCGCCAATGAGCCGCGCCTGATGCCGCATCTGCACCTGTCACTGCAGGCAGGCGACGACATGGTGCTGAAGCGCATGAAGCGCCGGCATTCGCGCACCGACGCGATCGCATTCTGCGACCGCGTGCGGCGGCTTCGGCCCGACATGGTGTTCGGCGCCGACATCATCGCGGGTTTTCCGACCGAAACCGACGCGATGTTCGCGCGCTCCCTCGACATCGTGGAGGAATGCGGCCTCACCCATCTCCACGTGTTCCCGTTCTCGCCCCGTCCCGGCACCCCGGCGGCGCGCATGCCCGCCCGTCCCCCGCGACGTGGTGAAGGAGCGCGCGCGGCGTCTGCGACACAAGGGCGACGTAGCGCTGAAGGCTCATCTCGATGGCGAGGTCGGGCGGCAGCGCCAGGTGCTGATCGAGCTCAACCAGCTCGGCCGCACCGAGGCCTTCACGCCGGTCCGGTTTTCATCGCCCGTCACGCGGGGCGACCTGCGCGAGGTGACGATCGTGGGCCATGATGGAAAGCAGCTGCTGGCGGCGTGAGGAGAGCCCGCAAGCTCAACCCAGCCTGACCTCCGCGACCTTATCTTTGTAATCCTTCTTGGGGTCGATCCCGAGCAGCATCTTCACGCCGGCCACCAGGTTGTGCTCGTCGAGCCAGATCTCGGCCCGTTCGGCGTCGAGGCGCAAAAGCGCGAGCTTCGGATCGTCCTTGCCGCCCTCGTACCAGGCGGCGACGAAGCGGTTCCACA
Organism: uncultured Alphaproteobacteria bacterium; assembly: GCA_963837375.1. Lineage (GTDB taxonomy): Bacteria > Pseudomonadota > Alphaproteobacteria > Rhizobiales > Beijerinckiaceae > Microvirga. The sequence continues at coordinate 214,217 of CAWINL010000009.1, read as the reverse complement.
GGCGGTCGACATTCGCCCGATCCGTGTCGACGGAAAGCCGGCCGTGCAGCGTCGCGAAAAGATCGTGCCCTTTGGAGGCGAAGCTTGCCACCGCGCGGCTGTCGTCACGGGTCGCCTTGTAGAGCTCGCCGTCTTTCGAGGTGAAGAACCAGATCGGGCTTCGGTCGTCCTCGAATTGCGCGGTCATCGGCCGTGTGTGACCTTCCTCCACGCCGTCGATCCCGAGCATCATCGTCATGTCGGAACGCAGGGCCTTCCAGAATTTGGCTTCGAGTTCTTGCGGCGTCGCCATGTGGGCATTCTCCATGTTGCCCATGGCTAACAGGCTGCGGGTGCGCCGGTTCCGCTAAGTGATTCAGGCGCCGCCCGCGGCCGCCACGCGCTCTCGCATATGCGGAGGAAGCGGCGCCTCGACGACGATCGCCGGCTTCTTCGGATAAAGCGGCACCGTCACGCTGCGGGCGTGGAGATGCAGGCCCGGCCCATGGAAACGCGGCGCATGGCCGTAGATCGTGTCGCCGAGGATCGGAAAGCCCGATGCGGCGCAATGGACCCGGAGCTGGTGGGTGCGGCCGGTGATGGGCCGCAATTCGAGAAGAGTCTGTCCATCGGCGCTTCGCCCCAGCACCTTCCAGCGGGTCAGCGAGGGCTGGCCCTTCGGGTCGACCTTCATCCACCAGCCGCGATCGGGCGATTTCGGCGCGAGGGCGAGATCGATCTCGCCCTCGTTCTCCGTCGGTCCGCCTTCCACCACGGCCCAATAGACCTTGTCGACGGCATTCTGGCGGAAGAGGTCGTTCAGCCGCGCCAGCGCTTTCGGGTGGCGGCCGAGGATCAGGCAGCCGGACGTATCCTTGTCGAGGCGGTGGGCGGCCTCCGGGCGGCGCGGCAAACCGAAGCGCAGGGCATCGAGGTGGTGAGTCAGCGTCTCGCCGCCCTTGGGCCCCGGATGCACCGGCAATCCGGCGGGCTTGTCGATCACGAGCATCAGGGCATCGCGATAGAGCACCCTCGATACTATCTCTTCCGCATTCATGAGGCCTCGGCTATCGAGGCTTCTTCGCGAAGTAAAGTCCCGCACACCAACCAAAGAGGCGCCGACACCCCATGGCGGACAGCAAGCCCGACAAGCCCGGATTTTTCTCGCGTCTGTTCGGCCGCCCGGTCGACGACGAGGCGAAACCGGCCGAGCCGTCCGTCGTCGAGACACCGGTCCCGACCGAGCCCGGTCCGGGCAGCCCGGGCTCGATTTCAGCAACGCGGTCACCCATCCGGCGGTGCCCGAGCCGGTCGCCACGCCCCTGTCGCCGGAGATGGCGGCGCCGCCCGTGGCCCCGGAGCTCGCGGGGGCCGATCTTCAGCCCATCGAGGAGCCTGTCGGAGAGAGGCCCTCGCCCCCCTCGCGCCGGTCCCGCCCGGCCTGACGCCGCCGGCCGCCGGTCCGCAAAGCTGGTGGCAGCGCCTCTCCCACGGCATGAAGCGGACCTCGTCCTCCCTGTCGGAGAGCGTCACCGGGCTCTTCACCAAGCGCAAGCTCGACCACGCCACGCTGGAGGAGCTGGAAGACGCGCTGGTACGGGCCGATCTCGGGGTCGCCACGGCGCTTGCGCATCACCGAGGCGGTCTCGGCCGGCCGCTACGACAAGGAGATCGCCCCCGAGGAGGTGAAGGCGATCCTCGCCCGCGAGGTCGAGAAGACCCTCGAGCGCGTGGCGCGTCCCGCTCGTGGTCGACCGTTCGAAGAAGCCCTTCGTGATCCTGATGGTGGGCGTGAACGGCGCCGGCAAGACCACCACCATCGGCAAGCTGGCGCAGAAATTCCGCCAGCAGGGCCTGAGCGTGATGCTCGCTGCCGGCGACACCTTCCGCGCCGCCGCCATCGAGCAGCTCAAGGTCTGGGGCGAGCGCGTCGGCGCGCCGGTCGTCGCCCGGCCGCAAGGGCTCGGACGCGGCGGGCCTTGCCTTCGACGCCTTGGTGGAGGCGAAGGCCGCGGGGTCGGACGTGCTCATCGTCGACACCGCCGGGCGTCTGCAGAACAAGGCCGGCCTCATGGCGGAGCTCGAGAAGATCGTGCGCGTGCTGAAGAAGGGCGACCCGAACCTGCCCCACGCCACGCTGCTGGTGCTCGACGCGACGGTCGGCCAGAACGCGCTGAGCCAGGTCGAGCTGTTCCAGAAGATCGCCGGGCGTCACCGGGCTGGTGATGACCAAGCTCGACGGCACGGCGCGCGGCGGCATCCTGGTGGCGCTGGCGGCGAAATTCGGCCTGCCGGTGCATTTCATCGGCGTCGGCGAGGGGGTCGAGGATCTGGAGCCCTTCGCGGCCCGCGATTTCGCCCGCGCCATCGCCGGACTGGAGAATCAGGTGAGCACGCGTCGTCCCCTGCCCTCGCCAGGGGAGGCCGAAGCCGCGCGTCTCGACGCCCTTCCAGCCATATCCACATCACCCGGACTTGCTGTAAAAGACCTCTCATGACCGATCAGAAACGCCTTCCGCCGCTCCTCAAGCTGGTGCTCGAACTCGGGCCGCTGGCGCTGTTCTTCTTCGCCAATGCCTATTCGGACCGCTTCGGCTACGCGGACGACCAGCGCATCTATGTGGCGACCGGCTTGTTCATCGTCGCGACGCTGGTGGCGCTCGGCATCAGCTACGCGCTGATCGGCAAGCTGCCGATCATGCCGATGGTGTCCGGCGTCGTCGTGCTGGTGTTCGGCGGGCTGACGCTGGCGCTGCAGAACGAGGTGTTCATCAAGCTGAAGCCCACCATCGTCAACACGCTGTTCGGCGTGATCCTCCTCGGCGGGTCTGTATTTCCGCCGCAACCTGCTGCAGGTGGTGCTCGACAGCGTGTTCGAACTGACCGACGAGGGCTGGCGCAAGCTGACGTTCCGCTGGGCGCTGTTCTTCTTCGCGCTCGCCGCCCTGAACGAGATCGTCTGGCGCACGCAGACGACGGATTTCTGGGTCAGCTTCAAGGTGCTGGGCATCATGCCGCTGACCATCGTGTTCGCGCTCGCGCAGACGCCGCTGCTGATGCGCTACGACGCGAGCAAGAAGGAAGCTTAAGCCCCTCCCTCGTCCGGCGAGAGCCCTCATCCGCGCGCTTTTCGGCCCCATCAGCACGATCTTGCGGGTGACGCCGGGCAGCGGCGCGGCACTCGACCTCGCTCCAGCAGGCCGTCCTCGCCCGCCGGCCATCACCGCGTCCTGCGAGACGAGGCAGTCGCAGGCGACCGCCTTGGTGGCCTGTTCGATCCGCGCCGCGGTGTTGACGGTCTCGCCCAGCACGGTGAATTCGAGCCGGTCCTCGTCGCCGACCACGCCGCAGAACATTTCGCCGGTATGGATGCCGATGCCGATCCGCAAGGGCGGCTCGAACCCGCGCTTGGCGTTCCAGCGCTCGACGAGGTCGAGCAGCGTGCGGCCGCAGGCGAGCGCCCGGGCGGCGTCGTCGGGCTTGGCCTCGGGCACGCCGAACAGGATCAGCGCGCCGTCGCCGGCGAACTTGTCGATCATGCCCCCATGCAGGGCCGCCGCCCTGCACCACGCGGCGGCGGAACGACGAGATGAAGATCGGCAAGCCGCGTCCGGTCCATGTTCTCGCCGAAGGCGTCGACGAATCGCGGATATCGACGAACAGGAGCGTGGCGGTGATGCGCTTGCCGGCGCGCAGCGCGTCGAAGGCGCGGTCGGACAGGATCGGCGCGAGCTCCCGCGGCAGGTAGCGGGTGAGGTTGACCCGCAGCGTCGTCTCGCGCACCGCCCGTTCCAGCAGCAGCCGTCCCTGCCGCGCGACGAGGATCAGGATCAGCGCGGCGGCGAAGCACCATCGCGACGCGCACGAGATTGGCTTGCGGCGAGAAGAGCCCGCCGAGCTCGCCGCCATCGGTGCCGTCTCCCGCTGACGCCCATCAGATGCCGGCTCGCCGAAAGCCAGGAACGACAGGCCCGATCACGTAGACGGCCGCCACGTAGATCTGCAGGCGCGGCTGGTAGTGGATCGCCGCCGCCGCCATGGTGATCGGCACCACCCACGCCACCGGGAAAAGCGCGAAGAGAGCCGCCCTCCAGGCCGATGCCCCAATGGCTGATAGGCGAGGTTGCCCAGGACCAGCATGGCGTCGACGCTGGCGATGATGGCCGGCAGCTTTTCGACCGCGATGCGCCGCGAGGCCAGCCAAGCCCCGGCCCAGCCGAGCGCGCCGAAGAGGCGTGAGCGTCAGCTGTCGCGGCGCGGATCTGCTTGATCGCCGCGGGGCTGACATTCGAGGCTGGCGGTCGCGACCAGCACGGTGAGCATGAGCAAGCGCCGCGACGACGATGCGGGCGATGCCGGCCCGGCGCAGGGCCGCCACGTCCGCCTCGCGGATCAGGCGCTGGGTCGCTTCGCTGATCTGGTGTGTCGTGCGCAAGATGCCGCAGCGACATCCACGCGGATGCGATCCGCGGCCGCAGGGGCGCGGGCGGAGGGAATCGCCCGGAACCTTCGCGCCGGCATCACGATCGGGGACGCTTTCTCAACGGTCGGCCCCTCGCCTGATTTCGCCAGGACGTGTCATGGCATTCTGCCGAAACACGACGCGGCAGGAGTGGAACCGCAGTATCGATGACCGCCATCCTCCCAAGCCGGCAATTTCCCGCCCATCGAAATCCTACGTCGATGCCGATGCCTGCCCGGTGAAGCCGGAGATCTACCGGGTCGCCGAGCGGCACCGGGTCAAGGTTCTCGTCGTGGCGAACAGCTTCATCAACGTGCCGCGCGACGCCCTGGTCGAGCGCGTCCTCGTCGGCTCGGGTTCGATGCCGCCGATGACTGGATCGCCGAACGCGCCCGGCGCGGCGCCATCGTAGTGACGGCCGATATTCCGCTCGCGAGCCGCTGCGTGAAGGCGGGCGCCGACGTGATCGGCCCGACCGGCCGCCCGTTCACGCGAGGCTTCCATCGGCATGGCGCTGGCGACCCGCAACCTGATGGAGGACCTGCGCGCCATGGGGGACGTCTCGGGCGGGCCGAAACCGTTCTCCCCGAAGGATCGCTCGGCCTTCCTGAGCGCCCTCGACGTGGCGATCGTCAGGCTCAAGCGGGCGGGATTTCCTTCAGGCGCGCCTTGAAGGCCGGCATCGTCTCAGGCGTCAGCGGGCCGATATGCTTGTGGCGGATCGTGCCGTCCGGGCCGACGATGAAGGTCTCGGGCACCCCGTAGACGCCCCAGTCGATGGAGGCGCGGCCCTTCGGGTCGGCGCCGACGGCCGCGTAGGGATTGCCCAGCGCGCCCGAGGAAGCGGCGGGCATTGTCGGGATTGTCGCGCTGGTTGATGCCGACCACGCGGATCGACGGGTCCTTGGCGAGTTCCACCAGGAGCGGATGCTCCTGCCGGCAGGGGCCGCACCACGACGCCCAGACGTTCACCACCGTCACCCGGCCCTTGAGATCCGCATCCGAGAGCCCCGGCACCGGCTGCCCGTCGGCGATCAGTCCTTCGAGCGGCGCCAGCGTGAAGGCCGGCGCCGGCCTGTCGATCAGGGCCGAGGGCACCTGCGACGGGTCGCCGCCGCCGAGGCGGAAGACGAACAGCAGCGCGAGGCCGACGAAGATCACCACCGGCAGCAGGAACAGCAGGCGCGCCGTCTGGCCTTGCGGAGCGCGCTCCGGGCAGCCGTGTCGCTCATGGATGCGCGATCCCGGCGCGCCGAGCGCCGACCCGGCGCCGCGCGCCTCGAGTTCGGCGAGGGCGCGCTTCTGCAGCGCGGAAATCGACGACCGCGCGCAGGATCAGGCCCGCGACGATCAGCAGGCGTCACCGCATAGGCGCCGGCGATGAAGACGGCGTGCTGACATGGCTTCAGGCCGCCTGCGCGTCGAGGCGCTCGGCCTCGAGGATGGTGAGCGTGCGGACGCGGCGGCGCAGGATCTCGGTGCGCATGCCGGACAGGTGAAGGCGTCACGCCGAGAAGCGTGAAGGCCGACCGCCATGACCAGGAGCGGCACCAGCATCGAGGGGTGGATGGTCGGCCCGCCGAGGCGGAACACCGAGGCGGGCTGATGCAGGGTGTTCCACCAATCGACCGAGAACTTGACGATCGGCACGTTGACGGCGCCCACGAGGGTGAGGATCGACACCGCCCGCGCCGCCCGGTTCGGCTCCTCGATGGCGCGCCAGAGCGCGAGGATCCCGCCATAGATCAGAAGCATGACCAGCATGGAGGTGAGCCGCGCGTCCCATTGCCAGTAGGTGCCCCACATGGGCTTGCCCCAGAGCGAACCGGTGACGAGGCAGATCAGCGTGAAAGCGGCCCCGATGGGCGCCGCGGCCTTCTGCGAGACATCCGCGAGCGGGATGGCGCCAGACCAGGGTGCCGAGCGCCGAGGCCGCCATGATCATGTAGAAGAACAGGCCGAGCCAGGCCGCCGGCACGTGGATGTACATGATGCGGACCGTCTCGCCCTGCTGGTAATCGGCCGGCGAGCCGAACCACACGAGATAGAGCCCGAGCGCCAGCAGCAGGGCGGCCGCCGCCCGACAGCCACGGCAGCAGGATGCCGCTGAGGCGCATGAAGCGGGTCGGGTTGGCGAGATCGCGGATCATGAGGCTCGATGTAGCGGGCCTGCGGCGCGCCTGCAACGTGAGGATTGCCGCAAGTGCGTGGTGTTGCCCCTCACGCTTGCGAGGGCAGGGGTGGGGCGGTCGGCTGGGTCGGCGCAAATCCGATGTCACACCGGCATGCGTAAGACCTCGGCGATGGTAGCGCGACTCCACTCGTCCCTCCCGCAGGAGCGACGTCACCTTCAAACCGCCATACCCTCCGCTATGCTGGCGCATCTTTGTTACGGAGCGATCATGCGTGTCTTGCCGTTCAGCCTCCTCTTCCCGCTACTCGTCGCGCCCGCATCGGCGCAGGACATCTGCTTGCGCCTGCCGGTCGCCTGCGAGATCGGCAAGACCTGCTTCATCCAGCATTACGTCGACCGCGATCCGTCTCCGGCCGCGCAGGATTACCAATGCGGCACGCTCACCTATGAGGGCCACGACGGCACCGATATCCGCATCCCCACCATGGCGGCGCAGAAAGCCGGCGTGAACGTGCTGGCGGCGGCGGACGGCAAGGTGCTGCGGGTCCGCGACGGCGTGCGAGGACGTGTCGATCGCGGGCCGCGGCCGCGACGAGCGTCGACAACGTCGAATGCGGCAACGGCGCGGTGGTCGATCATGGCGGAGGCTGGGAAACCCAGTATTGCCACATGGCCAAGGGCAGCCTCGCGGTGAAGCCCGGCGAGACCGTCAAGGCCGGCGACGCGCTCGGCCGGGTCGGGCTTGTCGGGCCTGACCGAATTCCCGCATCTCCATTTCACGCTGCGCAAGGACGGCGAGGTGGTCGATCCCTTCGCGTTCGGCGCGGAGGCGGAATCCTGCGGCGGCGGCACGTCCCTGTGGGACGCGGCCTCGAAGCACGGCCCTCGCCTACCGCGCCGGCAGCGTCCTCAACAAGGGCTTCGCGCCCGGCCCCGTCACCATGGCGGCGGTGGAATCCGGCGACGTCGAAGCGGCGATCCCGACGCCGCGTTCGCCCGCGCTGGTCGCCTATGTGCGCGCCATCGGCCTGAAAGGCGGCGACGTGCAGACCCTCACGCTGATCGACCCGGACGGCAAGTGCTGCGCCGAGAACAAGGCCGCGCCGCTCGATCGCGACAAGGCGCAATGGATGCTGTTCTCGGGCGTCAAGAGCCCGCCGGGCGGCTTCCGCCCGGGCCTCTACCGGGCCGACCTACAGGTCATGCGCGACGGCAAGCCGGCGATCGAGCAGGCCTTCGCCATCGACCTCAAGCCCTGAGCTTCACTCGGCCGAGCGCAAGGCCGCCGCCGCCCCGAACGTGCCGACGACCGCCGCGATCGAGCGACAGGGCGACCAGGATCAGGAACGGGGTCGCGAACGGCACCGTGCCGCCCAGCGCCGCGTTGGCGGCCGAGACGCCGAAGATCAGGGTCGGGATCATGAACGGCAGGACGAGGATCGGCGAGGATCAGCCCGCCGCGGCGCAGCGAGGCGGTGAGCGCCGCCCCGATGGCGCCGATGAAGGTGAGCGCCGGGGTGCCCACCAGCAAGCGTCGCCACCATGGCGAGCATGCCCTCGGGCGTCAGGCGCCACCAGCAGCCCGAAGCAGCGGCGCCGCGAGCGCCAGCGGCAGGCCGGTCACGAGCCAATGGGCCAGCACCTTGGCCAGCACCACCACTTCGAGCGGAGCAGGCGAGAGCCGCAGGAGGTCGAGGGACCCGTCCTCCTGGTCGGCCTGGAACAGCCGGTCGAGGCCGATCAGGGTCGCGAGCAGGGCGCGCGATCCACAGGATGGCGGGGCCGATGCGCGACAGCAGGTTGAGATCGGGCCCGAGCGCGAAGGGCATCAGCGTCACGATGGCGAGGAAGAACACCAGCCCCATGGTGCCCGAGCCGCCGACCCGCGCCGCAAGCTTCAGGTCGCGGACCAGGAGGGCCCGGAAGGAGCCGGTCACGCGCGCCGCCTCGGCGACCGCGTGCGCGCTCGATGGCGAGTTCCTGCGCGTCGCGCGAGGCCGAGCGGCGCGTGGGTGGTGGCGACGACGATGCCGCCGCCGCGCGCGATGCGCCTCGATCAAGCCGCGCAAGCGTCGCCTGCGAGGCCGGATCGAGCGCCGCGCTCGGCTCGTCGAGAAGCCAGAGCGGCCGCTGCGCCACGAGCAGCCGCGCCAGCGCCACGCGCCGGCGCTGGCCGGCCGACAGATAGGCGACCGGCAGTCGGAGCGCGTGGGCGAGGCCGACGGCCGCGAGGGCCTCGCGCGGAGACAGCGCCGGATCGCCGAGGAAATCGCGGGCGAAGACGAGGTTTTCGCCGGCCGTCAGGGCGGCTTTCAGCGCGTCGCGATGGCCGACGTAGTGGAGGCATTCGGGCAAGCGTCCGTTCGCCCGCGCCCTCGAGCCGGATCGCGCCCGCGGCGGGCCGCAGGCGACCGGCGAGGATCTCGAGCAGCGAGGACTTGCCGGCGCCGTTGCGGCCCAGCACCACCAGCGCCTCGCCGCGGCCCGAGCGCGAACGAAACACCCTCGAAGATGCGGCGCTCGCCCCGTTCGCAAGCCAGATTTTCGACGCTCAGACGCAACCCGCGAGACCCCTGCCGTGATTCCACCCCAGAATGGTTCTAAACCGTGTAGCGGGGTCGTTCGAAATGATCTATATCACCGTCGGCTGCGCCGCGCGCCAAGCGTCCAACCCGCTTCAGCGCGCTTCTACCCCCATCCGGGCACCCCCGGAGCGGCGCGCGCTTATCGCGCTTTCGGCCGAACAACCTGTTCGTAACCCAAATGCACGCGAGGATTCGCCGTGACGCTCTCAAACAGCTTCAATGCCCGCCAGACCCTCAAGGTCGGCGACAAGTCCTACGCCTATTATTCGCTTCCGGAGGCCGAGAAGAACGGCCTCAAGGGCATCTCGCGGCTGCCCTTCTCCATGAAGGTGCTGCTCGAGAACCTGCTGCGCTTCGAGGACGGCCGCACCGTCACGAAGGCCGATATCGAGGCCATCGCCGCCTGGCTCGACAACCGCGGCAAGGCCGAGAAGGAAATCGCCTACCGCCCGGCCCGCGTCCTGATGCAGGATTTCACCGGCGTGCCGGCGGTGGTCGATCTCGCGGCCATGCGCGACGCCATGAAGACCCTCGGCGGCGACCCGCGCAAGATCAACCCGCTGGTGCCGGTCGATCTCGTCATCGACCATTCGGTGATCGTCGACGAATTCGGCACGCCCGAAGGCCTTCGACCGCAACGTCGAGCTCGAATACCAGCGCAACGGCGAGCGCTACCGCTTCCTGAAATGGGGCCAGTCGGCGTTCGAGAACTTCTCCGTCGTGCCGCCCGGCACCGGCATCTGCCACCAGGTCAATCTCGAATTCCTGTCGCAGACCGTCTGGACCCGCAAGGATCCGGCGACCGGCATCGAGACCGCCTATCCGGACACGCTGGTCGGCACCGATTCGCACACCACCATGGTCAACGGCCTCGCGGTGCTCGGCTGGGGCGTCGGCGGCATCGAGGCGGAAGCGGCGATGCTCGGCCAGCCGGTCTCGATGCTGATCCCCGAAGTCATCGGCTTCAAGCTCACCGGCAAGCTGCGCGAAGGCATGACCGCGACCGACCTCGTGCTCACCGTCACGCAGATGCTGCGCAAGAAGGGCGTCGTCGGCAAGTTCGTCGAGTTCTACGGCCCCGGCCTCAACGACATGACGGTCGCCGACCGCGCCACCATCGGCAACATGGCGCCCGAATACGGCGCCACCTGCGGCTTCTTCCCGATCGACAGCCGCGCCATCGAGTATCTCAAGACCACGAGCCGCACCGACGAGCGCATCGCGCTCGTCGAGGCCTATGCCAAGGCGCAGGGCATGTGGCGCACCGCCGAGACCGCCCGATCCGGTCTTCTCCGACACGCTCGAACTCGATCTCGACGACGTGGTGCCGTCGCTTGCCGGGCCCGAAGCGTCCGCAGGACCGCGTCACCCTCGACACCGCGAAGGCCGAATTCGACAGCGCCATGGACAAGGAATTCCGCAAGGCCGGCGAGATCGACAAGCGCGTCAAGGTCGACGACGCCAATTTCGATCTCGGCCACGGCGACGTCGTCATCGCCGCCATCACCTCCTGCACCAACACCTCGAACCCGAGCGTGATGATCGGCGCCGGCCTCCTCGCCCGCAACGCGGTCGCCAAGGGCCTCAAGTCGAAGCCCTGGGTGAAGACCTCGCTCGCGCCGGGCTCGCAGATCGTCGAGGAGTATTTCCGCAAGGCCGGGCTGCAGGAGCGATCTCGACGCGCTCGGCTTCAACCTCGTCGGCTTCGGCTGCACCACCTGCATCGGCAATTCCGGCCCGCTGCCGGAGAACGTCTCGAAGGCGATCAACGACAACGACCTCGTCGCCGTCTCGGTGCTCTCGGGCAACCGCAACTTCGAGGGCCGCGTCAACCCGGACGTGCGCGCGAACTATCTCGCCTCGCCGCCGCTCGTCGTCGCCTATGCGCTCGCCGGCTCGATGTACGTCGACATCTCGAAGGACCCGCTCGGCACGGGCTCCGACGGCAAGCCGGTCTATCTCAAGGACATCTGGCCGTCCTCGGCGGAGATCCAGGACTTCATCGACCGCACGATCACCAGCGAACTCTTCAAGAGCCGCTATGCGACGTGTTCACGGGCGACGAGAACTGGAAGGACGTGACGGTCGAGGACGGCCTGAACTTCAAGTGGGACATGGGTTCGACCTATGTGCAGAACCCGCCCTATTTCGAGGGCATGACCAAGGAGCCGAAGCCGATCACGGACATCGCCAACGCGCGCATCCTCGGCCTCTTCCTCGATTCGATCACCACCGACCACATCTCGCCGGCCGGCAACATCCGCGCCAATTCGCCGGCCGGCAAATATCTCCTCGAGCACCAGGTGGCGGTCGCGGACTTCAACCAGTACGGCACGCGGCGCGGCAACCACGAGATCATGATGCGCGGCACCTTCGCCAATATCCGCATCAAGAACCAGATGGTGCGCGACGAGGCCGGCAACGTGGTCGAGGGCGGCTATACCATCCACCAGCCGTCGGGCGAGCGGATGTTCATCTACGACGCCGCCATGCGCTACCAGCAAGAGGGCGTTCCGCTGGTCGTCCTCGCCGGCAAGGAATACGGCACCGGCTCGTCGCGCGACTGGGCGGCGAAGGGCACGAACCTCCTCGGCGTCCGCGCCGTGATCGCCGAGAGCTTCGAGCGCATCCACCGCTCGAACCTCGTCGGCATGGGCGTCGTGCCCCTCGTGTTCGAGGGCGACACCTCCTGGAAGTCGCTCGGGCTGAAGGGCGACGAGACGGTCACCATCCACGGCCTCGCCGAAGGCCTGACGCCGCGCAAGCGCATGGAGATGGAAATCACCTCCGCGGACGGCCGCGTCAGAAGGTGCCCCTCGTCTGCCGCATCGACACGCTCGACGAGCTGGAATATTTCCGCCACGGCGGAATCCTCCACTACGTGCTGCGGCAGCTCGCGGCGTAACGCGGGCACGACAGAGAGACGAAAAAGCCCGCCTCCCGATAGCGAGAGGCGGGCTTTTTCTTGCAAGAGGCGGACGAGCGTTCAGGTGATGAAGAAATCGCCGTTCGAGATCGCCTTGAGGCTTTTCGACAGGGTGGCGATCTGGACCTGGGCCGCGTCGCCGTTGCCGTCCGGGTCGTAGAACAGCGCGCCGGTCTTCTTGTTGTAGATCACCCGGTCGTTGGCGTCGTGCGCATCCGTGCCGGCATGGAACGCGCTCTTTTTCAGCATGCCCTTCTTGCCGATCTTGGAAAACGCCGACTTCGCCAGATAGATCGTATCGTCCGCCACGTTGAAATCGGCGATCTTGTCGAGGTTGGTCTTCTTGTTCGGCTTCGACTTCGAACACGAAGATGTCGAGGCCGGAGCCGCCCCACATCGTGTCCCGGCCCTTGCCGCCGCACAGCCGGTCGTTTCCGGCTTCGCCCCGCAGACGGTCATTGCCCGAAAGGCCCCAGATGGCGTCATTGCCGCCGGCCCCGGTGAGCGCGTCGGCACGGGGCGTGCCGTAGAGCGTCAGGCCACCGTCCGTGGGATCCCCGGTTGACGAGCCGCCGTGCTGCTCGGCTACATCCGTCACCGTGACGGTGAATTCCTTGGTGGTCTCGGCCCCATACGCATCCGTCGCTTTGACGATGATGGTGTGCCGCGCGTGGGTCTCGAAATCCAGGGGACCGGTGATCACGATCTTGGCGCCCTCGATGGCAAACGGACCTGTCGTCGAGTTGAGGCTGTACGTGATGGCATCCCGCTCCCCGTCACGGGCGGAAAGCCCCGACAGGATGGTGCCGACCGCGGCGTTCTCGGCCACGATCTGATTGGACATCTTGATGTCAAAAGGCGCCGTATTGGTGAGGGCGATGGTCGTGTCGGAGAATTTGAGGAGGCGAATATCGCTCAGCACATCCCTTCCGTCTCGACCGCCGTGCGAATCAGCGACCGTGACGGTCCCATCCGCATTGGTCGTGACGGCGTAGTCGATCCTTTTCCCGGCAAACGTCACGGTATCGCTGCCGCCGCCGCCCGTGATGATATCGTCGCCGCCGTTGCCCGTGATCGTGTTGTCGAACCGGTCCCCGCTCAGGCGATCCGAACCGTTGCCGCTCCAGATGTTTTCGATGTCGTGCAGTGTGTCCTTCCCCTGACCCGTCTCCTGCGCCGTCGAAACCGCGAGATCGACTGTCAGATCGGCGCCGCCGGTATAGATCGCGGTGTCGATTCCGGCGCCGCCGTAAAGGTCATCGTCGCCCGCGCCGCCATAGAAAATTTCGTTGCCATCGCCGCCATATCCGAGGTCGTCGCCGTCCCCGAGGTCGATGACGCCGGTCGCTTGTCCGCCGCCGCCCTGATATTGATCGTCGCCGTTTCCGAGCACGACGGCACCTTCCACGCGACCGGTGTTTCGGATGAAATCGTCGCCGCTCCCTCCTTGGATCGCAGCGTCCCCGCCTCTGATGGTTCCGCTATTGTGGATCGTCGTCCGGCCCGCGGTGCTCGCGGTGTCGAGCACCTGCACGCCCATGCTGTCACCCTCGATCAGGCCCTTATTGCTCACTGACGTATAGGCGTTGCCAACGATCCCCCGTCCGTCGGACGAGATCGTGCCCTGGTTGTCGATGGAGCCTTGTATTCCGAAGTTTACGGCGACATCGCGCCCGAAAACTGTCGCTCCCACTCCGACTGTGACAGTGGCGACCTGGAGCGAAATCGCGGTGCCGAATGTCCCGGTGGTATGGACGATGCCTTGCACCTCGACGCTGCGGCCACTTCCCTGAATGCAAGGACCGTCGACCGCGATCTCTCCTGAGGCGGTAATGGTGGCCGTTTCGCCACTGAGAAGGCTCAATGTCGTTTCGCGCTTCCCGTCGACACGATGGTCAGCCATGGCGAACTTCCCCTCACTGAGAGCGACGGGGCCGCGACCTTCGCAGCGACGCGACACTCTTCGTCACGTAGCAACGTTTCATTTGAGGAGGAGTTTCGTGTGTTCCGACGGCCGGTGCTGCCGTGGTGCGCGGACGCACCTCGCGCTGACACAGCTGACTCCGCGGACGGTGCAGGAGCGAACGTCGCGCCGGAGGCTCGCTCAGACGACGTCAATATCCAGCGCCGACAGCGTCGGGCCTGTCTACACCGTCGCGATCTCCACGGCGGCCTTGGCGCCGGAGCCGTCCGCGTCGCAATACGGCGCACCCTTTTCCGCGCTGTAGACGAGGTAGTCGTTCGCATCCTCCGCCTTTTCTCCGAGAGTGAAGACCTTTGTGTCGAGCCGCGCGGGTTTTTTCTCAGCGCCAGGCTCACCTGCTCGGAAGCGGCGCCGGAAAAGCGGGCCGTGTCGCCGTTGGGGAGGCTCGCCGAGGCCGCGACGGATCAGGTCACGCCACGAAAAAGACCCGCCGGGGGGCGGGTCCTTTCGGTGTCAGACGACGAAGAAGTCCTTGTGGGAGATCGCCGCGAGTTTTCTGGGGAGCGTCGCAATCTGCACGGCGGCATGCCCCCCGGCCCCGTCGTCGTCGTAGAGAAGCGCGCCCGTGTTCTTGTTGTAGACCAGGTGATCGTTGGCATCCTGGGCCTTGGTGCCGACGGTGAAGAACGCCTTCTTGAGTTTAGCCGGCGCGGTCGGGCTGCCCTTCTTGCCCAACGCCTTGAAGACCGCGTTGTCGAGCCAGATCGCGTCGTCCTTGACGTTGAAATCGACGATCCGATCGATATTGGACTTCTTGTTGGGCTTGGTGTCGAACACGAAGAGATCCTGGCCGGGGCCGCCCCAGAGCGTGTCACGGCCGATGCCGCCGTAAAGGCGGTCGTTGCCGCCCATCCCCTTCAGGGAATCGTTGCCAGCGCCGCCCGCCAGAATATTGGCGAAGTCGTCTCCGGTCAGGGCATCCGTGCCACCGCTGCCGGACTGGCTGTCGGGGGCCGAAGGGTTGCGGGTGATCTGTCCCGCCGCGAGATCGACCGAATAGGACACGGTCCGGCTCTGGCCGCCCTCAATGACGGTCACCGTCGCTGTCTTGAGGCCGCCCGTCCGATAGGCATGGTTGAAGGCGACGGCGCCGCCCGTGGGTTGGACCGTCTCGCTCGTCCCATCGCCCCATGCGATGCTCACGGAAGAGGCCTGCCCGACCTCGAAGGCCAGTTCGATGTACTGCTTGGTCTGGACGGCGCCGGTATTCTCCTTGAGGATCAGATCGACGCTGTACAGGTCCCGCTCGTAATTCGTGTCCCCCGGCACGAAGTTGCTGAAGCTGTCGAACAGCACGTAGCGTTCGTTGGGGCTGAATTGCGGGTTCCAGCTGTCTCCGACCGGATTGCGCCCGTCAGCGTGGTTGGAGGATTCGGAGAGACGGATGACCTGTCCCGTCAACAGATCCTTGCGGAAAACATCCTGAGCGCCGTTGTAATCGCCCGCTACCAAATTGTCCGCTGTGCTGACGAAGATGACGAAGCGGCCATCCGCGCTGATCTGGGGCTGCCGGCTGTTGCCGAAGGCCTGGTTGCCGTTCCCCGTTGTCGATACGCGCACGATATCGCCGGTTTGAAGATCCTTGCGAAAAATGTCGTAGGTGCCGTTCGAGTTTGAGCGGGACCAGATTGTTGGCGAGACTTGCGAAGACGACGTAGCGGCCATCGGGGGTGATCTGCGCCTCGAGGCTGTGGTTGGTGCCCCAGTTGTTGCCTTTGTCAACGGAGACGATTTTAAGCTCGCCGCCCGTCGTAATGACGTTGCCGCCCGGCGTTACATCCTTGATGAGGACCTGGCTTTCGCCGCTGTTCGCGTTAAAGCCGGTGCTGCTGAACAGCACCTGGCTGCCGTCGGCCGAAAATTTGGCGTCCCAGTTGGTGCCGTCGCCCTGCTGCCCATCGGGCAGGGTGGAGACGAGCATGACGCCGCCGGAATCGATTTTCCTGACGTAGATGTCACTCCATGAGTTGCTGTCGCCGGCGGCGGCGAGGTTGGCGTCGCTGGTGAAGACCACGTATTGCCCGTCAGGGCTGAAACGTCCCGAATAGCTGTCGCCGTTGCCCTGGAGGAAAGAGAAGCTCATGGACACGCGGGTGATCGCCCGCGTCGACAGGTCCATGCGGAAAACGTCCTCGAAGCCGTTGGTGTCTCCGGTGACGAGATTGCTCGCAGTGCTCGAGAACAGAAGGTAACGCCCGTCGCGGCTGACATCGAGATCGTAGTGGCCGGTCGGGACGCCCTTGACGGACATCAGGGTGATCTCTCCGGTCACGAAGTCCTTGCGGTAGATGTCCATCTCGTTGTTGAGGTCGCCCTGCACCAGCTTCGACTGGCTGTAAAAATAGCCGTATCGCCCGTCGGGGCTGAACTTCGCCCCAAGAAGCTGGCTCTGATTTTGACTCGGAGCGCCCCAGGCTTCCCTAACGATAATCCGGTCGTCGGCCGGCCGATCGAAGTGCAGGAGGTTCAAGGTTAATGGCATGCTGCTACCCATGAAGATGGTACGTTATGTTGTATCTGTAACAGATCGCGGCTTTTTCCAAGTGTGCAATTCCGCACAGGAAGACACGAAAAGCCGTCCGACGGCTCCCGCCGGGTCCCATTCGCCCCGGAGGGACTGCCTCCGGGGCTCGGTCTGAACCGATCGAGCGAGCCTGACCCCGCCGCCCGCCCCGAGAGTCAGGGCCCGGCGTCGCCGCGGCCGATTGCGCTCATCCCATGGGGGATGCGCGCCACGCGGCTCACATCACGAAGAAGTCGAGATGCGAGACCGCCTTGAGGTCGTTCTTCGACAGGGTGCCGACCTGGACCTGCGCGGCATCGCCGTTCCCGTCCCGGTCATAGAAGAATGCGCCGGTCTTCTTGTTGACGACGATGCGGTCGTTGGCATCGTGCGCCTCCGTGCCGAAATGCAGCGCGGACTTCTTCAGCACGCCTTTTTTGGCGATCTTGGTGAAAACAGATTTCGCCAGATAGATCGTATCGTCGGCCGCGTTGAAGTCCGCGATCTTGTCCACATTGGTCTTCTTGTTCAGCTTGTCCTTGAACACGAAGATGTCGAGACCGGAGCCGCCCCACATCGTGTCCTTGCCGGTGCCGCCGCAGAGCCAGTCATTGCCGGCTCCGCCGCGTACCTGATCATTGCCGGAAAGTCCCCAGATCTTGTCGTTGCCGTCGCCGCCGTTGAGCGCGTCCGCTTTCGCCGTGCCGTAGAGGGTCAGCGAACCGGGCTGGGCCGGCTGACTTGGCCTGTCGCTCGGAGGAGGGGGCGGCGGGGGCGGAGGCGGAGGAGCGACGAATTCGAAGTCCAATGTCACGTCGCCGAATTCCGCGAATCGAATGCTTTTAAGAACGTCCTTGCCGTCGAGAGCGCTGCGCCGATCCTCGACCGTGATGGTGCCATCGGCGTTATTGGTAATGTCATAGTCGGCTCGCAGACCCGCGAAAACGGCGGTGTCGTCGCCGCTGCCGCCTTCGAGAACGTCGTTGCCGCCGCCCCCGACAAGCCGATCGTCACCGTCGCCAGCAATGAAATGTTCGCTGCTGTCTCCTCCGATGGCCTCATCGTCGCCTGACCCAAGATCGATATATCCGGTCGAGGTTCCGCCACCGCGTGCATCGTAGAAGTCATTGCCGCCCTGAAGAAAAACCGCGTTGGCACCCTCAAGATAGCCGGTATTCGCTACGACATCGTTGCCGACCGTCCCTTGAATGGCGGTAATGGAGGATTTGATGGTGCCGCTATTGGCTACGTGAAGTTCGTCGGTGACCGTGCTCGCATGGGAAAACACCCCGAACGTTCCACCATCGATCATTCCGGAATTGGTGATCTCGGCGCTGCCGAAGACTTTGACTCCGGAAGCATTGTCGGCCGAGATCGTGCCCGCGTTGCGGAGGATGTTCGAACTGGCCGAAGCAGTGCTTCCTAGCACGATTCCATCGTCGGGCCCGTGCACGATTCCGGTTGCGCCGATCTGAATTGTGTTGCCGGTCTGCACCTTGATGCCGATGGAATTCTGCGAATGCACATAGCCGTTCACCGTGATGGCGTTGTTGACGCCCTCGCTGCGGATGGCTTGGACGCTCGACCCGAAGAGGTCGAGCGAGTCGATTTCTCCCCCCACCTGAACGACGACTGTATCGCCGGTCTGAAGAATGAGGGTCTCAGTGAGAACGGTATTCGAACTGACGACGTGATCGGTCATGACAGGCTCCTGCAAGTTATGAATCAGTAACGCCATAACCTTGCGTTTCACCAATAGTTGCGTCTTTGATGGATGCGGCGTGCGCAAGAGCACGCGGTCGCGATTGCGATGAGGTCTCGGTGATGAGGGTAAGGAGAGGCGAGATTTTTAGTTAAGATAAAAACGCCCTGTGAATTAACCTAACGGAACGATGTAGAGATGCGTATATCTCAGCGAGTCGGAGCGACAACTCTTCGTTCAGACAGGGCGAGCCGGACAAAATGCTGCGCGCGTGCTTGCTATTACAACGTTTCAGGCGTTCGAAACGATGGTCTTGAGCTCTTTTAACGCGGCACGGTCCGTCCGCCCAAACTCCTCCGGCAACGAAGAAAGCCGGAGCATGCCCCGGCTTTGCTGGGCCTCCGCTGGGTTCTTAGATGATCAGGATATCCGACGCCGTGATCGCCAAATTCTTCTTCACCGTGGCGATCTCCACCGCCGCCTTGGCGCCCGAGCCATCGACGTCATAGAGCAGCGCGCCCTTTTTCTTGCTGTAGACGAGGTGATCGTTCGAGTCCCTGGCCTTGTCGCCAATGGTGAAGAACTTCTTGTCGAGCCTCGCGGGCTTCGACTCCGTGCCCTTCTTGCCCAACTTCCTGAACACCGCGTTGTCGAGCCAGATCGTGTCGTCCTTCACGTTGAAATCCGCGAGCTTGTCGAGGTTGGTTGCCTTGTTCGGCTTGGTGTCGAACACGAAGAGGTCGCGCCCCGCGCCGCCCCACAGGGTGTCGCGGCCGCTCCCGCCGCACAGCCGGTCATGGCCCGCCGTTCCCCGGATGACGTTGGCGAGGGACGTGCCTTTGAGCACGAGACCCGC
Source organism: uncultured Alphaproteobacteria bacterium (assembly GCA_963837375.1). Taxonomy (GTDB): domain Bacteria; phylum Pseudomonadota; class Alphaproteobacteria; order Rhizobiales; family Beijerinckiaceae; genus Microvirga. The sequence goes on along the minus strand of CAWINL010000009.1, from coordinate 195,086 downwards.
CGACCCGGTGCCGGTGAGATTTTCCACGTGGGCCGCCAGCCGATAGCTGATGGAGGCGAAGACCGTGTCGGTACCGGAACCCGCCTCCTCGCTGATCGTGTCCAGCGCATTGTCGACCCAATAGGTGTCGTTGCCGCCCTTTCCGACGAGGATGTTGCCGTAGGAATCGCCGGTCAGCACGTCGTTCCCGGCAGCGCCCGTCACCGTGTCGAGAAGCGCGGTGTCGCGGGCCATCTGGCCCGCCGCGAGGTCGATCCGGTAGGGAATGGTCCAGGTGAGATCGCCGTCCTGCGATGTTACCAGCGCGGCCTTGACGCCCGCCTTCGCATAGGTGTGGCTGAAGGCGGCGGTCCCCTGCGCCGGCGTCACCCGGTCCGTCGACCCGTCCCCCCATGCGATCTGGAGCGAGGATGCCGACCCGGTGCCGAACCGCATCTCCACGATGCGGCCTTCGAGAAGTGCCCCGGCGCGCAAAAACTGGGTCGTGTCCACACGAAACACATCGGCGTTCCCGTTCGTGTCTCCCGCCGTCAAATTCGACGAATCGCTGGAGAAAACCACATAGCGTCCATCCTGACCGATGGATGCGAACGTGCTGGGACCGTTGCCTTCGAGGCCGTCGGCTGACGCCGAGAGCCGGATGATCGCGCCGGTGGCGAGGTCCTTGCGGAAAACGTCCGCGACCCCGTTGGTGTCGTCCGCTACCAGATTGCCGGCCGTGCTGACGAACACCACATAGCGGCCATCGGCGCTGATCGAAGCGTTGGAGCTTCCGCCGTTCGATTCGGTCTCGCCGGCGCCGGTCGAGACGCGGACGACCTTGCCGCCATCGTAGAAGTCCTTGCGAAAGATATCGACCTCGCCGTTGGTGTCGCCCGTCACCAGATTGTCGGCAGCGCTCGCGAATACCAGATATCGGCCGTCCGCGCTGAGGACGCCGCCGCTGGATGCGCCCATGGCCTCGTTGCCATTGATCGAGACCGATTGGCGGCTGATCGCGCCGCTTGCCACATTGAAGAGGAACACGTCCGAGGCGTTGTTGGTCTCGAAAGCCACGAGATTGTTCGCCACGCTGTCGAAGATCACGGACGCGCCGTCGGCGCTGAACCGCGCATTCGAACTCGCGCCATTGCCGATGATCGCGCCGCGCTTCGACACGCAGGTCACCGCGTCGGTGGCGATATTTTTCAGGAAGATATCGAATGTGCCGTTGTTATCCCCCGCGACGAGCGACCCGTCCTGCGTCGCAAACACCGCGAATTGTCCGTCGGCGCTGATCTGGCTGCCGAGGCTGAAATCGCCGAGTTGCGCGCCTGCGCCGCCGGTCGACACGCGTAAAACTTCGCCGGTGACCATGTCCTTGCGGAAAACGTCGGATCTGCCGTTCGTGTCGCCAGTGACCAGAGCGTCGGAAGCGCTTTCGAACAGGATGTAGCGCCCGTCATGGCTCACGGAAGCGTGTTCGCTGTTCCAATTGATCTCGGTGCCGTCCGCTTTCGTGGAGACGCGCTCGATGGCGCCGGTGACGAGATCTTGGCGAAAGATGTCGCGCACATTGTTGGTGTCGCCCGGCACAAGGTCGTTCGAATAGCTCTGGAACACCACATAGCGACCGTCGCCGCTGAGGGCGGATTCCTCGTCGCTCGGTCCGGTTCCGGACGAGACGCGGTCGATGAGGAGCCGCGAGTCGAGCCGCGCGAAAGACTGGAGAGTGAGGGGCACAGGCATGACGGTCTCGCTTAATGATTTGTTATTTCATTACTCCTTCGCGAGGCTTTCCGCAACGGATAAGTTCCCTTGCGGCAATCAGAGACCGAGGGGCGCCAGAACGGGCGCCTCGCCCGGACCTCCGGTCTTTTTCTTGACTCTCCCGCATTTCCCCCTAGGCCTCCCGCCTAATTCTATTGAGCGAGCCCATGAGCCGCCGCCCAGCCCGAGAGGCTGGAGGTCCACGTCCGACAGCGCGATGCGCCCTCGGGCGCGCTCGTGTTTGGGTTTCGATGGTGAGGTGGTGAGCAGATGGTCGACGGACACATTGCGCATCGAGGACGCGGTCAACGAGACCTGCCCGTGGTCGGGAAAGCCGATCGCGGCGGATTTGCTGACGCGCTATCGCGATGCGGTCGTCGGCTTCTGCAATCCCGGCTGCCGCGACAAGTTCGAGGCGGCGACGGCCCATTTCGACAAGGCGCTGGCGGAACGCGACGTGCCGCTCATCGCGAAGGGAATTGAATAGACATGTTCGAGGGCCTTTCCGACAAACTCTCCGCCATCCTCAACGGGCTGACGCGCCGCGGCGCGCTCACCGAGGAGGACGTCAACGCGGCGCTGCGCGAGGTCCGCCGCGCGCTGCTCGAAGCCGACGTGGCGCTCGAGGTCGTGCGCTCCTTCACCGACAAGGTGCGGGCGCGCGCGGTCGGCGCGGAGGTGGTCAGGTCGGTCTCGCCCGGCCAGCAGGTCGTCAAGATCGTCCACGACCAGCTCGTGGAGATGCTGGGCGCGGACGCGGAGGTCATCGATCTCAACGCGCCGGCCCCCGTCGCCATCCTGATGGTCGGCCTGCAGGGCTCGGGCAAGACCACCACCACGGCGAAGATCGCCAGGCGCCTGACCGTCGCGCGACAAGCGCCGCGTGCTGATGGCCTCCCTCGACACCCGCCGTCCGGCCGCGCATGGAGCAGCTCGCGGTTCTCGGCAAGCAGGTCGGCGTCGACACCCTGCCGATCGTCGCCGGCCAGAGCGCCGTGCAGATCGCCCGCCGCGCCATGGAGGCGGCGCGCCTCGGCGGCTACGACGTGGTGATGCTCGACACCGCCGGCCGCGTCACGGTCGACGAGGGGCTGATGCTGGAAGCGGCCGAGGTCAAGGCCGCCACCAACCCGCATGAGGTGCTGCTCGTCGCCGACGCGCTCACCGGCCAGGACGCGGTCAACACGGCGCGCGCCTTCGACGAGCGCCTCGGCGTCACCGGCATCGTGCTGACCCGCATGGACGGCGATGCCCGCGGCGGCGCGGCGCTCTCCATGCGCGCCGTCACCGGCAAGCCGATCAAGCTCGTGGGCACGGGCGAAAAAGTCGATGCGCTGGAGGAGTTTCATCCCTCGCGCGTCGCCAACCGCATTCTCGGCATGGGCGATATCGTGTCGCTGGTCGAGAAGGCGGCGGAGAATTTCGACCAGGCGCAGGCGCAGCGCATGGCCGACAAGATGCGCAAGGGCAAGTTCGATCTGGAGGACATGCGCGACCAGCTCGCCCAGATGGAAAAGATCGGCGGCATCGGCGGGATGCTCGGCATGCTGCCCGGCATCGGCAAGATGAAGGCGCAGCTCGAGAACGCCAATATCGACGACAGAGTCATCAAGCGCCAGCGCGCCATCATCGATTCGATGACGCCGAAGGAGCGCCGCAATCCCGACATCCTGAAGGCCTCGCGCAAGAAGCGCATCGCCGCGGGTTCGGGCGCGAAGGTCGAGGAGGTCAACAAGCTCCTCAAGATGCACCGCCAGATGGCCGACGTCATGAAGATGATGGGCGGCGGCAAAGGCCGCGGCATGGCGGGCGCGCTCGGCAACATGTTCGGCATCGGCAAGGGCGGCGATGGGTCGGCGGATGGGCGGCATGCCGCAGCCGACGCCGGAGCAGATCGAGGCGATGCAGAAGCAGATGGGCGGCGGCGGCCTGGCGGCGGATTGCCGCCGATGCCTCCGGGTCTCGGCGGGGCCAAGGGCCTGCCGGGCCTTCCCGGCCTCGGTCCGAAGATCCCCGGCCTTCCGGGCCTGGGCGGCTTCCCGTTCGGGGGCAAGAAGAAGTGAGTTTAGCCGTCGTCCGCGGCGTTCGCGCTCGTCAGGCGTGAGCGGGAAGACAGTGAAGTTGATCGCAGGACAAAGCCAAAGGAGCACACAATGTCCCTCAAGATCCGTCTGACCCGTGGTGGCGCGAAGAAGCGTCCTTATTACCGCATCGTCGTGGCCGATGCCCGTTCGCCGCGCGACGGCCGTTTCATCGACAAGGTCGGCACCTACGACCCGATGAAGCCGAAGGATGACGCCTCGCGCATCACCCTCGACAACGACAAGATCACCGCCTGGCTCGCCAAGGGCGCCCAGCCGACCGACCGCGTCCTGCGCTTCCTCGATGCCGCCGGCCTGGTGAAGCGCAACGCCGCGCAACAACCCCCAGAAGGCGGTTCCCGGCAAGAAGGCCCAGGAGCGTTCCGACGCCAAGGCCGCGGCCGCAGCCGCCGCTGCTGCGCCGGCTGAAGGCGACGCGGCGTAAAGCCGATGAAGCGGGAGCGCGCATTGCGCTCCGCCTCGTCCCTCCCCCTCGCGGGGAAGCGCAGGGGTGAGGGGTCGGCGACGACCGCTCATCCGAGGTCGGCGCTCACACCCCACCCCGCCACCCTGGCGGATGTCGACCCTCCCTCTCAAGGGCAGGCGAGCGCTCCGTCGGGGCGGTGCCGAGACCGACCTCGTCCTCCTCGGCGAGTTCGGCCGCGCGCATGGCCTCAAGGGCGAAGTGCGGCTGAAATCCCATACGGGCGATCCGCTGGCGATCGCCTCCTACGGCCCGCTGCGTCGAGCCAAGGGGCCGCAGCTTACACGATCAGAAATCCCCGGCAGGCCCCGGGCGGCGCGCCCGACATGCTGGTCGTGCGGGTCGACGGCGTTGCGACGCGCGAAGCCGCCGAGGCGCTCAACCGCATCGAGCTCTTCATTCGCCCGCGACAAGCTTCCCGACGGCCGAGGACGAGGACGAGTTTCTGCTCGCCGACCTGATCGGCTGCTCGGTCCGCGACCGAGGCGGGCGAGACGATCGGCACCATCGTGGACGTGCCGAATTTCGGCGGCGGCGACCTTCTGGAAATCAAGCCGGCGACCGGCGGCGCGACGGCGTTTCTGCCCTTCACCCGGGCCTTCGTGCCGCGAGGTGAGCATTGCCGAGCGCATGCGTGGTCGCGACGCCGCCGGACGACCTGTTCGCACCCGCCCGGCCTGACCCGACGCCGACGAACCGGCGAGAGACGAGGCGTGACCTTCCGCGCCACGATCCTGACCCTTTATCCCGGAGATGTTTCCCGGCCCGCTCGGCCTCTCGCTCTCCGGCGACGCGCTGGCGCGCGAGATCTGGTCGCTCGAGGCCCGCAACATCCGCGATCACGGCATCGGTCGCCACCGCAACGTGGACGATACGCCGGCGGGCGGCGGTCCCGGCATGGTGCTGCGCTGCGATGTGCTGGCGGCGGCGCATCGACGCGGCGTCGCCCGCCGACGATCCGCGTCCGCGCCTGCTGATGACGCCGCGCGGCAAACCGCTGACGCAAGGCCGCGTGCGCGATCTCGCGGCCGGTCCCGGCGCGGTCATCGTCTGCGGCCGCTTCGAGGGCGTCGACGAGCGCGTCATCGAGGGCCGCGGGCTGGAAGAGATTTCCATCGGCGATTATGTGCTGTCCGGCGGCGAAATGGCCGCCATGGTGCTGCTCGACGCCTGCGTGCGGCTGCTTCCCGGCGTCATGGGCAAGGAAGCCTCCGGCGCGGACGAGAGCTTCGAGAGCGAACCTCCTCGAATATCCGCATTACACGCGGCCGCGCGAATGGGAGGGCAGGGCGATCCCCGAGGTCCTGCTCAACGGCAACCACGCCGCCATCGAACGCTGGCGGCGCGAGGAGGCGGAGCGGATCACGCGCGAGCGGCGGCCGGATCTGCTGAGGAAAGTAGGGCGAATGGCGAATGGCGAATGGCGAAGGTTCTACGACTGCTCGCTACTCGCCCACTCGCCACTCGCCCCTCCCCCTTCCCCTTCCCCTTTCCCCCAAAACCCTGTATAGCCGCCCACAATTCACAACAGGACGCCGAAATCCTGCGGGGCACCGGGATCTCCCGAGAAGCCTGCGCGACGGCAGGAGTATAGACAATGAACATCATTCAGCAGCTCGACAAAGAGCATATCGAGAAGCTCGGCAAGACCATTCCGGACTTTCAGCCCGGCGACACCGTGATCGTCAACGTGAAGGTCAAGGAAGGCGAGCGCAGCCGCGTGCAGGCCTATGAAGGCGTCTGCATCGCCCGCTCCGGCGCCGGCTTCCAGGAGAGCTTCACGGTCCGCAAGATCTCCTACGGCGAAGGCGTGGAGCGCGTGTTCCCGGTCTATTCGCCGAACATCGATTCCATCAAGGTCGTGCGCCGCGGTCTCGTGCGCCGCGCCAAGCTCTATTACCTGCGCGACCGTCGCGGAAAGTCGGCCCGTATCGCCGAGCGCGTCGACCGTCAGGACAGGCCAAGGGCGCCAAGGGCAAGGCCCCGGCAGCCGCCGAGTAATTTTTCGCGCAGCGAAAGCCTGCAGAGGTTGAAAAAGCGCGGTTCGCAGCCGCGCTTTTTTGCATGCCGGGCCTGCATCCGGGCTTGGCGCGGCGCAAAATTTAATTGCGCCGGAGAGCCCGATCCGCTATGCGATGATGTCTCCGGCCTGCGCCGCCGAGGCATCTTTTCGCGCATGGCGCAGACCCGCTAAAGACCCTGCCATCACAGTGACCCGAAACGCGTTGGAATGAGACATGATGGCCAAGTCCCGCACCATGTACGACAAGATCTTCGACGAGCACGTCGTCGACCGGCAGGACGATGGGACGTGCCTTCTCTATATCGACCGCCACCTCGTCCATGAGGTGACGAGCCCGCAGGCCTTCGAGGGCCTGCGCCTGACCGGCCGCAAGGTGCGCCAGCCCGGCAAGACCCTGGCGGTCGTCGATCACAACGTGCCGACCACCGACCGCTCGCACGGCATCGAGGATCCCGAATCCGCCATCCAGGTCGAGACGCTGGCGCAGAACGCGCGCGATTTCGGCGTCGAATATTTCAACGAGCTCGACCGGCGCCAGGGCATCGTCCACGTGGTCGGCCCCGAACAGGGCTTCACGCTGCCGGGCATGACCATCGTGTGCGGCGACAGCCACACCTCGACCCACGGCGCGTTCGGCGCGCTGGCGCACGGCATCGGCACGTCGGAAGTCGAGCACGTGCTCGCCACCCAGACGCTGATCCAGAAGAAGGCGAAGAATTTCCGCGTCACCGTCGACGGCAAGCTGCCCGAGGGCGTGACCGCGAAGGACATCATCCTGTCCATCATCGGCGAGACCGGCACCGCCGGCGGCACCGGCCACGTGATGGAATATGCGGGCGAGGCGATCCGCGCCTTGTCCATGGAAGGCCGCATGACGGTCTGCAACATGGCGATCGAAGGCGGCGCCCGCGCCGGCCTGATCGCGCCCGACGAGAAGACCTACGCGTATCTGAAGGACCGCCCCAAGGCGCCGAAGGGCGACGCGTGGGATGCGGCCGTGCGCTATTGGGAAACGCTGTCGTCCGACGAGGACGCGTTCTTCGACACCGAACTCCGGCTCGATGCCGCGAGCCTGCCGCCGATCGTCACCTGGGGCACCAGCCCCGAGGACGTGATTTCGGTCGCCGGCGCGGTGCCGGATCCGGACCAGATCCCGCAGGAGAACAAGCGCCTGTCGAAATGGCGCGCGCTCGAATATATGGGCCTGAAGCCGGGCACGAAGATCACCGACATCACGCTCGATCGGGTGTTCATCGGCTCCTGCACCAATGGCCGCATCGAGGATCTGCGCGTCGTCGCCAAGATGGTCGAGGGCAAGAAGGTGCACGACGCCGTCAACGCCATGATCGTGCCGGGTTCCGGCATCGTGAAGATGCAGGCGGAAGCCGAAGGGCTGGACGCGATCTTCAAGGCGGCCGGCTTCGACTGGCGCGAGCCCGGCTGCTCCATGTGCCTGGCCATGAACGCCGACCGCCTGGCTCCCGGCGAGCGCTGCGCCTCCACGTCGAACCGCAATTTCGAAGGCCGCCAGGGCTTCAAGGGCCGCACCCATCTGGTCTCGCCCGCCATGGCGGCGGCGGCGGCGATCGCCGGACGGTTCGTGGATATCCGGACCTTCGGCTGACAGACCTTCGGCGGCGGCAGATGCCCGGCGGCGACGTTTTCCATCGCCGCCGGAGACGTCATGTCGGAATTGTTCAGTAGCACGCCACTGGCGCACCGGCGACCTGCGCGGCAGACCTCGACCGGCCGGCGCACGACGCCGCCGTTGCCGCGAACGTGCTCGCGCATCACGGTGCGGCACACGGTGCGCATCGCGGGCGACGCCACGTGCTCGTAGCGACCGGTCGTATCGTCGGGACGTTCGTGAACGTACCGCGGACGCTCGTATCGTTCCTGAACCACACGCATAGCGCGGCGCCGGGTCGCCGACGCCGATGCGGACGTCGAGGCCCTGGGCCGACGCTGCGCCGGCGCCGAACGCCACCAGCCCGGCCACGGCCAGGATACCAAGAAATTTACGCATGTGAGCCTCGTTTGGTTTCGATAAGGATCTTGGCTGGGCTAACGCCAACTGAAGCCAGACCGTTCCGACATTATGTGCAGTTCTGCACATCTCATTTCGAGCGCGGGATGATCAGGAGGCTTCGATGAATGATCCGGAACGGGAGTCCCGCGAGGCGCTGGAGCGGGTGGAGCGGGATTCGGAGACCCTCGGTTCGTCGTCGCTCAACCGCATGAGTCGCCGCATGACCGACCATTTTGCAGGGCGAGATGCCGATCGGAGCCGCGGAAAACGGCGGGACCGACCCCATCGAGCTGTGGGGCCGCCGCATCGGCCGCAGCCTCTCGGTGGTCGGTTTCGTCGTGCTGGTCTATTGGCTCGCCGTCCAGCTCCAGCTGATCTGAGCGCGGCGGAGAACATGACCGATATTGCGAAGTTGCAAGCGCCATCGCTGGCGGATTTCGAAGTGCTGGCGCACGCGGCCTATCGAGGGACTGCCGGAGGCGTTCCGCGGCTCTGCGAGGGCGTGGTGATCCGGGTCGACGATTTTCCCGACGACGAGACGCTGACCGAGATGGATTGCGAGACGCCTTTCGACCTCCTCGGCCTGTTTCGCGGCGTCGGCCTCGCGCAGGGCGGCGGCATGATGCAGACCGGCCAGTTCCCCAACATGGTCTGGCTCTATCGCCGTCCGCTGCTCGATTACTGGGCCGAGCACGAGGAAACCCTGGGCCACCTCGTCACCCATGTGCTGGTGCACGAGATCGGCCACCATTTCGGCCTCTCGGACGACGACATGGAAGCCATCGAGGCGGCGGCCGGCTGAAAGGAGCTACGGATCCCTGCAACGCGACGGCGGATTTCGTCGATCATGGCGGGCTGACGCGCGAGGCCGACGGCAGGCGAGGTCCAGATGACGAGGGCCTGCGCCGCAAAGCCGATCGCGGCGAGCAGCAGGCAGGCTTCGGCGCCGAACATTCCGCCCACGAGCGCGCCCATTGCCCGCACCGAGCGGGCGCGCGCCCTGCGTCAGAACGCTCACGGCGGAGACGCGCCCGAGCAGCTCGCGGGGCGTCACGGCCTGGCGGAGTGTCGTGGTGCTGATGACCCAGAGAATTGGTCCGATGCCAAACAGGAAGAAGCCGAGAGCCGCCAGCAGCGGCGTCGGATACCAGATCGTCAGCGCGACGCAGACCGATCCCAGGAGGCCGGACAGGGGGCCGGTGCCGACGACCAGACCGAAGGTGAGCCGTTTCAGGATGGAAGGCGCGAGAAGTGCCCCCAGCACCATGCCGGCGCCGTCGACGGCGAAGATCAGGCCGATCTCGGATGCATCGAGGCCGAGATGGCGGACCGCGTAGGGAAAAAAGGCCGCGACGAGCACGAAGAACGCTGCGTTGAACAGGAACTGCGTCAGCAGAACTGGCCGCAGCAGGGGATGGCGCGCCACGAACGCGATGCCGTCCGCGACCTGGCGCAGGGGGTGACGGCGCGGGGGCGCCGGACGCGGCTCTTCGCGCAATCCCGAAAGCAGGATGAAGGCCATGCCCGAAAGGGCGGCGGCCAGCCCGAAGGCCAGCCCCGCTCCGGTCCATCCGACGAGCGCGCCGCCCAGAGCAGGCCCGGCCGTGAACGCCAGCGTGCGGGCGAGTTCGACCCGGGCGTTCGCCGTCGACAGCAAGGCCGGCGGCACCAGCGCCGGGACTAGGGCCGGGGCCGCGACGCTGTAAATCACGGTCGCGCCGGCGCCGACGAAACCCAGGAGCGCGAGTAGCCAAAGGCCAGTTGTCCGGCCCCGAGCAATAGCCCGATCGAGACGAGCGAGCACCGCGCGCAGGGCCTCGGCGCAGGCCATGAGGCGCGGCCGCGCGACCCGGTCCGCCAGCAGGCCCGCCGGCAGGGCGAAGAGGAGAAACGGCAGCGTCAGGGCGATCTGGAGCAGGCCGCTCTCGGCCTCGCCCGCTCCGAGCGCCACCACCGCCACGATGGGCGCGGCCACGAGCGCGATCTGCTCGGCCGACTGGGCCGCGAGATTCGACCAGGCAAGCCGCAGGAACGGGGCGGGAAGGCGAACGGGCAGAGGCATGCGATGAATCCGGTACGTTGAAGAACCGGATCACCGTGGCAAAGGCACAGCCCTGCCGCACTCCGTTTCTTGCTGTGACAGGCGCGGACCGACTTGCCGCGCAGGCCTGATCGCCGTCCGGACTTACCGCAGCATCCAATACGACACGGGGTTGTCCGGGCACACGCTCGGGCCGCACTCGACGAAGACGTTGAGCACGTTTGCGGCGATCATGGCGATGACGAGAAAGACCGCGCCCTTAGCGAACAATCCGGGCAGGGGCGCCTCGCGCGACTCGAACTGGCGATCCGAGAGCAGCACGATGGACAGGAGCGCGATGGCGGCGGCGAAGCAGACGAACGCCCAGGTGTAATAATGCGCTCCGAGAATCATCGACCCGTAGCCGGGGTCGCCCGGAATGATGTGCAACAGCACCTGCCGCATGGAGATGCCGGCGCCCGCGATGGCCGCGATCAGCGACAGCGCGTAATGGCTGGGGCGGGGGCCGTAGCGCAGGTTCAGGATCGGTCCCACCGCAAGCGCCGCGAATGCGACCCGCTGCAACAGGCAGAGCGGGCAGGGAAGTTCGCCGAGTGCGAATTGAAACACGAAGGCCGCAAACAGGATCAGCCCGATGGCGTAGAGCCCGAGCGCGTTCAGGGTCACGGCGAGGCGTGGCGTCAGCATGGGTCGGGGACTTTCAGAATGAAAGGGTCAGCGCGTCGGTCGCGTGGTGGAGGTAATCCGCCGCCGTGAGTGCGAGGGCCGCGAAGAACACGCCGATGGCGGCCGCTGCGGTGGCCGAACCACGCCATGAGCGCGCTCCCGCCGAACAGGCAAAACAACACCAGCTGATCCATGAAGCGCTCCCCCGGAATGTTGTCTCGTGGAAAGGGTTTTTCCGCAAGGGCAGTCGCCTGAAAAGCGGATGCGCCACCATGGGTCTGGTGCTGGGCGGGCGGCTTTGATAAGAGGCTGTCGCGGGAATGCGGGTTGTTTTCAAGGAATGTGGACGATGGACAAGTTCACTGTGCTGGAAAGCGTCGCGGCGCCGATGCGGATCATCAATGTCGATACCGACATGATCATCCCCAAGCAGTACCTCAAGACCATCAAGCGCACCGGCCTCGGCGTCGGCCTCTTCTCCGAGATGCGCTATCGCGACGACGGTTCGGAGAACCCGGATTTCGTGCTCAACCAGCCGGCCTATCGGAAGGCCGAGATCCTCGTCGCGGGCGACAATTTCGGCTGCGGTTCGTCGCGCGAGCACGCGCCCTGGGCGCTGCTCGATTTCGGCATCCGCTGCGTGATCTCCACGGGCTTCGCCGACATCTTCTACAACAACTGCTTCCAGAACGGCATTCTGCCCATCGTGGTCGTCGCCGGAAAATCTCGAGAAGCTGTTCGACGACGCCGAGCGCGGCGCCAACGCGACGCTGACGATCGACCTGGAAAACCAGGAAATTCGCGGCCCCGACGGCGGCACGGTCAAGTTCGACATCGACCCCTTCCGCAAGCATTGCCTGCTCAACGGTCTCGACGGCATCGGCCTCACGATGCAGAAGGGCGCCGCCATCGACACCTTCGAGAAGAAGCTGGACGAGCGCGCCTGGGCGTGACGGGCGCGCCGGAAATTCGGCGGTTTGCCCAATATTAACCAGATTGCTGGCACATTCGGGGGCATGATTCTGTCCTCTTGCCCTCGCCTTCGTTGCGATGACCGGGATGGCTGCGGCGTGGCCCGCATCCGCCCAGGCCGATTTCCGTTCGTGCTTGCCCGCCCTGCGCAGCCAGGCTGCCGCCAAGGGCGTGTCGGGACAGGCCTTCGATGTGGCGACACGCGGCATCGAGCCCGATCTCAAGATCCTCGAACTCATGAACAGCCAGCCGGAGTTCAAGACCGAGATCTGGGACTACCTGTCGGCGCTCGTCGACGAGCAGCGGGTGCAGGACGGCAACGCCGCCATGCGGCAATGGGGCCGGGCCCTCAGCCAGGCAGAGGCCCGTTTCGGGGTCGATCGCTATGTGATCGCCGGCGTGTGGGGCGTCGAATCGGATTTCGGCAAGAATTTCGGCGATCGCCCCCTGGTGCAGTCGCTCGCGACGCTCTGCCTGCTATGCCCCCCGGCGTCAGGCCTATTTCGCCGGCGAGCTGATGGCCACGCTCAAGATCGTGCAGGACGGGGATATCGATCCGCGCCTGTTGAAGGGCTCCTGGGCCGGCGCTTTCGGCCACACGCAATTCATGCCCTCGACCTACCAGCGCCTGGCGGTGGATGGCGATGGCGACGGACGCCGCGACGTGGTGAGTTCGGTCCCCGACGCGGTCGCGTCGACGGCCAATTTCCTGAAGAAAGCCGGCTGGGTCAACGGTCTCCCCTGGGGCTACGAAGTCCGCCTGCCCTCGAATTTCAGCGCATCGCTGGCGGGTCGCAAGAAGAAGCGCGACCTCGCATCCTGGGCCGCCATGGGCGTGACCCGCGTCGACGGCCGCCCGCTTTCGGGGAATTACGCGGCGGCGGTGCTGATCCCGGCAGGGGTCAACGGCCCGGCCTTCATCGTCACCAGGAATTTCGACGCGGTCTATTCCTACAACGCGGCCGAATCCTACGGGCTCGCCATCGCGCTGCTGGGCGATCGCCTGAAAGGCCTGCCGGGCATCCGCACCGCCTGGCCGACCGACGATCCGCCGCTCTCGCGCGCCCAGCGCTTCGAGCTGCAGCAGCTCCTCAGCGCGCGCGGCTACGATGTGGGCGAGCCGGACGGCAAGATCGGCCAGAAGACCCGCGACGCCATCAAGGACGTGGAGCGCCGGATCGGCCTCGAACAGCGCGGCCGGCCGGGCGGCAAGGTGCTCGAGGCTCTGCGGGGCTAAGCTCCGCCGGACGGGATCCCGCGGCCGAGCAAACTCTTGCCAAGCTCGGCCTCGTCGCGCCTAAACCCTCTTCGTCTTGGCCGGGTTCGTCCCGGCCATCCACGTCTTTTGGCGGTTCACGAACGAGGTTTTCTCCCATGGCGACGCACAAGCTTCTTCTCCTGCCCGGCGACGGGATCGGCACCGAGGTCATGCGGGAGGTCGAGAAGATCGTGGGCTGGTTCCGCAAGCGCGGCATCGGTTTCGAAACGGAGACGGATCTCGCCGGCGGCGCGGCCTATGACGTGCACAAGGTGGCGATCACCGACGACGCCATGAATCGCGCCGAGGAAGCCGACGCGGTACTGTTCGGCGCGGTGGGCGGCCCGAAATGGGACGCGGTGCCCTACAATGTGCGCCCCGAGGCGGCTTTGCTGCGTCTGCGCAAGGATCTGGGCCTCTTCGCCAACATTCGCCCCGCCATCTGCTACCCGGCGCTCGCCGATGCCTCGTCGCTGAAGCGCGAGATCGTCGAGGGGCTCGACATCGTGATCGTGCGCGAGCTCACGGGCGGCGTCTATTTCGGCGAGCCGAAGGAGCTGGTGACCCTCGAGGACGGGTCGCAGCGCGCCGTCGACACGCAGGTCTATACGACCGGCGAGATCGACCGGATCGCGCGGGTCGCCTTCGACATGGCCCGCAAGCGCCGCAACAAGGTGTCGTCCGCCGAAAAGAGCAACGTGATGAAGACCGGCGTGCTGTGGCGTCAGGTGGTGTCGCGGATGCACAAGGCCGATTATGCGGATGTGACGCTCGAGCATGTGCTGGCCGACAACGCCGCCATGCAGCTCGTGCGCAATCCCAAGCAATTCGACGTCATCGTCACCGACAACCTGTTCGGCGACATCCTGTCCGACATCGCCGCGATGCTGACCGGCTCTCTGGGCATGCTCCCCTCGGCGGCGCTCGGCGCCGAAGACCCGAGTACCGGCAAGCGCAAGGCGCATGTACGAACCCGTGCACGGCTCCGCGCCCGACATCGCCGGCAAGGGCCTGGCCAATCCCATCGCGATGATCGGCTCCTTCGGCATGGCCCTGCGCTATTCGTTCGGCCTGATCGACGGAGGCGGACCGCCTCGACCGGGCGATCGCCAACGTTCTGGCCTCCGGCATCCGCACCAAGGACATCGCGGCCCCCGGGAGCGAACGCGGTCGGCACGCAGGATGTCGGCGACGCCATCGTCAAGGAACTGGACGCGCTGCGATAGCCAGCATGGAGCCCCGACGATTCGCGCGGGGCCGCTACCTGCGTTACCGCACCGAGCCGTCGACCTGCACGTCGAACGGAATCGGCGGGAACGGGTTGCGGGCGCCGACGAACGGCCCGCCGATCGGGATCGGGCAGAACGCCGGCGCCGCCGAGACGCTCGTTGTTGTTCCACGGCGGCATGATCAGATCGACATCTGCCCGCGACGTCACATAGCGGTTCATCGAGCCGACCGGCACCATGTTGCCGGGGTCGAGGAAGCTGCGGGGCTGCACGCGCAGCACGAGCGGGCCGTCCTGAGCCTCGCGCCGCGACTGCAGGGCCGAGCAGGCCGCAAGCGAAGCGAGAGTGACGAGAGCAAGGCGTCTCATGGTCAACTCCAGCACCGGTCGCTGTCGCGAGCGGCCGGATGCCTCTCGACAGACAGCGGAGCATGAAGACAAAACGGCTTCGCTTGATTTGTTCCGCGCGTTCGCCCAACTCCCCGCTGCTGCTGCTTTGTGACAGCGGCTGGAATTCTTCAGAGGGCATGTCACCGATGACAGATCTTCCGCATCCGCCTTCTTCGACCTCACGGCAAGGACCGCCTCTCGGTCCTGGGCGAGACGCCGCTGGTGGCCGAAACACCGGAAGACCTGCTCGACGACGAGACCACGCCGGTCTCCCGCTTCTTCATCCGCAATAACGGCCTGCTGCCGGAACCCGTCGAGCGACCCGGATTCCTGGACCTTCGTCATCGATGGCGAGGTCGAGCGGCCGACCTGCGCCTCAGGGTGGCCGATCTCAAGAGCCGCTTCGCCATCAGGACCTTCCGCATGGTGCTGGAATGCGGCGGCAACGGGCGCTCGTTCTTCGCGCCGAAGGCCGAGGGCAATCCGTGGACGAATGGCGGCGTCGGCTGCGCCGAATGGACCGGCGTCTCCGCTCGCCGACGTGCTTGCCGCCGCCGGGCCTGAAGCCGGGCGCGTCCCACACCGCCCATTTCGGCGCCGATCCCGGACAAGAACGGCGATGCCGGCAAGCGCCGTCGATCTCCCGCGGCATGCCGCTCGCCAAGGCCATGGAGCCCCACACGCTGCTGGCTTTCGGCATGAACGGCGAGGCGCTTGCCCTTCCTGCATGGCGGACCGCTTGCGGCTCGTCGTGCCCGGCTGGCCGGGATCGCTCAGCCAGAAATGGCTCACGCGCATCTGGATCCGCGACCGGGAGCATGACGGCCCGGGAATGACCGGCCTGTCCTACCGCGTTCCCGATCGAGCCGCTCGCGCCGGGCGGCGACGCGAACGGGCGTGGCCCTGCGGGTCCTCGAATCGATGCCGGTTCGCAGCATCGTGTCGTTCCCCGCCGACGGGGCCGTCTATCCGGCCGGGACACGCGACGATTGCGGGTGCGCGGCGCCGCCTGGGCGGGCGACGACGAGGTCGGCCGGCGTCGAAGTGACCATCGATGGCGGCGCGACCTGGATCGAGGCGACGCTCACGCCGCCCCGCAATCCGCTACGACTGGACGCGATGGACCGCCGAGCTGGCGATTGCCGGCCGACGGCTTCTACGAGATCCACGCCCGCGCGACGGACGCGCGGGGCGCGCCCAGCCTTTCCGCGCCACGAACTGGAACCCGAACGGCTATGGCTGCAACGTCATGCACCGGGTGAGCGTGAGGGTCGGGCAGCTGGGTCGGGGATGTCGAAGCCGGCTTGACCTTGCCATCGGAGGCAAGGATTACACCGGCGGTTCAATCACTATGCCGCCTGGCGGCTTTCGTTCGAGGATCGAACCTGATGAGAAAAACGCTTCATCGCTCTTGCGGCCGCCGGGGTTTTCCTCGCGACCGCCGCGCTCGCGCAAGGCACCAGCCCGGTGGCCATGCGGGGCATTCGATGCCGGCGCCCGCGATCGCCGCCGAGACCCCCGCCACCAAGGCCTATCGCGAGGCGAATGCCGAGATGCACCGCGACATGGACATCGCCTTCACGCAGGATGCGGATGCCGACTTCGTGCGCAGCATGATCCCGCATCATCAGGGCGCCATCGACATGGCGAAGGTCGCGCTCGAAATTCGGGCGGGACGAGCAGGTCGGCAAATGGGCGGCGGACATCATCCGCGAGCAGGAACGCGAGATCGCCGAAATGCGGGCATGGCTGAAGAAGCGCGGTCTCTGAGCTTCAGCGCAAGGCGCTCGCCGACGGACCCGGCAACGCCTTGACGGGCTTCGACCCGGCGGCGCACGTTTCGCGCCTCCGGAGCGCAACATCGACGCGGCTGCGCTCGGCGCCGGCAAAGAGCGCCGAGACGCTGGGATCCGGTGCCCAACGCCGTCATCGCATCGAGGAAGCAGGCGACGCGCTGGGCCGAGCATGCCCGGTCCGCAGAGCCAGCCCTGGAACCCGAACGCCGCATCGTCGTCGCGGAAGCGGAAGGCCTGGCAGTTCTGCTCGGCCGGGCCCGCCAGCGTGACGGGGGCGCTTTCGACCGATCCGAATTTCGTCGCGAGCATCGCGGTCTGGCCGTTGCGCTCGACCGCGAGGCCGGCCTCGGCGGCGCGGCGCACGATATCCACGTAGAAGCTGCGCGGCGCGACCGGAATGCCGTGGCTCGAAGGTCACGCGGGCATAGCGGGACGTCGCCGGGCGCGCCGACCACCAGCGTGTCCTCGCGCCCGCCGCCGGAATGCTGCCGCGCCTCGGCGATTGCCGGCCCGAGGGTCTTGTCGAGGCCATAGGCGGTTCGGCGGGATTGAGGATCCGCCAGGTGGGCGGGGGCGCGATCAGCACTGTGGCGGGAACGGCCCCGGGCTGCGTCCGGCGACCTGCACGGCCGCCTCCTGCTCGGCCAGATAGGCGAGCGCCGGCGATGCACAGGCCGGAAAACACGGCTCATGCGAAACCAGGGCAGACGCCGGCGGGCGCGCGGAAGCGGCCGTTCGTCCGCCAGGTCGAACAGCGTCGTCCTCGTCCTCGTCCAGCGTCGATCGGCCCTCGGCATGCCGATTCCCGACCCGACGCGCCCTTCGCGTCGGAACCCGATGTTCTACCGTATCATCGGGCGCGGATCGAAGGCTTTCGCCCGGCAGCGTGAATCGGACGTTACCGACGCGGCGGCAGCCGCGGCGAACGGATTTGCTTGACGGCGGGCTGAGTTTGATGTGTTTCTGCCGGAACCGAGCCGAGACCGGCTCCGGATGGACGATGGCAATGACGCTGCTCACCCAGCACGACGAGCAAAACGAAAACCGTCACGGCGGCCAAAACGCCGCGACGCCGCAAAACGGCCGCCTAAGCCTCGTCGTCCCCGGTCCTCTCTCCCCACGGGGCGAGAGGCGACACCCGACGAGGGTTTGCGATTCCGGGGAGACCGAACAGGAGAAGTCCAATGGGTTACAAGGTCGCCGTAGTCGGCGCGACGGGCAATGTGGGCCGCGAGCTCCTCAACATTCTGGCCGAGCGCGCGTTTCCCGCCGATGAGGTCGTGGCGCTGGCGTCCCGGCGCAGCCAGGGCACCGAGCTTTCGTTCGGCGACAAGACGCTGAAGACGAAGACGCTCGACCTGTACGACTTTCTCCGATGTCGATCTCGTGCTGATGTCGGCAGGCGGCGAGATCTCGAAGGAATGGTCGCCCGAAGATCGCCGCCCAGGGCGCGGTCGTGATCGATAATTCGTCCGCCTGGCGCTACGATTCCGATGTGCCGCTGGTGGTGCCGGAGGTGAATGCCGAGGCCGTTCGCGGCATGAAGAAGGGCATCATCGCCAATCCGAATTGCTCGACCGCGCAACTCGTCGTGGCGTTGAAGCCCCTGCACGATCACGCGATGATCAAGCGCGTGGTGGTCGACACCTACCAATCCGTGTCCGGCGCCGGCAAGGAAGGCATGGACGAGCTCGATCGCCAGACCAAGGCGCTCTACTCGCTGCAGGACGTCAAGGAAGAAAAGTTTCCGAAGCGCATCGCCTTCAACGTGATCCCCCATATCGATGTGTTCATGGAGGATGGCTACACGAAGGAAGAATGGAAGATGATGGCGGAGACGAAGAAGATCCTCGATCCCAAGATCAAGCTCACCGCAACCTGCGTGCGCGTTCCGGTCTTCATCGGCCATTCGGAAGCCGTCAATGTGGAATTCGAAAACCCGATCTCGGCCGAGGAAGCCCGCACGATCCTGCGCTCCGCGCCCGGCGTCATCGTCATCGACCGGCGCGAGCCGGGCGGCTACATCACGCCGCACGAGGCCGCGGGCGAAGACGCCACCTACGTGTCGCGCATCCGCGAGGACATCACGGTGGAGAACGGCCTGTCGTTCTGGTGCGTCTCCGACAACCTGCGCAAGGGCGCGGCGCTGAACGCCGTGCAGATCGCCGAAGCGCTGGTCAATCGCGGCCTGCTTCCCGGCAAGAAGCGCGCCGCCTGACCAGACGACGCGTCCGATCCGACCAGAAATCAAAAACCCCCGCTGGCGCCAGCGGGGGTTTTTCGTCGTGCAGGAGCCGCGCTCAGATGATGAAGAAATCCTTGTAGGTCATCTTCAGGTTCTTCTTGAGCGTGGCGATTTCGACCGCGCCTTGCTCTGCCGGAGCCGTCGATGTCGTAGTAGAGCACGCCCTTCGCTCTTGTTGTAGACAAGGTAGTCGTTCCCATCCTTCGCCTTGTCGCCAACCGTGAAGAATGCCTTGCTGAGCTTGGCGGGCGACAGCTCGCTACCCTTCTTGCCGAGCTTCTTGAAGATCGCGTTGTCGAGCCAGATCGAATCGTCCTTGACGTTGAAATCGACGATCTTGTCGAGGTTGGTCTTCTTGTTCAGCTTGGTGTTGAACACGAAGATGTCCCGTCCCGCAGCTGCCGGTCAGCATATCCTTGCCAAGGCCGCCCCACAGGATGTCGTCGCCGCGCGCCGCCGCCGAGCGTGTCGTTCCCCGCGCCGCCCTTGAAGATGTCGTTGTCGGCGCTGCCCAGCGTGAATTCGGGATTCATGTCGGCAACGCCGATCGTGAACGCGCTTGTCGAAGCTCGCGCCGGACTGGTCGGTCACACGCACGGTCGACCTGGTGGGACGTCGCCTGTTCGAAGTCGAGCTTGAAGCCGTTCTTCACCACCAGCTGGTCGCCGGCGATCGCGAAACGACCTTGGGCGTCGTCGAGAAGCGCGTAGCTGAAGGTGTCGCCTGTGTTCGGATCGCTGGCGCTCAGCGTGCCGACGGAGAATCCCGCGGCTGCGTATTCGCCTGCAATTCCCGGTCCGCTGAGCGTGATGCCGGTCGGAGCACCATTCACGATGCTGGGCTGGTCGTCATTGGTGATGGTGCCGACGGCGGTTCCGCCGCCGATCTTGACGGTTCCGCCTTGCGCGTTCGTCAGCCCGATCGTGAATGCCTCGTTGCCTTCGATGTTGCCATCGCCTCTGACGCGAACCGTCACGACCTGCGTGGTCGCGGTGCCGGTAAAGTTCACCGTTCCGGTCACATCCTCGAAATCCGCCGCTGTGATCGTGCTGTTCGTGGCGATGCTCCAGGTGACGTCCGTGTCGCCCGATGCGTTTGCGCGGCTTACAACGAAGGTGAAGTCGGTGAAGCCAGAATTGCCCTCCGCGTGGGTCGCGCTCTGTGGAGCGATCGACAATTCGTTCGGGGTCGGCGGCGTGTCGCCGGGATTGAAATTGATCAGGAAGTCCTTGTAGTAGGACGTCGCACCGGGGCCGCCATTCTTGTCGGTGACCTTCAGCGTGACGGTGTAGGATTCGGGATCCGTGGCACTCGGCGTGCGCGCGAACTTCAATTTGCCGCCTTCGATCTTGAACAGGCCGCCGGCATTGCCGGCGCCGCTCGAATTGCCGTTTCCGGTCGAGTTCGAACGAATAGACGAGCTGGGTGTCGCCATCCGGGTCGCTCGCCATGAGCGTGCCCACCACCGCGCCGTTCCCGACCGCGCCGTCGACGGTAGCAGTGGTGCTGCCGTCCGTGAAGCTGAGGGTTGCCGGCGCTTCGTTGACGTTGTTGACGTAGACGTTCAGCGGCACGGTCGCAGATGACAGCGCCAGCCCATCCGCCGAGACCGCCTTGACCTGAAGAACGTAGTATTTGCGCAAACCGTCGGCGGTGGTCATGAGGTTCGGATCGTCCTGGAAATCCGCCTCGTAATCGACCGCGCCGATGAGCGTGATGACGCCCGTACCGGAATCGATGGCGAATTTGCCGTCGATGTCGTCATCGAGAACGTACCGCACGCTCTCGCCCGCCAGGGTGTTGGCGTGGAGGGTCGCCACGACCGTGTTGGCGGGCGCGTTCTCGTTGACGGGGGCAACGCTGCCCACAACGGTCGGCGCCGCCGGGAACTTCACCGAGAAGGTGCCATCGTCGAACCGCAGCGACTCGATGCTTCGCAAGGTGTCGTTGCCGTCGGCCCCGTTGACGTTCACGGTACCGTCAAGGTTCACGATGATTTGGTAATCCGAGCTCTGGCCGGAGAACAGCGCGGTGTCGTGACCCTCGCCGCCGTCGATCTGGTCGTCGCCGCCGGCACCCGTGAGGATGTTATTGCCGGTATTGCCGATCAGAACATTGGCCAACCCGTTGCCGGCCCCCGCGATATTCGCCGAACCCGTCAGGATCAGGTTCTCGATATCGGCGCCCAGCGTGAAGCTCACCGAGGCGCGAACCGTGTCGTCGCCCTCGTTCGCGGCTTCCGCCACCGTGTCGCCGGCATTGTCCACGATGTAGGTGTCGCCGCCGCCGCCGCCCGAGAGCGCATCCGCGCCTGCGCCGCCATCAAGAAGATTGTCGCCGGCATTGCCGGTGACGATGTTGGCCTGTGCGTTGCCGGTGCCATTGATGGCTCCGGTGCCCGTGAGGCTGAGGTTCTCCACATCGGCTGCGAGCGTAAAGCTGATCGATGCCTGCACGGTGTCGACGCCGTCCCCGGCCATCTCGAACACCGCATCGCTTTCGTGGTCGACCACGTAGGTGTCGTTGCCTGCCCCGCCCCTGAGCTGGTCGGCGCCACCGCCCCCGTCGAGGACATTGTTGCCCGCGTTGCCGTTGATGATGTTGGCCAGAGCGTTGCCGCTGCCGTCGATGTCGCCCGCACCCGTGAGGTGGAGGTTCTCGACATTGGCCGCGAGCGTGAAGCTGACCGAGGCCTGCACCGTATCGATGCCTCCGTCTGCCACTTCCGTCACCGCATCGGCGGCGTCGTCCACCACATAGGTATCGTTGCCCGCGCCGCCGCGCAGATCGTCCGCGCCTGCGCCGCCATAGAGATAGTTATTGCCGGAATTGCCCACAATCACGTTGGCGGCGGCGTTGCCGATGCCGGAGAGGTCGGCCGATCCGGTCAGTACCAGGTTTTCGACGCTGTCCGCGAGGATATGGGAGATGGAGGATTCGACCGTATCGGTGCCGCCATTGGCCGTTTCGGTAACCACGTCTCCCGCATCGTCGACCACATAGGTGTCGTCGTCGTCGCCCCCGGTCATCTCGTCGGCGCCGGTTCCGCCATCGAGCCGGTCGCTACCGGTGCCGCCGCTGAGGATATCGGCGCCGCCGCCGCCCGACAGCCGGTCGTCGCCGTTGCCGCCGAGCATCTGTTCGGTGCCGTCGCCGCCGAACGCGGTATCGGCGCCGTCGCCGAGATCGACGATCCCGCTGACAAAGCCGCCGCGGCCGTCATAAAGGTCGTCGCCGTCGAGGAGCGCGACTTTTCCCTGCAGCGTGCCCAGGTTGGTGATCTGCTCGACGCCCGAATCGCCCTCGATGGCGTAGTCGCCGATGATGGTGCCGCGATTTGTGACCGTAGCAACATTGGCGTCGGGGTCGAACACGTCCTGAAATGTCTTCACGGAGATGCCGATGCTCGCATTCCCGCCCAGAGCCTGGATGATCCCGTCATTGGTGATGAGGCTGTTCCGGTAAAGCAAAACGCCATGGGAGAGGCCAGTCACGGTGCCGGTATTGGTGAACCGCGTATTATCACCAAAATCGAAATCACCCTCGATTCCGACCGAGCCCACGACGGAGCCGCCATTCGTGATGCTGGCGTTGATGTAGTTGGCTAGAATGCCCTGAAGCCCGCCCTTGATCTGGCCGTTGTTGGTAACAACCCCGTTCTCGCCCGTTTCAAGACCGGTCACCCCGCCTTCGACGATACCGGTTTCGCCGATGAAGGCCGTGGTGTCGCTCGTGCCGAAAGCGATTCCTTTAAGTTGGCCATAGACCGAACCGTAGATCGACGTTTGGATGTGCACGGTTGAGGGATCGCTGATTCCAATTCCATCGCTGCTCGTCGCGACAATGGATCCAGTTGCTGTGACGATCAGATGCTGATCCGTGTCGACCGACTGTTCCTGAGTTCGTGTGTCGGTAATATAATCAATGGCCATGATGGGTCCCCCGTTTTTTAAACGGTATTACATCACGGTAGATGGTCAACGACTAAACTGTTGTGACATATCGTTAGGCTCGACATCGCCGAACATGCGCTTATTTAAAATATTGAAATTGCAGGTGCTTTCTCCAGTTGGGCATTAGCGCAAGATAGCCTTGCCAAAAAGCAAGAAACGAAGACCCGCAGGGGAAAACAGACTGAGCGTGCGGAAAAAGTATTCATTCAATTCAAGGTTGTCGCAGGCGTTACGACGAGCTCAACGTGAATCGAGGCCCGTGGCCAGCTTCCCCAACTCCACATTCGCCCCGCACAGCAAGACGCCGACGCGCTCGCCCGTCGCGGGCCGGTAAGCCCCCGAGATCAACGCCGCCAGCGCCGCGGCCCCGCCCGGCTCGCTGGCGATCCGCCAGTCGCGCCAGAGGGTGGCCTGGGCGTCCCGGATCGCCGCGTCGGTGACCAAGGCCACGTGATCGACGCTGTCGCAGCAGATCGAATAGACGAGGTCGCCAACATTGCGGGCGCCGAGCGAATCCGCCGCAACCGACTCGATCTCCACATCGACCGGCTCGCCCGCCTCCATGGCGGCGTGGAGCGCGCGCGAGCCTTCGGGCTCGACACCCACCACTTTCACGCGGCCGCCCCACCAGCTGGCGACGCCGCTGATCAGGCCGCCGCCACCTACCGCCACCAGGACCGTGTCGAGGGGTGCGCCGTCCTGTTCCCATTCGAGCGCGACGGTGCCCTGGCCCGCGATGGTCGTGTCGGCGGCGAACGGGTGGGCGCGCAGCGCACCGCTCTCGGCCACATAAAGGTCGCAGGCCTCCTGCGCGTCCGCATAGCGCGCGCCGCCAATGACGATTTCGGCGCCGTGCGAGCGGATGACGGCAATTTTGGCGGGGCTTGAAATCTCCGGCACGAAAATCCGCGCCTTCACGCCGAGCATTTTGGCCGCGTACGCCACGGCGGCGCCGTGATTGCCACCGGAGGCGGCGGCGATTCCGGCATCGGGGACGGGATGCGCCAGCAGCGTGTTGAAGGCGCCGCGCGCCTTGAACGAACCCGCATGCTGCAGAAATTCGAGCTTGAGACTCACGGGCCCGTCATGGCCGAAGGCCGTCGGCAGAGTCCAGACCGGCGTGCGTCGGATATGCGGCGCGATGCGCGAATGAGCCTGTTCGATGTCGGTACGGGTGATGAGCATGACAAGCCGTTCGGAACATGAGGACGCGCATCTCTAACGCGGCATGGCGCGGGGGCCAAGCCCGCGCCATGCTCGGTGGGGCGTGGCGCGCAGAGTGGCCGACACGGCCCTGCACCAAGCTTGCCCCGCGCGATGCGTCTCGCAATACGGCCATATCAGTGGAGTTGTCCGATGAAACCGGCTGCGTCGAGTCCAATGTCGCCAGCGGCCACCAAGCCATGGAGTCCCTGCTCTGGGGACAGTCTCTCAACGGCACGAAGGCGGTTGCCCGCCCGCGTCCGGCCAGCGACTACTCGCTCGAGAATCGCGCGCACGCGAATTGCGAGCGACGCCCCACCTATCTGAAAGCCGCCACCGATCTTGGCGAGCTTGACCGTTGGGTGTGGGACAACCACGTCCGACGCCTGTGACGGCCAAGCTTGGCCGCGAAGCGCATGCCACAACTATGTGGGTACCCCTTTCGTGCACACGACGCCGGGATATGCTATCGACCATTCGTTGGCCGTCCTGTCGGCGAGCGTTCCGAGAGCCCGACCCATGAGTGCGACGACCTTCAGATCATTTCTCGCCGATCCTCGCGCGACGATAAGGCGGCGCTTCGCATCGTTGCGCCGGAAACCTGCGACGCGCTCGTCCATGCTGCCGGTTGCCGTGGTGGGCATTACGCTTCTGACCATCGCCGCGACCATCGCGGGCTTCCTCTACAATACCGGCACCCAGCGCGCACTTCTGGCCATCCGCGCCGAGAACCGGGAAGTCCGTATCGTGCAGCTCGCTCTCCTCGACATCGAATTCGGGCGCGCGTGGCTTCGTTCTGTCCGGCCGCATGGATTATCTGCAGCCCTATATGGGCGGGCTCGAAGTGCTGGAAGTCTACAAGCCGACCCTTGCCGTCCTCGACCGGTTCGTGGAGGAGAGCACGCAGAGCGCACCGGGAACGAGAACGTTCTCGGCGCTGCTGGCGCATCTGCGCACCGAGGTCGGCCGCATGATCGAACTCGCTCATAGCGGCGGAATCGATCTCGCGGGCCAACGGGCGCGGCTCGATAACACCAAGGCCACGATGGACACGCTGCGCCAGTACATCGTGCAGTTTCTGACGATCCAGACAGCGGCCGCGAACAAGGCCGAGGACAGTCTGGCGCTTCTCACGCAATGGCTGCTGGTGCTGCAGATCGTCAGTGGAAGCACGGTCCTCGGGGCGTTGATCCTGGCGTTCACCGGTATGTCCAAACAGGCGCGCGCGCGCGCCGTCGCGGTGACCGAGGCGGTGCAAAGCCGCGAGCAGGTGGAGCATCTGTTCGGCATGGCCGACATGCTGCAGAGCGCAACCGGCTATGAGGATGCGAACGGCGTGCTGCGCGCCACCGCGCAGCGACTCCTGCCGGGTCTCGGCGGTGCGCTCTACATTTTCAACAATTCGCGGGACCGCCTCGATCTTTCCACCGCATGGGGCGCGGACGACACGGACCCGTCGGTCGCGCAGGTGATCTCGCCTTCGCAATGCTGGGCCCTCAAGCGCGGCAAGGCCCATGTCAATCTCGGCACGTCCGGCGCGCTCCGGTGCGGCCATGCGATCGAGGGAAAGAGCGCGCTCGAAATCCCCATGATGGCGCGCGGCGAGTTGTACGGCCTCCTGCAAATTTTCAGCAGCGACCCGACGGGCGCCTCTCTCGAATCCGTGAAGCCCCTGGCGATGGCGCTGGCGGACAGCATGTCGCTGGCCCTGTCGAGCATCGCGCTGCGCGAGCGCCTGCGCAATCAGGCCCTGCGCGATCCGCTGACCGGACTCTACAACCGGCGCTTCATGGAGGAGGTGCTCGAAAGCTTCACGGTCCAGGCGGAGAGACGCAAGGCGCCGATTTCCGCCATCATGATCGATCTCGATCATTTCAAGCAGCTCAACGATCAGCACGGTCACGCGGCGGGCGATGCCGTGCTGCGGGACGTGGCCGGCGTGATCATGGCAGCGCTTCGAAAAACCGACATCGCGTGCCGGTATGGCGGCGAGGAATTGATCGTCCTTCTGCCCGACAGCGATCTCGATATGGCGGTGGCGAAAGCGGAGGCGATTCGCATCAAGATCGCCGACCTGTCGTCAGTGGAGGGCGTCACGGTGAGCGCCTCGATGGGCGTGGCGTCGATCCCCGAAACCTCCGCGGGGGCGGCGGAACTCACCGCCATGGCGGATGCGGCGCTCTACAAGGCCAAGCAGAGCGGCCGCAACAAGGTGATGAGTGCCCCGATGCGGCGGCAGAGCGTCGGGCGCCTCGCCGAGATCCGCTAGATCGTCTGTGGTCTCGTGAGGCGCTCCTGTCCCGACCGAGCCGGAACAGGAATTCTCGAACGCGCCGTTCCCTCAGACCGTTGCCGGCACGGGTCCCGCGCGCCAGGCCACGAGGTGCCTGACGACGATCGGGATGATCAGCAATCCGCCCAGCAGCGTCGAATAGATCTCCGGCGCGATCAGCAGCAGCGCCGCGACGATCAGCACGATCCGCTCCCAGCCGCGCGTCGCCACCAGGAACCAGCCCGACAGGGAGGCGCTGAGACACGTGATGCCGAGGGCGCAGCCGACGAACGCCAGGGTAAAATTCGCCCAGGTGAAATCCGACGTCACCAGCAGCAGCGACGGCGAGAAGACGAAGACGAACGGCACAAGCACTTTGCCAAGGCCGAGACGGAAGGCCGTGTTGCCGGTCTTGAACGGATCCGCGCCCGCCATGCCGGCGGCGGCATAGGCCGCCAGCGCCACCGGCGGCGTGATGTCCGCCAGCACGCCGTAATAGAAGACGAAGAAATGCGCCACGATGGGCTCGACGCCGAGAAGCACGAGAGCCGGCGCGGCGATCGTCACCATGATGATGTAGTTCGCCGTCGTCGGAATGCCGCAACCCATCAGGATGCAGACGGCGCCCGTCATGATGAGGGTGAACAGCAACGTCAGGGTCGTGGGCGCTGCAAACCAGGTCGGCAGGATCGCGCCCACGAGGTCCGCGAGGTTGGCGGCCGTCGACGTGACGATGAAGGACAGCTTGAAGCCGACGCCCGTGAGCGTCACGACTCCGACCACGATGCCGACCGTTGCGGCGGCGGCACCGACCGCGAGCGCATATTTCGCGCCGTCGCGCAAACCCTCGAAGACCTCGCCGATGGACATGCGTCGGCGCGGGTTCAACAGACCGACCGCGATGCAGAGCGTGATGCCCCAGAACGCCGCCAGATAGGGCGTATAGCCCGCGACCAGGATGCCGATCAGGGCGATGAGCGGAATGACCGTCGGCCAGTCGCGCCGCCAGGCATCCTTCAGGTCCGGCATCTCGTCCGGGCGCAGGCCGCGCAGCCCGTTGCGCTTGGCCTCGAAATGGACCTGCATGAACACGCCGAAGAAGTGCATGAAGGCCGGGACGATGGCGGCCAGGATGATGGTGCTGTAGGGCAGGCCCAGGAACTCGATCATCAGGAAGGCGGCGGCGCCCATGATGGGCGGCGTGATCTGACCGCCGGTGGAGGCGGTCGAATTCGACCGCGGCCGCGAAATGCTTCTTGTAGCCGAGGCGGATCATCGCCGGAATCGTCAGCGAGCCGACCGTGACGGTGTTGGCGACGGACGAACCGGAGATCATGCCGAACAGCGCCGAGCCGAAGATCGACACCTTGGCGGGGCCGCCCGAATACCGGCCCGCCACCCAGGCGGCGTTGTCGAGGAAAAGCTGTCCCAGTCCCATGCGGGTTGCGAAGACTCCGAACAGGACGAAATGGAACACATAAGTTGCCACCACGCCGAGCGCGATGCCGTAGATGCCCTGGCTCGTCAGATAAAGGTGGTCGATCAACTGCGAATACGTGGCGCCGGGATGCACGAGGATGCCCGGCATCGATTGGCCGTAGATCGCGTAGGCCATGAACAGGATGGCGATGATCGGCAACGGCCAGCCCACCGACCGGCGGGTCGCCTCGAGCAGGACGACGATCAGCAGCCCGCCGAGGATCACGTCCGTGCGGGTGGGATTGCCGACCCGGAACGCCAGATCGTCCAACGGAATGAGCGGCACATGGCAGACCGCGATGACGGCGCCGATGGCCAGCGCCCAATCGATCACCGAAATGCCGAGGGGCCGCAGAAGCGTGGATTTCGTCGGCTGGTCGTAACCGCGCTTGGAAAACGGGAAGACCAGGAACACGAGCCCGAGGACGAACGACAGATGGATTCCGCGATGGATCATCTCGGGCAGCAGGCCGAAGCCCGCCGTGTAGTAATGGAACAGGGACAACACCACGAGGAGCCCGCCCACCAGCTTCGCGGCGAGCGGCGCCAGCGGCCGGAAACGGATTTCGGAATCGAACTTTTCTTCGAGTTCCCGGGCTTTCGCCTCGTCGAGTTCCATTGTGGACATGAAACGTCCCCTTACGCGTCTGCGCGCGTCTTCACGTGATGATGAACGGTGAGAAAGAGAGACAGGGAGGCGACGAGCGCGCCTCCCTGATCGGCGCGCTTACTTCAGGACGCCGGCTTCGCGGTAGAACTTTTCCGCGCCCGGATGCAGCGGAATGCCGAGACCGCTGGTGGCGTTCTGCAGCGTGATCAGCTTGCCCTTCGCGTGGCCGGCATCGAGCAGCTTGCGCGAATTGGCGTTCCAGACCGACTTGACGATCTTGTAGACCAGATCTTCGGGCTGCTTGGCGCTGGTCACCCACTGGGCATTGACCGAAATGGTCGGCGTCTCGCCGACGCCCTGGTACACACCGGTTGGCACCGTGTCCTTGGCGAAGAACTTGTACTCGCCCAGCAGCTTCTCGACCGGCGCGCCGTTGATCGGCACGAGTTCGATGCCCGACGAGGTGGCGAGTTCGGAGATGGCTCCGGTCGGATAGCCGCCGACGAAGAAATAGGCGTCGAGCGCGCCATCTCGGAGGCGATCGCCGGCCGGGCCGGGTTTCAGGTATTCGGCGTGGACGTCCTTTTCGGTGAGCCCGAAAGCGGTCAGCACGAGGCGCGCATCCACCAGCGTTCCGGAGCCGGGCTCGTCCAGCGACACGCGCTTGCCCTTGAGATCGGCAACCGACTTGATGTTGGCGCCCTTGCGCGCAACCAGATGGATGGTCTCCGGATAGAGGGTGGCAATCAGCCGAAGATCCTCGACCTTGCCCTTGCCTTCATAGAGGCCCGTGCCGGTGTAGGCCCAAAAGGCCACGTCAGACTGCGTGAAGCCGGATTCCGACGAGCCGCCCTGGACCGCGTTGATGTTGGCGACCGAACCGTTCGACGCGACCGCCGTCGAGACGAGCCCGGGCACGCCCTTGCCTTCGGAACCCGAAATCGCATTGGCGATCAGGCCGCCGATGGGGAAGTAGGTGCCGGCGGTGCCGCCCGTTCCGATGCGGAAGAAGGTGGGGGCCTGCGCGGCGGCGACGCCTGCGAATGTCAGGCCCAAGACCGCTGTCGCGCCCAATACCCAGCGCCGAGCGACGTGATTCGTCATGATTTTTCCTCTCTGGACGTGTGGCACATGCCACCTGATCGTAAGATCGCCAGAGAGTGCATATGTGCGACCGGCTTTCAAGGCGACTTATTTCTTAAAAGCACCCGCATCGCCGGTGGAACCCCCGCTCAGACGATGAAGAAATCCTTGTAGGTCATCTTCAGATGCTTCTTCAGCACCGCGATCTCGACCGCCTTGGCGCCTCCCGTGCCGTCTGAATCGTAATACAGGATGCCGGTCTTGCCGTTGTAGAACACGTGATCGTTCGAATCTTTCGCGTGGTCGCCGAGCGTGAAGTAATTTTTGCTGAGCTTGCCGGGTTTCGTCTCGCTTCCCTTGCCGATCTTCTTGAAAACCGCATCGTCGAGCGCGATCGAATCGTACTTGACGCTGTAATCCGCGATCCTGTCGAGATTGGTTTTCTTGTTCGGCCTGGTGTTGAAAACGAAGGTGTCGGAGCCGGCACCCCCCGACATCCTGTCGTTCTCCGCGCCCCCATAAAGACGGTCGTTGCCGCTGTCGCCGAACAGATAATCAATGCCGCGTCCGCCATAGAGCTTGTCGTTTCCGACATTGCCGTACAATCTGTCATTGCCACCAAGCCCATCGAGACGGTCGGGCCCGCTTCCGCCCATGAGGATATTGGCGAAGGCATTGCCCGAAAGGTTGACCCCATTTCCGCCGGTAATGATCAAGGCGTCGATTCCGGAATCGGCCGCGAGCGTATAATTCACGCTGGCATAGACCGTGTCGTAGCCACTCGAATCGAACACGATGTCGAAGGCGTCATCAACGAAATAGACGTCGTCCCCCGCCCCGCCGCGCATGAGGTCCGCGCCCGCGCCGCCGTCGAGATAGTCATTGCCGTCCTGGCCGTCGAGCGTGTCGTTGCCGGCGGCTCCCTGGAGCGCGTCGTTTCCGGCCCCACCGCTCAACTGGTTGTTGCCCTGATCGCCGGAGAGCACGTCAGCGCCGGCGCTGCCGATCAGGTTCTCGATGGACACTAAGGTGTCGCCGCTGGCCTCCCCGCCCGATGCGCTGCCACTCTGCAGGTCGATCGCCACGGCCGCCGAGGCCGCATAGCTCGCGGTGTCGGAGCCGTCGCCGCCGTTGAGGCGGTCGCTGCCCGCCCCGCCTTCCAGCGTGTCGTTTCCGGCTTCGCCTGCGAGCCTGTCGTTTCCGGCTTGCCCGCGCAGATGGTCGTTGCCCTGTCCGCCATAGATATCGTCGTCGCCGTCGCCGCCATTGGCGACGTCGTCACCCGCGAAGCCGATGATGAGATCCTTCTTGGCAAAGCCGTTCAGGGTTTCGGCGCCGTCCGTCCCGCCCACACGTTCATGCGCCGCGAAAGCGTCGTGGTACATGTACTGGATGCCGGTATTGCGCGCGATGATGTCGGAGAGCGACGTCGATTTGATTGTCGTCGATGAAGCTCGGCTCGTCGGCGAACCGGTTGCTTCGTAATAGAAACGGTCGCCGTCGCGCAGGTTCTCGAACTGCATCACTGTCAGAACGCGTAAACGTAACCCCGAGCTGCGACCCCGGCGCTTTTTTCTCCAGCAGTCCGCCGACGAGGGAATCGAGCTTGGTCGATGTCATTGCCATAGACATCGACCAGCGCCCCGAGGGTCGCGGCATCAAGATTGTTGTCGGCTCGCGAACGCCGCGAAATCGGCATAAGTGCCGAGACCGAGGCCGCTCCGCAAGGTGTTGTAGTCGCCGACGCCGTGGTCGCGGCCGCGCTGGATATCAAGAACGTTGAGGTCGATGACGGGATCCTCCAGGATCGTCCGTCCGAACAGCAGGTTTCGGTTGCCGTCCACGATCTTGCCGTCGATTTCCTGTGTCTGGTGCGACAGCTGCCCGCGCACCCATTCGTCGAGTTGCCGCCGTTGCGGATCGCATTCGACGCATTGGCGAGATTGAACGCATCGGCGAGCGTGAAAGTGCCGGCGGCGCTGCCATTTTCCGCGAGCGTGTCGAAGGAATTGCTCGATTGGTCGTGACCGAAGCGAAACGCAACGGTCGCCCATTCGTTGATGACGGACGGATTGACGCTGTCATTGTAGCCGGTATAATCATCGAGCGCGTTCGCGCCCACGAGCTTCGGCAGGTACTCGGAATAGATCACATTCTGCCATTCGGCCTCGGTGATGGCGCGCGCAGCCTGGAACAATTGCTCCTGCGTCCAGTCCGGGAATTGCGCCGCGAGACGGTCGACCTGGTAGTTATGCTCGCGCACCCAGATGGTATGATGGGTGATGAGTGCTGCGCTCTGGTTGGTGCGATCGTCGCCCGAGACAAGTAGGTTCGGGCTGAATGCTCCGAGCGCTGTGACACCCCCATTGACGACGAGTACGTCGTCGGCTGTCACTCCGGCATCGTCGTCAGCGACATCCTGAAAGCTAGGCAAACACGCCCGTGACGGAGGTCAGCAGTTTGGCGGATTGGACCGCCTCCGACGTTGTCGCGCAACAACGCCAGCATGTCATCGTTCGCGCCATACACCATGGATAGATCGAGAAAACTCGTCTCGATGGTGAACTGCTGGCGGACTCCGTTGCCGTCGGTGGTAAAGCCCGAGCGGACAAAGTCGGAAGCCTTGCGGAAGGCCGGCCGGGCGGGGAGAAATAACCTCGCCGCGGGAGCGACCGGTTTCCGGCCGCCGCCTCGGTGATATCGTGCGTGATCAACTGCCCGAAAAACTGGAAGAACTCATTGGTTTCCGCAGCGTTCGGCAAATCGACGTCAACGCCACCCTCCTGCGGCTGCGCGAGGACCGCGTCGCTGATCGCGCGCGGCGTCGGAAGCCCGTCCACCTCCATCGCGCCCGTCTCGTCCGCATAGCTGTTCGGCGTGACACGGACATAGACGCCTGCCGCGCCCCAGTTCTGGTTCGCGATGTTGTTGCCGGTTCCGTCGGAATTGCGGGCTTCGAGGGTCCCCGAGGGTGGCAGGAAGAATGCCGGAACTCATGTGCAACTCCGTGTGCGCGACAGGAGGGAGGCACAGGTCTGGGGCGACAATCTTCAGACGCGGGGACGCATACTGGAAATTGTACGACGCCAAGGCTGTGCGCCTCAGCGGAGAAAAGTTTCTTCGCTTACGGCCGTCATCCTTCTCCCTTACCGGGGGGCTGACAACGTTCCTGAAGTATTACCGCGTTAGCGAATGGATCGCCGGAACCGGCCCGAACGTACTCATGAATGAGTAGGAGCGCGGGGGCTGCTGAAGCCTCACCGGCCCAGAAGGATATCGCGCAGGGCGACCGCGTTATTGCGCTTTTCTTCGCGGGCCGCGAAGACGAGCGTGATTTTCCGCTCTCTGGCGAGTTCGCGCAGGTTTTTCAGCTGATCCTGGCTTTCCTGAAGCTCCTCCGCATAGGCTCGACGGAAGGCGTCCCATTTTTCGGGATCGTGCCCGAATCGCTTGCGCAGCGCTGTGCTGGGAGAGAGATCCTTGGCCCAATGGTCGATCGCCGCTTCGTCCTTCGTCACGCCCCGGGGCCACAACCGGTCGACGAGGATGCGCGCGCCGTCCTCCGGCGAGGGGGGCTCGTAGGCGCGTTTCAGCCTGATATTGTCCGCCGGCACTGTCTTGCCCATGAAATCCCCGCCCATGAGTCCCGCCCGGTGTTCAGTCCACTCGCGACTGTGCCCTAAATGGCCGCGCGGTCAATCGTCGGCGACATTCTCATGTGGCGGCGAAAACCTCCTCATAGGCGAAGAGCGCAAAGCTCCCGCCCGTATGCCAGAACAGAACCCGGTCGGCCGGCGTCAACCGGCCTTCGGCGACCATTGCCATGAGGCCCGCCATCGCCTTGCCGGTATAGACCGGATCGAGAAGCAGGCCCTCGCGTCGCGCAACCATCCGAACCGCGTCCGCCATCGCGGAGGTCGGAAGGCCGTAACCTTCGCCGACAAACCGGTCGTCAATGGAGATTTCGGGAACCGCACGGTCGAGGCCAAGAAGCGCGAAGGTGTCGCGGGTGAGGTCGGCGACCCTGCCGATTGCCTCCTCGCGCCGCCGGCTGACACTGATGCCCATGACCTCGGTGGACGCGCCCCGGATGGAAAGCCCGGCGACCAGGCCCGCATGGGTTCCGCCGCTGCCGGTCGCCAGCACCACATGGCTGAACCCGATTCCCGCGTCCGCCGCCTGGTCGAGCATCTCGCCGGCAGCATCCACGTAAGCGCGAGCCCCGATGGCATTCGAACCGCCCACCGGAATCGCATAGGGTCGCCTTCCGTCCTGCCTGCACTCCTCGGCGATCTCAGCCATGGCAACCAGCGGATCCACCTCCCCGCCGACAAGCCGGATTTCGGCGCCGAAGAGGCGGTCGAGGAGAACGTTGCCGCCGCGATGATAGAGCTCGCCCCGCCCGGGCACCGAATCGGTGAGAAGCAGGATGCAGCGCAGCCCGAGCC
The DNA here is from genome assembly GCA_963837375.1 of uncultured Alphaproteobacteria bacterium. Classification (GTDB taxonomy): domain Bacteria; phylum Pseudomonadota; class Alphaproteobacteria; order Rhizobiales; family Beijerinckiaceae; genus Microvirga. The sequence goes on along the minus strand of CAWINL010000009.1, from coordinate 161,076 downwards.
TCGCGGCGGCCGCCGCCGTCTGCCGCGCGTGGTTCGACTGGATGCCGCCCGCGGTGATGATCGTGTCGGCGCGCTGCATCATGGCGTCGTGCATGAGGTATTCGAGCTTGCGCGCCTTGTTGCCGCCGCCCGCGAGGCCGGTGCAATCGTCGCGCTTGACCCAGATTTCCGGGCCGCCGAGAGACGTGCTCAGAACCGTCAGGGGCTCGAGCGGCGTCGGCAGATGCGCCAGCCCGATTCTGTCTCCCGTGGCATCCCTCACGGCCGGCGCTCCCGCACGAAGTCCGCGGCCTGATAGGCCCAATAGGTGAGTTGAGCCGCGGCGGTGCCGAACACGCCGCCGTTCCATGGCAGGCCGAAGGCGGAAAACTGCCTGAAGCGATCGCTCTCGCCCTTGATCGCCTCCGCCACGACGGTGCCGCCGATCGCCGTCGTGTTCATGCCGTGGCCGCCGAAGGCGGTGCAGTACCAGATGCCGGGCTTGTATTGCCCGATCTGCGGCATCAGGTGGCGCGCATAGGACATCAGCCCCGACCACGCGATCTCGACCTTGAGCGTCGGAGAGCTGCGGATAGGTCGTGACCATCTCGTGGCGAAGCAATTGGGCGATGTCGCGGGGGTCCGTGGTGCGCGTGGTGATGCGCCCACCCCAGAGCAGACGCGAGCCGCCTTCCACGAGCCGGTAATAATCGCTCGCGCGGCGGTCGTCGCCGATGCCTGCCTTGGTGCGGATGGCGCTCGCGATCAGCTCGGGGGCGGCCTCCGTCAGAAGCACGTAGGTGCTGATCGGCAGATAGGCTCGGCGAAGGGGCGAAAAGACGTTCCCCGTATAGCCGCCTGTGGTGAACAGCACGTGTTCCGCGTCGACGGTCGCGCCCGCCGTGCGGAGGCGCTTCCGCTTAGCGTCGAAATCGCCCGAGACGACCGGCGACCCTTCGCAGATCCGGCCGCCGAGGCGGACGATCTCGCGGGCCAGCGCGCGGGCGTAGTTCAATGGGTGGAAGTGGAACGAATCCTCCTCCAGCAGCGCCGCGTGGTATTTCGGTGATTGGAGAACCGCGCGCGTCTCCTCCTTGGGCAGATAGCGCAGCTTGCGGCCGAACTTCTCCTGTTGGAGATCGCGAAAGGCCCTCAGGCCGGCGCCGCCGTCGTAGCGCACGACCCGCATGATGCCCGAGGTCGGCTGGGCCTCGTCGATGGAGAGGTTCTCGATGTTGCGCCTCACGATCTCCATGCCCTCGATGGACAGCCGATAGAGATCTTCGGCCTGCGCTTGCCCGACCTTGCGCTCGATGGCTGATAGAGAGGTCGCATAGCCCGGCGTGACGAAGCCGCCGTTTCGGCCCGACGCCCCCCAGGCCACGCGTTGCGCCTCCAGCACCACCACCGACCGGCCGCTTCGCGCCAGTTCGAGGGCGGCCGTCAACCCCGCGAGACCCCCGCCGACGATGCAGATGTCGGTCGAGATCGACCCCTCGGCGGGCGGATAGGTCTCGGAGGATGCCAGCGTGCGGCTGTAGTAGGAATCGACATACGAACGGGACATGCGATCTCGCGCCAAAGATACTCGTGTTGGAAGCTTTAGGCGAAGTTCGGCCCTGCGCCAATCGATTGCCGCCGCGCTCCGTATCGGGCCAGAGGCGGCCTGCTTGACTTGCCGATGCGCAAAGACCAGTCTGCGGTCCCGCTTGCCGCCGGGTCGTAGGCAGGTTCTGTTATTGCGCGGTTTCCATCTTGACTGCTGTTCCATCTCCAGGCCGGTCGTTCCTGAAAATGCATGGCCTGGGCAACGATTTCGTCATCGTCGACGGCCGCGCGGACGCGTTTTCGCCGTCGGGCGATTTCATCCGCTGGGTCTGCGACCGTCATGTGGGCGTGGGCGGCGACCAGCTTCTCGTCATCGAGCCTCCGACGGCCCCTGAGGCGGTGGCGCGGATGCGCATCTACAACGTGGACGGTAGCGAAGCGCAGACCTGCCTCAACGCGACGCGCTGCGTGTCGTCGATGCTCCTGGGCGAAAGCTGCGCCGACTCGATCCTTCTCGAAACCCTCGGCGGCCTGATCCACGCCAGCGTCGCCGGCGCCGGCGAGGTTTCGCTTCGGCTTCCGGCACCGCGCTGGGACTGGGCGAGCATTCCGCTCGCCTCCCCGGCCGACACCCTCGCGCTCGACCTCGCGTCGGGACCGCTGAGGGCACCGAGCGCCGTCAATCTCGGCAATCCGCATCTCGTCTGTTTCGTCGAGGATCGCGACGCCGTCGACGTGCCGCGTCATGCCTCCGTCCTGCAGAACGATCCCCTGTTGCCGGAGGGCGCCAATGTGGGAGTTGCACAGTTCCTGGCTCCCGACCGGCTCCGCCTCGTGGTGTGGGAACGCCCCGGCATCCTGACGCAAGCCTGCGGCAGCGGCGCCTGCGCGGCGGTCCTGGTCGCGCGGCGACGAGGCCTGACCGACGCAAGCTGCGTCACCGTCGAGATGCCCGGCGGTCTGCTTCGGGTCGAGCTCCACGATGACGAGAGCATCACGCTCACCGGGCCTGTCGCGGTGGCGTTCTCGGGCAATTTTCCCGCCAATCGGAAGGTGTCGTGATGACGGCTAATCCCATCGTGGTGGTGGACAAGATCTCCAAGACCTTCCCGTCCGCGGATGGGCGCGGGTCCCATCTCGCCCTCGACGAGGTTTCTCTCACCATCGAGCCCGGGCAGGTCCTCGTCATCATCGGCCCCTCCGGCTCCGGCAAGAGCACGCTTCTGCGCACGCTGAACGCGCTGGAAAAGTTCGATTCCGGCAACATCGTCGTCAACGGCGTGGCGCTCGGCGACAAGCGCACCAATCTCGACCGGATGCGGGCCGAGATCGGCATGGTGTTCCAGCACTTCAATCTGTTTCAGCACAAGACGGCGCTCGAGAACGTGGTGCTGCCGCAGGTGGTCGTGCGCGGGCGGCCCCGCGGCGAGGCGCTGGCGCGGGCCCGCGACCTGCTCGACAAAGTCGGCATCGCCGACCGGGCCAACCATTATCCAAGCCAGCTCTCCGGTGGCCAGCAGCAGCGCGTGGCGATTGCGCGCGCGCTCGCCATGGACCCCAAGATCATGCTGTTCGATGAGGCCACCTCCGCGCTCGATCCCGAGATGGTGGGCGGCATTCTCGACCTCATGCGCAAACTCGCCCGCGACGGCATGACGATGGCGGTGGTCACCCACGAGATGGGCTTTGCCCGCGAAGTGGCGGACCGCATCATCTTCATGGATCAGGGCCGGATCGTCGAGGAGGGTGAACCGGGCGCCTTCTTCGCCTCCCCGTCGCACGAGAGGACCCGGGCCTTTCTCGACCAAATTCTCTGACGCTCGAAACGCGCCGCGGGAACGCCTATCAACCAACCAGAGGGAACACCAATGAAAAGACTTCGCAATGCCATCATGGCCGCCGTCACGGCGTGCATGGGCTTCGTCGGCGTCGCGCATGCCGACGAGATGGACGAGATTCTCAAGCGCGGCGAATTGCGCGTCGCCGTGCAGTCGCAGGGCGCACCCGTGAGCTTCGTCAACAAGAAGGGCGAACGGACAGGTCTTGCGGTCGAACTCGCCAAGATGATGGCGACCGACCTTGGCGTGAAGATCGTGTTCCAGGACTACGATTTCAAAGGCCTGATCCCGGCGCTCCTGTCCGGCAAGGTCGACCTGATCGCCGCCGACATGACCCCGACGCCGCAGCGCGCCGCGCAGCTGCTGTTCTCGCGTCCGATGTTCTACCAGGAGACGGTCGCGGTCGCTCTCAAGGATGCGCCCTACAAGGCCTGGGAAGATCTCAACAAGGAAGGCCTCAACATCGGCGCCACCCAGGCGAGCTCCTATGGCGAGGCGATCAAGAAGTTCATGCCGAAGGCGACCCTCAAGGAATTCGCCGGCGGTACGGCCGCGGTCACGCAGGCGCTCTCGGGCGGCCGTCTCGACGCGGCGGTCTCGGACCTCGGCAACGTGTCGAACTTCGTGCGTGAGTTCGGCAACCTGAAGATCCTCGACGGCATCATCACCCGCGAGCCGCTCTCCTTCGCGGTTCAGGCAAACGCCTTCCACCTGAAGATGTGGCTCGACAACTACGTGGAGCTGGTCACGGCGGATCGCCGGCTGGAGAAGCAGGTGAATTACTGGTGGAATTCCACCGATTGGGAAAAAGACCACAAGTAATCCCGATCAACCCCTTGGAGCCGGCCTTCGGGCCGGCTCTCTTCTGTGAATGCAGGCGATCGGGCTGGCATGTATTGGCTTCTCGACTTTTATAATTACCGGATTGTCGCCCAATATCTCGACCGTTTCGCGGTCGGTCTTGGCAACACGCTGACGGCCGCCGGAATCAGTCTCGTTCTGTCGGTCATCTTCGGTACGTTCATCGCCGTGGCGCTGCTCTCGGGACGCCAGGCGCTCTACCGTCCCATCGCGGCCTATGTGGCGTTCATCCGCGCGACGCCGCTTCTGGTGCAGATCTATCTCGTCTATTACGGCCTTCCCGCGCTCCTGCCGGTCGCCAAGACCTGGAGCGACATGTATTTCGGCATCGCCGCGCTGGTGCTCAACAGCGCGCCCTATATGGGCGAGATCATCCGCGCCGGTATCGAATCGGTTCCGCGCGGACAGATCGAAGGCGCGAAGGCGGTGGGCATGACCTACAACGAGCGGCTTCGCCACATCGTGCTGCCGCAGGCCTTCGCCAACACGCTGCCGCCGCTCATCGGACAGACGGCGGTGCTCATCAAGGACACGTCGCTGTTGTCCATCATCACCGTGTTCGAGTTCACGAGCGCCGGCATTTTGCTCAACAGCGAACGCGTCAAGCCCAACGAGAGCTTCATCACCATCGCGCTCGGATATCTGGCGATCTACGGGGTCATCCTGCTGCTCGCCCGGATGGTCAAGCGGCGGCTGGCCGGTCCCGCCTGGAACGCACAGGGCTGATGCCATGATCGAACGCTACTGGTCCATCACCACCGCGCTGTTCCCCTTCCTGTGGAAGGGCTTCGTCGAGACGCTCTACATCTCGCTCGTGGCCATCGTGGCCGGGTCGCTGATCGGCTTCCTGATCGGAATCGTGCGCAGCCAGCGCGTGCCGGTGCTCAGCGGCGTGTTCGGCCTCTACATCCATGCCCTGCGCGGGACGCCGTTTCTGGTGCAGCTCTACCTGTTCTATTTCGTGCTGCCGAATACCGGCATCTCCTGGCTGAGCTGGGATTCGGTCGACGGCCGCGTTCGTCGCCCTGTCGGTCTACACGTCGAGCTACGTTGCGGAGATCGTCAAGGCCGCCATCGAGGCCGTGCCGCGCGGCCAATCGGAAGCCGCGACAGCGCTCGGGATGACGAGGCTCGAACGTCTCTGGTACGTGGTCCTGCCGCAGGCTTTAAAACTCACGGTGCCGCCCATGAGCGGCGTCTATGTGATGATCATCAAGAGCACGGCGATCCTGTCGGTGATCGGCATCTCGGAACTGACGCGCCAGGGCGAAATCTCGATCCTGCGCTTCCCCCGCGACGTGCTGTTCATCTACGGGCTGATCGCCGCCATGTATTTCGTCTATTGCTATCCGGTGCTCCGGTTCGCCCGCTGGGCCGAGCGTCGCGTCGGCGGGGCGAAGATCGTCGATCTGGACTGATGGTGCCGGACAGCGTTTCCGCGGATCGATCTCGTGGGCGGCCCGACGCCGCTCGAGCCCATGCGCCGCATCGGAGCGCTGACGCGGCCATCCGCTGCTCTTCGTCAAGCGGGACGATTGCATGCCGCTCGCGTTCGGCGGCAACAAGGTCAGAAGCCTCGAATACTGGCTCGGCGAGGCGCTTGCCCGCGACAGCGATATGCTGGTGATCGCGGGTGGGCTTGCCTCCAACCAATGCCGGCTGACCGCGGCGGCAGCGGCAAAGATCGGCCTCGAGGTGCTGGTGCTCTATGCGGGCGACGCGTCGCTGCCCTTGCGCGGAAATGCATTGCTGACGCAGCGCCTGGGCGCCGAGATCCGCAGGCTCGGCCCGGTGAGCGAAGCGCAGCGCGGAGCCCTCGCGCGGCAGGCTGTCGCCGATCTCGAGAAAGCCGGGCGACGCCCCTACCTCGTGGGCGATCCGCTGGTCGGGAGCGCTGGGCTATGTGCGCGCCGCGCAGGAACTGGCCGAACAGGCCTTCGCGCTGGGCTGCGATCTCCGGCATATCATCCTTCCGGGATCGATGGGCGTCACCGAGGCCGGCATGATCTTCGGGGCCGCCTGCCTGAACCTGCCGTGGACCTTTCATCTGATCAGCGTCGAGTACGATGCCGCGACTTTGCGCCAGCGCCTCGACCGGATCCTCGGCGCACTGGCCGGAGCGCTCGGACAACAGCCCGCGGGCCTCTCCGATCGCCTGCGCATCGACGTGGCGCAACTGGGCGAAGGCTACGGTATTCCCACCGAGGCGTCCGTCGCGGCGGCGTCCCTGTTCGCCCGGCACGAGGCGCTGATGCTGGAACAGACCTATGTGGCGAAGACCTTCGCGGGGTTGCTCGATGGCATCGCCGGCGGGGCCCTTCCGCCCGACGAGGTCGCGTGCATCCTCCATACGGGCGGCACGCCGTCGATTTTCGAAGAAGTGTGACTTCTCCCCGCACGGGATGCCGTTACGGCATGACTGCTTGACAACACGGCTCTGCAACCGGTTACATAGGTCTTCCGTTGCGGGAGGCAGAGGCCTTGACCACGCCGAAGGACAGGATGCCGACGATCACCGAGGTGGCAGCCGCCGCCGGCGTGTCGCGCGCGACCGTCTCGCGGACCTTCAGCCGGCCGGAGCTCCTCACGCCCGAAACCACCGAACGAGTGCGCGCGGTCGCGTCGAGGCTCGGCTATGTCCCCAACCAGGTCGCGCGGGCCCTGAGCACCGGGCGCGCCGGCAACATCGCGCTGATCGTTCCCGACATCGCCAATCCGTTCTTTCCGCCTCTGATCCGCGCCGCGCAGGCGAGCGCCGACGAGGCGGGCTTCGCGGTCTTCCTCGGCGATTCCGACGAGAAACCGGAGCGGGAGGACGTTCTCCTCACCAAGATCGCCGCGCAGGTGGACGGCTTCATCCTCGCGTCTCCGCGTCTCGACGAGCAACGCATCCGCGCCCATGCGGCGCGCCGCCCGCTGATCCTCATCAACCGCGATATCGACGGGTTGCCGCGGATTCTCATGGATGTGGAAGCGGGTATCGCGCAGGCCATCGCCCATCTGACCGATCTCGGGCACCGCCGCATCGCCTATGTGAGCGGGCCGCCCGCCTCCTGGGCCAACCAGCAGCGCCAGAAGGCGGCGGTGAAGGCCGCGAAGGCGCAGGACCTCACGCTTGTGGCCGTGCCGGCCCTTCACCCGACCTATCAGGGCGGACAGAATGCGACGGATGAATTGCTGCGGGCCGACGTCACCGCGACGGTGGCGTTCGACGACCTGGTGGCGCAAGGCATCATGGCGGGGCTTGCCGATCGCGGTCTCCAGGTGCCGCGCGACATGAGCGTCGTCGGGTTCGACGATGTGCTGGCGGAAAGAACCTATCCGCCCCTGACGACGGTCGCGGCCCATTGCGCCGAATCGGGTGCGCAGGCCGTCGCCCTGTTGTGCCAAATTCTCCAGGGCGGCCGCGCCGAGACGGAGCGGGTGATCATCCCGACCGAACTGGTGGTTCGCGCCACCACCGCCCCACCCCGAAAACCTTCGAGGCGCACGGCAAGCGGGAGCAAAACCGCTCGCGGCAGCCTCGTGAACACGAAAACTCAGCAAGAAATGCAGGACATGATGGACATTCGGCTTTTCACCACCAAGACGGAGCTCGGCAAAGCTGCCGCCGCGACCGGCGCGGACGCGATCCGCGCGGCGATCGACACCAAGGGCCACGCCAATGTCGTGATCGCCACGGGCGCAAGCCAGTTCGAGATTCTCGAAGCGCTCGTTGCCGATCCGGAGCATCGATTGGTCGAAGGTCACGGGCTTTCATCTGGACGAATATATCGGGATGCCCGACACCCATCCGGCAAGCTTCCGGCGTTACCTGCGCGAGCGTTTCACCTCCAAACTCCCGACGCTCGGCGCGTTCCATTTCATCGATGGCGACGCCGCCGATCTCGACGCGGAGCTCAAGCGCGTGTCGGATGCCATCAAGGCCCATCCCATCGACGTCACCTTCGCGGGAATCGGCGAGAACGGGCATCTCGCGTTCAACGATCCGCCGGCCGATTTCGACACCGAGGAGCCCTACATCGTCGTGTCGCTCGATGAGAAATGCCGTCGCCAGCAATTCGGCGAAGGCTGGTTTCCGACCTTCGAGGATGTGCCGCAGACCGCCATTTCCATGAGCGTCCGCCAGATCATGAAGAGCAAGCTGCTGGTGCTGTCGGTCCCCGATGCGCGCAAGGCCGAGGCGGTGCGCGAGGCGCTCGAAGGCCCGGTCACCAACGCCTGCCCGGCCTCCATCGTCCAGCAGCATCCGGCCTGCCGCATCTTCCTCGACACGGATTCGGCGAGCAAGCTTTCGCAAGCCTTTCGCGCCCGCATCACCGCAGCAGTGACAACGCCCGAGAACCACCAGAGATTTTTCAACACCGGAGGAGTGAGTCGATGAATGTCCAGTTCAAGCCTCGTTACGGCGGCATCGCGAGTTTCGCGGTCGCGGCCGCGTTCGCGACCGGAAGCCTCGCGCAGACCGCGCCGGCGAAGCCCGCTGCTCCGGTGACGATCAGCGTCATCGACGTGGCAGGCGATCTTCAGATCAGCCAGCCGGCGATCGAGAAGTTCAGGAAGGATCACCCGGAACTCGTCAGCCGCTTCGTCTTCACCAAGGCGACGGCGCCGGAACTCGCCGCGAAGCTGAAAGCGCAGCAGGATGCCGGCCGCGTCGATATCGACTTCGTGCTGACCGGCAACGATGCGCTGGCAGGCGGCATGGAGCAGAGCGTCTGGCTCGAAATCCTGCCGAAATATCAGGATCGCTTTCCCGACCTGTCGAAGCTCTACATGCCGGGCGCCTATGCCATGCAGAAGATGGGTCGCGGGCAGGCCTTCGTGATCGACTGGTATCCGTCCGGCCCGTTGCTCGAATACGCGCCGCAGCGCGTCAAGGATATGCCCGACACCGCCGAGAGGCTGCTCGCCTGGTGCAAGGCGCATCCGGGCAAGTTCATGTATGCGCGGCCGTCGAATTCCGGCCCCGGCCGCACCTTCGTGATGGGCTTGCCCTATCTTCTTGGCGACAAGGATCCGATGGATCCGGTCAATGGCTGGGAGAAGACCTGGGCGTATCTGAAGCAGCTCGACGGCTGCATCGAGTATTATCCCGGCGGCACGACGGCGACCATGAAGGAACTCGGCGAAGGCACGCGCGACATCATCGCGACCACCACCGGCTGGGACATCAACCCGCGCTACCTCGGAATCGTGCCCGAAGAGTTCAAGGTCGGAACGCTGAAAGGCTTCCATTGGGTTGGCGACGCCAACTACATGGCCATTCCCAAAGGCGTTCCGCAGGAAAAGGTCGATGTGCTGCTGCAGCTCATCGCCTATCTGCTCAAGCCCGAGCAGCAGGCGTTCATGTATGATCACGGCTACATGTATCCGGGTCCGGCGATCCACAACGTGCCGCTCGAAATGGCGCCGAAGGAGAGCCAGGACACGATCAAGAAATTCGGCCGGCCCGAATATGCCGACCTGATCGCCAACAACCCGATCGAGCCGCCGCTCGACGCCAAGCCGCTGGTCGCCATGTTCGACAAGTGGGATCGCGAGATCGGCGGATCGAAAGCGCGTCAATAGACGCAGCCGGGTGCGACAGAATGACGGGGAGGGTGGCGGCATTCCGCCGCCCTTCCCGCCTGCGCATGAGAGGGCCGGAATGCAGAGCCACGGACTTGTCGATCTTCAGGTGAACGGTTTCGCGGGCGTCGATTTCAACACGTCGCGCCTCGACCCCCGATGCTTTCGACAAGGCGCTCGCGGCGATGTTCGCCACGGGCGTGACGTCGTGTCTGCCGACGATCATCACGGCCTCGGCCGACGATCTTGCGGCCCGGTTCGCCGCGCTCGATCGCGCGGTCGCGCAAAGCCCGCGCGCGCGCCAGATGGTGCCGGGCTATCACCTCGAAGGGCCGTTCCTCAATCCGGCGGACGGCTACGCGGGATGCCATCCGCCATCCGTGATGATCGCGCCGGATGCGGACCTCGTGTTCCGGCTCGAAGCCGGCCTGTCGAAACCGATCCTCCTCGTCACCATCGCGCCCGAACTTCCCGGCAGCGAGGCCTTCATCCGCGCCATGACGGAGGCCGGCAAGATCGTGGCGATCGGCCATTCGGCGGCCGATGCGCAGACGGTGGCGATGGCGGTTCGCGCAGGCGCCCGCATGTCGACGCATCTGGGCAACGGCCTGCCGCAGATCCTGCCCAAACTCGACAACACGCTGTTCGCGCAACTGGCCGAGCCGAGATCTTCATGCCAGTTTCATCGTCGACGGCATCCACCTGCCGCAACCGGCCCTGCGCGCGATGATCCGCGCCAAAGGGATCGCGCGCTCGATCCTCGTCACCGATGCGGTCTCGGCCGCCGCGACGCCACCGGGAACCTACGAATTCGCCGGAATGACGATCGAGCACGGCAGCGACGGCTCCGTGCGTTCGCCGGGCGGACGCACGCTCGCAGGCTCCGCGCTGACCATGGACGGCGCCATCCGCAAGATCGTCGAATGGGGCATCGCAGACGCGAAGGACGCGCTCGCGATGGCGTCCGACCATCCTTTCGACCTCCTCGCGCCCGCGCTGCGCCGGCACGGCGTGTCCCTGCCGGATCGCGGCCAGGTTCTGTGGTCGGACGATCTGCGCGTTCTCGAAGTCCGCGCGGGCGACGAGGTCTATTTCGCGATGAAACGCGGCGCATCGCCGGAAGGAGGTCGTCCATCGGCTGATTGCACATAGCGACGAACGGGAAGTCGACACCGATCCTGAAAAACCAGAGAGGAACAAACATGAGTCGTGAACGAAGCGATATCGATCGCCGCACCTTCGTCGGCGGCGCCGCCAGCATGGCGGCCCTTGCGGCCACCGGCGCGCGGGCGCAGGGCCTGCCGCTGCCCAAGGCCCCGGTCGCGCTCAACGTGATCGATGTCGGCGGCGCGCTGGCGCTGATGCAGAAGGCCTTCGAGGAATACCGCAAGGCCAAGCCCGAACTGGTGTCGCGCATCACCTACGTGAAGGCGCCGGCGCCGGAACTCGCCTCGCAAGATCAAGGCCCAGCAGGATGCCGGCCGTGTCGATATCGACATGGTGCTGACCGGCAGCGACGGTCTCGCGGCCGGTCTCGAGCAGAATCTCTGGATCAAGCTCCTGCCGACCTACAACGACAAATTCCCCGGCCTCGAGGAGAATTACGAGCCGGCCGCGCTCAACCTGCACAAGGCGCAGGGCCAGGGCTTCGGCGTCGTCATCAACTATTATCCTTCCGGGCCGCTGATCGAATACGCGCCCGAGCGGGTCAAGGATGTGCCGAAGACGGCCGAGGAGCTGCTCGCCTGGGCCAAGGCCCATCCGAAGCGCTTCATGTATGCGCGGCCGGCCAATTCCGGCCCGGGCCGCACCTTCATGATGGGGCTGCCCTACATCCTCGGCGACAAGGACCCGACGGATCCGGTCAAGGGCTGGGACAAGACCTGGGAGTATCTGCGCGAGCTCAACCCGCTACATCGAGTATTATCCGGCCGGCACCGGCGCGACCATGAAGGAGTTCGGCGAAGGCTCGCGCGACATCATCATCTCGACCACCGGCTGGGACATCAATCCGCGCGCGCTCGGCATCGTGCCGGCAAGCGCCAAGATCGGCACCCTCAAGGGCTTCCACTGGGTGTCGGACGCGTTCTTCATGACCGTGCCGAAGGGCGTGTCCGACGACAAGCTCGCGGTCCTGCTCGACCTGATGGCCTTCCTGCTCAAGCCCGAGCAGCAGGCCTTCTCCTATGACGAGGGCTATCTCTATCCGGGCCCGGCGGTGAAGAACGTGCCGCTGTCGATGGCGCCGAAGGAGAGCCAGGACGTGATCCGCCAGTTCGGCCGTCCCGAATATGCCGACCTGATCGCCAACAACCCGATCGAATTGCCGCTGACGCCGGACAAGATGGTGATCGCGTTCCGGCGCTGGGACGAAGAGGTCGGCTCGAAGAAGGGCTGACGAAGCCCTGACAATTCCGGCGACGGTCGCTCGATGGCTCGTCGCCGGGCCTTCGCCCTGCCCGCGGCTCGATACACGACCGACTTGCCGTCGCGTCGCCGCAAAGCAGCCATGCGGGCGCGACAAAAGCGGCCCAGATCGCATTTTGGCGCTCCGTAACGGGTGGCTATTTGGTCGAGTTTACGGGGCACTTGGAGGTTTGCCTGCGCGGTGCGCGGGCTTTCATGCATGGTTTATTCCGAGAGCGAGACTACATTCTTATGTCAGAGATTCAGCAGAGCGGCTATATTCGCGTTCCCAAGGGCACGATGGTCTACCCGACCGGTGACGGCGTTCAGGCCCCGTCCGCGCGCGAACAGGTCGTCAAGGTCAAGAAGATCTTCGACGTCGATGTGAAAAGCGACTCCTTCTACCTGCTGCTTCCCGATGACATGCGCCTGCGCTATTTCGAGTTCGAGCGGCGGCAACCGCACCATCGATTCCGACATTCTGGAATTCACCGATCGCCTGACCAATGGCGATTACCGCGCCGTCGAATGGACCGGCAAATGGGCGCTGATCGGCGACGTGCAACATGCCGAGGCCCCTGCGCGCGCCAAAGGCCGCAAGGAGAAGGCGAAGGACAAGCCGCTCACCAAGCTCGACCAGATGGTGCGCGGCTCGGTCTGGCGCTTCACGCAGGATGCGGATCTTCGCTACAAGGTGGGCAACCCGGCCTATGCGGGCCTGCGCGACGACATCCAGAACAGCCTGCGGCAGCTTCCGTCCCACGCCCGGACGCTGGCGGTCGAGGAAAAGCTGAGCGAACTCGGCGTCGTGGACTACATCGACCAGCCCTGGGGTCCGGTGAAGGCCGGCGAGACCTTCACGGTGATCGGAAAGCTGACCTCCGGCTATGCGGGCGGGCAGGACGTGCCGACGATGTTTCGCGGCGAGCGCTTCACTCTGCCGTTTTCCAGCCTCGAGCCCTACGTGGAACTCGTCTCCGGCGCCTGAGCATGGATCGATGCCGCTGGGTCACTGAATTCGCCCGTTGATCGCCGGCGCTCGCGGCGGCTAGTGTGGCGCGTGCGCCAATCCTTTGCCTTCATTCCCCGAAGGTCGGACCGCACGCCGCCGCAACTGGAGAATTCTCCCGTGAGCCAGAGCGTCTACGACAAGGGTCTTGAGCGGAATCCGGCCAATTTTCAGCCTCTGACGCCGCTTGGCTTTTTGGAGCGGGCCGCCAGCGTTCACCCGGACCAGACGGCCATCGTCCACGGGAATCCTTGCGGCGCAACTACCGGGATTTCTACGCCAGGCGCGCCGTCTCGCCTCCGCACTCGCACAGCACGGCGTCCGGCGGGGCGACACCGTTTCGGCGATGCTCGCCAATACGCCTGCGATGATCGAGTGCCATTACGGCGTGCCGATGGCGGGCGCGGTGCTCAATACGCTCAACACGCGCCTCGACGCGCCGATCGTGGCCTTCTCCATCGCGCATAGCGAGCGCCAAGGTGCTGATCGTCGATCGCGAATTTTCCGCCGTGGCCAAAGCGGCCCTCGAACAGCTCGCGGAGAAACCGCTCGTCATCGACTATGACGATCCCGAATTCGCAGGCGAGGGTGAGCGCCTTGGCGCCATCGAATACGAGGCGCTCCTCGATCGAGGGCGATCCGGATTTCCCTGGCACCCGCCGCATGACGAATGGGACGCCATCTCGCTCAATTACACGTCGGGCACGACCGGCGACCCCAAGGGCGTCGTGTACCACCACCGCGGCGCCTACCTGCTCGCGATGGGCAACATCCTCACGAGCCGCATGCGCCAGCATCCGGTCTATCTCTGGACGCTGCCGATGTTCCATTGCAATGGCTGGTGCTTTCCGTGGTCCCTGTCCATCGTCGCCGGCACCCATGTGTGCCTGCGTGCGGTGCGGGCGAAGCCCATCTACGATGCCATCGCGGATCTCGGGGTGACCCATCTGTGCGGCGCGCCCGTCGTCATGTCGATCGCTTCTCAATGCCACCGGCGCCGAGAAGCGGCCGCTGCCGCACCAGGTCTCGTTCATCACCGCCGCGGCCCCGCCACCCGGAAGCGGTTCTCGCCGCCATGAAGCAGGCGGGCTTCGACGTCACCCATCTCTACGGCCTGACCGAGGTCTACGGCCCGGCCGTCGTCAACGAATGGCATCGCGACTGGGACGAGCGAGAGTGGTGCGGATTACGCGGCGCTCAAGGCCCGCCAGGGCGTGCGCTACCCCGTGCTGGAAGTCCTCGACGTGCATCGACCCGGAGACGATGTCGGCCGTGCCGGCCGACGGAGCGACCCTGGGCGAGATCATGTTCCGCGGCAATGTGGTGATGAAGGGCTATCTGAAGAATCGCGCCGCCACGGCCGCGGCCTTCGAGGGCGGATGGTTCCATTCCGGCGATCTCGGCGTGAAGCATCCGGACGGCTATGTCCAGCTCAAGGACCGCTCCAAGGACATCATCATTTCGGGCGGCGAGAACATCTCGTCGATCGAGATGGAGGACACGCTCTACAAGCACCCGCCGTGCAGGCGGCGGCGGTCGTGGCGATGCCGGACGACAAATGGGGCGAGACCCCCTGCGCCTTCGTGGAGCTGAAGCCGGGCGAGACTGCGTCGGCCAGGCGTACCTCATCGACTGGTGCAGGCAGCATCTCGCATCGTTCAAATGCCCACGCACCATCGTTTTCGCCGAATTGCCGAAGACCTCCACCGGCAAGATCCAGAATTCCGCCTGCGCGAAATGGCGCGGGCGCTGACAGACGCGGGAGCACCCGGCGTCGCGCGCTTCAACGCCCCTTCCATTCGGGCTGGCGCTTGGCGATGAAGGCGTCGATCCCCTCCGCAACGTCCTCGGCCATCATGTTGTGGGCCATCACATCGCCCGCATACGCGTAGGCGTCTTCGAGGCTCATGGCGCGCTGCCGGCCGAACATCGCCTTGCCGGTCCGCACCGCCACGGGACTTTTCGCGCAGATCTCGCGCGGTGAGCCGTTCGCCGGCGCCGCGTCGAGTTCGCGCATCCGGCGCGACGCGGCTGACGAGCCCGTTCGCCAGGGCCTCTGCGGCGGTGATGAAGCGTCCGGTGATCAGCATGTCGAAGGCCTGCTTGGGCGCGACGTTGCGCGACAGCGCAACCGCGGGCGTGGAGCAAAAGAGACCGACATTGATGCCCGACACCGCGAAGGTCGCGCTCTCCGCCGCGACCGCGAGGTCGCAGGAGGCGACGATCTGGCACCCGCCGCCGTCGCAATGCCCTGCACCTTCGCGACGACCGGAACCGGCAGCGGACGATGGTCTGCATGACCCGGCTGCACGTGGCAAACAGGCGCTCGTGATACGCCAGATCCGGATGGGCGCGCATCTGCTTGAGATCGTGCCCGGCACAGAAAGCCCGACCCGCCGCGGCGATCACGACGCAGCGGACCTTCTCGTCCGCCGCGATATCGTCGAGCGCCGCCTGCAATTCCGCCAGCATCTCCTCCGACAAGGTGTTGAACGAGCGGGCCGGTTCAGCGTCAGCGTCACGACCCCGTCGCGGATCCTCCCGCATCAGGATCTCTTCGTTCGAGACGCCCACGGTCGATCCATCGCATCACCTCCAAAAAATCTCGCTCGCCGCAGGTGGGCCGCCCGTCTTACTGTCACCGCGCGATCCCGGCGCATGCATTGGTCGCCAAAGCCCGAGGCATCACCATTCGGTCCTGGCGCGACGCTCAAGCGAGGCCCTGCGGACGCTTGCGATTGTGGGTTGGCAGGCTTGTCGTGGCGCGCTATGAAGAGCCTGAGACGATACGGGAGATACCGCCATGACCGCCATCATCCCGCGCCGCAGCGCCCTCTACATGCCCGGCTCCAACCTCCGCGCGCTCGAGAAGGCGCCGGGCGCTGCCCGCCGATGCGCTGATCCTCGATCTCGAGGACGCGGTCGCGCCCGACGCCAAGGCGGCGGCCCGCGAGCAGGTCTGCGCGGCCGTTCGACAGGGCGGCTACGGCGCCCGCGAGGTCGTGATCCGCATCAACGCCCTCGACACGCCCTGGGGCGAGGACGACCTCGCGGCGGCGGCCGGCGCGGCCCCGACGCCATCCTGGTTCCCAAGGTTTCGACGCCCGAAGCGCTGGTGGCGGTCGGCACGCGCCTGCGCCGCATGCAGGCGCCCGAGCGCACGCGGGTCTGGGCGATGATCGAGACGCCGCTGGCGATCCTCGACATCCGGGCCATCGCGGGCGCGGCGCACGATGTGGATACGCGCCTGACATGTCTGCGTGATGGGCACCAACGATCTCGCGAAGGAAACCCGCGCGCGCCTCGCACCCGGCCGGGCCGCCGATGCTGCCATGGCTGATGATGCGCGCTCGCCGCCGCGCGAGCCAACGGCCTCGACATTCTCGACGGGGTCTATAACGTCCTGGCGGACGAGCGAGGCTTTCGCGCCGAGTGCGAGCAGGGCCGCGATTGCGGCTTCGACGGCAAGACGCTGATCCATCCGAGCCAGATCGCCGCCGCGAACGGATCTTCGCACCCTCCGAACGGCGAGGTGGACAGCGCCCGCGCGATCGTGGCGGCCTTCGATCGCAGCCGGAAAATGCCGGGCCGGGGCGCCATCGCGCTTGAGGGCCGCATGGTGGAGCGGCTCCACGCCGATATGGCGAGGCGCGTCCTCGCGCTGGCGGAGTGCGATCGCAAGGCGACGCGGAGCGTGACGAAGCCGTCGGGGACGTCCGGATCCTGTCCCCAGGGGCCTCGCCTCCTCGGGCAGCATGATCGGAATGCCGTCGCGGATCGGATAGGCGAGCTTGGCGCCGCGGCTGATCAGCTCCTGCCGCGCCGCATCGTAATCGAGCGATTCCTTCGTCAGCGGGCAGACCAGCATTTCGAGGAGCTTCGGGTCGATCCGCGTGGCCTCGACGGGTTCTGCGGGGGGCATCGGTCATGGTCGTCTCGTCCTATTGCAATGTGTTGTCGGAGCCGCTGCCGCCGCGCGCCAGCTCGATCTCGGTGAGGGCGATCAGCACCTCGGCGCGGGTCTTCAGATCTTCCGCCTCCAGCAGGGCCTGCTTCTCGCGCACGCCGAAGGGGCTCATCATGCACAGCGCATTGACCAGCGCCTCGTTGGGCGCCTCCTCGATGCCCTGCCAATCGACGCGCACGTCGGCGGCCTGCACGAAATCCCGCAAGGCCTTGACGACGCCGGCGCGATCCACCTCGTCCTCGCCGGCGCGCGCGATGAAATCGATCGCGTAATCGTCGAAATCCGACGCGGCACTGGCGATAGAGCGTCGTGGTGCCGAGCTCCTCCTCGATGCGAAACCGCGCCACGCCCACCAGGGTGACGAGATAGCGCCCGTCGCCCGTCTCGGCGAACTGGGTGATCCGCCCGGCGCAGCCCACATGATAGAGGCGCGGCACGCGTCGCGGAGCCGCCGTTATCGGCGTCCGGCTGGATCATGCCGATCATCCGGTCGCCCTTGAGCGCGTCATCGATCATCGCGAGATAGCGCGGTTCGAAGATGTTGAGCGGCATCTGGCCGCGCGGCAGAAGCAGCGCGCCCGGAAGCGGAAAGACCGGAATCACCGCAGGGCAATCGTCCGGCCCCCGGTAAACCGCGTTCATTCCCATTCCGATCTCCATTCGCCTCGACGAGAATCGAGCGTCACGAGAACAGCATCGACGAGAGCTTCCGGCGGCCCGCAAGCGTCATGTCGTCCATCGGGCCCCAGGCCTCGAAGAACTGCACGAGCTGCTTGCGCGCGCCGTCCTCGTTCCAATTGCGGTCGCGGCGCACGATTTCAAGAAGCTGGTCGACGGCTTCCTCGCGCTTTCCGTGCGCGTTGAGGCCGATGGCAAGGTCGAAGCGCGCCTGATGGTCGAGGGGGTCGGCGGCGACGCGCGCCTGCAATTCGGACAGGTCGCCCAGCGATCCCGCCTGCTCGGCAAGCTCGATGGCGGCGCGCGCGCCGGCGACCGCCGGGTCGTTCTGCTTGGCGGCCGGCACCATGGCGAGAAAGCGCTTCGCGCCCTCGAGATCGCCGAGTTCCAGATGGAGCTTCGCCAGGGCCGCGAGAGCGCCCACATGCTCCGGGTCCTGCGTCAGCACGGCAGCGTAGAGTTCGGCCGCGCCCGGCGGCGTCGCCCTCGTCGGCGAGCGCATCGGCCTGCGCCATCAGCGCCTTCGACGGCGCTCGGCCCGAGCGGCCCCACGAGGCGCTCGATGAAGCCCTTGATCTGGCTCTCCGGCAGCGCGCCCATGAAACCGTCGACCGGCTGGCCCTTCTGGAATGCGAAGACGGCCGGGAATCGACTGGACGCCGAGCTGGCCGGCGATCTGCGGATGGTCGTCGATGTTCATCTTGACGAGCTTGACCTTGCCGCCGGCCTCGCGAACCGCCTTCTCGATGCACGGGGGTGAGCTGCTTGCAGGGCCCGCACCAGGGCGCCCAGAAATCGACCAGCACCGGCTGCTCCATCGAGGCCGCGATGACGTCCTGCCGGAAATCCTTGGTGGTCGTGTCCTTGATGAGGTCGGAATCGGCAGTTCCGGCGGCGGGACGATCGTTGAGCATGGCGGCCTCGAACACAGCTTGAGGAATCGGCGTTATCAGTCAGATGGGACGTTCAGGCCCCTTCTGGCAATTCCGGCTCGGCGCAGAGAATCGGGCTCCGGCAGCCGCAGGATGAGCGGCTCGTGGCCGGTCGAGCGCAGAAAGCGCAGCAGATCCTCGCGCGAGATCCCCGTCGTCATGGTGTTGACCAGCGGATGAAAATTCACCCGCTCGTGCTCCATCAGGTTGGCGTCGAGAATCATCGTCACGTCGCCGGCGCGGTCGTTGACGATGGCGAAGGGCGTCACCGAGCCGGGCTCGACGCCCAGCCGGGCCCGCAATTGATCGGCCGAGCCGAACGAGAGCCGGCCCGAGGCGCCGATCGCCGCGTGCGCGCGCTTGAGGTCGATGGCGGTCTCGTCCCGGGCGGTGATCAGGAAAAAGCGGCCCTTCTTGTCCTTGACGAACAGGTTTTTGGAATGGGCGCCGGGAATGCCGGCCTTGACCGGCCGCGATTCCGCGACCGTGAAGACCGCCGGATGCTCGACGGTCTCGGTCTCGATGCCGAGGGCGGCGAGATGCGCGAGGAGCGCCTGGGGAGAAAGATGGGCCACGATCTCGGGAACTCCGCTTGCGGGCGGTTCTAGAGGGCCGGCGCGCTCCGGCTCAAGACGGCCGTCGCGAAAAAGCCAGGACAGCGATGCCGTTCCGGTCCGCTGCGACACGCCGTCGCACAGAAAGCCCCTTCGCAGCGAGAAAGCCTCTTGCAATGTGAATTGTTTTGGGGCAAATGAGCGGCCTCGCAACGGCGCAAGCCGAGGAGCGCGGGTGTAGCTCAGGGGTAGAGCACAACCTTGCCAAGGTTGGGGTCGAGGGTTCGAATCCCTTCGCCCGCTCCAATTTCTTCTTCGTCTGCAAGAAGATACCAAAAACCGCCTTCGGGCGGTTTTTTGTTGTCCGGGGCAGGCGGGTCAGCGCCCTGACATTGTCTGCAGGGGCTATGCCGCCTTCAGGGCGACGTCGTCTTTGGCGATGCGAGCCAATTCGAGACGGATGAGCTGCGCGGACCGGGTTCCGATTCCCGGCGACCTTTCGATGTCGTCCGCGACGGCGATCAACTGGGCAAGCGTCAGGATTTGGTCCTGCGCGAGCGCTCTCCATGTGGAGAACGGTAGGCGAAGCTTCGGAATGTGTCCGGAGCAGATCTCATGAAATTGGGGCATTGGGCTCCGGAAGGACGCAGGCCGGGTAACCCAGCGGTCGCCGTCGAGGTGTCGGGTTCGAGCGACTTCAACGAGGTTCCCCCGGGTTCGTTCCGGCCGACGTATCGCCTCGCGGCTATTGGGCGGTAAAGAACGTCAGCACGACCTCGTCCGCGTCGCTCAAGAGACACAGGAAGCGATTCGGCTTGTCGGTCTTGTCACGCTGAAGATAGGCCTCGCCCATGATGACCATCCGGATGGGCGTGCTGCCGACCTTCGTGTCGGCCTTCGAGATGGCGAGCGAATCCATGTCCAGCACGATCTCGTCGAGCGAAGGCGAGCTCTTCTGAAGTGCTGCGAGACCGGACTTTCGGCAGGCCTCCACTTGCGGAGGCACTTGCGAGAAGGCCGGGGAGGCTGTGGCGGCCACCATCGCAAGGACGACGGCGATTGAGCGTAAGCGCATGTTTTGACCTCGGCTTGTGGGCAGGAAGAGAGGAGCAGATGCGCGCCTAGGACGCGCCATCCTGCGGTCGGCAACCGTCCGGGAATGAAGCGTCACCGATGAGGCCCTCTTGCTCTCGACGCGGAGCGTCCCACCGATCTGTTCGACGAGGGAGCGGACAAGCCCGTAACCAGCGATCCATCGCGAAGATGCGTTATACCCACGCCGTCATCCTCACCACCAGTTCGACCCAGCCGGGCCCGCTCCGGCGTGCCTGGGCCAGGATCGTTCCCGAGCGTGGGAATGGAAACGCGTGTTTGGTCGCATTCGTGATGGCATAAATGATCGGGTTGCCGGGCAGGCCGGCATCCGTCACGATCATGGGCATCCGCGTCAAACGCACGGCCTCGACGAAAAAACCGCCCTGCTCGCGCACGTCGTCCACATGCCGCTCCGATAACGCCCGCGCGGCGGTGTCCGGGACATCCTCTTCGTACTCGTTCAAAACAACTCCGGTGGTCGGCGGCGGTCATTGCGCCGGGCTCATCACGTCTAGCACGGTCCCCGGATTAACCAAGCTTTCCCGGCGCCGACCCGCCGCTGCTGGACATAGGGTGTCGCAGACCGTCTCGCGGGACGCGGAACCGCCGCGACCGTAGCGCCCGAGACGATCGCGACCGGTCGTGCTAAGCATGGTCAGCGGCCGAAAAGCCCGTCGATCGAGAGGATCGCTTCGCCGGCCGAGCAGAGCGCGGGACATGCTGCCTACAGGCGCTGACGTCAAACCAACAGCCCACCTCCTCGCGGTCGCCACCGCCGTTCCACCCTATGTGCTTCGGCAGGACGAGGCGGCCGCGCTGGCGCATGAGATCTTTGCGCCGCGCTACGAGGATTTCGCCCGTCTCGCGCGGGTGTTCGAGACGAGCGGGATCCGCACCCGACACGCCGTCCGCCCTCTCGAATGGTACGCCACGCGCCTTGGCTGGCCCGAGCGGACCGCGGTCTATCTCGAGGGCGCCGAATCGCTTTTCATCGATGCCGCCATGAAGGCGCTGGCGGCCGCCGGCTGCCGGCGCCGAGGAGGTCGACACCGTCGTGACGGTCTCGTCGACCGGAATCGCCACGCCCAGCATCGATGCGCGCGTCATGGGCCCGATGGGTTTCCGCCCCGATATTTCACGTGTTCCGGTCTTCGGCCTCGGCTGCGCCGGCGGCGTCACCGGGCTGTCGATCGCCGCGCGTCTCGCCGAAGCCCGCCCGGGCTCCACGGTGCTGCTGGTGGTGATCGAACTCTGCACGCTGGCCTTTCGGATGGACACGCTGACCAAGGCCAACGTGGTGGCGTCGGCCCTGTTCGGCGACGGCGCGGCAGCGTGCGTGCTGCGCACCGGCGGGCAGGGGCTTGCTCGCATCGCAGCGTCGGGGGAGCACACCTGGCCCGACACCCTCGACATCATGGGATGGAACGTCGACCCGCTGGGCTTCGGCGTCGTCTTCGCCCAGGCGATCCCGCCTTTCGCGCGGCAGAATGTCGGACCGGCCGTCACGGAGATCCTCGAGCGGTCCGCATCATGCGACGGAGACGTCGACCGCTTCGTCTGCCATCCCGGCGGCAGCAAGGTCATCGAGGCGCTGGAGACGGCGCTCGGCCTTCCGGCCGGATCTCTCGACCACGAGCGCGAGGTGCTGGAAAGTCACGGCAACATGTCGGCGCCCACGGTTCTGTTCGTGCTGGAACGCGTGATCGCCGACGGCCTGCCGGAGCTTTCGCGTCGTCAACGCCATGGGGCCGGGCTTTTCCACCAGCTGCGTGGTTTTGGAGAAAGCCGCGTGACGCTCGGCTTCGCGGTCCTTCTCTTCGTCACCCTGCAGCGCGGCGGCGAACTCCTGATCGCCCGGCGCAACACCCGCCGCCTGATGGCGCGGGGCGCGGTGGAGGTCGCATCGGGGCATTATCCGCTGATCGTCCTGCTCCATGCGAGCTGGCTCGTCGGCTCTGTGGTGGCTCGGTTGGAACAGGCCGGTGCATCCCGGGCTGGCTCGCGGCCTTCGCGGCCCTGCAGGCGTGCCGGGTCTGGGTTTTGGTCACCCTCGGCGAGCGCTGGACGACCCGCATCATCGTCCTGCCCGGCGCGGCGCCGATTCGCAGCGGCCCCTACCGGTTCCTGTCGCATCCCAATTACTGGGTGGTGGCGGGCGAGATGGCGGTGTCTGCCCCTCGCCTTCGGATTGCCCGTCTGGGCGTTGACATTCTCGATTCTCAACGCGGCGGTTCTGGCAATCCGCATTCGCGCGGAAAACCGCGCATGGGCGGAGCATTCCCTCATCTGAGCGCCCGAATTCGAAACACCGAACCCCTGGCCGCGCTTGCAGCCAGGGGTTCGGCAATCATAAGAAATCGGCTCGGTTAGCGGTTGAAATCGTCCTTGCCGTTGGGGCTGCCGTCGCCGCCGCCGTTGCCGAAGCCGTTATTGCCGCCATTGCCGGCGTTGTCGCTGTTGCCGTGGCCGCCGTTGCCACCACGA
Source organism: uncultured Alphaproteobacteria bacterium (assembly GCA_963837375.1). Classification (GTDB taxonomy): domain Bacteria; phylum Pseudomonadota; class Alphaproteobacteria; order Rhizobiales; family Beijerinckiaceae; genus Microvirga. The sequence continues at coordinate 138,154 of CAWINL010000009.1, read as the reverse complement.
CCGTTGCCGCCGCCATGTCGCCATTACCGTGTCCGCCATTGCCGCCACGACCGTTGCCGCCGTCATTGCCGACATCGCCGCGGCCTTGGGAACCGCCGCCGAAATCGCCGCCATTGGGGCTTTCACCCGCATTGCCGACGGCATTGTCGTTGCCGGGGTTGCCGGCGCCCGCGCTGCCACCTGCGCCTCCGCCGACGCCGCCGGTCGTGCCGCCGGTGCCGCCGCCGCCACGCTGCCGGTCGTTCCGCCGGTGCTGCCGCCGTCGTGCCGCCGGTGCTCCCGCCACCGTGCTGCCGACCGCCGCTGCCGCGCCACCACCCGCACTCACGCTGCCGCCGCCATTGGAGACGCTGCTGGTCCCGCCGGCGAAGCCACCGACGTTACCGCTTCCCGAGGAAGCTTGGCTAACCCCGCCCGCCAGACCACCGGATCCGTTATTCCCACCGGAGCGGCCGTTGACAGCTGCGCTGCCGCCCGCGGTTCGACACTCCGAGCGTGCCGCTCATCTCGCCGGGCGTCGCGTCATGGCGCCGAGCGAACCTGTCACATCCGAATCCCGCCCGGACATTCGAGCGGTGGGACGAAGCGAACGGGGAAGAATCGCGCAACGGCACACTTCGTTGCCCTGGACGATCCGCAGGCGGCAATTGCCGTACATCGAGGGGTCCGCGACCGCCGGCTGGCATTGCTGCCCCGGCATGGCCGGCTGAGCGAAGGAGGGGGTCGACAGGGCGACGAAAAGGGCTGCGCCGGACAACGCGAGAGCACGCGAATATTTCATGGAAACACCTCGGAGAACAGGTTAACTGGGGTAGGCCGCTGTCGAGCAACCTGACTGCCGAGAATACGTCAAAGAGGCGTCATAGTTCCGACGAAAACGATAGAAAAATATTCAGTATAGGGCAGGAACTATTCCAATAAATTATCTTTTATAGCCAAGTTATACAAACATTAACGAGTCGTTAAATTAAAAAGCCCTCGCGGACCATTACGGTCTACGAGGGCTGATCGAATTCAGTGCTCAAATTGTCTGCTAATAATTTAAAACGCGCAGAATGGTTCCCGACCTCATGCAGGTCGTCTGCGATCAGTTCGGCGCCCGCGAGCGTCAGCGCGGGTCGACGGGCGACCGGCAGGTCGGCAGTGGGCTCGCTCGTCCTGGCGCCCGAGGCCGAGATCCACCCCGGCCGGCCTGGCGCGCATGAAAGACGTGTCCGGTCTGGGCAGGCGGCAGAATGGCCGAGGTGAGGTTGTCGAGCACATAGGTGCCCTGCTGGGTGGCGACCGCCAGCACCGCGTGGGTCTCGCCCTGCGCGGTCGCCCCCACGGCAATCGACAGGGCCGAGGCCGGCCAGCCCCGTTCCATCAGGAGCTTGCGTTTCAGGAGCGCGAAATCCTCGCAATCGCCCCGTCCGCTGGTGGGCAGCGCCCAGACATCCTCCCGCCCGTATTGCTCCATGTCGGACACCTCCACGATGGTGTCGTTCACGTGGCTGTTCACCCGCCGCAGCTCCGTCATCCGCCGGTCGGTGAGAACAACCTGAGCCGGCGGGCTTCGCCGATGCGGCAACGATGGCAGGCAGAATACGCCAGCAGAATTCCGCCGACGAGACGGTGAGAGATAACGTGCCACGCTGAGAGCCCCCTGAGTATATTTCCGGACACGGAGCGGAACTTTTAGTCCGTGACGCTGTTAGTCGCGCCACATTTTCATCATGAATTTTAGCCTAGATTGTGGCACGTGCGCTCGATCTGGCCTTCGAGCGTGCCGGTCCTTCGACCCCAAGAAACGGGATGCGAGACGCCCCTCGGACTCCGGCTATTCTCGCGCATCGATCACGCGCGGGACCCGCATTCATGCCCTCACAACCCCCACAGATCCGCGTCGGAATCGGCGGATGGACCTTCGAGCCGTGGCGCGGGACCTTCTATCCCGAGGGCCTGGCGCAGAAGCAAGAGCTCGAATATGCGAGCCGGCACCTCGACCTCCATCGAGATCAACGGCACCTATTACGGCAGCCAGAAGCCGGAGAGCTTCGCCCGCTGGCGCGAGGAGACGCCGGATGATTTCATGTTCTCGGTCAAGGGTCCGCGCTTTGCCACCAACCGGCGCGTGCTCGGCCGAGGCGGGCCAGTCCATCGAGCGGTTTTTCGGCAGCGGCGTGCTGGAGCTGAAGGAAAAGCTCGGCCCGATCAACTGGCAGTTCCTTCCGACCAAGCAATTCGACGCCGCCGATTTCGAAGCTTTCCTCGAAGCTTCTGCCGCGCGAGCGTCGACGGACGGGCCTCCGGCACGTGGTGGAGGTGCGCCACGAGAGCTTCCGGGTGCCGGATTTCGTCGCCCTGCTGCGACAAGCATCAGGTCGCCGTGGTGCTGACCGACAAGGAGGCCTTTCCGCAGATCCCCGACGTGACCGCGCCGTTCGTCTATGCGCGCCTGCAGGGCGCATCGGAGAAGATCAAGACCGGCTACGCGCCGAAGGACCTCGATCGTCTGGGCCAAGCGGGCGCGGGCATGGGCGGAGGGCAGACGCCCGGCCGATCTCGACCCGTCGGCGAGCCGGACAAGAAGCCGCCGAAGACCCGCGACGTCTTCGTCTACATGATCAACGGCTTCAAGCCGAAGGCGCCGGCGGCCGCCATGGCGCTGATCGAGCGGCTGGCGAAGGGCGGATCCCATGGTCCGCGCCGGGCCGGGCGCCTGGTTTGCCGCCCGCATCGCGCCATGCTACCGGGGCGGCTCATTGTGGAAAGCTGCCGATGGCGCGAAAAGGCCTCTTTGCCCGGGGCGATACCCTTCCGCTGATCCGTCGCCTCTGGCGCGACTGGATGCGGCCGCATGCGCGCACCCTGGCGCTGGTGCTGCTGCTCGTCATCCTGGTGGCCGGCGCCACCGGGCTTTATCCGGTGCTCATCAAGGCGGCGTTCGATGCCTTCACGGCCAAGGACGAGACCGCGATCCTGCTGGCGCCGCTCTTCGTCATCGGCGTCACCTCGGTCAAGGGCTTCTCGCTGCTGGCGCTCACGGTGCTCACGAACCGGGTGGTGACGCGGATCGAGGCCGACATGCAGACGGCGCTCTACGGCCATATGATCGACGCCGATCTGGCGCAGATCGGGCGCGAGAGCCCGGCCGCGCTGACGCAGCGCTTCACCACCGATTTCCTGTTCATCAAGGAAGCGCTGACCCGCCTCTCGACGGTCTTCCTGCGCGAGGTCGCGACGATCGTCGCGCTCATCGGCGCCATGCTGTGGATCGATCCGGTGCTGACGCTGGTGGCCGGCGCCACCGTCCCGTTCATCGCCCAGCCCATCGGCAAGATCGGCAAGAAGCTGCGGCGCGTGGCCATCTCCACGCAGGAGCAGACCGGCCAGATGGCGAGCCTCATCACCGAGAGCCTCGCCGGCACCCGCATCGCCAAGACCTATGGGCTCGAAGGTTACCTCAAAGCGCAAGGCCGCCGCGGACCTTCGACGAGGTGCGCAAGCTCAAGATGAAGGCCGCCAATGCGCGCGGGCGGCTCGACCCGCTGCTCGAGGCCGGCGGCGGCTTCGCGGTGGCGGCGGTGCTGGTTCTGATCGGCCAGCGCATCGTCGTCCGGCGGCTCGACGGTGGGCGATTTCACCGGCTTCGTCAGCGCGCTGATCCTCGCGGCCCAGCCGATCCGGGCGCTCGGCAACCTCAACGCCATCGTGCAGGAGGCGGCCTCCGCCCTCCAGCGGACCTTCGCCGTCATGGACGACACGCCCCGCATTCAGGACAAGCCGGATGCGCGGCCGCTGGCGATCTCAGGCGGTGAGGTCCGCTTCGCCAGCGTGGAATTCTCCTACAATGCCGACCAGACCGCCCTCCATCACGTGGATTTCGTCGCCGAGGCGGGGCGCACGACCGCGCTCGTGGGTCGCTCCGGCTCCGGCAAATCGACCCTCCTGTCGCTCGTGCCGCGCCTCTACGACGTCACCGCCGGAGCGGTGCTGATCGACGGGCAGGATGTGCGCGACGTGACGCTGAAATCCCTGCGCGCCGCCATCGCGATGGTGAGCCAGGACGTGGTTCTGTTCGACGATACGGTGCGGGCCAATATCGCGTTCGGACGCGCCGACGCCACGCGACGACGAGATCGTCGAGGCCGGCAAGGCCGCGGCCGCGCATGACTTCATCATGCGGCTGCCGCAAGGCTATGACACGGTCGTGGGCCCGGCCGGCGGGCGGCTGTCCGGGCGGCGAGCGCCAGCGCGTCTCGCTGGCGCGGGCCTTCCTGAAGGACGCTCCGATCCTGCTGCTCGACGAGGCGACGAGCGCGCTCGATTCGGAATCCGAGCGGCTGGTGCAGGATGCGATCCGGCGCCTGATGAAGGGGCGCACGACGCTGGTGATCGCCCATCGGCTCTCGACGGTGCGGGACGCGGACCGGATCGTCGTGATGGAAGCCGGCCGGATCGCCGAGATCGGGCTCCCACGATGCGCTGATCGCCGCCGCGGGCGCCTATCACCGGCTGCATCGCCTGCAATTGTCCCATGACGCGGAGCCGACGCCTCGGTCGCTACTCCCGCCGCATGATCCTGTCGACGAGGACGTTCGACCAGAAGCCGGGGCGGAAATCGCGCTCCAGCGCCTCCGGATCGTAGATCGTCTCGACCCAGGTCATGAACGGAATGCCCTTGGCCTCGCCCTCGCGGCGGTAATGCTCGAAGAACGCGTCGAGGATGCCCGGTCTTCGAGAAGCGGAAATGGCCGAACCGGGCCGAGAGCTGGCGCATCGCCTCGTCGACGCGTGCGGCCCTCGTGGACGATGAGGTAGAGCACCGCCACGAAGCCGGCGCGGTCGGCGCCCGGATTTGCAATGCATGATGGCCGGATAGGCGAGCTCGTCGAAGAACGCCTTGGCCGACAGGATCGTGTCGCGATCCGGCGCGCCGCGCGAGCGGACCACGAATTCGGCGAGCGTGATGCCGAGCCGGTCGCAGATATCCTTCTGCAACTGCCACGATCCGTGTTCCCGTCCGCCGCGCAGGTTGACGATGGTGCGGATGCCCTGCGCCTTCAGGCGCGCGATCTGGTGCGGCGCCGGCTGGGCCGAGCGCCACAGCTTCTCGGAGACCCGATGCTTGTTGAGGTAGAGCACCCGGAAGACGCCGTGATCGGCCAGCAGCATATGCAGCCAGGCGCGCGCGCGATCGAGCCCGCCCGCCAGGGGCTTGTCCCAGCGGGCGATCCGCGCCATGCGGCGCGCATAGCGCGTTTCAGGCTTGAGATAGCGGTTGATCAACGGGCGTTCCATTGGTGAGCCGGTCCCGGCGAAGCCGGGATCGCGGCGGAATTTCGGCGGTTATCGACCATGGGGCGGCATTAATCAATGCGAGCGCCGATCGCCGACGCCGGCCATCCAATCGGTTGCCGCCCCGCGGCCGGTCGTGTAAGGGGTGCGTTTCGATACAACCCTCCTTGCCGTTCGAGCCGCTGGGACCGGGCGTCAGGCCCGACAGCATCGCATCGCCAAGGCCAACGCATTCAGGAGAGCGGCGTCATGTCGTCCACTTTCGAGACCGTCGCCGGCATCATTTCCGAAACCGCCGATATCCCGCGCGACCAGATCACGCCGGAGAGCCATGCCATCGACGATCTCGGCATCGATTCGCTGGCTTTCCTCGATATCGCGTTCGCCATCGACAAGGCCTTCGGCATCAAGCTGCCGCTGGAGCAATGGACGCAGGAAGTGAACGAGGGCAAGGCTCCGGCCGAGGAATATTTCGTGCTCAAGAACCTTTGCGCCCATATCGACGCGCTGGTGGCGGCCAAGAAGGCCTGACAAGCAACCACCAAGAAGCCTGATATCCCGGCGGGCCGGCCCTCAACGAGGCCGGTTCGGGGAGGCGATCGGCGACAGACACGCCGTCCGGAGATCCTCTCCCGCGCCCGACCTCTCCGGGAACGACATGAGAATGGTTCGGACCCCGGATGCGCCTCGAATATTTTGAAATGATCGACAGGGTGACGCTCCTCGACCGCAGCGCGAAGCGGATCGAGGCGACGTCGACCGTGCCCGATGGAAAGCCCGGTTTTCGAGGGGCATTTTCCCGGGCCACCCGCTCGTGCCGGGCGTCCTGCTCACCGAAACCATGGCGCAGGCCTCGGGCTATCTCGTGCTGGGCATGATGAATTTCACCCACATGCCGTTCCTCATGGCGGTCGACAAGGCGCGCTTTCGCACCTTCGTCGGACCCGGTACGGTTCTGACCGTGACCGCGCACGCTGGAGCATGAAGGGCTCCGGCTACGCGGTCACCAAGGCGCGAGATCCTCGTCGAGGGCAAGCCGATCTGCGATGCCGAGCTGCGCTTCCGGATCATGCCCTTCCCGCCCGGAATGGACGAGCAATTGCGGGCGCGCGGGCGCCAGATCGGGCTTTTGTCCGCGGAGGCTGTCTGATGCGCGACGTCGTCATTACGGGTCTGGGCATCGTGTCGGCGGCGGGCGAGGGCGTCGATGCGCATCTCGCCGCGCCTGACCAGCGCCTCGCCCCCGCACCGATCTCGAAACCTTCGCGCCCTATCCGGTCCACCCGGTGCGTGCCGCTGGACTACGAGAGGCAGATCGCCAAGAAGTCCGACCTGCGCCAGATGGAAGCCTGGCAGAAGCTCGGCTGCTATGCGGCGGGCCTCGCCCTCGATGCGGCGGGCGTCGAAGGACGATGCGGAGCTCAAGAGCCGCATGCACCTGATCGTGGCGGCCGGCGGCGGCGAGCGCGACTACGCGGTCGACGGCCAGATCCTCACCGGGCTGCGGCAGGCGGAGAACCCGGGCGTGTTCCTCAACGAGCGCCTGATGGGCGACCTGCGGCCGACCCTGTTCCTGGCGCAGCTCTCCAACCTGCTGGCGGGCAACATCTCGATCGTTCACGGGGTGACGGGCGCGTCGCGGACCTTCATGGGCGAGGAATTGAGCGGCGTCGATGCGATCCGCATCGCGCAGGCCCGCATCGCCTCCGGCCAGAACGACATCTTCCTTGTCGGGCGGCGCCTATAATGCGGAGCGGCCCGATGTGCTGCTGATCTACGAAATGGGCGGCTTCCTCTGGAAGCAGGCTTATCGCCCGGTCTGGGACCGGCCCGCCGAGGGCGGCGGCATGATCCTCGGGCAGCGGCGCCGCCTTCCTGGTTCTCGAATCCCGCGAGCACGCGGCGGCGCGGGGCGCCAAGGCCCTGGCGACGATCGCGGGCGTCGCGTCGGATCGCGACCGGCGGCAGGACGGGCAGCATCGCCCGGGCGTTGAAGGGCAGGCCGACAACGCTCGAGGCGAAGCCCGACGTGATCATCTCGGGCGCCACGGGCGTCAAGGGCATCACCGAGGACGAGCAGGCGGCCCTGACCGAGATCGCCCCGAACGCGGCCATCCATGCGACGGGCGACGTGATCGGCCATACGATGGAGGGCAGGCACCGGCCGGCATCGCCATCGCGGCGGCGTTGATCGCCCGCGGACAATCCAACGAGGCGCTCGTGACCTCCGTCGGCCATTGGCGCGGCGAGGGCTCGGTGCGCCTCACCAGGGCTTCGTGAGGGAATACGGCATGGCAAATGCGCGGCTTTCGCGACAATCAGGGCCGTCCGCTCGTCGCCGTCACCGGCATGGGCGTCGTCACCTCCATCGGGCTCGGCAAGGACGAGACCTGGGGCGCGGTGACGTCGGGCAAATCCGGCATCAAGCGGATCTCGCGCTTTCCCACCGAGGGCTTGCGCACCACCATCGCGGGCACCATCGACACGCTGGATGTCGAGCCCATGAGCGCGCCGCTCCTGTCGGAAAGGCTGGCCATGCTCGCGGCCGACGAGGCGGTCGGGCAATCGGGCCTGCCGCATGCCGATTTCCCGGGCGCGCTGTTCATCGCCGTGCCGCCGGTCGAAATGGAATGGCCGCAGCGGCAAGCTCTGGCCGAAGCCTCCGGCCAGGACGGCGACGTCACCTACAAGGACCTTCTGAAGGCCGCCTCGACCGGCAAGTTCAAGGCCTGGCACGATCTGTTCATCTTCGGCACGGTGGCCGACCGGGTGGCGGACAAGTTCGGCACCAGGGGCTCGCCGATCTCGCTGTCCACCGCCTGTTCGTCGGGCGCGACGGCGATCCAGCTCGGCGTCGAGGCGATCCGCCGCGGCGAGACCGATGCGGCGCTCTGCATCGGCACGGACGGTTCAGTGAACCCGGAATTGCTGGTGCGCTTCTCGCTGCTGTCGGCCCTGTCGACGCAGAACGACAACCCCGAGACCGCCTCGAAGCCGTTCTCGAAGAATCGCGACGGGTTCGTCATGGGCGAGGGCGGCGCGGCGCTGGTGCTCGAGAGCGCCGAGGCCGCGAGGGCGCGCGGCGCCACGATCCTCGGCTATGTGCTCGGCTGCGGCGAAAAGGGCGACGGTTTCCACCGCACCCGCTCGAGCCCGGATGGCGCGCCGGGAATTGCCGCCATCAGGGCCGCGCTCGACGATGCCGGCTTGTCTCCCGATGCCATCGACTACGTGAATGCGCACGGCACCTCGACGCCCGAAAACGACAAGATGGAGGCCATGAGCTGCATGGCCGTCTTCGGCGAGCGCATGCTGAAGGTGCCGATCTCATCCAACAAATCGATGATCGGCCACACGCTCACGGCGGCAGGCGCGGTCGAGGCCGTGCTGTCGCTTCTCACCATCGCCAACGGCCGCATTCCGCCGACCATCAACCACGCCATTCCCGATCCGGCGATTCCCGCTCGATGTGGTGCCGAACGTGGCGCGCGATGCGGATGTGAGGTTACGTGCTGTCGAATTCGTTCGGCTTCGGCGGGCAGAACACCTGCCTGGTCTTCGGCGCGGAACCGCCGCGATGAGCCGCGTTCTCGTCACCGGCGGCGGAAAGGGCGTGGGCGCCGCCATCGTGCGGGCGCTCGCGAGCGGCCGGCCACGATGTGGATTTCACCTATCGGTCGTCGGGCGATGCGGCGGCTTTGCTCGCGGACGGATCTGATGGGCGCGCATCCGGGCCGCACCATCAAGGCGCATGCGCTCGATCTGTCGGACCAGCAGGCCGTCGACGACCTTCTGCGACGCCATCGAGCAGGAAGGCTTCTTCGGCCTCGTCCACAATGCGGGCCAATCCTACGACGCGCTTGCCGCCATGATGCAGCAGGACAAGGCCGAGGCGGTCATGCAGGTGAATTTCTGGTCGCTGACCCGCATCGCCAAATCGCTCATGCGCGGCATGATCCGCGCCAGGGCCGGCCGCATCGTCGCCATCGGTTCGGTGGCGGCCCTGCAGGGCAATCCCGGCAATGCGGCCTACGCGGCCTCGAAGGGCGCGCTGATCTCCTATTGCCGCACGCTGGCGATGGAGACGGCCAAGCGGGGCGTCACCGTGAACGTGATCGCGCCGGGTTTCATCGACACCGACATGATGGCGCCCTACGCGGCCTATCGCGACAGCATGGAAAAGCAGATCCCGGCCGGGCGCTTCGCCAAGCCCGAGGAAATCGCCGGCCTCGCGGCCTTCCTCATGAGCGAACCCGCGGCCTACATGACCGGCGCCGTGCTGCCCATCGACGGCGGGCTGACGTCGATGATGGGCGTGCATCGATAGGGTGCGGTGTTCGGCCGAGCGCGGCGTTCACACCGCCAGATATCTCTGCTGAAGATCCGGGCGCGCGTCGAACGACTGCCCATGTTCCCGTGAACACGATGATGCCGCTGTCGATGAGATAGAGACGCTCGGTGCAAGGTCCGCGCAAAGCGCACATTCTGTTCCGCGATCAGCAGTGCCGTTCCGTTCTCGCGCCGGATGGCGTTCAATTGCCGGGCCAGCTGTTCGACGATGACCGGCGCGAGGCCCTCCGTGGGCTCGTCCAGCAGCAGACAATCGGGCCGCGCATAGCATGGCGCGGGCGATTGCCAGGAGCTGCTGCTGGCCACCGCTGAATTCGAAGCCGAGGCGCTGGCTGCAGATCGGCGCAGCATGGGAAAAATCGCCAACACGTCTTCGAGCGAATAGGGAGCGACGCCCGGACGGGCCGCGTGCCCGCCCATGGCGATATTCTCCGCAACCGTCAGGTGCGGATAGATCCGCCGGTCCTCGGGCACGAAGCCGAAGGCCGCGGCGGGCGCGCGCGAAGGACGGCAACGTCGTGATATCCTCGCCGCGGTGGCGGATGGGTCCGACGACACGCGGACCGCCGTTCATGATGCTCTTGAACAAGGTTGTTTTGCCGACGCCGTTCCGGCCGAGAATCGCGACGCCTTCGCCGTCGCCGATGCTAAGCGATACGTTCTGGACGATATGGCTGTCGCCGTAGAAGGCGTCGAGCGGCCCGACGTCAAGCATGCACAGGCTCCGATCCGAGATAGATTTCGCGCACCGTTGGATCGTCCCGCACCTGTGCGGGCGTTCCGGTGACGACGACCGCGCCCTGATGCAGCACGGCGACGCGCGAGGCGAGACCGAACACCACCTCCATGTCGTGCTCGGTCAGCACGATCGTCATGCCGTGGCGCGCCTTGATGGCGGCGATGAGTTCCGTCGCGGCGCGCCGGTCGGATGGCGACATTCCGGCGGTCGGCTCGTCGAGCATCAGAATGCGCGGACGAAGCGCGAGGCTCATGGCGAGTTCAAGCCGCTTCTTGTCGCCATGCGACAGCAAGCGCGCCGACCTCGTTTCGCTTGTCGACCAGGCCCACTTCCAGCAACGTCTCCTCGACAAGATCCCGGGTCTCCGGCGAGGGGCGGCAGGCGAAGCCGCGGGTCACCGGCTTTCCGCTGTTGCGGTGATAGGCCTCGATGGCGATCACCACGTTCTCGTCCGTCGTCAGGTCCGGGAACACACGCGCAACCTGGAACGAGCGGCCGAAGCCGAGCCGAACGCGTTTCCATTCCGGCATGCGCGTGACGTCCTGGCCCTCGAAGCTCACCGTTCCCGTGTCGGCGAAGACCTCGCCGCTCAGGACCTTGAACAACGTCGTCTTTCCGGCGCCATTCGGCCCAATCACCGCGAAGGTGTCTCCCTCCGCGACGGAGACATCGACGTCCTTGAGGACCTTGACCGAGGGATAATCCTTCACGATCTTCGTCGCGACCAAAAGAGGCGTCGCCGCCCTGTGCAAATGCAGTCACCGGACCATCTCCGGTCTTGCGGCCGACGGCCGGTCTGCGGATCATGCGATTGCCGAGGCGGGACAGCCCGCCGAGCAATCCACCGGGAAAAGCCAGGACGATCATCAGCAGGATCGCACCCGACGACGATCTCGGACAGCCCGTGCAGCGTGCGAGTGCCATATTCGAGGACCGCGAAGCAAAGCGCGCCGACCGCCGGTCCCCAGAAGCTCTGGACCCCGCCGAGCAGCGTGTAGAGGATCGGCCGCGCCGAAAAGGTCCAATGGGCAATCTCGGGCGTCAGCAATTGCAGCCAGGGACCATAAAGCGCGCCGGCGACCGCCGTCGCGCCCGCCGCGATCGCAAAGGATGTCAGGCGATATCCCTGGACGTTGATGCCGAGAAAGGCTGCACGTTCCGGCATCCTGCTGAATACTTTTGAACACCCGCCCCATGCTGCCGTGCATCAACCCACCACAAGGCGATGGCGAGAAGCGCGCACATGGCGATCAGGAACCAATAATAATTGTCGCCGCTCGCGAGATCGATGGCAGCGAACGCCAAGCGACAAAAGCGGTCGGCTGATGCCCGTCAGCCCATCTTCGCTGGCCGAGCGCCGGGATATAGGACAACAGCAGGTAAACGATCTGACTGAGCGCCAGCGTCAGGATGGCGAAATACACGCCCACGGATCGGCGGAGCGCGATGATCCCCACGACGAGTGCCACGAACGCACCGAACAGCCCCGCTCCGGCGAAGAGCAGCAGCGGATGCAATTGCGGAAACGATCTTGGCGGTCCACGCGAATGCATAACCGCCGATGGCGAAGAACGACGCATGGCCGAAGCTGACAAGGCCGGTCTGCCCGAACATCAGGTTCCAGCTCAGCCCGAACACTACGTGCAGCACGAGGGTGCCGGCAACGAACACGATGCCCTTGTTGGCGACGAAGGGGAGCAACACGAGGACCACCAGGGCAACGGCGCGCGATGAGGGCGTCGCGGCGCCAGTTGCTGCCGCTTGTTCGGGACATCATAGGCGTGCTCCCGCGATCAGACCCCTGCGGGCGTGCCAGCAGCATGACGGCCATGGCGACATAGAAGAAGATTCCCGGCACTTGCGGAAACAGGACCGAACCGTACGAGTTGACCACGCAGAGCAAGATCGACGCGAGGAACGCGCCTCGGATATTCCCCATGCCGCCGACGATCAGAACCCCGAAGGCCTGGACGACGAAGACGCTCGCCAGACTGGGCGACAGAGTCTGGTTCGGCAGCAGCAGGCCGCCGGCGAGGCCCGCGAGGAAGAAGCCGATCACGACGATCCAGGCATAGAAACGCGGCACGTTGATGCCGAGCATGCCGGCCATCCAGGGATCGCTTGCAAGCAGATTTCATGAGCTTGCCCGAGGCGGTGTGCTGCAGAATCCATTCGAGCAACGGCGTAGCAGAGCACGCCCAGCGCGATGATGAAGATGGCGAAGACGCGGCATGACGAGGCCGCCGACCATCAATGCGCCCCCAAGCGCGTCGGCGTCGTCACGCTGTGAAACGACACGCCCCAGATCGCCTTGACGGCGCCCTCGGAGATCAGCAGCAGCGCATAGGTGGCGATCAGCGAATAGGCCTCGTCCACATGCTGCAGTCGGCGAAAGATCAGGCGCTCCACCACGAGCCCGCACAAGCCCGACCGCGATGCCCGCCGCGATGCTGATGAGAAGGTAGGAGACGACCGACATGTCGCCCGCGAACGTTTTCACGAGAGAGAACGCCAGATAGGCACCGATCATGAAAAAGCCGCCATGGGCGAAGTTCAGGATGCGGAGGATGCCGAAGATGAGCGTCAGCCCGGTGGCGAAAAGAAACACCACCATGGCCGAGAAAGAGCCCGTTGAAGACGGGGCCGAAAAGATAGCGCTAGCATGATCGCTCACCTGTCCGTCGACCTTGCCGGCTCACATGCCGGCAGGCTCGTGAGGAAGTGCAGCTCAGAAACGCAGACGCTCAGCTCAGCCCTCTTGTTGTACAGGAACTTAACGGCTGGCCGGGCGTCGGGCTCTTCGCTCAGGCCCTCGTCCTTGATCACCTTGTGGCCGGTGATCTTCCATCCCTGCTCGGTGTCATCCGGGTCCGAACTGCACGAAGTTGATGTCGCAGATCGCCTGATGGTCCTCCTTGCGGATTTTGCGCATGCCCTTGCACGAGTCGAATTCGAGCCCTTCCAGCGCCGCGATCACCTTGTCGGTGTCGGTGCTGCCGGCCTTCTGGATGGCGTTCGCATAGGCGAGCACCGAGGTGTGAGCCTCGCCCACATAGCCCGCCGGATACTTGTCGCCGGTCACCTTCACGTAGGCATCGTAGAGGTCGTCGTTGATCTTGTGGCCCTTGTAGGCGCCGTAGAACCAGTGGAAGCCCGACCACAGGCCGGGAGGCGTGTTCTTGCCCATCGCCTGAGCGATGATGAATTCGCTGCCCGGGTCGACCAGAACCTTGAACTTCTTGGTAAGTCCGTAGGCCGCCGCCTGTCCGAACATGGTGACGGCATCGCCCCCATAGACGCCGCAATAGAGTCCTTCGGACTTGCTGCGCATGAGTTGCGCGATCTCGTTCTTGTAGTCGGTCGCGCCGAACTTCGCCCAGATCGCATCGGTGATCGTCGCCGGCTTCTTGTTGAGCTCGGGGTAGAATTGCAGCATGCCGTCGACGAAGGAATCCCAGTTCGACGTGCCGATGGCGGTTTGCGGATTGATGGCCGTCCAGTCGGAGACGGCCGGATAATCGCCCGCCACCAGTTTGGCAAGCGCGCGCTGGCGCGAATAGGCGTGGTCGGCGGTGCGGAACACGTTGGGGCTGAACTGGTCGTGGGTGAGTTCGTTGGCGGCTGCCGCCGAGACGACGAGGACGGACTTGTCGGCCTGAAGGGTCGGCGCGATGGCGAGCGCCACGCCGCTCGACAAAACGCCCAGCATCAGGTTCACGCCGTTGCCCGCCAGATCCTTGGCGGCCGCGACACCCGCCGCCGGCGCGGCCTTGTCGTCGCGGGTCACGAGTTCGATCTTGCGGCCGAGCACGCCGCCCGCCTGATTGATCTGGTTGACGGCGATGGTGGCGCCGGCGAGCTGATAGCGGCCGATCACCTCCTGCGAGCCGCTCAGCGGCGAGATGAGGCCGAGACGGATCGGCTGGCCTTGGGCGAAGCTCGGACGCGTAAAGCTCCCGAACGCGCTCGCGGCGCCGAAAACCGCAAGCGATTTGGTGATCTGGCGCCTTGAGAAATCTGTTCGACATGGTTCCCTCCCTTGTTTTATTTTATCTATCAAACGGTAGTTAGATTCTGGCGCCCGTCAATGGCATTGATGCGACGCGCCCAGGCGCTATTCGGTGTAGATGCCGGCGGTCAGAAGCGACGCGGAGGCAAGGTCCGCCCCCTGGCGATTGGTGTAGAAGCCGGCGCAAAGGCCGCCATCGACCGGCACGATCGCGCCGGTGACGTAGGAGGCGGCGTCGGACAGACAGGAACAGCACCATGGCGGCGATTTCGCCCGGCTGCGCCATGCGGCCGAGCGGCGTGCGGTTGTTCAGCACCTCCTCGACGAAGCGCGGCGGAATTCCCTTGCGGACCAGCGGCGTATCGACGCCGTTCGGCGCCACGGCGTTGACCCGGATGCCCCGGCGCCCCCACTCGATGGCCAGAACCTCGGTGAGGCCGGACACGCCGAATTTCGCCGAGCAATAATTCGAGCGGCCCGCGAAGCCCCCCAGCGAATTGACCGACCCGATATTGACGATCGCGCCGCCGCCCTGGGCCAGCATGCGCCGACCCGCCGCCTGGCATGACAGGAACATGCCCTTGAGATTGGTGTCGACGACGAGATCCCAGGTTGCTTCGTCCATGCTCTCGGCGGGAGCCGGGCGGGACAGCCCTGCAGCGGTGACAAGTCCGGTGAGAGGACCGAACTCGGCTTCCAGGGCCGCGATCGACGCCTCGGTCGCCTCCGCGTCTCTGACGTCGAAGGGCAGAGCCATCGCCTTACCGCCCGATTGGCGGAGTTCGGCGGCGATCTCTTCGCGGCGTTTCCTGCAAGTCCCCAATGCCGACCGCGGCACCGGCGCTCGCGAGGGCGCGGGCCATCGCCTCGCCGATGCCGGACGCCGCGCCGGTGACCAGGACCGTCCTGCCCGCGAAATCGAAGCTGACGTCACGCGAGGAAGGCTGCATGGCACGTTCCTTCTCGCCGGCGCTGGTGCCGGTGGTCTGATCAAGAAAAGGCGGTTACGGCGAAGGCAAAGATTTTCGCGCCTTTCAATTATCTAACAGTTGTTAGATACTGGCGTCAACCGCGTTGCCGGGTTCGCCGCGAGAGGGACTGGAATGGCTGAGTTCGACGGACAGGTCTGCGTGGTGACAGGCGGCGGCCGCGGAATTGGGCGGGCCATCGTCGACATGTTCGCCGCCGAGGGCGCGGAGGTTCACTCCCTCGACATTGGCGAGCAGCCGACATCCGGCGATACCGGAAATGTCCATTGTCACCATTGCGACATCACGGACCTCCCGGCCGTGGAGGCTTTTTTCGCGGCCCTCGCCTCCGCGCGACAAGGCGTCGACGTGCTGGTGAACAATGCCGCGACCGTCACGCGCGCGGTCCCGATCACCACGCTGTCGCCGGAGGAATGGGAGCGTACGATCGCCGTCAACATCACAGGCACGTTCAACGTTACGCGAAGCGCGCTGCCCCACATGCGCAACGGCGCGCGCATCATCAATCTCGCATCCACCTTCGCGCATGTCGGCTCGCCCGGTCGAGTCGCCTACTCGACCACCAAAGGCGCGATCCTTGCCTTCACGCGCAGCCTCGCCCTCGATACGGCGGCGCTGGGCATCCGCGTGAACTCCATCTCGCCGGGAGGCATCGCCACCGATCGCCTGTCGCGTTGTTCGGGTCGCAGCAGGAAGCGGAGAAGCCCATCTCGCGCCCCTTCACCCCATCGGCCATACGGGCAAACCGTCGGACATCGCCAACGCCGTCTGGTTCCTCGCCTCGCGCCGCTCGGCCTTCATGACCGGCGCGGATCTGCGCGTCGACGGCGGATACACGGCGCAGTGAGGGGCGATGTCGATCACCGTGCCCGGCGGTCCCTTGCCATATTTCGAACGTTTGTTAGATTTCGACGAAGGGTGCCGGCTTGTGCCGGCTTTCAACAAGAGGCCGCCATGGCGAAGTACAACCTGATCGCGCTCACCAACCCGCTGGAAGGGCGCGACGACGAATTCAACGATTGGTACACCAACGTCCATCTCGCGGATGTGCTGAAACTTCCCGGCGTCACCGGCGGCGCAGCGCTATCGCCTGCCGAACGCAGCATCGCGCTGGCCCGCTGGACTGGAAATACATGGCCGTCTATGAGATCGAGATCGACGACATTTCGCGGACGCTCTCGGCGCTGAAGGCGGCCAGCGGAAGCGACGCGATGCCCCTTTCGCCCTCGCTCTCGCCGGAGCGCATGGTGTGGATCTACGAGCCCATCACCGAACGGGTCGAACGCCCGGCGGCCGATCGCCGATCAGACCGGCATCGGCATCAGCGCGCTCGATACGGAAGAAGTGACATGAAAGTACTGGTCCCGGTCAAACGGGTTGTCGACTACAACGTGAAGATCCGCCTCAAGTCGGATGGATCGGGCGTCGAACTCGCGAACGTCAAGATGTCGATGAATCCCGTTCGACGAGATCGCGGTCGAAGAGGCCATCCGCTTGAAGGAAGCCGGCCGGGTCACGGAGATCGTCGCCGTGTCCATCGGGCCCGCCCAGGCCCAGGAAACCCTGCGCACCGCGCTGGCGATGGGCGCCGACCGGGCGATCCTCGTCAAGGTCGACGGGCCCGTGGAGCCGCTCGCGGTCGCCAAGTTGCTGAAAGGTGTCGTCGATGCCGAGCAGCCCGGCCTCGTCATCCTCGGCAAGCAGGCCATCGACGACGACGCCAACCAGACCGGCCAGATGCTGGCGGCCCTGCTCGGCTGGGGCCAGGGCACCTTCGCGTCGAAGGTCGAAATCGATGGCGATAACGTCGCGCGTGACGCGCGAGGTCGATGGCGGCCTGCAGACATTGGATCTGCAGGCTTCCGGCGATCGTCACCACGGACCTGCGACTCAACGAGCCGCGTTACGCATCGCTCCCCAATATCATGAAGGCGAAAAAGAAACCGCTGGACGAGAAGGCTCCGGCGGATTTTGGCGTCGATGTCGCGCCGCGCCTGAAGGTGCTCGCCACCGAGGAACCCGGCGGGCGCAAGGCCGGCGTCAAGGTGAAGTCCGTGGCCGAACTGATCGACAAGCTGAAGAACGAAGCCGGCGTGCTCTGACCGGGCCGTTTTGAAGAGGAAACACGCATATGGCCATTCTTTTGATTGCCGAACACGACAATGCGACGCTGTCCGACCAGACCGCCAAGGCTCTGTCGGCTGCGCTGCGGATTGGCCCGGAGGTCCATGTTCTGGTGGCCGGGAAGGGCGCGCAGGCCGCGGCCGAGGCGGCGGCCCGCCTGGAGGGAGCGGCCAAGGTTCTCCTCGCGGAGGCAGACGAACTCCAGCAGCAGCTTGCCGAGCCGCTTGCTGCGCTGATCGTGTCGCTTGCGCCCGGCTTACGACACCATCGTGGCGCCCGCCACCGCATCGGGAAAGAACGTCCTGCCGCGGGTCGCCGCCCTGCTCGACGTGGCGCAAATTTCCGAGATCGTCGCAGTGATGTCGCCCGACACCTTCAAGCGTCCGATCTATGCGGGCAATGCCATTCAAACCGTGCAATCGACCGATGCCACGAAGGTGATCACCGTTCGCACGGCTTCGTTCGCCTCGGCCGGAAACGGCGGCTCGGCGACGATCGAGCGGGTCGACGCGGCGTCCGACCCCGCCTTGTCGGTCTTCGTCGAGAACAGGCTCTCGAATCCGACCGTCCCGATCTGTCGGCAGCGAAAATCATCGTCTCTGGCGGCCGCGCGCTCGGCTCCGCCGAGGAGTTCAAGCGAATCATCCTTCCGCTTGCCGACAAGCTCGGGGCGGCTGTCGGCGCGTCCCGCGCCGCGGTCGATGCGGGCTACGCGCCCAACGATTGGCAGGTCGGACAGACCGGCAAGGTGGTGGCCCCCCAGCTCTACATCGCGGTCGGCATCTCGGGCGCGATCCAGCATCTCGCCGGCATGAAGGATTCCAAGGTGATCGTCGCCATCAACAAGGACGAGGAGGCGCCGATCTTCCAGGTCGCCGATTACGGCCTCGTCGGCGACCTCTTCACGATCCTGCCGGAACTCGAAAAGGCGCTTTGACATGGCTGAGGTCTCGGGTGCGCTGGCGGGCGTCAAGGTCGTCGATCTGACGCAGATGCTGGCCGGTCCCTATTGCACGATGCTGCTGGCCGACCAGGGCGCGAGCGTGATCAAGATCGAGCCGGTCGACGGCGATCCCACGCGGCATTTCGGGCCTTTTCCGAAGGACGACACCGCGCACCATTTCGGCGGCTATTTCCAGAGCACGAACCGCAACAAGAAAAGCGTCGCGCTCGATCTCAAATCCGCCGAAGGAAAGGCGCTGTTCCTGCTGCTCGCGAAGGATGCGGACATCGTGGTGGAGAATTTCCGCGCCGGCGTGATGGACCGGCTCGGCATCGGCTACGAGGTGCTGGCGGCGGATAATCCGCGTCTTGTCTATGCGGCCATCCGCGGCTTCGGCGATCCGCGCACGGGCGCGAGCCCCTATGTCAATCGACCGGCTTTCGACGTGGTGGCGCAGGCGATGGGCGGCGCGATGGGAATCACCGGCCCCGATGCCGAGACACCGATGAAGATCGGTCCGGGCGTCGGCGACATCTTTCCGGCCGCGCTCGCAGCCTTCGGCATCATGGCGGCGCTCCACCATGCGGCCCGCACGGGCCAGGGACAATTCGTCGACGTGGCCATGTATGACGGCGTTCTCGCCATGTGCGAGCGCATCGTCTACCAGTATTCCTATATGGGAAAATCGCCGGTGCCCGAGGGCAACCAGCACCCGATCCTGTGCCCGTTCGGCACGTTCAACGCCCGGGACGGGCAGGTGACGATCGGCTGTCCGCGCGATTCCTTCTGGCGCCGAACTGACCACCATCATGGGGCGGCCGGAACTCGCGACCGATCCGCAATTCGCCACAAACAATGCGCGCCTCGCCCATGCGGCCGAGACGGTCGCCATCGTCGAGGCATGGAGTTGCGTGCGCACGCAAGGCCGAGATCGCCTAGGCGCTCGACGGGCGCGTTCCCTTCGGTCCCGTCAACACCGCGGCTGATATCTACGCCGATCCGCATGTGGCCGCGCGCAACATGCTGGTCGAGGTCGAGCATCCCGGCTCGTCGCGACCCGTCACGATCGCCTCGACGCCGATCCGCATGACCGCGACGCCCGGCGGCGTCTTTCATCGCGCGCCGCTCGTCGGCGAGCATACGGACGAGGTGCTCGCCGGCCTCGGATTGTCCAGCGCGGAGATCGCGGAGTTGAAGTCCCATCGGGTCGTGGCCGGCGGCCGCAACGAAGATGCCGCCGAGCGCGCGGGAGCCTAGGGCCGTCTCAGCGGATGGGCGAGAAGCCCGTCGGCTTCAGGATCATCGTTTCCATCGTCTGGATGTAGGGCGTTGTCTTGGGGCCGAACGCGATCCATTCCGGGTCGGCATAGAGCTTGGCCCGAGTTCGTCGCGCTGCGCCATGCTGTCATAGCCCCACATGGTGATGACCTGGTTCAGAGTGCCGATCTCGGAGACGAAATAGCCGATCATCTTCAGGTATTTGGTATGCAGCGCCAGCCCTTCGGCTTCGTACAGGGCGAGGAATTCCTGCACCTTGCCGGGGTGAAACGTGTAGGTGCGCTTCTCGATGATCATGGGTGTTGCCTCTTCGCGAACGATCGGACGCACGCTAATCCGGCTTGCAATTAAATTCAAACAAATGTTAGAAAAACTGCCGCACGTTACCGGAGATGCATCACGAAGCGCATCGGCCCGACCGGCCTCGCCGAGACGGCATCGGAGGAAAAATGATCGAGCGCACGCTGTTTTCCCCAGAGCATGAGATGTTCCGCGAATCCGTTCGCCGCTTCATGGAGCGCGAATTGGCGCCGCACCACGAGGAGTGGGAGGAGAAGGGCGAAGTGCCCCGCTGGGCGTGGAAGAAGGCCGGCGAGCAGGGCTTTTTATGCGCCGCGATCCCCGAGGAATGGGGCGGCGTCGGGGCGGACCGCCGCTATTCGATCATCCTGATGGAGGAGCAGGCCCGGCTCAATCTGACGGGTCTCGGCTTTGCGCTCCATTCCGATATCGTCGCACCCTACATCCATCATTACGGCACCACGGAGCAGAAGCTCGCCTGGTTGCCGAAGATGGCGACCGGCGATTTCATCGCCGGCATCGCCATGACGGAGCCGGGCGGCGGCTCGGACCTCCAGGCGATCCGCACGACGGCGATCCGCGATGGCGACGAATACGTCGTCTCGGGCCAGAAGACCTTCATCACCAACGGCCAGACCGCCGATCTCTTCCTCGTCGCCTGCAAGACGGACCGCAGCGAAGGCGCGCGGGGCATCAGCCTGGTGATGGTCGAGGCCGACCGCCCCGGCTTCGAGCGTGGCCGCCGCCTGAAGAAGCTCGGCACCAAGGCGCAGGACACCTCGGAGCTGTTTTTCAACGACGTGCGCGTTCCGGTCACCAACCTGATCGGCGAGGAGGGCAAGGGCTTCGGCTACATGATGCAGGAACTTGCCTGGGAACGCATGCATGTGGGCATCCAGGCCGTATCCTGCTGCGAGGCGGCGCTCCAATGGACCATCGACTACACCAAGAAACCGCAAGGCGTTCGGCAAGGCGGTGATCGATTTCCAGAACTCCCGGTTCACCCTGGCGGAGATGAAGACCGAAGTGCAGGTCGGCCGCGTCTTCCTCGATCGCTGTCTCGAGCTCGTGCTCGAGAACAAGCTCGACACGACCACCGCCGCGATGGTGAAGCTGTGGACCAGCGAAATGCAGGGCAAGGTGCTGGACGCCTGCCTGCAGCTCCACGGCGGCTACGGGTTCATGTGGGAATATCCCATCACCCGCGCTTACGCGGATGCGCGCGTCCAGCGGATCTATGCCGGCACCAACGAAATCATGAAGGAATTGATCGGCAGGACCTTGTAGGGAACAGCGAGAGTTTTCGGGGCTACGCCCCGGCGATCTCCGCCTTCCGTCGCTCGGCGAAGGCCCGCCAACCGATCGGCTTGCGGCCGGTGACGGTCTCCACAATGTCGCTGACGGCATCCGCCAGCGGCAGCCGGCCGGCCTCGATTTCGGCGACGCCCTCCGCGAGGCTTGCCGCATAGGTCGGCTCCATGCCCTGCTTCAGCAGCCCCGGCAAAAGCTCGGCAGCCGGACGGGGTCTGTATTCGACGGGATGCCCCGTCACCTCCGACAGGATCGCCGCCACCTCGCCGAAGCTGAGCGCCTCCACGGCGAGCGGGTAGGTCTTGCCGGCATGGGCATCCGGATCGAGAAGGGCCGCGACCGCGACCGCCGCCATGTCGTCGGACGCGATCCAGCTCACCGTCCGGTCGCCGACGAAATGCACGATGCGGTCGGGACGCCGCCGGAAACCGGCCCACACCGTATCGATGAAGAAGTTCGGCCTGAGATGGGTGTATGCGAAATCCCATCGCGTGGATCGTATGTTCGATCAATTGATGCCAGGCGAAATGCGCATGCGGCGTGTCGTCGGCCGCGAGCGCGCCGAGATGGACGATGTGGCGGACACCCGCTGCTTTCGCAGCGTCGAGCAGGCGCTTGGAGTGGACCAGCATGTCGACAGTGTAGCCGGTCGAAAGAAAAACCGAATCGACGCCCTCGAGAGCGGGCCGGAGGGTCTCCGGGCGGTCGTAATCGAGGAGAATGGGAGAATGTCCCCGGTCCCGCAGCCGGCGGGCGCTCTCGTCGCTCCGCGCGGCGCCCAGCACCTCGACGGAGCGGCTCTCCTTCTCGCGGGCGAGAAGCTCCATGGCCGCGCCGCCGACCGTCCCCGTGGCGCCCGTCACCAGAATTCGTCTCGCCATCGTGGTCCCCTGTGGATTTTGTGCGTCTTCGGTTAAATTCTAACAATCGTTCGTTTTATCGACAATCGCCGGCGCCTGTCCAGTACGGGCCCTGTCGATGAGATCGGCGGTGGGCCCACGGGAAAATGAAAGTCCGCCGAATCTCGACTTGCGGTATTTTCGAACGAGTGTTAGGTTTTTGAAAGTGATGCTGCATCGAGGCAGCCAGATCGGTCACTTGGATTCGCGAGAATCCGCCGCCGGGCAGTTTGCAGCCCGACGCCAAGGGAGAAACGCATGCGTCGCCTTGAAGGGAAACTCGCGGTCGTGACGGGAGCGGCGAACGGAATCGGCCGCGCCAGCGCGCTTCGCTTCGCTGCCGAAGGCGCAAATGTCGCCATTCTCGACATGGAAGAAGAGAGCCTGGGAACGACGGCGGAGCTTGCCCGCCAAGCCGGCGCGAAAGTGCTGGCGATCACAGCCGATTGCACGGACGAACAGGTGGTGGCCGACGCGTTCGCGCGCATCTACGCCGAGGCCGGCTTCATCGACGTGCTCATGAACAATGTCGGCCAAAGCGCCCGGCAGCGAGCCTCGGAATTCTACGCGTCGTCGTCCGAGGTCTGGCGCTTCGTCATCGAGGTCTCGTTGATGTCGACGCTGATCGCGTCGCGTCAGGTCGTGCCGTCCATGCGCGAACAGGGGCGCGGAAAAATCGTCAACGTAGCGTCCAATGCGGGGCTCGCAGGCGAGATCGGCCTGTCCGAATATGCCGCCGCCAAGATGGGCGTGATCGGCTTCACACGCTCGCTTGCGCGCGAACTCGCGCCGTTCCGTGTCAACGTCAACGCGGTTTGCCCGGGCGTCACGAAGACGCGCGTGGTGGAACGCATCTCCGACGAGATCCTCGAACAGATTCGCAAGTCGATCCCGCTCGGCTTCTTCGCCGAACCGGAGGACATCGCCGCCGCGGCGGCATTCCTGGCGAGCGAGGATTCCCGCTACATGACCGGTCAATCCGTCGTAGTCGACGGCGGCCGCTGGATGGTCTGACGAGAAGTCGAAGAGTGACGACGCCTGTATCGCCGTCTCCCGTTCGACCTTAAACCGAACACAAGTTTGAAAATTTCCGAGACAGATCGAGAGAGCCGGTAAGATGGAAAAGATGCTGGAGAACAAGGTGGCGCTCGTGACCGGGGCCGGTCGCGGGATCGGCCGCGAAATCGCCATGCTCATGGCCGCCTACGGCGCGAAAGTGGTGGTCAACGATCCGGGCGTGTCGCTCACCGGCCAGGACGAGGAGAACGATGCGCCGGCGCGCGAGGTCGTTCGCGAGATCAAGCATGCGGGCGGCGAGGCGGTGGCGGATTTCGGCTCCGTGTCCGATCCGGTCCAGGCCCGCGCCATGGTGGAGAAAGCGGTCGAGACCTTCGGCAAGATCGATATCGTGGTGAACAATGCCGGCATCCTGCGCGATGTCATCTTCCACAAGATGACGGACGAGGACTGGGACTCGGTCATCCAGGTTCACCTCTACGGCAGCTACAATGTCAGCCGCGCCGCCGCGGAACATTTCCGCAAGCAGGAAAGCGGCACCTTCGTGCACATGACGTCGACGTCGGGACTCGTCGGCAATCCCGGCCAGGCCAATTATTCGGCCGCCAAGATGGGCATCGTGGGCCTGTCGAAATCGCTGGCGCTCGACATGGCGCGCTTCAACGTGCGCTCCAATTGCATCTCGCCCTTCGCGTGGAGCCGCATGGTCGGTTCGATTCCGAACACGCCCGATCAAGAGGAACGCCTGAAGACCCTCAAGATGTTGACCCCCGACAAGATCGCGAACGTGGCGGTGTTTCTTGCCAGCGACGCGGCCAAGGAGGTGAACGCGCAGATTCTCGCCGTCCGCGGCAATGAGGTGTTCCTGATGAGCCAGCCGCGTCCGCTGCGCTCCGTCCATCGCTCCGAGGGTTGGACGCCCGAGACGTTGCGCGATCATATGCTTCCAACCCTGAAGCCGTCCTTCATCCCGCTCGAAATGTCGCGCGACGTGTTTTCCTGGATGCCGGTCTGACGATGGAGGCGTATCTCAGATACGAGGACGTCGAGATCGGCTCCGTCTATCCGCCGGAGCCGGTGCTCTTCGAGATCGGCGACGGGAATGTGGACGCGTTCCTCGCAGCCACCGGAAATGAAAGCGATCTCTATGACGAGCGGCACGGAGCGCGGCGCGCGCCGTCGATGATCGCGTCCGTCTATTTGATCGACCTCCTGACGGCGCGCCGCAGCCCGCCCGGCGGCATCCACGCCAAGCAGGCGATCCGGTTCCACCGGTCACTCGCCGTCGGCGAAACGCTCGCCCTGCAGGCCCGCGTCGTCGACAAGTACGTGCGCAAGGAGCGGCCCTATATCGTGTCGGAATTCGAGGCGCGCGGAAGCGACGGCGTTCTTGCCGCCAGCGGGCGGATCACGTCGATCTGGGGGAAAGACCAGTGAACGCGGATATCTCCCAGGTGTCGGCCATTGGCGGCTCAGCGCCGGGCCGCTTCATCGCGGGCGAGAGTTCTGCCGGTGCTCAGCCGGCATGTCACGCAGCGCATGATCGACGACTACGCGAAGGCGTCGGGCGATTTCAACCCGATCCATGTCGATCCGGATTTCGCCCGCAACGGCCCGTTCGGCCGCACCATCGCCCACGGCTTGATGACGCTCGCCTTCGCGGCGCAGATGCTCAACGCGTGGACGAACGGCGCCTTCGACGAAAGCGGCGAGATTGACGTGACTTTCATCGCGCCCGTCTTCGCGGATGACCTGCTGGAGATTACCGGCACCGTCGAGGAAATCTTCGAGCGCGAAGGAAAGCCTGCCGCGCGCGTGAGGCTGATGTGTCGCGTCGGCGATCGGCAGATCCTTGCGGGAACCGCGATTCAACCCTTCGAACCGATAAGGAAATCCTGATCATGGCGCGTGAAGCAGTCATCGTGGGTGTGGGCGATGTGCCCCTCATCGGCGGGCGGGTGGTCGGCGGCGGTTCCGTTCTCCAGGTGCAGGCCCGCGCCGCGAAGGCAGCCCTGGATGATGCGGGCATCGCCATGCGCGACGTCGACGGGCTTCTGGTCGCGGGGATGTGGGGCAATCCGGGCCCGGGTCTGCTGGCGTCGGTCACCCTGGGCGAATATCTGGGTGTGTTTCCCCGGTTCGCCGATACGACCAATATCGGCGGCTCCGCCTTCGAGGCCCATGTAGCCCACGCGGCCATGGCGATCGAGCGCGGCTATTGCGATGTGGCGCTCATCGTCTACGGCAGCGTGCAAAAAAGCGAGCGCAGCCGCACCCTCGGCGGTCGTCCGTCGATCCTCACCATGCAGTTCGAGAACGTCTGGGGCATTCCCCAGCCGGTCGGCGGCTACGCGCTCGCCGCCATGCGCCACATGCACGAGCATGGCACCACGCAGGAGCAGCTCGCGGAAATCGCGGTGGCGACGCGCAAATGGGCCAGTCTCAATCCGGAAGCGACCATGCGCGATCCGATCTCCATCGACGACGTGATGTCGTCGACGCCCGTCTCCGATCCGCTGAAACTACTCGATTGCTGCCTTGTCACCGATGGCGCCGGCGCCGTCGTCATGACGAGCGCCGAGAATGCGAAGGCGCATGGCTGCCGCTCGATCAACATCCGGGGGTATGGCGAGGCCCATACGCATTGGAGCATCGCCGCCATGCCGGATCTCGCGCGCCACATCGCGGCGGAGATGTCCGGCAAGACCGCGTTCGACATGGCGGGGATCGGGCATGACGCCATCGATGTGGTCGAGTGCTACGACAGCTTCACCATCACGGTTCTGCTGACGCTCGAAGCCCTCGGCTTCTGCAAGCGCGGCGAGGGCGGCCAGTTCGTGTCGAACCAGCGAACCGCGCCGGGAGGCGCCTTCCCGCTCAACACGAATGGTGGCGGCCTGTCGTATTGCCACCCCGGCATGTACGGCATCTTCCTGCTGATCGAAGCGGTGCGACAGCTCCGGGGAGAGGCGGGCGAACGCCAGGTCGAGGGCGCCCGCACGGCGCTCGTTCACGGGACCGGCGGAACGCTTTCCTCCGGAAGCACCGTCATCCTCGCCAACCATTGAGGAGCCAGAGATGTCGCAAGGTTCAGCCTACGAGAAGCCGCTTCCCGTCGTCGATCCCGGCACCGAGCCTTTCTGGCGCGCGGCGCGGGAGCATCGCCTGTCGATTCCCCGCTGCCGGTCCTGCGGAAAGCATCATTTCTACCCGCGCGAACTCTGCCCGCATTGCCATTCGGACGATCTCGAATGGACTGAAGTGAGCGGCAAGGGCGAGATCTACACCTACACCATCGCGCGCAAGCCCGCCGGTCCGGTCTTTGCCGCCGACGTTCCGTATGTGATCGCGATGATCGCACTCGACGAGGGCCCGCGCATGCTGACCAATATCGTCACCGAGGATGTGGAGAGCGTGCGGATCGGCGATCGCGTGTCGGTGTCGTTCGACGACGTGACGCCCGAGATAACGCTGCCGAAATTCACGCTGGACAAGGTCTGACATGAGGTCGACCCACGTCCCCGAAGAAATCGTGGCGATCGGCGACAGCCTGCTGCGCTTCGTCGATCAGGAAATCGTGCCCCTCGAGGAAGCCAACGGGCGCTTCTCTCGAGCGATCGGACGATCTTCGACGAGGCGGGGCGTTTCACGCCCGAGGTGGAGGCGCTGAAGCGCGAGGTTCGCATGCGGTCCGCCGCGCAGGGCTTCTATACGATGTTCGGGCCGGAGGAGATCGGCGGCGGCGGGCTCGGACCGCTCGCTTCGGTCTATCTCAATGCGCGGCTTTCCAACCATTGCGGCCCCGGCCGCGTGCTCGTCCATCCGGTGGTCATTCCCTCGCCCTTCACCAATGGCCTGTCGCCGGTCCTGACCCATCTCGACCCCGGCACTTCGGGAACGCTACCTTCCGGGTCTCGGCGAGCGGCGACAAGACCCTCTGCTTCGGCCTGAGCGAACCCGATGCGGGATCCGACGTGTTCGCCATGAAGACCCGCGCCGTGCGCGAGGGGGACGAGTGGGTCATCACCGGCTCCAAGCAATGGATCACCAACGGGCCCTATGCCGACTACGCGATGATCTTCGCCGTCACCGACCCGGCGCTCGCGGCACAGCGCAAGGGCGGCATCACGAGCTTTCTTCGTCGACACGAAAGCGCCGGGATTCTCGGTCGTGTCGACGATCCCCATCATGGGTCAGCTCGGCGCCGAAATCGGCATCCTGGCCTTCGACGGCCTGCGGGTCCCGGACAATCACCGACTGGGCGCGGTCGACGAGGGGCTGAAGGTGGCGCTGGGCGGCGTCAATACCGGACGGCTCGGCCTGTCGGCGACCTGTGTGGGAATGGCGCGCTGGGCTCTCGAGCAGGCCGTCGAATATGCGAAGGTCCGCAAGACTTTCGGCATCCCCATCGGGGAGCATCAGGCGGTCCAGATCCTGATCGCGGATTGCGCCACCGAGCTCTACGCGGCCGAGACCATGCTGGTCGATTGCGCGCTGAAGCTCGAACGCGGCGACCGGGTGCTGGCCGAAACCTCGATGGTCAAACTGCATTGCACGGAAGCCGCGAACCGCATCTTCGATCGTTGCATCCAGGTGCATGGCGGCATGGGCCTGACCAACGAACTCGGCTCGAGGCGGGCTATCGGTTCACCCGGTCGATGCGCATTCCAGACGGCACCAGCGAAATCCAGCGACGTACCATCGCGCGCGAACTCATCGCGAACGGCGTCCATTTCTGAGGCGAATGACAAGCATGAAGCAAGTGACGCCCACGCAGCCTCGACAGTCTTTTCCGGCCCCGCTCGGTGGCCATCCTGGGTGCGTCGGACGATCCGAACCGCATTTCCGGGCGGCCGCGTCCGCTATCTTCTCGAAGGCGGTTTCGCAGGCAGGATCTACCCGGTCAATCCCGAACCGCGAAACGGTGCAGGGCCTCAAGGCCTACCCGTCGCTGACGGCGGTCCCCGACGTGCCGGATGTGGCGTTGCTGGCGGTACCGGCCGGCCTGACCGAGGCCGCTGTCATCGAATGCGTCGAGAAGGGCGTGCGCGGGGCGGTGATCTTTTCCGCCGGCTATGCCGAGAGCGGCGAAGAGGGCCTCGCCATCCAGCAGCGGATCAGTCGACATCGCGCGAGCAGGCGGCCTGCGACTTCTCGGTCCGAACTGCCTGGGCATCTTCAATCCTCAGATCGGTTTCTTCGGCACCTTCACGCAATCTCTCGACCGGGAGATGCCGAAGCCCGGACCGCTCGGCATCATCAGCCAGAGCGGCGCCTACGGGTCGCATATCGCCTATCTGGCGCGCCGCCGCGGCATCGGCATCAATTACTGGATCACGACAGGCAATGAGGCGGATATCGACGTCTCCGAAAGCCTCGAATGGATGGCCGCCCAGCCGGACATCAAGGTGATCATGGCCTATGTGGAGGGAATTCGCGACGGAGCGCGCTTCCGCGCGGCCCTTGAACTCGCGCACGAAAACCGCAAACCCATCGTGATGATGAAGGTCGGGCGTTCCGAAGTCGGCGCGAAGGCCGCCAGTTCGCACACGGCCTCGCTTGCAGGATCGGACGCGATCTACGATGCGCTCTTCCGCCAATATGGCGTGCATCGCGCAGCGACGACCGAAGAGCAGATCGACGTGGCCTATGCGTGCGCGCGCGGCATCTATCCGCGGGGCAACAAGCTCGGCGTTGTCACCCTGTCGGGCGGCGCCGGCGTGCTGATCTCCGATTCCGCCGAGCGGCACGGCCTCGATGTGGCGCCCATGCCCGCAGGCGGCGCAGAAGAAGCTCAAGGAATTGCTGCCGTTCGCATCCGTTGAAAACCCCGTCGATACGACCGCGCAGGCCCTGAACGACATGAACCTCCTGGCGAAGAACATGGAGGTCATTCTCGACGAAGGCGGTTATGACGCGCTGGTCGGCTTCTTCTCCACCGTGCCCAACACGCGCACGCTCTCGGGTCCCCTCAGGAAGGCGATCTCTGATGGATGTTCGCGCTTCCCCGACCGGCTCATCGCCCTGTCGATGGTGGGCGATGAGGACGTCGTCCGGTCATACGAGGAAAGCGGATTCCTGGTTTTCGAGGATGCGGACCGCGCCGTTCTGGCGCTCGCGGCGCTGACGCGCTTTGCAGAAATCCTTCGAGCGCGCGCCCGGCCTCCCGCCGGTCGCGGCGGCGGAGCCCCTGTCGGGCGAGCCCTTGTCCGAACATGCCGCGAAGGCTCTGCTTGGCAAAGCCGGAATCCCGTTCCTCGGCGAGCGTCTGGTGGCGGGGGCCGAGGAGGCCGCCGCGGCGGCGGACGAGATCGGCTATCCGGTGGTGATGAAGATCGTCTCGCCCGATATCGAGCACAAGACCGAGATCGGCGGCGTGCTCGTGGGGCTCGGCGAGCGTTCGGCGGTGACGGAGGGTTTTGCGACCCTGATGGCGCGTGCGGCGCAGCATCGCCCCGACGCGAGGATCGAGGGCGTGCTGGTGGCGCCGATGGCGAAGAAGGGCGTCGAGACCATCATCGGGCGTCAGCCGCGACCCCGTCTTCGGCCCCGCCGTCATGTTCGGTCTGGGTGGCGTTCACGTGGAGGTGCTGAAGGACGTGACGTTCCGCCTGGCGCCCTTCGACCGCGCCGAGGCTCTGCGCATGATCGACGAAATTCGCGGCCGGGCGCTGCTTTCGGGCGTTCGCGGCGCTCCACCTTCGGATATCGACGCCCTCGCGGATGTGCTGGTGCAGCTTTCGCAATTCGCCGCCGCCCATCGCGACGATGTCGAGACCGTCGATCTGAACCCCGTGCTCGTCCTGCCGAAAGGCGAGGGCGTCGTTGCCCTCGACGCGCTGGTCGTGCCGCGACGCGGGACTTGAACTGGATTGTTTTTCGAACTAGTGTTAGAAAATAATGAAGGAGTGCGATGCCAGCGGCATCTCTCCGGGAGGATCACGATGGTGGATTATTCGGGCTACAAGTACATCAAGTTCGACAAGGCCGGACGCACCATGACGGTGACGTTCAACCGGCCCGAGACGTTGAACGCCATGACGGCCGCCATGCACGAGGAGACCTCGCGCGTCTTCTACGACCTCGGCATGGATCATTCCATCGACGTCGTCATCCTGACCGGCGCCGGCAAGGCCTTCAGCGCGGGCGGCGACATCGCCGGCATGCAGGAGATGTACGACAAGCCGGAACTCTTCGATCTCGGCATCATGGAAGCCAAGAAGGTCGTCTTCGGCATCCTCGATTGCGACAAGGTCCTCATCTGCAAGATGAACGGCGACGCGGTGGGCCTGGGCGCGACGATCGGCCTCTTCTGCGACGTGATCTTCGCCGCCGACCATGCCCGCATCGGCGATCCTCATGTGCGCGTCGGCCTTGCGGCCGGCGATGGCGGCGCGGTGATCTGGCCGCAGCTCATCGGCTATGCGCGCGCCAAGGAATATCTGCTGACGGGCGACCTGATCAACGCCAAGGACGCAGCCGCGATGGGCCTCATCAATTACGCGGTGCCGGCGGCGGAACTCGACGCGCGGGTCGATGCCTTCGCGAAGAAGATCGGCGCTGGCGCGATGAAATCGATCAAGTGGACCAAGACCGCCGTCAATATCGGCCTCAAGCAGCTCGCCCATTCGATGATGGACACCTGCATGGCGTATGAGGCCCTGTCCAACCGCACGGAAGACCACCTCGAGGCCATCAAGGCCTTCAGCGAGAAGCGCAAGCCGAAATTCACCGGCGCCTGATCGGCGCCCGACCGGGTCGGGCCAGAGACGAGTTTCTTGGACCGGGAGGACAGACCATGGATTTTGGCGAACCCGAACATATCGGCATGCTGCGCGACAGCATCCGCCGCATGCTCGAACGACATGCGCCCCGCGAGCAGATGGCGAAGTGGGACGAAGAGGACCGCGTTCCCCGCGCGCTGATGGACCAGATCCGCGATCTCGGCGTCTGCGGCATGACGGTGCCGGAGGAATATGGCGGCATCGGCCGCGACATCCTCGCCACCATGGTGACGGTCGAGGAGCTGTCGCGCCGATCCATGGTGATCGGCACGCTCTACCTCATGAATGCGTGCTACGGCAGCATGAACATCCTGGCCTCCGGCAGCGAGGAGCAGAAGCAGCGCCTCCTGCCGCGGCTCGCCAACGGCGAACTCCTGTTCGCCTACGGGCTGTCGGAGCCGGATGTGGGCTCGGATCTCGCCAGCGTCTCGACCCGCGCCGAGCGCCGGGGCGACAAGGTCGATCATCAACGGCAACAAGCGCTGGTGCTCGGGCGCCGAGATCGCCGACTACATCTATGCGCTCGTCCGCACTGGCGAGCCGGGCGAGCGATACAAGAACCTGTCGCTCGTGCTCATTCCGCCGACCGCCAAGGGCGTGACGCTGCAGCACATCCCGGCGCTCGGCGCGCGCGGGCTGAACACCAACGACGTGTCGTTCGACAACGTGGAGATTTCCATCGACGACGTGGTCGGCGGCGAGGCGGGCTGGAACCAGGGCTGGTCGAAGCTCGCCGGTCCGGCGCTGGAGGTGGAGAAGCTCGAGGTCGCCGCCATGGCGCTCGGGCATCGCCGCGCAGGCGGTGGACGATGCCTGGGAGTATTCGCAGCAGCGCCGGCAATTCGGCCAGCGGATCTGTTCGATCCAGTCGATCCGCCACATGCTGGCGGATGCGCAGACCAAGCTCGCGTCGGCGCGCCTCATGCTTTACCGGGGCTGCTGGCTGGCGGATAACGACCTGCCCTGCAGCGTCGAGACGTCGATGGCCAAGATGTACGTGTGCGAAACCGGGCTCGACATCGTGCTGACCTGCCAGAAGGTGATGGGCGCGTACGGCTATGCGCGCGGCTTCGACATGGAGCGTCATGTGCGCGACATGCTGCTGATGCCGATCATCGGCGGCTCGACGGCCATTCAAAAGAACAATATCGCCAACCGCATGGGCTTGCCGAAGGCCTGAAGCGCGGGCGACGGGAGGCAGCACGATGATCGAGACCCTTGGCGACATTCTTCAGGAACAACGCTCACAAGTTTCCCGAGGAACTCGCCTATGTGTACGGTGACCGGAATGTCACCTTCCGCCAGCATCACGAGCGGGCGAACCGGCTAGCCTCCGCCCTCCATGGGCTCGGCCTGAGGGCGCAGGATCGCATCTCGATCCTGTCGCAGAACACGCTGGAGTTCATGGAGTGCTTCGGCGCCTGCGAACTCTCGGGATTGATCGCCGCGACCGTCAATTTCCGTCTCGCGCCCCCGGAGATGCTCTACATCCTGACGGATTCCACGCCGCGCGCGTTGATCTTCGAGGCTCAATACGCCGACACCATCGAGCAGATCAGGGACCGCCTGCCGCATATCGAGACCTACATCTGCTTCGGCGGCGCAGTTCCGGAATGGGCGCGCGACTACGAGACGTTGATCGCCTCCGGCGACGCGGCGGGCGCGCCCATGCGGCCGCGGCCCGACGACATCATGCATCTCATCTATACCAGCGGCACGACGGGACGGCCCAAAGGCGTGATGCGCCGCCACCGGGGCGATATCGCCATTGCGCAATTGATGGCGACCGAACTCGGCCTGATCGTGTCGGACAGGCTCCAATTGATGATGCCGGTCTTCCATGTCGGCGCGCGGTTCCTGCAGATGGGCGTTCACCTGCGTGGCGGCCGCGTGGTGCTTCATCGGGATTTCAAGCCGGCGGAGATTCGTCGAGACGATCGTGCGCGAGAAGGTCACGATGACCCATATGGCCCCCACCATGGTGCAGGCGCTGCTGAGCGTGCCGGGCATCGAGGACGCCGATCTCTCGTCGCTGCACACGCTCTGCTACTCCGCCGCGCCCATGCCGCTGCCGCTTCTGCGGCGCGGGCTGAAGCTCCTCGGACCGGTCTTTCTTCAGCTTTACGGCATGACCGAGGGCGGCGGCACCACCCTGCACAAGCGGCAGCACAAGCCCGACGGCTCGCCCGCGGACATCAAGCGGCTCGGCTCCATCGGCCAGGCCGCTCCCAATGTGGACGTGAAGATCGTCGATGACGAGGGCAGGGCGCTGCCCGTGGGCGAGCCCGGCGAAATTCTCACGCGGACCGCGAGCCACATGGCGGGCTACTGGAACAACAGCGCCGCCACGATCGCGGCCCTGCGCGACGGCTGGTACCACACGGGCGACCTCGGCTATCTCGACGAGGAGGGGTTCCTCTATCCTCGTCGACCGCAAGAAGGACATGATCATCTCCGGCGGCGAGAACATCTATTCGCGCGAGGTCGAAGAAGCGCTTGCGACGCACCCGGCCGTGCAGGACGTGGCGGTGATCGGCGTGAAGGACGAGTATTGGGGCGAGACGGTGCGCGCGATCGTCGTGCTGGGCGCCGGACCAGTGCGGTCAGCGAGGCGCGAGCTGATCGAGCATTGCAAGACGCAGATCGCCAGCTACAAAAAGCCGAAATCCGTCGTCTTCGTCGACGGACCTGCCGCGGCTGCCGAGCGGCAAGATCAACAAGGTCACGCTGCGCCAGCTCTATGGCAGCGCCGACGTGAAGGAGTACCCCACATGGCGGCTGAATCGCCGCGCCGCCTCCCGTGACGCACTGGCTGCGCCGCGCGGGCCGCGACAATGGCCTATGCGGATCTGCCGACGCCGCCGTCGACGGTCGCGCGGCAGTGCATTCTCGACTGGTTCGCCGTCACGATTCCCGGAGCGGCGGAGCCGGCTGTCGCGCATCCTGCGCGAGGAGCTTCTGGCGGATCGGCGCCGCGCCCGTGGCGTCGCTCGCCGGTTCGCCCGACGCAGTCCGCGATGAACGCGGCGCTGATCAACGGCACCGCGTCCCATGCGCTCGATTTCGACGACGTCAACATGGCGATCCTCGGCCACCCGACAGTCGCCGATCCTGCCGGGTCTGCTGGCGCTCGCGGAGGAGATCGATGCGTCGCCCGAAGATGTCATCGACGGCCTTCGTGGCCGGCTATGACGTCGTCTGCCGCACGGGGGCGCTCGATGAGCCCCGGCCATTACCAGCACGGCTTTCATGCGACCGCGACGGTCGGCAGCATCGGGGCGGCGGCCGCCTGCGCGCGGTTGCTCGGGCTCGACGCGGACACGACCGCTACCGCCTATCGGGATCGCCGCCACCATGGCGTCCGGGTCTGAAGTCGATGTTCGGCACGATGTGCAAGCCGCTGCATGCCGGCCGCGCCGCGCAGAACGGCCTGCAGGCGGCGCGGCTTGCCGCCCGCGGGTTTACCAGCCGCAGGACGCGCTCGAATGCGCGCAGGGGCTCGCCGCAACGCAGAGCGTGGATTTCAATCCCGAGGAGGCCATGAAAGACGCGCCGCTCGACCATCATATCCGCAACAATCTCTTCAAGTACCATGCGTCCTGCTATCTGACGCATGGCGCTATCGAGGCCGGGCGCGCCTTGCGCGAGCGGCATGGCGTCTCGTCCAACGCCATCCAGGCCATCGAAATCCGCGTGCCCCCCGTCACCGACCGCGTCTGCAATATTGCGCGGCCGGCCACCGGGCTTGAGGCGAAGTTCTCGCTTCGGCTTGACTGTCGCGATGGCGTTCGCGGGACGCGATACGTCGGGCATCGCCACGTTCGACGTGACGCCGTCACCGGAGAGCCGGAACTCGTGCGCCTGCGCGACATGGCGACGATCGTCTTTGACGAGACCTACCCGGAGGCGAAAGCCGAGGTGACGATCGCAACCGCCGACGGCGCGCGGTTCACGCACAGGCCATGACGCCGGGCGTCGCGGATGCCGATCTCGGCGGCAGGGGCGCAAGCTCGAACGCAAATTCGACGCGCTCGTCGAGCCCGTTCTGGGCGGGCGCTCAGCCGCTTTGCGGGCTGCGCTTGCCGCTTTCGGCGAGCAAAGCTCGGTGGCGGACGTGATGGACCTGGCGCGGAGTGAGAACCCATGAGCGAAGGTCGAGGAGACAGCAATCGTCACCGGCGCCGCGCAGGGGAATCGGCCGCGGCATCGTCGAGCGGCTTGCCGAAGACGGGTTCCGCGTCATCGCGCTCGATCGGCTGGATGAGCGTCCACGAGGTCGCGGCATCGCTTCGGGCGGTTGGCGCGCGATGTGGAATCGGCAGTCGTCGATATCCGCGACCGTCCGGCGATCGCTGCGCTCATGGAACGCTTCGCGCCCCTCGACGTGATCGTCAACAATGCGGCCATCACCAGCACGCACCGTTTCGAGGATCTCACCGAAGAACATTTCCGCGAGAACTTCGACATCAACACGGTCGGCACCTTCGTCGTGGCGCAGGAGGGCGCGCGGCGGATGAGGAACGGCGGACGCATCGTCAACATCGCGTCGCGGTCTTTCGCGGGCGCGCCGCAGATGGCGCATTATGTGGCGTCGAAGACGGCCGTGGTGGGATTGACCCGCGCCATGGCGATCGATCTTTCGCCGCGCGACATCCGGGTCAACGCCGTGGCGCCCGGCGTCGTGGACACGGACATGCTGCACTACATGACGCCGGAGCGGCAGCAGGCCATGCTCGGCCTGCAATTGCTGGGCCGCATCGGCCAGCCGGAAGATATCGCGCGCGCCGTCTCGTTTCTCGCCTCGCGCGACAATCGCTACATCACCGGACAAGTCCTGATCGTCGACGGCGGACGCTCGCTCGGCCAGGGACAGCTCCCGCCTGAGGAATCGCCCTATGCCTGAATTGTCCGAAGAACGCCGCATGATCCAGGAACTCGGCGCGCGAGTTCACGCGAACGCGGGTTCGCCCCATCGCCGACAAGCTCGACCCGGTCAAGGGCGAGATGCCCGCGCGAATTGATCGACGAGATGGCGGAGCTGGGCTATTTCGGAATCCTGATTCCCGAGGAATATGGCGGCCTGGGCCTCGGCGCCTTCGAGTACTGCCTCGTGGCGGAAGAGCTCGCGCACGGCTGGATGAGCGTCGCCAGCATGATCGCGCGCGGCAACGCCCTGATCGGATCGCTCAAATCGATGACGCCGGCGCAGAAGGAAGTCTATCTGCCGCGCATGGCGCGGGGCGATTTCCTCGGCGCCTTCGCGCTCTCGGAACCCAATGCGGGTTCGGATGTCGCCAATATTTCCTGCCGCGCGAAACGCGTCGGCGACGAATGGGAGATCACCGGCAACAAGTACTGGTGCACCTTCGCGGACGGCGCCGACTTCATCCTCGTCTTCGCCCGCACCGATCCGACCATCGATCCCAAGGCCCGCCACCGCGGCATCTCGGCCTTCATGGTCGAGAAGCCGCGAGGCAAGCTGCCCGAGGGCGTCTCGGGCAATCCGATCCCGAAGATCGGCTATTACGGCTGGACCACCTGGGAACTCGCCTTCGACCAATGCCGCGTGCCCGCCGGAAACATTATCGGCGAGGAAGGCCGGGGCTTCTATCTCGCGACCGCCGGTCTCGAGACCGCGCGCGCCCACACGGCGGCACGCTCCATCGGTCTCGCGCAGGCCGGACTCGACGACGCCATCCGGTTCTCCAAGGAGCGTCGCCAGTTCGAAAAAGCCAATCGCATCATTCCAGGCGATTCGATTCAAGATCGCCACGATGGCGACGGAGATCGAGGCTGCGCGGGCGCTGATGTATGCGGTGTGCGAGAAAATCGATCAGGGCGTGCGGTGCGACAAGGAGGCCTCGATGGTGAAGCTTTTCGCCTCCGAAATGTCGGAGCGCGTCACCAGCGAGGCGCTGCAGATCCACGGCGGCGGCGGCTACACCACGCTCAATGCCGTGGAGCGCCACTGGCGCGACGCGCGGCTGACGAAGATCTTCGAAGGCACCTCGGAGATCCAGATGCGGATCATCTCGGATCACATTCTCGGACGCGACGCCTAGGCGGCTGAAGCGTGCCGTCGATCAGAGGGCTCTCACCCGCGGGCCGCGAGCGGCGGCGGCGCGCTTCGCCGGTGCTGTGGCCTCGGCGGGGGCCACCACATCGGGGGCCATGAGTCCATCGACGACGACGGAGGAGAAATTGCGAGCGACATCGTCGATGGTGCGGCCGCCCGGCTTGAACCACTCGACCGTCCAGTTCAGCGCGCCGAGAATGAACAGGCGGGCGAGCGTGAGGTTCGCGTCGGCCCGGAACTCGCCGCGCTTTTGCGCATCGATCAGGATTTCCTGCCACATGGCGCGCGTAGGAGTTTCTCAGGCGCAGGTTCTTTTCGCGGATCGCCTCCGGCACCTGACCGAACACGCGACGCGTCGCCAGCGTGTAGTCGCCGATTTCGATGATCGCCGAAAGGTGGGCGTGGATCGCCGTCTCGACCCGCTGGCGGCCGGACGCATCGTCAGGCAGGTGCCTCCAGCGCGGCCTTGACCTTGTCGATGACCGCGTGGATGCCGAGATCGAGAACGGCGCTGATCAGATCGTCCTTGGATTTGTAATGGTAATAGATGCTGCCGGCCTTCAGCTCGGCCTCATCGGCGATCACCCGCATGGTGGTGCCGGCATAGCCGTAATCGCGAAATATCTTGGCCGCGGCGTCCAGAACCCGCTTCTGGGAAATGGCCGATTTGGCAAGTTTCTTTGTCATGCTTCTCTCTGCTTCCTACGGCCTAAGTACTGTGCTACCATTATACGCCGCAATTCGATTCGACGAAATGGTTTCGAACGTACGATCAGAATTTATCATATTTTCTAACTAGTGTTAGGTTTTTGATTGGTGTAGCCTGCGGCAAACGGCCGACATGCGCCGGGAGGAGACTGTTGGAATTCATCGATATCGAACGGCACGAGCGCGGCATCGTGCGCGTCGTCATGAAGCATGAGGCCAGCCCGCAATGCCATGGGCGAGGACCTGCGGGGCGCCCTGCTGCCGGCTTTGACCGAACTGCTCAACGATCCCGCCGACCCGCGTCATCATCCTCGCATCGGCGCTGAAGGATTTCTCGGTCGGCGGCGATCTGTCCAAGATGGATACGCTCGCCAATCCGAAGGACGGCCGCCGGAGGATTGACTCCGCCCACCGGCTGGCCCGGCTCCTGCTCGCCGCCGACAAGCCGATGATCGCCGAGGTCCGCGGCCATGCGGTGGGCGCAGGTGCGGGCCTCGCGCTGATCTGCGACACGATCGTCATGGGCGAGACTGCCAGCATCGGCTTTCCCGTTTCCCGCGCGTCGGCCTCGCGCCGGACTTCGCCATCGCCTACACGCTGCCGCGAGCGCATCGGCTTTGCGAAGGCGCGGCAGGCGCTTGCTCTATGCGCGCAACTTCAAGGGTCCGGAGGCGCTCGCGATCGGCCTGGCCGACGATGTCGT
This sequence comes from uncultured Alphaproteobacteria bacterium, assembly GCA_963837375.1. Classification (GTDB taxonomy): domain Bacteria; phylum Pseudomonadota; class Alphaproteobacteria; order Rhizobiales; family Beijerinckiaceae; genus Microvirga. The sequence goes on along the minus strand of CAWINL010000009.1, from coordinate 99,644 downwards.
GCCCGACGAGACGTGCGGCCACCTGGCGATGGAACGGGCCCGCCAGATCGCGGCGCTTCCTTCGCTGGCGCCGCGCTGACGAAACGCATGCTGGAGCATTCCGACGATGCCGGAGGCAGTGCTGGATTTCGAGGCGATGGCGCAGCCGCTGTGCTTTGCCAGCGACGATTTCCGCGAAGGCCTTGCGGCCTTTCGCGAAAAACGCAAGCCCGCATTTCGATCCGAGCCGTCGCATGAGGTGACCAAGAGATCGGGCCGATGAAGGTGCCGCAAACTCTCGCCGACATGCTCGACAACAATGCCTGGAAATATCCGGACGAGACGGCTTTCGTCTGGAACGACAGGCGTGTCACGCATGCGCAGTTTCACGCACCGTGCCAGCCGGCTCGCAGCGCACTGCGGCGCTTGGCCTGAAGCGGCAGGATCGCGTCGGCATTCTCAGCCAGAACTCGCTGGAATTCCAGGAAGTCTACGGCGCATGCGAGATCTCGGGCTTCATCTGCGCGACCGTGAACTGGCGCCTCGCCATTCCCGAGATGGTCTACATCGTCAATGACGGTGCGCCGAAGGTCCTGTTCTTCGAGGCCGCCTATGCCGAAACGGTGGCGGCGATGAAGAGCCAGCTCACCAGCGTCGAGCACTTTATCTGTCTCGATGGCGGCGATCGATTTGGCACTTGCCTATGAAGATCTCGTCCTCGGGCGATGCCTCCGGCGTCCCGTTCCGGCCGCATCCGGACGACGTCGCGTTCCTGATCTACACGAGCGGTACGACGGGCCGGCCGAAGGGCGTGATGCTGTCGCAGGCGGGCCAGGTCGCGGCGGCGGAGATCCTCGGCTCGGACATGCGCAATTCGCCGGCCGACCGCCTGCTGATCATGATGCCGCTCTTCCATATCGGCGCGAAGATCATTCAGCTCGCGCAGCATTGGCGCGCCGGCACCGTGGTCGTTCAGAAGGGCTTCGACGCCGGATGCCATTCTGGATCGCATCGAGCAGGAAAAGATCACCGTCACGCACATGGCGCCCACGATGATCCAGACCCTGCTCGACTCGCCCACGATCGGCACGACCGATACATCGAGCCTGCGCATGATCGTCTACGCGGCGGCGCCCATGCCGATCCCGGTTCTGAAACGGGGCCTGAAAATCCTCGGCCCCGTGTTCCAGCAGCAATTCGGACAGACGGAGGGCATCGGCACGACGTTGCTCGCCCACCAGCACCGGCCGGACGGAACGCGAGCGCGACCGGGAGATTCTCACCTCGGTCGGTCAGGCCTCGCCGCGCGTCGAGCGTGCGCATCGTCGACGACAACGGCGACGACGTGCCGGCGGGCAGCGTCGGCGAGATCCTGCTGACAAGCCCCGGGATCATGAAGGGGTATTGGAACAACACGGTCGCCACGACTCGAGACGCTTCGCGACGGCTGGGTGCATACGGGCGATGTGGGCAAGCTCGACGAGGAGGGCTACCTCTATCTGGTCGACCGCAAGAAGGACATGATCATCTCGGGCGGCGAGAACATCTATTCGCGCGAGGTGGAAGAGGCGATCGTCACGCATGAGGCGGTGTCCGAGGTGGCGGTGATCGGCGTGGCGGACGAGAAATGGGGCGAGGCGGTCATGGCGGTCGTCGTGGTCAGGCCCGGCGCCTCGGCGACGGTCGAGGAGATCGTCGAGCATTGCCGGACCATGATCGCCAGCTACAAGAAGCCGCGCCACGTCGTCTTCGTCGGACGAGATCGTGAAACTGCCGAGCGGCAAGATCGACAAGGTCCGGCTTCGCAGACTCTACGGACAGGCTTGAGCCCGTCGCTCGATGGCAGCCCGCGCTGCAAGGAGAATTGATAATGCTTGAACTGTTCTCGCTGAAGGACAAGGTCGCGGTCATCACGGGCGCCAGCCGAGGCCTCGGCAAGCCGATGGCCAAGGGACTGGCGGCGGCGGGCGCCCATGTGGTGCTGATCGCGCGCGACGAAGCGCGCCTGAACGTGGTTCGCGACGAGATCGTCGCTGCAGGCGGCGAGGCCACGTCCTGCCGATCGACCTCACCGACGAGGAGGCGATCCGCACCGGTATCCGCCGGATCGGACACGAACTCGGACGCATGGATATCTGCGTGAACAACGCGGGCATCATCAACTGGCAGCCGGTCCTCGACAGCGACGTCGAGGATTTCGAGCGGGTGATGGACACCAACGTGAAGGCGACTTTCATCATGTCGCAGGAATGCGCCGCCATCATGCGCGCGGGCGGCCGGGGCGGCCGTATCATCAATATCGGCTCGATGCTCTCCACGCTCGGGCGGGCCAAGCTTCATGCCTATTGCGCCAGCAAGTCGGCGATCGTCGGCCTCACCCGTTCGCTCGCAGCCGAACTCGGCCGTGACAACATCACCGCGAACGTCATCGCGCCGGGCTATTTCGTCTCCGACATCAACGCCAGCCTGACGTCCCGTCCCGGCTACATGGAGGCCGTCAGCGGCGTCACGCCCGATGGAGCGCTGGGGCGAGCCGGAGGAACTGGTCGGCACGCTCATCTACCTTGCCTCCGCCGCATCGAGCTTCGTGACCGGGCAGGTGATCCATGTGGATGGCGGCATCGAGGCCACCTTCACGTTCCAGCTTGCTGCCTGAGGAAACCGATATGACTGAACGCTTTTCTCTCAAGGGCCAGGTCGCCGTCGTCACCGGCGCGTCGCGGGGCCTCGGTTTCGAGATGGCGCGCGCCGTCGCGGAATCCGGCGCGCGCGTCTACATGACGGCGCGGGGCCAGGACCAGCTCGAACAATCGGCCGCCACCCTGCGCGAGGCAGGTCTCGACGTCCGCACCAGCGCGTTCGATCTCTCGGACGGCGATGAATGCGTCCGCGCCATTCGCGAGATCGGCGAGGCGGAAGGGCGGCTCGACATCCTCGTCAACAATGCGGGCATCAACGCTTGGGAGCCCCTCGCCGAAGCAAAGACCTCGACCTGGGACAAGCGTCATCCGCACGAATGTCCGCGGCCCTTATCTGCTGTGCCGCGAAGCCGCGCGCTTCATGGTGCCGAAGGGCTATGGCCGCCTCGTCAATGTGGGCTCCGCCCTCGCCGTGACGGGACGTGAAAAGATCGCCGCCTACGTGTCGAGCAAGCACGGCCTGGCCGGAATGACCCGCGCGCTCGCGGCGGAACTCGGTCCCAAGGGCGTGACCTGCAACATGATGGCGCCGGGTTACTTCCTGACCGAGATCAACACCAGCATCCTGGCTCGGCCCGGCTATGAGAGAGGCGTATCGGGGCGGATCCCTCTCGGCCGCTGGGGCGATCCCGAGGAGGCCGGCGGCGTCGTCGCCTTCATGGTGTCGAAAGCCGCGAGCTACATGAACGGCCATATCCTGGTCGTGGATGGCGGCCTCACCGAAACCTTCGTCCTTCCCGTGGACTCCTGAGGACATCACGATGAGCGAAAAAGAAGTGGCGCTCGTCACCGGCGCCGGACAGGGGATCGGCCTCGCAACGGTGAACCGCCTGCTCGACGACGGTTTTCATGTGGTCATGGTCGACCGCAATGCCGAACCGCTCGCGGCCGCGGCCGACACCTTGCTCAAGAAATCGCGCTCGGTCGAGCATCACGCGCTGTCGATCACCGACCGACCCGCCGTCGCGGCGCTGATCCGGTCCCTGCCCAGGCTCGACGTGCTGGTCAACAACGCGGCGATCTTCTGGGACGGCAAGTTCGACACCATCACGGAGGACGACTTCAAGGCCATGTACGAGGTCAACGTGGTGGGCACATTCGTGATGGCGCAGGAAGCCGTGAAGGCGATGAAGCGCGGCGGGCGCATCATCAATGTGGCGTCGCGGGCCTATCTCGCGGGCTATGCCCATGCGCCCTACATCACGTCGAAGGCCGGCACCGTCGGTCTCACGCGCGGCATGGCCATCGACCTTGCCGAGAAGGGGATCTTCGTCAACGCCATCGCGCCCGGCCTGATCGAGACGGATATGTTCCGCTCGCTCACCCCCGAGCGGCAGCAGGAACTGATCGCCAAGCAGCCGACGAAGACGGTGGGCCAGCCCGAGGACATCGCCAACGGCATCGCGTTCTTCGCCGATCCGCGGACGAAAAACGTCACCGGCCAGATCCTGACGCTGGATGGCGGGCGATCGATGGGGATATCCCTCTACTGAGAGTTCGCGCTTGGCAAAAAAAGTGGCGCGGCACGCCGGTGCCGCCCTTTTTCGTTTGGTGCCCACGTGAAGCGATCAGGCCGCGACGTCGGTGTCGACGCCGAGATAGAATTTCTGGATATCCTCGTTGGTGGAGAGTTCAGCGGCGCTTCCGGACAGCACAGTCCGGCCGTTCTCGATGACGTAGCCATAAGAGGCGTATTTCAGCGCGATCACGGCGTTCTGCTCGACGAGCAGGATCGACACCTTCTTCTGCCGGTTGATCTGGGCCACGATCTCGAAGATTTCCTTCACGATGAGCGGCGCGAGGCCAAGCGAGGGCTCGTCGAGCAGGATCATCTCCGGATCGGCCACGAGGGCGCGGCCGATCGCCAGCATCTGTTGTTCGCCACCGGAAAGATAGCCGGCCGCCTGATGCCGCCGCTGCGACAGGATCGGGAAGAAGTTGTAGACCTCGTCGAAGGCCTCCTTCCTGGGCCGCGCCTTGCGCTGGGCGAAGGTCGCGGCGATCAGGTTTTCCTCGACCGTCATCTCGGCGAAGACATGCCGTCCCTCACGGACATGGAAGATGCCGCGACGCACGATCAGGTGCGGCGCCAGCCTGGCGATGTCCTGTCCGCCGACCGTGATCGAACCGCTCGTCACGCGGCCGTTCTCGAGAGGAAGGAACCCGGAGATCGCCTTCAGGGTCGTGGTCTTGCCGGCGCCATTGGCGCCGAGAAGCGCCACGATGCTGCCCTCCGGAACGCTGAGGTTCAGGTCCGTCAGAGCCTGGATGACGCCCTGATAGACGACGGCGAGGTCCTTGATTTCGAGAGCGGCCGCCATGACTCAGTTAACCTTCATCCAGTCGGTGAGATGCTCGGGGTCCCATTTGTTCTTCTGGCTCCAGCGGATGATCCGGCCCATGCCGACCTGCTGGCCCGAAATGGACACCGGAACGTCGATGAGGCCGCCCGTATCCCAATTCTTCACCGCGCGCATGGCCTCGGCGAGATTGTCGCCGTTGACCTCCTTGCCGGCATCGATGACGGTCTCGAAGGCTTTCGTGGCCATCATGCCGCTCATCCAGGCGTTGAGGAAGCCGAGGCGAGCGTAGCCGCTGAAATTCGGCTGCTTGGCCTTGATGAGCGTGCCGATGGTCTTCATCGTTTCGCCGGCAGGCTTCACCGTGTCGTCGTTCCAGACCTTCACGCCGACGAGCCCTTCGGCAACGTCCTTGAGCTCGATCATCTTGGCGCGTTCGTTCTGCCAGACGGTGCCGAGGAACATCACGTCGTCCATGCCGTAATCGCGCACGAGGCGCACGATTTCCGGCCAGACCGCGAAGGAGTAGCCGTGATGGATGACGTGGGTCGGCTTGGCTTGGCGAATGGCGAGCGCGTAGGCGCTCACATCGGTCTCGACGAACTTCGTCTGCTGCACGAGCACGACCTTGATGCCGAGCTCCTTTGCCCGCTCAAGCGCGCCTTCGATGCCGTCGCGTCCCATGCTGGTGCTGGAATGCACGATGGCGATCGACGGCGTGTTGGAGCCTGCCGATTTCTTCACGTAATCGACCAGCATGCGAAGCTGCGAGCCGTAGGTCGCGCCGGTGACGAAGTGATAGGGGAAGTTCTTCTCGTCGGCGAGCTCAGAGGCGAACGATCCGGAGGTCATGAGGATCTTGTAGGTGGAGTTGTTCTCGGGCGAAATCGCCTGGATCATGCCGGTGCTCTCGCCGAAGAGATAATCCACCCGGCCTCGCGCCAACTCCTTCTTCACGTTCGCCACCGCCACGTCGACCTTGAAAGTCGAATTGTTGATGGTGAGGTTGATCTTGCGGCCGCGGATGCCGCCCTGCGAATTGATCCAATCCGCATACGCCGGTGAAGCCTTCGCCCTGGAACTTGCCGCCTTCGGCGGCTGGTCCCGTCAGGTCGCAATGGATGCTCCAGTTGAGCGAATCCGCGGCGCGCGCGGCTTGCGGATGTTGAATGTGCTGACAGCCGCGACTGCGCCTGCCGTCTCAAGGAACCTGCGTCTGGTAATCATGTATCCCCTCCACCTGTAGATCTGGTCGATCGCTTTATTGTCGCCGCCCGGCAGCGGGCGGCGAGGACGCCTCACGCACCCTCGCGGACGGGTGAGAATCTCTGCCGCGCGCGCTTCCACAGCTGGGCAAGGCCGCGCGGTTCGAGGATCAGGAATGTCGACCATCAGCAAGCCGAAGATCGTCTCACGGAGTGGCACCAGGATCGGACGCGACGTCGAGACCGAACGTGTTGCCGATGCCGAGCGCGCCCTCGCGCAGCAACTCCGGCAGCAGCGTCATGAAGACCGCGCCCAGGATGGCGCCGAGTGTCGAGCCCATTCCGCCGACGATGACGGCCGAGAGAAAGAACACCGACAGCAGCAGGCCGAACTGCTCGGGATTCACGAACTGGTTGAAATAGGCGAGCAGCCCACCCGCGACGCCCGCATAGAACGAGCCGAGCGCGAAGGCGACGAGCTTGTACCAGACGATCTGCACGCCCAGGACCTCGGCGGTGAGGTCGCGCTCGCGGATGGCGATGAAGGCGCGGCCGACCCGGGAACGGATGACGTTCACGGAAGATCATGAAGCAACCACCACGCAGAACAGGATCAGGTAATAGATGCGCGTTTCGTTGTTGAGCGGATATCCGAAAATCGGTCGCCGGCTGCACCGTCAGACCGACATCGCCTTTCGTCACGCTCTGCCAGTGAACGAATACGAAATTCAGGATGAACTGCGCGGCGAGTGTCGCGATGACGAGATAGAGGCCGCGGATCCGCAGCGAGGGCAGGCCGAAACCGATGCCGATCACCGCCGCGGCCACGCCCGCCAGCGGAATCGTGATGTAGAAGGGCAGGCCGAGATGGAGTCTGCGCCAGCGCCACCGTATAGGCGCCGACGCCGACGAAGGCCGCATGGCCGAGCGACAGCAGGCCGGTATAGCCGGTCATGATGTTGAGCCCGTGCGTGGCGATGATGTTGATGCCGAGCAGGCCCGCGAAATAAACCCAGTAGCGCGGCGCCACCAGCGGCAATGCCAGCGAGCACCGCGATCAGCAGATCAGCTCCACAGCCAGTCACGGCCGATGCGCTCGCGCGCGGCGGTCCTCGACGAGCGTGGTTTGCACGGTTGCTCGACCATCAGATTCTCTCGATTTCTTTGGTGCCGAACAGGCCGGTCGGACGCACGAGAAGGACCAGCAGGGCGAGGATGTAGGGCGTGATCTCGCGGAACTCGGTGCCCGAGCACCCAGCCGGTGACGGCCTCGAGCCAGCCGATGATGAAGCCCGCCACCAGCACGCCGCCGATGGAATTCATGCCGCCAAGAATCACCACCGAGAGAACGTTGAGCGCGACGAGACCGAGATGCGGCGTCAGCGTGTTGACGTTGGCCATCAGGATGCCGCTGATGCAGCCGGTGACGGCGGCGATCACCCACGTGAATGCGATGACGCGGCGGACGTCGATGCCCATGGAATAGGCCGTGATCTGGTCGGCCGCCGCGGCGCGCAGCGCGATGCCGGCGCGGGAATAGCGCAGGAAGGCGATCAGCGCGCCGACGATCACGACCGCGATGGCAAAGGCGCGCGCCGTCTTGCCGGGAATGAAGATGTCGCCGAGCATCACGGGCGAGCGCGACAGGATCGCGGGGATCTGCAGGTCGTTCGGCCCCCAGATCATGCCGACCATGCCGCGAATGATGCTGCCGATGCCGAACGTCACCATGACGATGGCGATGAAAGGCCGGCCCATCATGGGCCGCAGGGCGAACCGCTCGATCATCAGCGCGATCGACGATCGATCCGATCATGGCCGCGAGGACGCCGACGACGATCCCCATGCGAGAACGTGACGGCCGCCGTATAGAAGAAATAGGCCGACAGCATCATCATTTCGCCCATGGCGAAATTGAAGGTGCGGCTGGACTTGAAGATGACGACGATGCCGAGCGCGATGAGGGCGTAGATGCCGCCCGCCGCGATGCCGACCGCCGAATATTCCAGAAACAACGCGAAGGGGTTCATGGCTACGCGCTCCTACGCCGCTGTTGCCTTGGCGGGAGCGACGTCGTCGCCCGTGCCGAGATAGGCCTTGATGACGTCCGGGTTGGAGCGCACCTCGTCGGGCGTGCCGGACGCGATCGGCTTGCCGAAGGACAGAACCACGATGTGGTCGGAAATTCCCATCACCATGCTCATGTCGTGCTCGATCAGGAGCACGGTCGTGTTCCAGTTGTGGCGGACATCGACCACGAAGCGGCTCATCTCGCGCTTCTCCTCGCGGTTCATGCCGGCCACCGGCTCGTCGAGAAGCAGGATTTTGGGCTTCATCACCAGCGCGCGCGCCAGCTCCACGCGTTTCTGCAAGCCGTAGGCGAGATCCTCCACCGGCGTGTGCTGAACGCGGTCGAGTTCGAGCAGACCGATGATCTCGCGCTGGATCTCGCTGGAGCAGCTCGGCCTCCTCGTCGCGCGTCTGGCCGCAGGCGGAAGCCCGCCGACAGGACGCCGCTCTTCAGCTTGGTGTGGGCGCCCAGCTTGATGTTGTCGAGGACGCTCATGCCATGGAAGAGCGCGATGTTCTGGAAGGTGCGCGACATGCCGCGATAGGCGCGCTGGCTGCGGCTTGAGAGACGAGATATCCTGGCCGTCGAGCGTCACGCGGCCGTGCTGGGGCTTGTAGAAGCCCGATATGACGTTGAACAGGCTCGTCTTGCCGGCGCCGTTCGGGCCGATGACGGAGGTGATCCTGCCCGCCTTGGCGTGAACGCTGACGCCGCTCAGCGCCTTCAGGCCGCCGAATGCAAGCTGGATGTCGTCGACCCGCAGCATGATCAGCTTCGCCGCGCGGCGGCGTGCCCGCGCATGGTCGACAGGGATCCCGTTGCCTTCATGCCGAATTCTCCCAAAGCCCCTGCCGATCTCTGCCGTCTGGGGTGATTTCAAAAACTCTAACACTTGTTCGAAAACTTGTCACCAGCGTTTGTGCGCGCACCCGGCGCACCGCTTACGAGCCTGAAAAGGTTGGCTTTCGCTTCTCCAGAAACGCCGTCATGGCCTCCCGCTTGTCGTTGGAATCGAACAGCAGATAGGCGGCGCGGCGCTCCAGCATGAGGGCGGTGTCGAGGGAGGCATCGAGGCCGGCGTGAAGCACCTGCTTGATTTCGGCGACGGCGAGCGGAGGCATGGCCGCAATGGTGACGGCGAGCGCCACCGCTTCGGCCACCGTGTCGTCGTCCGGCGTGACCTTGCTGGCAAGCCCCGCCTCATAGGCTTCCCGCGCGGTCATGGGTTCGCCGGTGAGAAGCATCAGCATGGCGCGGTAGCGTCCCACCGCACGCGCCAGCCGCTGCGTCCCGCCGGCGCCCGGCATGATTCCGAGCTTCACCTCCGGCTGGCCGAAATCGCGCGCCTTCACCCGCGACGATGATGTCGGCATGAAGCGCCAGTTCGCAGCCGCCGCCAAGCGCGTAGCCGTTCACGGCCGCGATCACCGGCTTCGGACAATGGCGGATCGCCGCCCAGTTCACGTCGTCGGCGCGCCGCATCATTTCGCCGGGTCCGATTTCGACCATGGAGCGGATATCCGCGCCCGCCGCGAACGCCTTTTGGTCCCCCGTCATCACGATGGCCCGAATCCCGCCATCCGCCGTGAGAGCGAGGAAATGCTCCCGCAACTCCGCGCGCAGTTCGGGGCTGAGGGCGTTGCGCGCTTCCGGGCGGTTGAGGCGCAGGAGCGCGACGTGAGCGGCTGGATGTTCCAGGAGAACCAGTGACATGATGCCTTCCCGTGCGCTGAACGATTCGAGGCGTTCCGGCAAATAGGGGTTTACGCGTCAATATTCTAACGATAGTTAGATTATAGGCGAGCGTTCCGGCGACGTCAAAGCCTGCCGGCCGCCATCCGCCCGCAGGCCCCGACCGAGACGCGGCCGGGTCGGCCAGGGAGAGAACGATGACCGCAAGACCGAAGAGACTGCGCCGCTGCCAGCTTGCGGTTCCGGGGTCGAGCGACAAGATGATGGCCAAGGCCGCCTCGCTTGAGGTGGACCACGTCTTCCTCGATCTCGAAGACGCGGTCGCGCCCGCCGCCAAGGTTCCCGCCCGGGCCCAGATCGTTCAGGCGCTCAACACGCTCGATTGGGGCGGCAGCATCCGGTGCGTGCGCATCAACGACCTCGACACCCATTATGCCTATGAGGACATCATCTCGGTCGTCGAAGGCGCGGGGAAAACCTCGACACCATCCTGGTGCCGAAGGTGAAATCCGCCTGCGACGTGCGTTTCGTGGACCGTCTCCTGTCCCAGATCGAGGGCAAGCTCGGATTGCGGCGGCGGATCGGCATCGAGGTTCTGATCGAGGAGGCCGAGGCCATCATGCGCGTGGAGGAGATCGCCGGGGCCTCCGACGGCTCGAGGCGCTGGTCTTCGGCATGGGCGATTATTCGGCCTCGCAGGGCATCGACCCGCGCGCCATCTCGGGCGATACCGGCTATCCCGGCGATATCTGGCATTATGCCCGCTACAAGATGATCGTGGCGGCAAGGACCTATGGCCTCGACGCCGTCGACGGGCCCTTCGTCAATTTCCGCGATACGGATTATTTCCGCATCGAGTGCATCCGCGCGTTGCAACTCGGCGCCGTCGGCAAATGGGCGATCCATCCGAGTCAGGTCGCCATCGCCCAGGAGGTGTTCAGTCCCACGCAGGCCGAAGTCGACCGCGCCTACAAGGCCGTGGCCGCCTATGCGGACGCGCAGAAGCAGGGCCTTGGCGCCATCCAGGTCGACGGGCAGATGGTGGATGTTGCAACCGTCCGTCTCGTCCAACGCATCATCGATCGCGCGGAGCTCGCCGGCATGAAGCCGACGGCCGGGCTGTGAGTGTCGCGTTGATTGACATGACCAAAGCAACCAGAGGCCATTTCTTCGAGGATTTCCGGCTCGGTCAGGACATCGTCCATGCGGTGCCGCGCACGATCACGACGGGCGACGTAGCGCTTTATTCGGCGCTCTACGGCATGCGGTTCGCTCTGCAATCGTCGGATGCCTTCGCGCAAGGCTGCGGGCTCGCGCGGGCGCCGATCGACAATCTCCTGTTGTTTCACGTCATCTTCGGAAAAACTGTTCCCGACGTCTCGCTGAACGCGGTGGCGAATCTGGGCTACGCGGAATGCCGTTTTCTGGCGCCGGCCTGGCCGGGTGACAGTTTCACCGCGCGCAGCGAAGTGATTGGCCTGCGCGAGAATGCCAACCGGCGCACCGGCATCGTGTATGTTCGCTCGACGGGCTATAATCAGCGCGGAGAGGCGGTGTTGACCTTCATCCGCTGGGTCATGGTCAACAAGCGCAATATCGACGCCGCCGCACCCGACACGGTCGTTCCCGAAATGGCTCCGCAGGTCGCGAGCGACTCGACTCGTCATTCCCGAAAGGGCTCGATTTCTCGCGCTACGACCGGGCGCTCTCAGGCAGCCCCTTCGGCTTCGACGATTACACGGTGGGCGAGCGCATCGACCATATCGACGGCATGACCATCGAGGAGGCCGAGCATCAGATCGCCACGCGCCTCTACCAGAACACCGCCAAGGGCCATTTCGACGCGGTGCTGCAGAAATCCAGCCGGTTCGGCCGGCGGATCGTCTATGGCGGCCACATCATCTCGCTGGCGCGATCCCTGTCTTTCAACGGCCTCGCCAATGGCTGCTTGCGTCGCCGCCATCAATGGCGGACGACATGTCAACCCGGCGGCGGCCGGCGACACGATCTATGCTGGTCCGAGATCCTGGAAAATCAGGTCTTGGCGAATCGCCCCGATATCGGCGCCCTGCGCGTCCGCACCGTCGCCACCAAGGACATCGATGGCGCGACCTTCCCGGCCCCGGGCGGGGAGGGCGAAGCCGCGGTGCTGCTCGATCTCGATTACTGGCTGCTCATGCCCCGCGACATCTCCTGATGGATCGGCTTCGACACATGGGCTCCCACTCGACCAGGCTCGAATTTCCCTGGGAGACACCACCCGCCACCGGCACTGTGCGGGAGGTCGCACCCGGCCTGCTCTGGGCGCGCCTGCCGCTGCCCTTCCGTCTCAACCACGTGAACGTGTGGTTGCTCGAGGAAGATGACGGCTGGACCGTCATCGATACCGGCTGCGCGACCGCGGAACTGATGAGCGTGTGGGAGACCTTGCTGGCGGGACCGATGCGCGGCCTGCCGGTCCGTCGTGTCATCGCGACGCACGGACATGTGGACCATATTGGTCTGTCGGGCTGGATGGTCGAGCGCTTCGACGCGGAATTCGTCGGCACCTTCGCGGAGTGGATATGGGCCCGGATGAGCCATATGCACGATGTGCCGGGCTCCCATGCCACGCATCATTCCTATCTGGTCCGGCACGGATTCGACGATGAGGTGGCCGGACCGGATGGTCGAAAGCCGCCACCGCTATATCGACCTCGCGACTCCGATCCCGGGCGCCATCACCGAAATCCGCGAAGGCCAGACAATCCGTCTCGGCCAGCGGGACTGGCGCGTTATCGTCACGCGCGGCCACGCCTTCGAACACGCGTCCCTGTACGATGCGCAATCGCAAATTCTCATCGCGGGCGATCATCTGCTGCCGAAAATTTCCCCCGTCATCGCCGTCTACGAGATGACGCCGAATGCCGACCCGCTGGCGGATTATCTTGCGTCATTCCCGCAATTTTCCGACATGCCGGCGAACGCACTGGTGCTGCCTTCCCATGGCATGCCCTATCGCGGCATCCACACGCGGATCGAAGAGCTTCGCGACCATCACCGCAAGCGCCTCGACGAGGTCGCGGATTGCCTGGCGGAGTGGACGACGGCGCTCGACCTCTCGCGGACGCTGTTTCCGCATGTCGAGGGTCCCGACAGCGTCGGCTTCGCCCTCGGAGAAACCCTCGCTCACGTCAATTACCTGCTCACCCATGGGGTGATCCGCGAGGATCGCGACCCGCAAGGGCGCGCCGTGTTCAGCACCCGTTCCTGATCCGCTGGCTCGCCGCGAAGGCGGTTCGTCTCCCCTTCAGGAGACTGGCCCGGACGGCATGAAATCCTGTATGACGCTCGTCGCAGGTTGCGATATCCGGATCCGCAACGTTGCTGGAGCCAATCCATGACCCGTTTCATCTGTGTCCAATGCGGCACCCAGTTCGCCGACGCGCCGGCACCGCCGAGGGCCTGCCCGATCTGCGAGGACGAACGGCAATATGTGCGCTGGTCGGGCCAGGAATGGACCGATCTCGAGGCCCTGAAGGCGGAGCATCGCAACGCGTTGACGGATGAAGACGGCGTGACGGGCATCGGCATCGCCCCTTCCTTCGCCATCGGGCAGCGCGCCCTGTTGGTGCCGTCCGAGGGAGGCTTCGTGCTGTGGGATTGCGTGGCGCTCGTCACCGACGACGTCGTCGCGATGATCAAGAGAAGGGGAGGCCTCCGCGCCATCGCGATCTCGCATCCTCATTATTACACCTCGATGGTGAGTTGGAGCGAAGCCTTCGGCGGGGTGCCGATCTATCTTCATGCGGATGATCGCCAATGGGTGATGCACCCGCATCCGGCAATCGCGTTCTGGTCCGGGGAAACGCGGCAGATCGGCCCTGGGCTCACGCTCATCCGCAGTGGCGGGCATTTCGAAGGCAGCACGCTCCTGCACGACGCTTCGGGCGCGGATGGCAAAGGCGACCTTTACGTGGGCGACAACCTGCAGGTCTGCCAGGACCGCCGTTATGTGAGCTTCATGCGGAGCTATCCGAATTACATCCCGCTCAACGCCACTGCTGTCGAGCGGATCGCCGCCGCGGTCGCGCCCTACCGGTTCGAACGCGTCTACGGCGCCTTTGCGCACCGCAACGTGAGACGCGACGGCAAGGAAGCGGTTGCCCGCTCGGTCTCGCGCTACCTCGCGGCCATCGGCTGACGGGCTGCCGATTCGCCCTGCCTGCCCAAGATCGGCTAGGCTGAAGCTCACATTTGCCGTCTCGCCGGAAGGACAGATGCCGCCAGCTTTCACCCGATGGATCGCCCCCATTCTGCTGGGCCTCGCGCTGACGCTCGGCCCTGCCGGGGCGGCGCAGCCGGTGCGCATCCTTACGTCGTTCCCGCCTGCGTTTCTCGATCCCTTCCGCGCGGCCTTCGAGGCCCGGCATCCCGATACTCCCATCGAGTTCATCCAGCGCAAGACAACGGGCGCGGTGGCCGACATCGTGGGTGGGCGGCATCCCCATGCGGATCTGTTCTGGGCCTCCGCTCCGGATGCGTTTGAAATCCTGAAAAGCGCCGGCCGCCTCGCCACAATCGAGCCGCGAGCGACCGGCGCCCCGGAACTCATCGCCGGCTATCCGGTCAACGATCCCGACCTGCGCTATCTCGGATTTGCCCTGTCGGGGTACGGCTTCGTCTACAATCCGGATTATCTCGAGGAGCGGCGACTTCCGGCTCCGCGCTCCTGGACGGGACTGACCGCGCCGGTCTATGCGGGACATCTGGGCATCAGTTCGCCGTCGCGGTCGGGCACGACGCATCTGATGGTCGAGGCGATCCTTCAGGTCCATGGATGGGACAGGGGCTGGGCGATCTGGTCCGAGATCGGTGGCAATCTGGCAACCGTCACGGCGCGCAGCTTCGGCGTCTCGGCCGGCGTCGCGCGCGGCCGCTTCGGCATCGGTCCGTCGATCGATTTTCTCACCAACCCGCAGGGAGCACCCGCCGGCAGGAACTCGCTTCGTGCTTCCGGACGAGACGCTGTTCGTGCCCGCGAGCATCGCCATCCTGACCGATGGAGCCAATCGCGCGGGGGCCGAACGCTTCGTCGATTTCGTGCTGTCCGAGGAGGGGCAGGCTTTGCTTCTCGATCCGCGCATCGGGCGGCTGCCGATCTCGCCTCAGGTCTACCCGCCGGAAGGAATCGCGGGCTACAACCCGTTCGCGCGCGACAGCCTCTTCGTCAAAGGTCTGTTCGACGCAAGCCTGTCGGCCGCGCGCTATGAGCTCGTCAACATCATCTTCGACGAAGCCATCACCTTTCGCCGGGCCGATCTGGCGCGGCTCTGGGGGGCGATCCGCGGCCTCGAACGCGATCTGACGGATCGCTCGGACGCCGTGGCCGCGCAACTCGTGAGCGACGCACGGGCTGCCCTGTCGCGCGCGCCTTTGAGCGAAGCCGAATCCGCCAAGCCCGACGTGCGCGGCGGATTGATCCGCGTCCCGCGCGGCCTTCCGACGCCTGAGCCGCAAGCCCGTCTCGAAGCGCGCATCAGGGGAGCCATCGACGACCAGATGCGGTCGGCGGCCCGCGCGGTCTCGGAAGCCGCGGTCCGGATCGGATCGGCGGGCGGAAACCACGGGCCCGTGCCCCTCGGAAGCCGGCCATGATCGGGCGCAAGAGACTTCGGCATCGGCGGCCGTCTGATCGCGGCGTTTCTCGGCGTCGGCGCGCTCGCGGTCGGCGCGTGCGTCGTCGGCTGGCTGTCCTATGCGCGCCTGAGCGAGGAGCTGGACGCGATCGCGCGGGCGCATCTGCCGGCGCTCGCCTTTTCGGCGCGCTTGGCCGAAGTCGGGCGCGAACGTGATCGCGAGTTCGCCCGATCTGGCGCTGGCCGAGCGGCGAGAAACCTATGAGCGCATCCAGGGTGCCTTGCGTGAGCGCCTGGCGGCCCTTCGCGTCATCCTGAGCGAACGCAGCCACGACGGCTCGATCTCGCCCGAGCTTCTGGTCGTCACCGAGGGCATCGCCGCCAATCTCAAAGCCATCGATGAAGTGGCCGAAACCCGCTTTCCCCTGCACGAGCGGGCTCGCACCATCAGCGAGGAGCTGCGCTGGCTGCAGGCTGACCTGATCGAGGAGGTCGATCCGCTCATCGACGACGCCAAGTTCAATATCGAGTCCGCCATCGACCGCATCGCGCCGGGGACAAGTACCGATGAGAACCGCAAGGCCCTGCGCGATGAAAGCCGCAAGAGCGAGGCGTTGTTTGCCATCAACGCGCAAGCCAATCTCATCATCGGGCTCCTCGGCCGCCTCGCCACGGTTCCGAGTGTCGAGGACCTGCAGGAAACCAGCAATTTCCTGGGAGAGATGACGGACCAGCTCGAACTCGAATCAAAGGCCATCGCCACCTGGACCGACACGGTCACCATCGGCCAGATCGCCGCCCGCCTGCTTGCCGTGTCGGATCCGAAGACCGGTCTTCCGGCGGTGAAGCGCGCCGAGCTCGAGGCCAATGCGCGCGGGCTGACGCTGCTTGCGGAAAATCGCCGCCTCGTGACGCAGCTCGGCGCGCTGATCTCGCTCGAAGTCAGCCGCACGGAGGCGATTGCGCGGCGGGCGGCGGAGCGTTCGGCGACCGCCATCGCCATCGGCCGCAACCTCCTGCTCGCCATCGCCATCGCGTCGCTCGCGATCACGTCGGCGATCGGGTGGTTGTATGTGCGACGCCATCTCGTGGCCCGTCTGCAGGAGCTCACCGTCGCCGCGACCGCCATCGCCGAGGGGCAATCCGCGCCCCAGATCCCGCCCGCCACCAACGACGAACTCGGCGACCTCTCGCGTGCGCTCGCCGTCTTCCGGCAGACGCGCGACGACCTGGTCCAGTCGGCCAAGCTCGCGGCGCTCGGGCAGATGGCGGCGGGCATCAGCCACGAGCTCAACCAGCCGCTGGCAGCGATTCGCTCGCATGCCCATAACGGCGCGATCCTTCTCGATCGGGGGCCGCGGCGACGAGGCACGGGCCAGCCTCGACCGCATCCAGGCGCTGACCGCCCGCATGGCGGAGCTGATCAAGCATCTCAGGCGCTTCGCCCGCCGGCCCGGGCGTCGATCTCGACATGGTCGATCTCGCGCGCACGGTCGAGCGGCGCGCTCTGCCTGTTCGACGCATCGGTCCTCGAGGACGGGCGTGACCGTACGGCTCGATCTTGCCGGCAGCCAGCCGCATTCGCGTGTCTGCGCCGAGGAAATCCGGCTCGAGCAGATCGTCGTCAACCTCGTGTCAACGCGCTCGATGCCCTCGAAGGCAGGCCGATCCGCCGGTGAAATCGACATCCGCGCGGACAAGTCGGGACGATCGCGTGCGGCTCGTGGTCGGCGGATACGGGCCGGGCATCGCGCGAGCGCGATCGTCGAGCGCGTTTTCGACCCCTTCTTCACCACCAAGCCGCCCGGATTCGGGACTCGGTCTCGGCCTCTCGATGTCCTACAACATCGTCAAGGATTTCGGCGGCGACCTGATCCTTTCCGAAACCGGACCGGCGGGAACGCACTTCTGTGATCGATCTGATGACGGCCAAGGCATCATGACGTGACGTGTCCCGGACGTCATCCTCATCGACGACGATGCCGAGGTGCTCGAAGCCTGCCGCCAGACGCTCGAACTCGACGGCTTCGCGGTATGCCGCACGGCTCGGCGACAAGCGCTCGCCGCCTTCGCGTCGCGACATGCTGCGCCGGTGGTCGTGGTGTCCGACGTGCGCATGCCCGGTCACGATGGCTTCGCGCTTCTGGAAGCGGTTCGGGAGGTGGATCGCGAAATCCCCGTCATTCTCGTGACCGGGCCACGGCGATGTGCCGATGGCGATCCGCGCCGTGCGCGCCGGCGCCTGGGATTTCGTCGAGAAGCCGGCCGATCCCGTGCGCCTCGTGGAGACCGTCCGCCGCGCTGCGGCGCATCGCGCGCTGATTCTCGAAAACCGCAACCTCCGCGCGCGCGCCGAGATGGACGACCCGCTGGCGCGGCGTCTCGTCGGCTGTTCGGCGGCGATCGAGCGGTTGCGCAAAAGCCTCAGGCTGCTCGCCGATTCACGACGCCGACGTGCTGCTTCTCGGCGAGACCGGAACCGGCAAGGAGGTGGCGGCGCGCGCCCTTCACGATTTCGGGCGCCGCCGGCAGGGCCGGTTCGTCGCGGTCAATTGCGGGGCGATTCCCGAAACGATGATCGAGAGCGAGCTGTTCGGCCATGAGCCGGGCGCCTTCACGGGTGCGCGCGAGCGCCGCATCGGCAAGCTCGAACATGCAAGCGGCGGCACGCTCTTTCTCGACGAGATCGAATCGATGCCGCCCTCCGCGCAGGTGCGCCTGTTGCGCGTCCTGCAGGAGCGGACCATCGAGCGGCTGGGGTCCAACAAGGAAATCCCCGTCAATCTCCGCGTCGTTGCCGCCACCAAGGCGGATCTCGCGGTGCTGGCGACGCAAGGGACGTTCCGCGAGGACCTCCTCTACCGCCTCAACGTGGTCACCCTGCGCCTGCCGCCCCTGCGGGAGCGGCGCGACGACGTGCCGATGCTGTTCCGGCATTTCCTCGATCTCGCGGCGTCCCGCGAAGGCCGCGCGGCGCCCGAGCCCGACCCGAACTTTTCTCGAATTCGCTCACGCAGATGGAATGGCCCGGCAATGTGCGCGAACTGCGCAACGCCGCCGAGCGGCATTTCCTCGGCATGGACGACGAGGGCCCGCTAGCCTTGCCGGAAGGCCCTCGCGACGCGCCGAGCCTCGAAGAGCAGATGGAGATCGCCGAGCGTCGGGTCATTCACGATACCCTCACCCGAATGGGCGGCCGCATCGGCGCGACGGCCGAGGCCCTCGGCATCACGCGCAAGACCCTCTACCTGAAAATGAAGAAATACGATCTCGGGCGCATGGGCGATCTGGAAGCGTGATGTTACGGGGCTGACCCATCGCGACAGCGCGACGTTACCGTTCGTTCCCCTCTCGATGCCTCCTTCGCCGGGTTTCAGGACAAGGCCGCCGCAGTCGCGGTCTGGCCCGGTTCTTGCATTGACTGAGACCGGCTGCCTGCGGGCGGACCCAAGCCTGTCCCAAATTTGGAGGAAATCGATGCTTCGCCATTCCGCCGCCATCGCGGCTCTTCTCGGCGCGACCCTGCTTTCGAGCGCCGCCTTCGCCCAAGAGCGGCAAGGTCACCGTCGTCACGTCGTTTTCCAAGGACGTGACCGATCCGTTCAAGCAGGCGTTCGAGAAGGCTCATCCGGGCGTCACCCTCGACGTCCAGAACCGCAACACCAATGCGGGCGTGAAATTCGTCGAGGAGACCAAAGCCAACAACCAGGTCGATCTCTTCTGGGCCTCCGCGCCGGATGCTTTCGAGGTTCTCAAGGGCAAGAAGCTCCTGCAGAGCTACAAGCCGAAGGCCGAGGGAATTCCCGAGAAGGTCGGCTCCTATCCGATCAACGATCCGGACGGTTTCTATTCGGGTTTCGCGGCCTCGGGCTACGGCATCATGTGGAACGACCGCTATGCCAAGGCCAACAAGCTGCCGGAGCCCAAGGACTGGCAGGATCTCGCCAAGGCGGTCTATTTCGACCACGTCGCGATGGCGGCGCCGTCGCGTTCGGGCACCACGCACCTGACCATCGAGACCATCCTCCAGGGCGAGGGCTGGGATCAGGGCTGGCGCGTGCTCAAGGAAATGTCGGGCAACTTCCGCCAGATCACCGAACGCTCGTTCGGCGTGCCCGAGGCGGTGAATTCCGGACAGGTCGGCTACGGAATCGTGATCGACTTCTTCGCATTCTCGTCGCAGGCCTCCGGCTTCCCGGTGAAGTTCGTCTATCCCACGGTCACCACCATCGTGCCGGCCAATGTGGGCGTCATCGCCAATGCGCCGAACCGCGCCGGGGCCGAGGCCTTCGTGGAATTCCTCGTCTCGCCGCAGGGCCAGGAGGTCCTGCTCGAGCCGACGATCCGCCGCCTGCCGGTCAATCCGGCGGCCTACGCCAAGGCGCCCGCGGATTACCCCAATCCCTTCAAGGACACCTCGATGGGCGCGCGCGTGAAGTTCGACGTGAACGTGTCGGAGAAGCGCACCAACGCGGTGGACGTGCTCTACGACCAGACGATCACGTTCCAGCTCGACGCGCTGAAGGCCGCCACCAAGGCGATCCACGATGCGGAAGCGGCGATCGCCAAGAAGGATTCGGCCGGGGCGAAAGCTCTCGTGAAGGAAGCGCGCGATCTCGTCGCCGCCATGCCGATCACCGAGCAGCAGGCCGCCTCGCCTGAAATCGCCGGCGCGTTCACGGGCGGCAAGGAAAAGGGCGCGCGCCAGGCCGAGCTCGAGCAGCAATGGGCCTCTTTCGCCAAGGACCGCTATGCGCAGGCCAAGACCAAGGCCGAGCAGGCGCTGAAACAGGCTCAATAGGCCTCAAAGGCACCCAGCTGCAAACGGGCGGCCCGGGATATCGGGCCGCCTGACCTCCTTTTTCGGATTTCAGGAGAGCGGATCCATGTCCGTCGCCGCGACCGTCCCGCGAGTGCAAGCTCCGTCCGTGCTCGCACGGCTCGCCCACACCATGTCCGCGACGCCGGGTCAGATCGCGCTGAGCCTCGCCATCGTGGCGTTCCTGGCGCTGTTCCTGATCGTCCCCGTCGGAACGGTGATCTACGTTGCCTTCACAGAGAAGGGCACGAGCGACGTTCACGCTGGTCAATTTCATCGATTTCTTTCGCACGGACCTGTTCGTGCGGTCGTTCTGGAATTCGGTCTACGTCTCGGCGATGTCGGTGGTGCTGGCCTCGATCTTCGCGCTGCCGCTTGCCTACATCACCACACGGTTCGATTTTCGCGGCGCCATCCTGATCCAGACCCTCGGCTTCCTGCCGCTCATCATGCCGCCCTTCGTGGGCGCGGTCGCCATGCTGCTGCTGTTCGGGCGGAACGGCACCGTCAATCTCCTGCTCGACGATTGGTTCGGCTTCAAGATCTCCTTCATGGAGGGCCTGAACGGCGTCATCTTCGTGCAGGCGGTGCACTATTTCCCGTTCATCCTCATCAATCTTTCGACCTCCCTGCGCAACATCGACCGCGCCATGGAAGAGGCGGCGCAGAATCTCGGCAGCTCCGGGCTTCCGACTGTTCCGCCGCATCGTCTTCCCGCTCGCCATGCCGGGCTACATCGCCGGCGCATCGCTGGTTTTCGTGAAGGTGTTCGACGACCTTGCGACCCCGCTCCTCCTCAACGTGAAGGACATGCTGGCGCCCCAGGCCTATCTGCGCGTCACATCCATCGGCATCGCCGATCCGATGGGCTACGTGATCTCGGTGGTGCTCATCTGCATGTCGATCCTCGCCATGTGGATCTCGGCGCTGCGCCATGCGCGGCAAGGATTACGCCACCGTGCAGCGTGGCGGCGGCGGGCTCGGCGAAGCGACAGATGCGGCCGTGGGAGACCGTCATCGCCTACGCGACCGTGTTCCTCATCCTGTCGCTCGTGCTCGCGCCGCATGTCGGCTTGCTGCTCCTCTCCTTTGCCACCATCTGGTCGTTCAGCCCGCTGCCCGACGGCCTGACCCTCGCCCATTACGGCCGGGTGTTCGGGGAGAGTTTCATGTACGTCAAGAACACGCTCATCTATGCGTCGCTGGCGGGATTGATCGATGTGGTGGTCGGCACCATCATCGCCTATCTGGTGCTGCGGACGCGCCTGATCGGACGCGCCTGGCTCGATTGGGCCGCGACCGCGGCGCTCGCCATTCCGGGCGTGGTCTTGGGCATCGGATACCTGCGCACCTTCTACGGCGTACAGCTTCCCGACGGCACGCCGCTCGCCACCCTCTGGATCGTGATCGTGCTGGCTCTCGCCATCCGGCGGCTGCCCTATGCGCTGCGCGCCTGCTACGCGGCCCTGCAGCAGATCTCCGTCTCGCTGGAGGAAGCGGCGGAAAATCTCGGCGCCACCAAGACGCGCACCGTCCGGCGTGTGGTGCTGCCGCTTGATGGCCGGCGGCATCCTGGCCGGGTTCGTCACGAGCTTTGCGACGGCCGCGGTGGAGTTGTCGGCCACCCTGATGCTCGTCCAATCGAATGCCGACGCGCCACTGGCCTACGGGCTCTACGTCTTCATGCAATCCCCAGCCGGACGCGGGCCGGGCGCTGCCCTCGGGGTGATCGCCGTGCTGCTCGTCGCCCTGTGCACCTTCGCGTCCCATCTGATCATCGAACGAAGCCAGAAGGCCAAATCGCCCGCGCTGACCCCTTCCGATTCGAGGGACCGACCTATGAACCAGCCTCTTCGCGCAACGCAACTCGGCACGCCACGCGGTGGATGTCGACATCCGCAACGTCGATCTGTTCTACGGCACGAACCATGTCCTCAAGAACATCAGCCTCCATGATCCGGCCGGGCGAGTTTTTCGCGTTTCTCGGCCCATCGGGTTGCGGCAAGACCACCCTGCTGCGGCTCATCGCGGGCTTCAACCACGCGCAGAGCGGCGAGGTGCTGGTCGGCGGCCGCGATCTTTCGCGCCTGCCGCCGTGGAAGCGCGATGTCGGCATGGTGTTCCAGTCCTATGCGCTCTGGCCGCACATGACGGTCAGGCGCAATGTGGCGTTCGGCCTGGAGGAGCGGCGACTGCCCAAGGCCGAGATCGAAAGCGCGGGTCGCGGCGGCGCTCGAACTCGTCGGCCTGTCGCATCTCGCGGACCGACGCCCCTCGCAGCTCTCCGGGGGCCAGCAGCAGCGTGTCGCGGTCGCCCGCACCATTGCGATCGAGCCGAAGGTGCTGCTTCTCGACGAGCCGTTGTCGAATCTCGACGCCAAGATGCGCGTGCAGGTGAGGCGCGAATTGCGCGACCTGCAGCAGCGGCTGGGCCTCACCACCATTTTCGTGACGCATGACCAGGAAGAAGCCAATACCATCTGCGACCGCATCGCCGTGATGAATGACGGCGTCGTCCAGCAGGTCGGCACGCCCATGGAGGTCTATGCGAAGCCAGCGAACCTGTTCGTGGCGAATTTTCTCGGCACCGCCAACATCCTGCCGGGACGCGTGGTGCGCAATGGCGACGCGCGGATCTTCGAGATTGAGGGCGGGCTCAACATCCCGGTTCCGGCGGATGTCGAGGTGCCGGACGGTGCAAAGCTCGTATTCCGGCCGCAGCATGCGAGCCTAGGGGCGGAGGTGCCCGACGCGCTGGCGCTGCCCGGCATCGTCACCCACACGGAATTCCTTGGCTCGACCCTGCGCTATGGCGTCCGGATCGGTGCCACCGAGGTTCTCATCGACACGCCGTATCATTCGGGCGACGCGCCCTACGACGCGGGAACACCCGTCAAGGTCGGCCTGTCGCTGCGCTCCGCCACCTGGCTTGCCTCCTAGGCGATTTTCGAAACGGCTCCATGACCCAACTCAAAGCCATCATCTTCGATCTCGACGGCACGCTGGTCGACAGCGCCGAGGATCTGCGCAATGCCGCGAACGCGCTGCTCGGGGAAGAGAATCTGCCTCCCGTAAGCCTTGAGGACATCAAGGCGATGATCGGCGACGGCGTCGCGAAACTGGTGGAGCGTGCGATCCTGCGGACCGGCGGCGAGGTTGCGGCGCTGCCACGGCTGGTGGGGAGGTTCATGCAGATCTACGAGGCCGATGCGTCGCGCCACACCCGGGCTTACCCAGGTGTTCGCGAAACGCTCGAAGCCTTGAGCCGCATGGGCCTCCGGCTCGCGGTGGTCACCAACAAGCCTCACGCGGCGACGATCGCCATCCTCGAATCGCTCGGTCTTTCGGCGTTCTTCGACGCCGTCATCGGCGGCGACACGCTTGCCGAGCGCAAGCCGCATCCGGCACCGATCGAGGCGGCTCTTCGGCTGCTGGGAATTGGCGGCGACGCGGCCTTCATGGTCGGCGACAATTACCATGACGTGCAGGCCGCGCGCGCGGCCGGTATCGCCGTCGTTCTCGCGGTGACGTACGGCTACAGCCACAAGCCGCATGCGGAGCTTGGCGCCGATCACCTCATCGACACGATGCCCGATCTCCTGCCGATCGTGGCGAGCCGCGTCGCGGCCTGACACTCCACGAGACGTGGAGACCGGAGCGTATTTCCATGAAACTGATTCTCGTCCGTCACGGCGAAACCGAGTGGAATGCCGAACGGCGGCTGCAGGGACATGCGGACGCGCCGCTCTCCGCGCGGGGGCTTGAACAAGCGCGCGGCGCATCGCTGTTCTTTGCCGGTTCGCCCGCGCCTGTGCACGTGGTCTCGTCCGATCTGACCCGGGCCCGCCGCACGGCCGAGATCCTGGGCTTTCCCGATGCGGCGACCGATGCGCGCCTCCGGGAGATGGATCTGGGCGAATGGACCGGCCGCTGGATCGACGACATCGAGAAGGCGGATGCCAAGGCCTATCGCAACTGGCGGCTGGGAACTCATACGCCACCCGGCGGCGAAAGCTGGGGGCGCTTCTGCGCGCGCGTCAATTCGGCGTTGACGGAGATATCGCGACGACACGGGGGCGACGTGGTCGTGGTCACTCATGAGGGCGTGGTCCGCGCCGCCTGCCAGATCCTCATCGGGTTGACGCCCGAATGCATGGCGCCGGTGTCGCCGGCCGCTCTCACCATTCTCACCGTGGATCATGCGGCGCAGGGGCGAACGGCACGACTCGTCGCCTATAATTTCGCACCGACGCCGGGCGATCTGAGAACGCGAGGTCTCGATCACGTGGCGGTGTGACAATGGCAGCGCGGGCGGACGCATTCCTTGCATCCGCCCGCCGCCTGTGGCGTGAGACTAGCGCTCGATCATCTTGTTCCAGCGGCTGTTCCATTCAGGACGCTTCTCGTTGATGGCGTCCCAATCCAGCGTCACGGCATTCTTCATGTAGCCATGGAACTTGGCGAGCTTGGCTTCGGCCTCCGGCGTCGCGGCCTTCGCCTTGGTGTTCGACGGCACGATGTTGCCGAATTGCAGCGCCTTGCTCTGCGCCTCCGGCGACAGGAGGTAAGCGGCGAGCTTCTGCGAAAGCTCGGGCTCGCTGTTCTTGGCAATCACGCACTCGGCCACCATCAGCACCACCGAACCTTCCTTCGGCTGGGCGTATTCGACCGGAATGCCCTTCTCCTGCAGGGCCGCGACGGCGGTCGGCGTCAGCGGGAAGATCGCGGCCTCGCCGGTCTGCACCATTTCGGAAATTTTCGCCGAGCTCGGGATGAATTCGAGCACGTTCGGCCCGATGGTGCTGCGGAACTTCGCGAAGCCGGGCTCCACATCCTTTTCCGTGCCGCCCTGAATGCGGTTGAACATCAGGAAAGCGTGCAGGCCGAACGACGATGCGGAGGCGGATTGGAACACCACCTTCTCCTTGTATTTCGGGTCGGCGAGATCCATCCACGAGGTCGGGGCCGCCCAGCCCTTCTCGTCGAACATCTTCTTGTTGTAGGCGAGGCCCGTCATGCCGAGGTCGATGCCGACCGCCATGTCGCCTTTCATGCGTGCGCCGGGCGCGAGATCGGCCAAAGCGGGGCTCTCCGTCATCTTCTGGCAGAGGCCGGCGCCGATCGCCCGCACCATCACGCCGTCATCGAGAAACATCACGTGCATCTGCGGGTTGTCCTTGGCGGCCGTGGCTTTCGCCAGGATGTCGGACGAGGTGCCGGGAACGACCACCACCTTGACGTCGTTCGCCTTCTCGAAATCGGGCAGCACGTTCTGCGTGAAGGTCTTCTCGAAATTGCCGCCGTTCATGCCGACATAAAGCGTCTTGGTCTGGGCGTGGGCTGCGCTGGCGAGCGACGCCATGGCGACGGCGCCCAGCAAGACGTGTCTGATCTTCATCATTGCGATGTTTCCCTCTGTTGTGGCTCAGTGATCGAAGCCGCACCCGAGCCCTGGTTGGTGCGGTTGAAACGGTCGATGGAGAACGCCTCGATCGGCGTGGCGGTGCGGCCGTCGCGAACGAGATCGGCCACGACCTCGCCGACGCCGGGCGCGATCTGAAACCCCGCGCCCGAAAACCCGAACGCATGGATCAGACCCGGCGTTGTCATGCTGTGGCCGATGACGGGATTGCGGTCGGGCGTGTCGGCCTCGGTGCCGGTCCAGAAGCGGATCGCGTGGGCATGACGCAGGGACGGAAACATTTCGGCGGCGCGGTTCATGACCGTCACCGCGGCGTCCCCGACCGGACGCGAATAATCGGGATCGGCGAGGGGCGCGCCGCGCACGCCGCCGACGATGCAATTGCCCCGCTCCACCTGGCGGGCATAAATGCCGCCGCCCTCCGCGCCGATATTCACCGTCATGATGGCGGCGAGCGGCTCGGTGACGATCAGGCACGGATAGATTCGCCCGAGCGGCACGTGTTCGCCGAACGCCTCGGCGAAAGGCGCGGCCCAGGCGCCGGCGCTGTTCACCAGATGCGTCGCCCTGATTTCGAGCCCGTCGCCTGCCGACAGGCGAAAACCGTCCGGTGTCTTGTCGCGCATGGTGGACGGCCGTCTGTTCAAGGACGGTCGCGCCCGCGCGCGCCGCCGCCCTGGCAAAGGCTGCCGAGACAAGGCGCGGATTGGCGTGTCCGTCGCCGGGGCACAGGGACGCGCCCGCCATGTCGCCGGCAATCCAGGGGAACCGCTCGCGCAGGCCGTTATGGCCGATGAGTTCGAGGTCGAGGCGCATGTCGGCCACGAGGGCCGCATAGCGCTCGAGCGACGCCATCTCGGCCTCGGTTCGCGCCAGCTTGAGATGACCCGAGGCAGAAAATTCGCCGTCGATGCCGATGAGCTCCTTCAGACGCGGCCAGATCGCATGGGCGCGCTGAGACAGCGGGATCTGCTCGGGCGGACGGCCCTGACGCCGCACGCCGCCGTAATTCACGCCGCTCGCCTGCGCGCCGCAGAAACCCTTGTCGAGCAGCACCACCGAGAAGCCGCTCCGCCGCAACGCGAGGGCGGCGGAACTGCCGACGAGGCCGCCGCCGATGATCGCCACATCTGCCGAGAGGGTGCGGCTCATGCGGCTTCCTCCTCGGCCGCGAGATCGAGCGGCAGGGGCTTGACCGGAGCCTGCGCGCGCAGCCGTCCCACCGCATCGAGCGAACGGCCACAGGATGCGGCGAGCACTTCCGCCGCGGATGTTCCGCACATCCGGCCCTGACAGCGCCCCATGCCGATGCGCGTCAGCGCCTTCAAGCGATTGATCTCGACCACGCCCATCGTGCCAGCCGCAAGTCGGGCCTCTCCCACCGCGATCTCCTCGCACCGGCAGAGCACCACGTCGTCGGCGAGCTTATCAGCCCAGCCGTCCGGGAACGGAAAGGCGCTCTCCAGGATCGAACGAAACCGCTCCAGCGCGGCGGATTTTTGTTCGAGATCGCGGATGCGCGATGGGTCGGCCGGAAGACCCGCGTCCTCGAGCACGGCCAGGCCCGCGCGCTCGCCGCCAAGTTCCGCCGCGTCGGCGCCGGCAATTCCGGCGCCGTCCCCGGCGATATAGACCCGCGCAACGCTGGTGCGCCCGGCTGCATCGCGCTCCGGACGCCAGGCCCGATCACGTGTGTCGAAGAGGAACCGGCAGCCGGCGAGGTCGGCAAGCTGGGTCTCCGATCGCAGTCCGAGGCCGAAGCCTATCGCGTCGCAGGCGATCCGTTTCTCAACGCCGCGCTCCTGCCACGACGATGGCCGTGACGCGCGCGTCGCCTTCGACGCGAACGGGTTCGACGCCATAGCGAACCGGCACGCCGCGCGCCACGAGCTCCGCCGCATAGCGCATGCCGCGCAGGATCACGCCCGGCTGCAGCGCAAGACCTCGCAGGAGATTGAGTTTGGCCGACAAGGGCGCGGTGTCGAGCACGGCTTCGACCTTTGCGCCCGCCTTCATGTATTGCCAGGCGACGAGGTAAAGCAGCGGGCCGGAGCCCAGAAACACCACCCGCTCGCCGATGGCGCAGCCTTGCGATTTCAGCGCGACCTGCGCGCCGCCGAGACTGAAGACGCCGGGCGTCGTCCAGCCGGCGAAGGGCAGCACGCGGTCCGTCGCGCCGGTCGCCAGGACGAGATGCGTGAAATCCGCGCGGCGGTTATGGCCGGCGACCGCGATGTCGGCGACATTGCCGCCGATGTTCCAGACCAAAGCCTGCGGCCAGTAATCGACGCGGTCGGCAAGCGCCGCGATGGTCTCGTGCAACGCCGTCGCCTTGCGGGCCTCAGACCCGTAGAGATCGCGCGGCGAACGTTCGTCGGGAACGAGGCGCTGGCGATAGATCTGCCCGCCGCCGAGCGGCGCTTCATCGACGAGGAGCGGGCGTATGCCCGCCTTCGCCAGAACCTCCGCGGCGCGAATTCCGGCCGGTCCGGCGCCGACGATCAGCGGTCGCAGCAAGCGGGGTCACGACCGCTTCTCCGGTCGCGTGCGAAGGTCCATGCCGGGCTCCAGCGCGCGTCGTGCAGGCGCGCAACCGACGGCCGTCTGCGGCAAGCGACCCAGCAATCCTGGCACGCGCCCATCTGGCAGAAGCCGGCGCGGGGCGTGCCGGAAAAATCGCTCCCGGCGCAATTGGTCGGTCAGCGTGAGGGCGGCGGTCATGATGGTGTCGCCGGCGCGGCCCTCGCACGCGCACGCCGTCGAGGATGAACGGGATGACGGGAAGATCGCGTCTGGCGAGGCGTTTCAGGAGGGCCATGCTGCATCCGCCCTAGCGTTGACCGACGAGGATCTTGTCGAGGCCGAAGGCGCGGTCGAGCACCAGCATGGCGACCGCCGTCAGCGCGATCATCAGTGCGGAGACCGCCGCCATCATCGGATCGATGGATTCCGTCGCGTACATGTACATCCGCACCGGCAGCGTGACGGTCGCGGGCGCGGTGACGAAGATCGACATGGTCAGCTCGTCGAAGCTGTTGATGAAGGCGAGCAGCCAGCCGCCGGTGATGCCGGGCAGGATCATCGGCGCGGTGACGCGCCTGAACGTCGTCCAGCTGCTCGCGCCCAGCGTCATGGCCGCCTGCTCGGCGCTGCGGTCCAGTCCGGACAGGGCCGCCAGCACGAGCCGCAGGACATAGGGCGTGACGATCACGATGTGGGTGGCGACCAGCCACGCGAAGCTGCCGGTCGCGCCCACCAGCGCGAACAGGCGCAGGAAGGCGACGCCGAGCACGAGATGCGGGATGATCAGCGGCGAGAGAAACAGCGCGTTCAGCGCATCGCGTCCCGGGAAATCGAGGCGGCTGATGGCAAGGCCCGCGGGAACGGCGAGCGCTACCGAGAGCGTCGCCGACAGGGTCGCGAGCCAGATGCTGTTCCAGAAGGATGCGACGAAATCCGGATGAGCGAAGACCGCCTTGAACCAGCGCAGCGAGATGCCCGTGGTCGGCAGCGACAGGGTGTTCTCGGGCGTGAACGCCACGAGGCAGATGATCAGCAGCGGCGCGAGGACGAATGCCACGACGAGGCTGTGAAAGATGAGGGCGAGCGGTCCGTTCTTTTGCATCGCGATCACCCGAGCATCCGTCGCGCCCTGGTCTCGACCATGCGGTTATAGGCCAGCATGATGAGCAGGTTGGCGACGAGAACGATGATCGCGATGGCGGCGCCGAGCGGCCAGTTCAGCTCGTGCAGATATTCGTCGTAGACGAGCGTCGCCGCCATCTTGAGCCTGCGGCCTCCGAGCAGGCCGGGAATCGCGAAGGCGCTGGCCGAGAGGCCGAACACGATGAGGCAGCCGGACAGCATGCCGAGCGATGACCTGCGGCATCACGACCCGGCGCAAGGCCGCGAAGCGCGACGCGCCGAGCGTCCAGGCGGCGGCCTCGACCATCGGATCGAGCTTCTGCAGCGCGGTCCAGATCGGGATCACCATGAAGGGCAGCATCACGTGCACGAGCGCGATGACGATCGCGGTTTCGGTGTAGAGAAGCCGCGCGCTCGGCAAGCCCACGAGCTGCAGGGCCTGGTTCACGAGGCCTTGCGAACCGAGCAGCATGCTCCAGCCGAAGGCGCGCACGACCACCGAGACCAGCAGCGGTCCGATGATGACGAGAAGGAAGACCGAGCGCCACGGATTGCGCATCCGCGCCAGGATGTAGGCCTCGGGCGCGCCGATGATCGCGCAGATCAGCGTGGTCAGCGCGGCGATGCGCAAGGTGCGCCAGAAGATCCCGAGATAATACTCGTCCGTCACCACCGCGATGTAATGCGCGAGCGTGTAAGTGTCCTTGATGCCCGTCGCATGATCGTAGGCGCGAAACGACAGGATGACCGTAAGCGCCAGCGGCAGCAGGATCATGCCGGCGAAGAACAGCGCGCCCGGGCCCGCCAGAAGCCAGGGCGTCAAGGCGCGGGACGATGGCGGCCGTGGTGTCATTGCGGCGCTCCTCACCGGCTCGTCGCGGAGATCACGCGCAGATCGGCGGGCTGCCAATCCAGACCGACGGATGCGCCCTCCGCGGGCGGCTCTTCGCCCTGGTTGGGGATCGCCACCGTCGATCGCGCCGACGGGCGTGTCCACGGTGAACAGCCATTGGCTGCCGAGGAAGAAGCGGCTCGCGATGTGCGCCGTCGAGCCGTCCTTCGCCGGCCTTGCGCAGCAGGATCTTCTCCGGGCGGATCGACATGGTGACGGGCGTCCCGTCGGGAAAGTCCGCGACGAGCGCTTCGAGACGCAGGCCGTGCAGATCGACCGCGCCGGCACCGCCCTCGCGCCGCCAGGTCCCGGCGATGAGATTGGTCTTGCCGACGAAGGAGGCGATGAACGCGTTCGAGGGCTGCTCGTAGAGCCTGTAGGGCGCATCCACCTGGGTCATGCGGCCCTGCTCCATCACCACCACGCGGTCGCTGATGGAGAGCGCCTCGGCCTGATCGTGCGTCACCATGATGGTGGTGGTGCCGACCTTGCGCTGGATGCGGCGAAGCTCGAACTGCATTTCCTCGCGCAGCTTGGCGTCGAGATTGGAGAGCGGTTCGTCGAGCAGCAGAACCGGCGGCGCGATCACCAGCGCGCGTGCGATGGCGACGCGCTGGCGCTGGCCGCCGGACATCTCGCGCGGATAGCGGTCGGCGAAAGCCGAGAGCTGGACGAGCGACAGCATCTCGCGCACGCGCTGCTGTCGTTCCGGACGCGGAACCCGGCGCATCTCGAGGCCGAAGGCGACGTTCTCGGCGACGGTCATGTGCGGGAAGAGCGCATAGCTCTGGAAGACGATGCCGAGGCCGCGTTTGTTGCGGCTTCTCGTGCGTGATGTCGCGGCCGTCGAGGGTGATGCGCCCGGCCGAGGGCTCCACCAGACCGGCGATCATCTGCAGCGTCGTGGTCTTGCCGCAGCCGGAGGGACCGAGAAGCGACACGAACTCACCCTTCTGCGATGGTGAGCGCGACGTCGTCGACAGCCGCCATGTTCCCGTAATGCTTCGAAACCCGCTCAAGCGCCAGAAAGGCCACGTGATCCTCCGATCCTGCATTCGGTTCGGGCCGCGGGGGACAAGCAATCCCTTAGCCTGCTCCGGATGACGGCTGGAACGGGCGCGCAGAGTCAATGCAAGGATTCCACATGGAGGAAATCTTTTTGATTTTTATTCCATTCAGTGGAATAATCAGGGCAGCATCAGCGGGTTGTTTTCAGAATGAAAGAAGCGGACAGCTCAGGGATTCGGCGGGCGCTCGGCGTCATGAAGGTGCTGGCAACCGGGGATTCCGGCGGCATGCGGCTGACCGACGTGGCGGCCGCGAGCGGCTTGAACCAGCCGAGCACCCACCGGGCGCTGAAGGCGCTGATCGCCGAAGGCTTCGTCGAGCAGGTGGCCGGCAGCCGGAAATATCGTCTCGCTCTGGCGTTTTTTCGTGTTGGCGGCCCGCGCCGGTCAGGCCGACGGCCTTCGCGATCTCGCCCGCCCGGCGCTGCTGCGGCTCTCGGCTACCTTGGGCGACACCATCTTCCTGCTGGTGCGCAACGGCTTCGACGCCGTCTGCCTCGATCGCATCGAGGGCCCGTTTCCGATCCGGTCGTTCACCGGCGATATCGGCGGCAAGGTGCCGCTCGGGATCGGCCAAGGGAAGCCTTGCCATGCTGGCGTTCCTTCCCGACGGCGAGCGCGAGGCGGTCATCCGCTTCAACGTTCCGCGGCTGCTCGATCGGGGCTTTCTCGACGAGGTCGGGTTGCGCATGCAGGTCGACCAGGTGCGGCAACTCGGATGGGCCAACATCAATACCGGGCTCATCCCGGGAATGGCCGGCGTCGGCGTTCCGATCCTCGATGCGGAGGGTCGCGCGGTTGCGGCGTTGAGCATCGGCACGCTGGCCGAGCGGCTGAAGGACGACCGGCTTCCCATCGTGGTGCAGCTTCTGCGGAAGGAAGCCGACGGATCGCCGAACGTCTCAATCCGTTCGATCCGACCCTGCGCTATCCGGCGCGCAGCCTCAGCGGCGCGACCGCCGCCGGCTGATTATCGGCAGCGCCCGGCGGATGCGCACTCGGAATACGCCGACCACCAGCCAGTTCTCCAGGTTCAGGTCGCGCTTGCGATCACGCGTTCGAGAAGCGCCATCGCGCGCGCTCCGTCCTCGATGGTGGGCGCCGCGGTCACGTCGCCGCGCGCGGCCCTGACGAAATCGCCGAGTAGCGCGTGATAGCCCTTGTGGTCCTCGTTGGCGGCGGCCGTCAGGTTCGGCTCCCAGACCAGCGTGTCCTCGCCGTCGCGCAAGGTCGCATTCGCGTCCGACACCTTGAAGGGCGGAGCGCGGAAATAGCGGACCTCATGGACGTTTCGGACCTCGACGCGGCGATGGTCGCCCATCACCTGCCACCATTCCATCGGTGTCCCGCGCGACTGATGCGTTCCCATCACGAGCGTGCCGATGGCGCCGCTTCGAAAGCGGAAATCCACATGGAGCAGAAGCTTGCCGGGCGCCATCTCGTGCCGCCGCGCGCTTACATCGGCGACGGGTCCCATCAGGCGCGGAACGAGGTCGAAGTAATGCACGCAATGATGCAGGTAGAAGCCGGAATAATCCGGGTCCTTGGCGAAATAGGTGGGCGCCGTCATGTATTGCCCGAGGAAACTCGCGCACTCCCCGAACTCCTCCGAGCCGACGACGTTGAGGGCGATCCGGTTTGCGGTCGAATAGGGCTTCATGAAGCCGACGATGACAGGCACGCCGGCCTTCGAGGCGGCCGCCGCCAGTTCTTCCGCCATGGCGGCGGTCGGCGCCGGGGGTTTCTCGATGAAGACGGGCAGCCCGCGCGCGACCGCCGCGAGGCCGATCTCGTAATGACCCTTCGGGCCGACCGCGAGACCGATCGCGTCGATGTCTTGGCGCTCCAGAAGGTGGCGCCAGTCGGTCGTGAGGTCGTCCGCCGCCACGCCGTAGCGCGCGCCCGTCGCAGCGAGGCGCTGCGGGTCGGAATCGCAAAGGGCGGCGATCCGCACGTCGTGGCGGGTGAGCTGCGGCAGGAGCATCTCGTTGGCGTGCGTTCCGCAGCCGATCCAGCCGATGCGAAGCGTGCTCATGCGGCGGCCTTTCCGGCGAAGATGAGCGCGCCCCGCAGATACGCGATGCTGGCGGCAAGCTCGGCATCCTCATCGGCGGCGGGCGCACGCCACTGGGCGAGCGTGACACCGGCGCCTTCATCGCTGCGGCGGAAGGGTTCGAGCACGATAGGGCCTTTGTAGACGACGTCATGGAGCGCGCGGGCGATGGACGGCCAGTCGATGTGACCGGATCCGACGAAGCCGCGGTTGTTCTCGTTGGCCTGGAAGTGAACGAGCCTTGACCCGGTTCGCCGGATCGCGGAGGGCAGGTCGAACTCCTCCATGTTCATGTGGAAGGTATCGAGCATGACGCCGACCGCGGGAGACGCGACTGCCTCGACGATCTCGATCGCGTGACCCGCCGTATTGGCGATGTCGGTTTCGAACCGGTTGAGGGGTTCGACGCCGAACGTCACACCCGCATCGGCGGCCCGGCGACCGGCCTGTTTCAGTCCGGCGACAACGGCGGCGATCCGTCGCGCACGTTCGCGCTCATCCACAGGTGACGGCGCACGTCCCGCAAAGACGAGCGGCGCGCCATAGAGCGGGCCGCCGACGATGGGTGCCCCCAAAGCCGCCGCGATATCGACGCAAGCCTCCAGATAGGCCGTTCCTGCCCGGCTCGCGGCCTCGTCGGCGCTCGCAAGATCCGCGCGAGAGGTTGACGCGGGCCGCCAGCACCACGCTCAGTCCCGCATCCTCGATCGCAGCGCGGGTTTCCTTAAGATCGAGTTCGCCCGGTTCGGGCACCAGGAGCTCGACCACGTCCGCTCCCGCCCGCTTCATGCGCGAGAATGTCGAAAAATGTTCCCGCGTGAAGGGGCGGGCGTAGAACATCGAGATCACCCCGATGGCGTTGGACATGGTCATGATTTCACCGCGCCGGCCGTGAGTCCCCCCACGAGCCGTTTTTGAACGAGAAGGAAGAGAATCGTCACCGGCAGCGCGATGAGCGTGCCGCCGGCGGTCAGCAATCCCCACTGGATCGTGAATTCGCCGATGAAGAGCTGGAGCGCGACCGTGACCGTTCGAACAGCCTGTCCCGACAGCATCATGGCGAAGAGATATTCGTTCCAGGAGGTGATGAAGATGTAGATGCCGGCGGTGACGACGCCCGGCATCACCAGCGGCAGGACCACGAGCCTGATCGTGTCGAACCGGCTCGCGCCATCGATCATCGCCGCTTCGTCGAGATCCTTCGGGATCGCATTGAAATAGCTCGTCAGCATCCAGATCGCGAACGGGATGGCGAAGGTCGAGTGGCCGAGAATGACCCCGAAGAACGTGTCGATGAGGCCCAGCGTCCGCATCAATAGGAAGAGTGGGATGATCAGAAGCACGATCGGGAACATGTTGATGACGAGAAACGCCGTCATGAGCTGCCGCCTGCCGGTAAACCGGAACCGCGAGAACGCATAGGCCGCCGGTATGCTGACGCCCAGGCCGATGAGCGCCGAGCCGCAGGCGATCACCATGCTGTTGCCGAGATTGCCCGCGAAGCTCGTGCGGCTGATGAGGTCCCGATAGTGCTGCAGCGTGCCTTCGCGCGGCAGATATTGCACGGGCCAGATCGAAAGCTCCGCCTGCGGCTTGATCGATGTGAGGATCATCCACGCATAGGGCGCGATGGCGAACAGCACGACGAGCAGGACCGGCAGCTCGACCTCGAGGAGCCGGCGGGTGCGGGATCGACGGTCGATCATCGTTCCAATCCCTTCGAGGCCCGCCGCACATAGAGCCACACGACAGCCAGAAGCAGGAATGTCAGGACCAGCGCGAGCGCCGCCCCATAGCCGAATTCCATGCTGCTATAGGCGCGCAGGAACGAGTAGAGCGGCAGGGTGTGGGTGGCATAGCCGGGTCCGCCCCCGGTCATCACCAGAATGACGTCGAGGGAATTGGCCACCCAGATGGTGCGCAGCAGGAGCGCGGTCGCCAGCACGTCGGCGATGGAGGGCAGCGTGACGTAGATGAGGCGCTGAAACGGCGTGACGCCATCGATCTCCGCCGCCTCGTAGAGTTCCGCCGGCACCGTCTGCAATCCGGCGAGAATCGTGACGGCGAAGAACGGGAAGCCCTGCCAGATCAGCGCGAGCATGACGGCGGCGAGAGCGGTGTCGGGCCGCGCGAGCCAGGCGATGGGCGCATCGAGGATGCCGATGCGGATCAACATGTCGTTGATGACGCCGAGATTGAAATCGTACATCCATGTCCACATCAGCCCGATGATGACGCTCGGCAGCGCCCACGGGATGATGATGAGGGAACGGGCGAGACCCGCGCCACCAGAAGCTCTGGTTCAGAAGCAGCGCCGCGCCGAGGCCGAGCAGAAATTGCAGGCCGACCACGCCGACGATCCAGACGAGCGAGTTCCACAACGAGATCCAGAACACCTCGTCGTTGGCGATGGCGACGAAATTCCCGATGCCGATGAAAGCCGCGCTCGATGGATCGTACAGCAGATAATTCTGCATGCTGAGCCACGCGGTCTGCGCCACCGGCAGCAGAACGACCGCCGCAGGTGATGAGGATCGCCGGCAGAAGAAACCAGAACGGCGTCCAGACCCGGCGGCGACGCCGGGTCGAATATGGACGCTCGATTGCGGCAATGGATGACACAATATTGTTCCTGAAATAGCGGTGCCGGGAAGCGATATCACCGCGAACCCGGTCGTCCGGAAGGCGGGATCGGCGAACCGATCCCGCGATCTGCTCAGCCGTTGAAGTGCTGCTCGATGGCGCGCATCATGTCGTCCGGCTGGATCTGGCCAAGCAGCGCGCGCTGCATGTTGGTGGGCCAGACGCGTGCGATGAAATCCGGCGTCTTGGGCGAATCCGGCAACGACGCGGCAATCGGCAGCGAGGCGATGCTGGCATCCACGAAGCGCTTGGGATGCAGCGTCCAGTTCGCCGCGGCCGAGGTGGCGATCGGCAATTGTCCGGTGAACTTGTTCAGCACGACGTTGTTCTCCGCCGTCGACAGGAACGCGGCACCAGCGGAACGCTGCTTCCTTGGCCTTGCTGGAGGCGAAGACCGCATTCAATTCGTCACCGAAATAGGTCCAGCCTTTGCCGTCCGGCGCACGCGGCACCGGCACCGCCGAGACGTTGTCGCCCAGCACGCCGACGATCTCGTTGGCCGAGCCCACATGGTGGATCGTCATGGCGGTGCGGCCCGCCTTGAACGCATCGACGATCTGCCGGAAGCTGTCGGTCGGCGCGGAGGCGGGCACCACCTTGTCCTTGGTGGCGAGATCGACGAACCAGCGATTGGCCGCGAGCGCCTTCTCGGTCACCATGCCGCCCTTCTCGAAGGAGGCGCCGCCGCCGAGAACGAACGGTCCCCAATGGTCGAAGCCGCCGGCCCCCCCGCGCAGGCCGAAGCCCGAGATGTCGTCCTTGGTGAGGGCTTTCGCCGCGCTGCGGAACTCCTCGAAATTCGTCGGCGGCTTCAGGCCGGCTTTGGCGAAGAGATCCGGCCGGTAATAGAGGTAGAGCACGACATATTGCAGCGGCAGGTAATATTGCTTTCCGTCGGCGCCGCGATTGATCTTCCAGATGTTGTCGGCGATGTCGGTGCGTCCGGCCCAACCGCCGATGAAGCTGTCGAGCGGCTCAAGCGCCTTCATGAGTTGCAGGCGCGCATGCCATGACAGCCGCACCATCGCGCAGTCGGGTGCGTTGCCGGCCACGAGCGCTGCGAAGAGGCGCGTCTGATAATCGTTGCCGCCGCCCCACGGAATGCTTTCGGCCTGGATCTTGATGCCGGGATTCTCGGCTTCGAATTTCGACACGAGTTCGGCGGGCGAATGCTGCGGGTTGTCGAAATGATACCACCAGCGCACATTCGTCGCGCCTTGCGCGATGGCGGGGCTTGCAAGCGGAGCCGCAAGCGCTGCGGCACCCGCTAGCTTGATGAATTCGCGACGTTCCATGGTTGTAATCCTCCCGTTGTTTTATCGTTGAGGTGATGGGCAACATAGCGCCCGCCCGCCGCGATCATGCGGCGCGCGGCATCGAGCTCCCGTGTCATGCGCAGGCAGCCATGCACGATTCCGGGAAAGTGATCGTAGCGAAACGAGGCGCTTGCCTCGGTGAGGCGCGCCGCGAGAACGAGCGTGTCGTCCCGCAAGGGATCGAGTCCGGCGGCCGACAGGTAGAGCGGCGGCAATCCCGCCAGATCGCCGCGCGAAGGCGCCGCGAGGCTCGTGGTGTCGTGACGCTCAGACCCTAGAAAATTGCCCCAGTACCAGTGCATTTTTTCGGTGGTCAGCAGATAATCGCCGCCGCCGAACGCGGCGTGGCTCGCGGTGCTGAAATCGGGCTCATAGCAGCCGTAGAACAAGGCCGCGGCGCCAAGTTTCTTCTGCCCCGCATCCCGCCTCGCCATCAACGCCGCCAATGCAAGATTCGCGCCTGCGGAATCGCCCGCGATGGCGATGTCCGAATTGGAGAAGCCGGTGCCGAGCCCGCCGCGTTCCACGAACGCGATGGTCTCCAGCACATCGTCGAGGGGCGCTGGAAACGGGTGCTCCGGCGCGAGACGATAATCGACGCCGAGCACCGCGCAGCCGGATTCCACCGCGAGGTTGCGCATCGTGCCGTCATGGGTGTCGATGGAACCGAAGGTCCAGCCGCCGCCATGCACGAACACGATGACGGGCAGCGTCCCTTGACCCACCGGTCGATAGAGGCGCGCCCGGAGCACATGCTCGCCGCTCCTGATCGCAAGGTTTTCGACCGGTATCGCCGGTGCGCCGTCGCTCCACGGGATCGTCGCCGCGTCGGACAGGACGCGCGCCTCGGCGACGGGCAGGGCACCGAGGTCGATCGCAGGCTCGGCGCGAAGCCGACGCAGGATGGCATCCATCTGCGGATCGATCCAGGGCGTCGCGTCGGCAGGGCTCACGATGGTTCGATCCTCGCGGGTGACGATGGTGTCGATGTGCTCGCCGATGGCCCGGGCAAGACCAGCGCCGTCGCCGGCGGCCAGAAGATCGATGAGGGGGCGGTGGCGCAGAGCGGTGTCGAGCAGAGGCCGGCGATGACCGGGCGCCCAGAGCTTCGATCGGTGCGAATGCAGGGTGCAGCGAGTGAGGATCTGTTCGAGGGCCTCGAGGCCCGAGAGCCGGAAGATGGTGAGGTGGAACACCATGTCGAGTTCGATGAGCCCGTATTCGTCGCCCTTGCGCGCCGCAATCTCCAT
Source organism: uncultured Alphaproteobacteria bacterium (assembly GCA_963837375.1). Classification (GTDB taxonomy): domain Bacteria; phylum Pseudomonadota; class Alphaproteobacteria; order Rhizobiales; family Beijerinckiaceae; genus Microvirga. Next base: position 60,973 of record CAWINL010000009.1, on the reverse strand, counting down.
GTCGGCCTGGATGTCCCTCAGCCGCTCGATCGACTCCGGCGTGGCGTTCTGCGCTGCGCGAGGGGCCCCGCGGATCTCGATCCGGCGGCGGAGCGCCAGGATTTCGTCGGCTTCCTCGGGGTCGATGCGGGTGATGGTCGTGCCGCGATGTCCTGCCCGGGCTACGAGTCCATCCTCCTGCAGCCGGAAGAGCGCCTCCCGAACGGTGCCCTGGCTGCACCCCAATTCCCGAGCGAGCCCGAGTTCGGTCAACGCGACCTCCGGGTTCATCTCGTTCATCATGATGCGCCGCTTGACCGTGTCATAGACAACGTCGCGGGGCCGTTTGATGGGTGCGGCGTACATCGGCTCCCCAGAATGAGTTATTATCAATAATAATATCGATAATGGGGAGACCGTCAAGCCGGGCGGTTCGCGCGGGATGGTGGGGCACATAAATATTGCCGACGTCTTTGCCGAAACCATTCGCGTATTTCGACGCCCCTTGAAGAAACAAGAGACGCCGGGATAGACCTCTGCGCCTGATGGAGTTTTTCGATGCGCGGCAAGACCACCTCTTCCGAGACCATCTATGAAGATCCGTGGACGCATGTCCGTCTGGATGACGTGCATTTCGCGGACGGGCATAGGGGCAGTTATGCGGTGGTGACCAAGCCCGCGGGGGTCAATGTGGTGGCGCTCACCTCCTCGGGCACGCTCATCCTCGCGAAAGAATACCGCCATGCCCTGGGGGATTACAGCATTGAGGCGGTAAGCGGGGCGATCGAACCGGGGGAAACGCCCACGGCGGCGGCGCATCGTGAACTCGCCGAGGAACTCGGATTCGCGGCAACGCGGCTGACACCTCTGACCGTCGTTCAACCCTTCACCGCCGGTGTGAATTCGACGAGCCACCTCTTCCTGGCCGAGGGCCTCGCCCCCACACCATCGCGGCCTGATCCGGGTGAATATATCGAACCCGTGGAAATGTCCTTGTCCGATGCGGTCGAGGGAGTGGTGAACGGAAAAATCGTCCACGCTTCCAGTTGTCTGGCAATATTGCTCGCGGAACGGCACATCGCCGGACGCTAGCGCCCGGCCCGGCCTTATCGGCCTCTCATCCGGCTCGGCAGCGACGCGCGGAGCTTGTCATTCTGAGGCTGGCCCATTAAGCCGCCGCTAGCAGCTTCATTCCGTCAGGGCCGGGTTTTTCCGGCCGCCCGCGCTTTCGGCTTGGCTTCGCCCTCCGTGCGGGTCCCGATGAAACCGGGGACGACGCTCACAATGGAATCTCTCATGCGTGCCCTTCAGCTCTTCGGCGACCGCGATCTTCGCATCACCGAGATAGATGCTCCGCCGCCCCCCGCCGCCGGCGAGGTGCAGGTGCGGGTGCGTGCGCTGGCGCTCAACTATCTCGACGTCTGGGGCTTTCGCGGCATGGCGTTCGCCAAGCGCAAGATGCCCCAGGTGGTGGGCGTCGAGGCTTCGGGCGAAATCGCGGCGGTGGGCGAAGGCGTCACGCGGTTCAAGGTCGGCGATCCGGTGACCATGTACGGCGCCGAGACCTGCGGCCATTGCAAGGCCTGCCGCGAAGGCCGCGACAATCTCTGCGAGAACGTCGCGGGCATCATGGGCTTTCATATCGACGGCTTCGCGCGCGAATACGTCAACCGGCCCGAGCGCCTCGTGATCGCGGTGCCGAAGGGTGTCTCGTTCGAGCAGGCGGCCTGTGCGCCGATCGGGTTTGGCACGGTGCAACACATGCTGTTCGACAACGCCAAGCTGGAGGCGGGCGAATCGATCCTCGTCCATGCGGGCGGGTCCGGCATCGGCACGGCCGCCATCAAGATGGCGAAGGCCATCGGCTGCACGGTCTATACGACGGTGGGCGACGACGAGAAGGGCGCCAAGGCCAAGGCGCTGGGCGCCGATTTCGTCATCAATTACCGCACCGAGCGGTTCGAAGGCGAGGTGCGCCGCCTCACCAAGCGCAAAGGCGTCGATGTGGTGTTCGAGCATGTGGGGGCCGAGACCTGGAACGGGTCGCTGCTCTGCCTGAAGCGCGGCGGCCGCCTCGTGACCTGCGGTTCGACCTCGGGTGTTTCCACCACCATGAACCTGATGCAGCTCTTCCAGCAGCAATACCGGATCTTCGGCTCCTTCGGCTGCCGGATCGAGAATATCGGCCAATCCCTCGACAAGATGGCGGGCGGCATGGCTCCGGTCATCGACTCGGTGTTCCCGCTCGAGGATTTCCAGCAAGGCCTCGAGCGGCTGGAGAGCCGCAAGGCCTTCGGCAAGATCGTGGTGACGTTCTAGAGCGGGACGGCGACGAGATCGTTGGCACATCCCCACGAAACGGCGCAGCCGCGCTCTCCCGCCTGATCGAGATGGTCATGGTGGGGCTCGTGCGCGCGGTGTTCGGCTTCGCGCGGCTGATCGGGCCCGAGCGTTCCGGCGGCCTCGGGGCCGGCAATCGCCCGGCTGATCGGTCCGCTGCTGCCCGCCCACAAGACCGCGCTTGCCAACATTCGGGCCGCCTACCCGGAGAAAGTCGGACGCCGAGGTCGCGGGCGATCGCCAAGGGCGCCTGGGACAATCTGGGCCGCACCGGCGGGCGAATATCCGCATCTGGCGAACGCTGTTCGATTTCGACCCGGACAGCGCCGTGCCGGGCCGGACGGAAGTCGACGGCATCGAGCATTTTCTGGCCTTGCGGGACGACGGCAAGCCCGGCATCATCTTCTCGGCCCATCTTGGCAATTGGGAATTGCCGGCGATCTGCGCCGCCCGCTTCGGGCTCGATGCCACGGCGGTGTTCCGCGCCCCCAACGATCCGGCGATCGCCCGCGTGCTCCATGAAATCCGCTCCGGCACCATGGGCGGGCTGGAAGCGGCCCGCCAGGGCGCGGCGTTCGCCATGCAGGGGGCGCTGGAAAAAGGCGGCCATCTGGGCATGCTCATCGACCAGCATTTCACCCGCGGCGTGATCGTCGATTTCATGGGACGGCCCGCCCTCGTCAACCCGATCCTGGGCAAATTCGCCCGCCGGTTCGATTGCCCGGTCCATGGGGTCCGCGTCATCCGCCTGCCCAATCACCGCTTCCGGCTGCAACTGACGCCGGCGCTCGACGCTTCCCCGCGATGCGGACGGGCAGATCAACGTGCAGGGCGCCATGCAGGCCATGACCAGCGTCGTCGAGGGCTGGGTTCGCGAAAATCCGACCCAATGGCTGTGGATGCACCGGCGCTGGCGCGTGCCCGGCCCCGACAGGTCGCCCCCAGCTGCCTCAAGCTAAAGTGAGTTCCCCTGCGGCGTCGTTTCGTGTTCCATGCAGCCCATCATGGTTTCACGCCTGAAGCTTTTCGTGGTCGCTTGCCGGCCTCGCCCTCCTGATTCGGCCCGCTCTGGCGGAGCCGCCCCGCGCCGTTCTCGAACTTGTTCACCAGCCAGGGCTGCTCCTCGTGCCCGCCGGCCGATGCGGTGCTGGCCGATCTCGCGCGCCAGCCCGACATCGTCGCCCTGTCGTTCCCGGTCGATTACTGGGATTATCTCGGCTGGAAGGACACGCTCGCCCATTCGGCCTTCACGGCGCGCCAGAAGGCCTACGCGCAATCGCGCAGCGACCGGCAGGTCTATACCCCGCAGATGATCGTCAACGGCACCAAGCCCTGCATCGGTTCCGATCGCGCGCGGGTCGAGGCATCCATCAAGGCGACCAGCACGGCCGGCGGGCCGCTGCCGGTCAACCTCGAGATCTCCGAGTCCAACGGCACGGTGACCATCTTGGTCAGGGACACACCGCAGACCATCACGCGGGTCGCCGAAATCTGGATCCTGCCCGTCTCCCGCAGCCAGACCGTGCAGATCGGCCGGGGCGAGAATCGGGGCCGCACCGTCACTTACGCCAACGTGGTCCGCGGCATGAACCGGGTCGGGGAATGGCGCGGCGGCGCGGCGCGCTATCAGGTGTCGCTCGATACGGCCCGGGGCAAGGGCGACGGCTACGTGGTTCTGCTGCAGACGGTGGAAGACAACATTCCGAGCGCGATCCTCGGCGCCGCCAAGAGCAAGGGCCTTTAGCGGTCTCTAAAGCACGATGACCTTGTTGGGCAATTCGTCGGTGTCGTCGAACCGCGCCGGCGCGTGAACGGCGAGGATCGCGCCCACCTCCCTGATCGTCTTCATCAGGCCGCCGGCCGGCCTGTCCCGCCCTGATGGCCTCGATGAGCGCCGCGACGATGTCCTTCCAGACTTCCGCGCCGACCCGCTCGGCAATGCCCGTATCGACCAGGATCTCGGCGTAGTGCTCGGCCCGCGCCACATAGATCAGCACGCCCGAGCGATGGCGCGTGCGGGTCAGCCCGTGGGCCATGAATTCGTGCGCCGCGGCCTCGTGGGCGCGGGCTCGTTTCACCGCTGGCGGGATCAGGGCCCAGCGGATGGCCGGGACCGAGAACAGCAGGCTCAAGGCCGAGCGCCGACGAGCGCCTGAACGAGAAAGATCGTGGCGGGGCCGAGCTGCGTCAGCCAGATCAGCGGCCAGGGCACGAAGAACGCCGCCACCAGCGCCCAGAGCAGCGGGAAAAAGCCGGTAATCGTCGGCCTGCGCGCGCGACGACCAGCACGATCTCCCCATCGGTATCGCTTTCGACCTCGCGGATCGCCAGCGCCAGCCTGTCCTGTTCCTCGATCGAGATCATGCCTACCAGCTCCCCGATGCGCCGCCGCCGCCCGACGAGCCGCCGCCGCCGGAAAACCCGCCGCCACCGCCGCCGAAGCTCGCCGCCGCCGCCACCCCAGCCGCTTCCGCCCAGGACCGACCCGGTGGTGATCCAGCGGCCGTTTCGGGTGCGGTGGCGCTGGGCGCCGAGCCCGCTTCGCATCGAGCGCAGGATCAGGACGATCACGATCACCATGACGACGAAATGCAACAGCGACATCGGCACCGACTTGTCGTCGGCCCGAACCTCCGCGCGCCGCTGCCATTCCTCCGCATCGCCGGTGAGGATCGACAGCATGCCGTCGACCCCCGCATTGATGCCGGCGGCGTAATCGCCCTTCTGGAATTGCGGCGCGATCGCGGTGGCGATGATGACCCGCGACAGGGCGTCGGTCAGCGCTCCTTCGAGCCCGTAGCCGACTTCGATGCGAACCTTGCGCTCCTTCGGCGCGACCAGCAGCAACGCGCCGTTATTGGTCTTCGCCTGACCGAGCTTCCACTGGCGGAACAGACGGTTGGCATAATCCTCGATCTCGTAGCCCTCGAGCGACGGCACGGTGGCCACCACCACCTGATCGCTGGTCTTGTCCTCATGCGCCTTGAGTTTCGCCTCGAGCGCCGCGCGGTCGTCGGGCTTCAGGATGTTGGCGGCGATCGACCACCCGCCGGTCAGCGCCGGGAAGGTCTGGGCGGAGGCAGGTCGAGGCCCCGAGGACAATGCGAAAGCCCAGAGCGATCAGCCGCGCCGCGGATCGGCCCCACCACCGGGATGGAAGGAACGACCCCAGCCGGACGGCGCTGACCGGCATGCTAGAACTTTACCGCCGGCGGCCTGTCCGAACCGGCGGTCGCCGCGAAGGTCTCCATCGGCTTGGCGTCCGGGTACAGGATGGCGGCGATCCAGCGGCCCGGGAATGGTCCGCAGCTCGGTGTTGTAGGCCCGCACCGTCTCGATGTAGTCGCGCCGCGCCACCGCGATGCGGTTCTCGGTGCCTTCGAGCTGGGATTGCAGCGCGAGGAAATTGGCGTTCGACTTGAGTTCGGGATAGCGCTCCACCGTCACGAGAAGGCGGCTCAGGGCGCCGGAGAGCTGGTTCTGCGCTTCCTGGAACTGCCGGAATTTCTCCGGGTCGGTGATGGTCGACGCGTCGACCTGGACCTGGGTCGCCTTCGCGCGCGCCTCGATCACCTGGGTGAGAACCTCGCGCTCCTGCTGGGCAAAGCCCTTCACGGTCTCGACCAGATTGGGGATGAGGTCGGCGCGGCGCTGGTACTGGTTCTGGACCTCGCTCCAGGCCGATTTCGCCTGCTCCTCGAGGGTCGGCACGTTGTTGATCCCGCAGGCCGAGAGGCCGAAGGCGAGGACCAAGCCCGTCAAGGCCACGCGGATCGGGTTCGGCAGAGCCATCGCCATCATGGAGTTTCGACTTTCGAATCGTTGCGGCCTCTAGACGCTCCACAAATGGGGCAATCCGCCCGGTTCAACAAGTCGCTTTTGTCTGGTAGCGCCTCCGGCGATTCGGGCATGATCGGTCAGCGCGATATCGCGCCGAAGGCCGCTCATGACGTTTCTGCCCGATCCCGCCACCCTGCTGACCTATTCGCTTGCCTGCCTGGTGCTGTTCATTACGCCGGGGCCCGACATGAGCCTGTTTCTGGCAAAGACCATGGCGGGCGGCCGCAAGGCGGGGCTTGCCGCGATGCTCGGCGCCATGGCCGGGTGCTGCGTCCATACGCTGCTGGCGGCACTCGGCTTGTCGGCCCTGCTGGCCGCCTCCGTCACGGCCTTCATGATCCTGAAGGTGGTGGGCGCGCTCTACCTGCTGTGGCTCGCCTTCGACGCCGTCCGCAACGGCTCGGCGCTGAGCGTCAAGGACGAGAAAAAGGCCGAATTGCCGTTCTGGAAGACGTTCCTGGTCGGGGTCGGCATCAACCTGACCAACCCCAAGATCGTGCTGTTCTTCGTGACGTTCCTGCCGCAATTCGTGCAGGCCGGGCGACCCGTTCGCGGCCCGAGAAACTGGTGTTTCTCGGCATCTATTTCGTCGTGCTGACGGCGCCCATGGCGGCGGTCATGATCGTCTTCGCCGACAAGGTGATCTCGCTTCTGCGCAGCAAGCCGCGCGTCATGCGCACCATCGATTATACGTTCGCGGGCCTGTTCTCGGCCTTCGCGATCAGGATCCTGGCGACGTCGGCGCGGTAGCGGAGGAGCCGCGGCCGGGGTCGCGGCCGGCAATCGCCCAATAGACGAGGCCCGCGACCGCGCCCGTGAGCCCGAGGACGAAGCTCACATGCAGTTCGCCCGGCGATCCGATCCGGGCCGATCCGCGCAGAATCCACGGAATCGCCGCCGTCAGGATGCCCGTGGCGAGGCCGTACCAGATGGCGCTGCGGGCGCGGATCACCTCGCTCAGGACCGCGACGAGCAAGGGCGGGAAGACCAGAAGCGTGAACACGATCCGCCCCACCGCCTCGAACGCCGCCGCCACGATGGGTCCGGGGTCCTCGGACGTGAAGACCTCGTCGACGAAAGCTCCAGAACCCCACCAGCAGCGTATTGCCGGTCAGCACGGCCATTACCGGATCGAAAACGGAGGCGATCAGCAGAAACAGCGAGCTCGCGCCGATGGCGATCAGCAGGGCGAACGGGATGAGGAGGAGGTAGCGGGTCATGAATCCGCTATAACATGGGAACGCGCGGCCGTCCGCCGATTGCAATGCGCCAGTAAATCCAGCCGCTGATGGCGCGCGGCACCGGCGCCGACGATCCCGCTACTCGCTGTCCCCCAGCGCATAAACGCCCTCCGCCCCGATGCCCTGCTCCAGCATCAGCCGGGCGCGGGCGCGCAGCTTCTCGGTCTCGCTCTTGAGCTGGCCGCAGGCGGCCAGGATATCGCGGCCGCGGGGCGTGCGGACCGGGGAGGCGTAGCCGGCGCGGTAGACGATGTCGGAGAAGCGCTCGATGCGGTCCCAGTCCGAGCATTCGTATTTCGAGCCCGGCCAGGGATTGAACGGGATCAGGTTGATCTTGGCCGGAATGCCCTTCAGCAGCCGCACGAGGTCGCGGGCATCCGCGTCCAAATCGTTGACGCCCTTCAGCATCACGTATTCGAACGTGATGCGGCGGGCATTCGACAGGCCCGGATAGGCGCGGCAGGCATCGAGCAGGTCCTTGATCGGGTATTTGCGGTTGATCGGCACCAGCTCGTTGCGCAGTTCGTCGCGCACCGCATGCAGCGAGATCGCCAGCATGGTGTTGGCCTCGGTCGCCGAGGCGCTCGATCTGCGGCACCACGCCCGACGTCGAGACCGTGATGCGGCGGCGGGACAGGCCGAGGCCTTCATTGTCGGCGATGACGCCGATGGAATCGATCACCTCCGACGTGTTGTAGAGCGGCTCGCCCATGCCCATGAACACGATATTGGTGATGAAGCGCGGGGCTTCGCGGGGCAGGAAGCCGTCATCGGGCGGGGTCTGGTCGGGCCAGTCGCCGATACGGTCGCGGGCGACCATCAAGCTGCGCGACGATTTCGGCCGCCGTCAGGTTGCGGACGAGGCGCTGCGTGCCGGTATGGCAGAACGAGCAGGTCAGCGTGCAGCCGACCTGGCTCGACACGCAGAGCGTGCCGCGATCGGTTTCGGGAATGTAGACGCACTCGATCTCGGCGCCCTTGTCGTGGGCGCTCGTCGGCGCCATGCGGATCAGCCACTTGCGGGTGCCGTCCTTCGACACCTGCTCGGAGACGACCTCGGGGCGGTCGAGCGTATAGGCCTCGCGTCAGCGCCGCGCGCAGGCCCTTGCCCACATTGGTCATCTCGGTGAAGTCTTTGGCGCCCCGGAGGTAGATCCAGTGCCAGAGCTGGGCCGCGCGCATCTTCCGCTCGCGCTCCGGCACGCCGATCTCGCCGAGCTTGTCCTTGAGCTGGTCGCGGGTGAGGCCCACCAGGGTGGTGCCGCCCAGAGCCATGCCGGGAACGACGCTCAGCTCGGCCTTTTTCTCGATGGCGAGGGTGTCGAGGCCGGCGGCGCGCGCGGCGTCGCTCACGGTCACGGGAGCCGCGTTGGAGTTACGCTTGGCGATGTCGAGCGCCGTCGCCATGGGAGATCATGCCTTGCGTTTTGTGGAATGCGAGCGCGCTCTATAACACGATTGCGTCGGAAACGTGAGAGCGCGGATATTTTCCGCCAAGCGGCGGACCGCCTGCCTCAGGAGCATTCCTTGCGGGCGCGGTCGAGGGCCGCCGCGAAGCCGCTCAGGGAGTATTGGTCGGTCAGGCTGTTGCCGCGCGCCGACTGGGCCTTGATGGTGACGCCGGAGCTCTTGCCCATGGCGGCGATGGCCTGGCCCTCTTCGGCCGGATTTTTCAACCAGGCGTTGGAATCCTTGGTGATCAGCACGAACGACGAGGGGCCGATGGAGGCGCTGGCAGGGCCGTTATCCTTGGCGGCGAAGCCGAGCACCAGCGCGAGCTCGTTCTTGACGTTCTCGGCCGGGCGGAACGACACGAACAGGTAGGCGGGGTCCCGGTTGAGATTCTTGGGCAGCCGATCCTTGGGCTGGGTCAGCGCATAGCAGATTTTCGAGCGGCCCGATTGCGCCGTGTAGACGCCCCAATCGCCCATGGAGGCCAGGAGCGACGCGCCGCCGGGGCCCGTGGCGGCCTGCGCCGCGGGTTTGGCGGCTGCGGGCTTTGCCGGCGCGGGTTTCGCCGCCGGTGTGGCGGCTGTCGCGGCAGGCTTGGCGGGTGTCGCCGCGGGTTTGGCGGGCGCGGGCTTTGCTGCCGGCTTGGAGGTGCGGGCGCTGATTCTGGGCCAAGGCCTCGGGAGCGGCACCGAAGGCGGCGACGGCGCAGAGAACGCCTGCGGCGAGGCCGCGCTGAAGGGATGCGAGATTCATGAGGCGCAGCCTATACACCGGATGGTTAAGAACTCTTCACCGTGCGGGCCAAAAAAGCTGCGGCGAAATGACGGAGGCGGAGGAACCGGGGCAAAAAAAGAGAGGCCGTCGTGAGACGGCCCCTCAGGCTGGGAGGAAATCGTATGGTGCTGAAACCAAAAGAAGTAATACAGAAACAATATATCGTATAAAAACGAAAAGCAATAAGATTAAACAGAAATAATCGAGATCAAAATCCTAAACGCAGGATTTTCGCGAAGGTGTCGGCGGGACTTACGTTGAGGAGAACGGCTCAAAGATGGCAGAAAATCACAGTCGAGCCTCGCGGCTCTGCGGATGGTGGATGTGCGGGCGCAGCGTCGTCACGATGGCTCCGCTGGGGAAAGCGTCTCGCCCAACGCGGCTTTCGCCCGCGCCTTGTGTTCGGGCTTGATGGAGCCTGCGACCTGCGTGATGGCCGCTGCCAGGATGGCGGCGTCGTCGGCGAAACCCAGCAGCGGAAGAAAATCCGCCACCGCGTCGGTGGGCAGGATGAAATACGCGATGGCTCCCATGAGAATCATCCGCACGCGATTCGGCGTCGCGGGATCGACCGCGCAATAATAGGCCGCGATCAGGTCCTCGGCGAAGGGAATCCGCCCGCCCAGCCGTTTCAGCTTGGCCCAGAAGTCTCTGTCGGATGGCCGCCTCCTCGCGAGTGGCGCCGCGCATGGCGTCCATCTCGGCTTTCGTGAACGGCTTCGTAAATATCTCGTCCAACCCAGAACTCCTTCGACAATCCGCGTTTCGGGCGTTTATGTGCACCGGGCGGCAATGCCGCACAGAATCGTCTGTCGCAGGAGAAGACCCATGAAGCTCGACAAATCTATGGCAGCCATCGTCACCGGCGGTGCCTCCGGTCTCGGAGCCGCGACGGCGCGGATGCTGGCGGCCGAGGGCGTCCGGGTCGCGATCTTCGACATGAATGCCGAGACGGGCGAGCGCGTGGCGCGGCGAGATCGGCGGCCTTTTCTGCCAGGCGGATGTGACCGACGAGGCTTCGATCGACGCGGCGTTGGCGAAGGCCCGGGCCGCCCACGGGGTCGAGCGCATCCTGGTGAATTGCGCCGGCATCGCGCCGGGGCGACGCACCGTCACCAAGAAACGCGAAACCGGCGAACTGATCGCGCACGACCTCGCAAGCTTCCGCCGGACCGTCGAGATCAACCTGATCGGGCACCTACGGGATGATCGCCAAATGCGCGTCCGCGATGGCGGCGCTCGACCCCGTCACGGCCGATGGCGGGCGCGGGCATCATCGTCAACACCTCGTCGGTCGCGGCGCAGGACGGGCAGATCGGGCAGGCAGGGTATTCGGCCTCCAAAGGCGGCGTGCTGGCGTTGACGCTGCCGGTGGCGCGCGATCTCGCGGGTTTCGGCATCCGCGTGATGGCGGTCATGCCGGGCCTGTTCCACACCCCGCTCTTCGACAACATCGCGGAAGATTACCGCAAGTCGCTTGAGGCCAACGTGCCGTTTCCGTCCCGTCTCGGGCGGCCGGAGGAATACGCCACGCTGGTGCGCAGCATCATCGAAAACGACATGCTCAACGGCGAAGCCATCCGCCTCGACGGCGCGCTGCGCATGCAGCCGAAGTGAGTTTACTCCTGGTTGGCGATGCCGGCGGCGAACCGATCCATGTCCTGCGCCAGCTCGATATCGGTGCGCGTCAGCCCCTTGGCCGAGTGTGACGTCAGCGTCACCTCGACCTTGCGGTAGGTGTTGGACCATTCGGGATGGTGATTGCGCTTCTCGGCCTGCATGGCGACCCGCGTCATCCAGCCGAAGGCCTCGCTGAAATCGCCGAACACGAAGGTCTTGCGAATGGCGTCGCGGCCTTCCACAAGCGCCCAGCCCTCGAGCGCAGGCAGCAGGGCGGTGCGTTCCTCGTCGGTCAGTTTCGGCATGGCGGGCCCTCGTTTTCGTGGCGCTGCCTTTGGTCATGTGCCGTCAGCGCGGCGGTTTCAAGAGTCCGGCGCACCTTTATGCGGGCAGGCCGTCCTCGATCGCCCGCCAGTCATGTGTGATCGCAAGCGATTGGCGATCGACGATCAGGAAACATCCGCCGCCCGGATGGGACGGGCGGCTTTCCTTGCCGATCTCGACCTTCTGGAGATGCGCCGTCAGAAGGGCGCCGACACCCCCGTGGGACACGATCACGATGTCGCCGCCGCTTGGCTCGGTCGCGGCGATCTGGCTCACCGCCCGGACGATGCGCGCCTGCGCGTCGATGGCGCGCTCCCAGCCGCGCACGCTGCGGGTCGGGTGGGCAAAGAACTCCGCGACCACCTCCCAGAATTCCGGCGGCGCGATGTAGCCCGTGGATTCGCGGCCATTCTCGCCGAGATCCCGCGCGGTGCGGAAGGGCAGGCCCAAAGCCTCGGCGACCATTTCGGCGCCGTCCATCGCCTTGCGCTCGCGGCTCGCATAGATGGCGGTCACGCGGCGGGCGGGCAGCATGCCGACGAATCGGCTCATCCGCGCGCGTCCGATCTCCGAGAGCGGCCATTCGGGGATGGGCTGCGCGGGATCGATGACGACTTCGGGGTGGGTGAGGAAAATGATCGATGACATGGCGCAACGCCGTAACGAAGCATGGCCGTTTCGTCCAGCCTTACCCGAGCGGATATGCCGCCTCGACGATGTAGGGCCCGCCGCCGACCGAATCCTTGGCCGAGAAGAGCGCCACGCGCGCCGCCGTGAAGCTGATCCGCGGAAAATGTCCGCGCGCCACGAAGTAATCGGCGACGTCCAGGGGCGAGGCGGCGCGCAGCCGCGCCAGCGTCACGTGGGGCGTGAACCTGCGCGCCTCGAGCGGCAGGCCGATGCGCCGCATGAGGCGTTCCTGCTCGGCCTGCAGGTCGAGGATTTCGGGCGTCGGCGCCACGCGGGCGAAGACCGCGCGCGGCTTGCCGCCCCCGAAGGTATCGAGGCCCTCGATCGTGACGGTCAGCGTTGCGCGCTCGCGCGCCTCCGCCAGAACCGCATAGACCTCGCGCGCCATGCGCTCGTCGATGTCGCCGATGAAGCGAAGGGTGATGTGATAGAATTCGGGATCGATCCAGCGGGCGCCGGGCAGGCCGCCGCGAAAGGCTGCGAGCGCCTGTCCGATCTCCGCGGGAATCTCGATGCCGGTGAACAGCCGTGGCATGGAAACCTCCCGGACGCCGCTGGGTCGTCGCGGTCGATCATGGGGGCGAAGGCTTCGCCCCCACAAGCGCCGATTGCGGCGATCAACAGGTTCGGAGCCGCTCCCGGCCGCGCCACTCACGGGCAGGGATTGCAATGCTCCACGTGGATCGCGTCGATGCGCGCCTCGAGTTCGGGCGAGATCTTGACGCCGATGGCGGCGATGTCCGTTTTCAACTGCTCCATCGACGTCGCGCCGATGATGTTGGCCGCGACGAAGGGCCGCGAATTGACGAACGCGATCGCCATCTGGGCCGGATCGAGATCGAATTCCCGCGCCAGCGCGATGTATTTGCGGATCGCCTGTTCGGCGACCGGATTCTCATAGCGCTGGCCGCGATCGAACAGGGTCGTGCGGGTGCCGGCCGGACGCGCGCCGTCGAGATATTTGCCGGTCAGGTAGCCCTGCGCCAGCGGCGAATAGGCGAGCAGCGACGACCTGCTCGCGCATGCGAGATTTCGGCCAGCGCCACCTCATAGGTGCGGTTGAGGAGATTGTAGGCGTTCTGGACCGACTGGACGCGGGGAAGGCTGCGGGCCTCGGCGTGCTTGAGAAACGTCATGGTGCCCCAGGCGCTCTCGTTGGAGAGCCCGAAATTCCGGATCTTGCCGGCCTTCACGAGGTCGCCCATGACGTGGAGCGTCTCCTCGATCGGGTGGGACGGGCCCTCCTGCATCCGGAAAATGGTCGGGTTCGAGCCCCATGGCATCGGCCGATCGGGAAAGTGGATCTGATAGAGGTCGAGATAATCGGTCTGGAGCCGCTTGAGGCTCTTGTCGATGGCCTCCTCGATCTGCGCGCGGGACAATTCGCGTCGGCGAGCCGTCGTCACGGAACCACGTATTGGCCGAACGGCCGACGACCTTCGATGCGAGGATGACCTTGTCGCGGTTGCGGCGCGCCTTGAACCACGAGCCGATGATCCGCTCGGTCGAGCCCTGCGTCTCCGCGCCGCGGCGGGATCGAATACATTTCGGCGGTGTCGATGAAGTTGATGCCCTGGTCGAGGGCGTAATCGAGCTGGGCGTGGCCTTCGGCCTCGGTGTTCTGCTGGCCCCACGTCATGGTGCCGAGGCAGATCAGGCTGACATTCAGGTCGGTGCGGCCGAGGCGGCGATATTCCATCGATAAGGCTCCTCGCGGAAGGCCCTATGGCCTTCCGCGTGCGGTCAGTGACGATGCCGACGACGTGTCAGCGTTTTGTGAGGGTCGCGAGAAAGCTCTCGACGACGGGCAGGATGCGCGAAACGATCACCTCCACCCCCTTGGCCGTCGGATGAAGGCCGTCGGGGAGATTGAGGTTGGTTTCGCCCGCGACCCCATCCAGGAAAAACGGATAGAGCACAAGGTCGTGCTTCTTCGCAATCTCCGGATAGAGCCCGTCGAACGCCCGGGCGTAATCGCGCCCAGATTGGGAGACGCCACCATGCCGGCGAGCATCACCGGGATGCCCCGGGCCTTCAGGCGCTCGACGATTGCCTCGATGGCGCGGCGCGGCACCGCCGGGTCGAGGCCGCGCAGCATGTCGTTGGCGCCGAGTTCGACGATGACGCCGTCGGTGCCGTCGGGCACCGACCAGTCGAGCCGGTCGAGCCCGGCCGACGGCGGTATCGCCCGACACGCCCGCATTGACGATCTCGACGTTGTGGCCCTTGGCCTTGCAGCGCTTTCTCCAGCACGGCCGGGAAGGCGGCCTCGGCGGGCAGGCCGTAGCCGGCGCTCAGGCTGTCGCCCAGAGCCACGATCGTGACAGGGGCTTGCTCTGCGCCAAGGCCGGGGTGCAGCCGCCGTGGCGCGCGCCGAGCGACGGCCGCACACGCAAAAATGATCGTCATGAATGGGCCGGGTTGGCGCTTCATCGAATGGCTTCCCATATGGTTCGGATGGAGCCGGCGGAACGTGTGCCGGACTTCTTTTGTCGAACTTCCAATTTAGAACTCAAGAGATCGGGTGACCGGGCATGCACGACAAGGCCATTTCGCTGCACGATGTCGATTTGAGCCTCGGACGGGGCGCGGCGCGGGTGCATATCCTGAAGGGCCTCAGCCTCGATATCGCCAGGGGCGAAGCGGTCGGGCTCGTGGGTCCCGTCCGGATCGGGCAAATCGACGCTTCTCATGACGATGGCCGGACTGGAGCGCCCCGATAGCGGCCGGATCGTCGTCGAGGGGACCGATCTGGCGGCCCTCGACGAGGATGCGCTGGCGCGTTTTCGCGGCCGCCGCATCGGCATCGTGTTCCAGTCCTTCCATCTCGTTCCCACCATGACGGCGCTCGAAAATGTCGCGCTTGCCGCTCGAACTCGCCGGGCAGCCGCGATGCCTTCGAGCGCGCCGAGGCGGAGTTGCAGGCGGTCGGCCTCGGCCACCGGCTCCAGCATTATCCCGCGCAACTCTCGGGCGGCGAGCAGCAGCGTGTGGCGATTGCGCGCGCCATCGTGCCCAATCCGGCGATTCTGGTGGCGGACGAGCCGACCGGCAATCTCGACGAGAGCACCGGCCAATCGATCATCGACCTGCTGTTCGCGCTCAAGCGGGATCGCGGCGCCACGCTCGTGCTCGTGACGCACGACCTCAATCTGGCGCGCCTTTGCGACCGCATGGTGCGGCTGCGCTCCGGCCGCATCGAGGTCGATTCCGACCTCGGTCTCGGCCTAGGGGCGGCCTCATGCACGGCACCCTCTCGGTTCCCCAGCCCCGCCCGCGGCGCACGCCCGCCTCTCCGCTGATCCTGCGTCTCGCGTTGCGCGAATTGCGCAGCGGCCTGCGGGGCTTCGGCATCTTCCTCGCCTGCATCGCGCTCGGCGTCGCGGCGATCGCCGGGCGTCTCTTCCCTGTCGCGGTCGCTCACCGAAGGCATCGGCCGGGAGGGCCGCCGCATCCTCGGCGGCGACATGGCGTTCTCGCTGCTCCAGCGGGAGGCCAACCCGGCCGAGCGGGCGTTTCTGTCGGCCAAAGGCCAGGTCGGCACGGTGGCGGGCCTTCGCGCCATGGCGATCGCCGGCGACAAGGGCTCGGCGCTGGTGGAGTTGAAGGCCGTCGACGGCTCCTATCCGGCGGTCGGAACCCTCGAGACCGATCCGCAGCTGCCGCCGGCCGAGCTTCTGGCGCAGCGGAACGGCGCCTTCGGGGCCGCCGCCGACCCGGTCCTGCTGGCGCGTCTCGACATGAAGGTCGGCGATCGCGTGACGGTCGGCGACGCCACCGTCGAATTTCGCGCCAGCCTGCGTCTCCGAACCCGACAAGATCGCCAGCGGCATCGGCCTCGGGCCGCGCCTCCTCGTCTCGCAGGAGGCGCTCGCGGCGACCGGGCTCGTGCAGCCGGGCAGCCTCGTGCGCTGGACCTACCGCCTGATCCTGCCGCCGGCGCTCGCGACCGACGAGGGCTTGCTGCAGGTCGAGGCGGAGGCCGGCGCGGGTGCTGCCCGAGGCCGGCTGGAGCATCCGCACCCGCATGAACGCGGATCCGCGCTTTGCCAAGAATATCGAGCGCTTCACGCAGTTTCTGACCCTCGTGGGGCTGACGGCGCTGCTGGTCGGCGGCGTCGGGGTGGCGAATGCGGTGCGCGGCTTCGTCGATCGCAAGCGCGCCTCCATGGCGACCCTGAAAAGCCTCGGCGCGCCCGGCGGACAGGTGGTGGCGCTCTACATGACGCAGGTGATGGCGATCGCCGCCATCGGCATCGCGATCGGGCTTGTGGTCGGCGCCGCGCTGCCGTTCATCGTCACGGCCCTGTTCGGCCATCTGCTGCCCATTCCCGATCGCGCCGACGCTCGCCTGGGGCGAACTCGGGATCGCGCTGCTCTACGGGCTTGCTGACGGCGCTGGTCTTCGCGCTCGCGCCGCTTGGGCGCGCCCATGACATTCCGGTCTCGGGCCTCTTCCGCGATCAGATCGAGCCCGGCCGCTCCTGGCCGCGCAAGCGCTACCTCGTGGCGCTGGCGCTTGTCGGTCGCCGCTCTGGTCGGCCTTGCGGTCTTCGCCGCCTATGACCGCCGCATCGCGCTGATGTTCGTCGGAGCGGCCGCGGCCTCCTTCGCGCTGCTGCGGCTTGTTGCCCTTGGCGATCATGGCGATCGCCCGGCGCCTTCCGCGTCCCCGGCGCACGGGTCCGCGCCTCGCGCTGGCCAATGTGCACCGTCCAGGGGCTCTTACGCCCTCGCTCGTGCTCTCGCTCGGCCTCGGCATCACGCTCCTGGTCACGCTTGCGGTGATCGACACCAACCTTACCCGCCAGCTCCAGCAGACGCTGCCCGAAAAGGCGCCGAGCTTCTTCTTCCTCGACATTCCCGAATGCCCGGGCGGACGATTTCGAGGGTTTCCTGAAACGAGCAGGCGCCGACGGCCCACGTGGAGCGGGTGCCGATGATGCGCGGCCGGCTCGTCACCCTGCGCGGCCTGCCGGTGAGCCAGATCAAGGCCAGCGAGGAGGTGTCGTGGGTGCTCGACGGCGATCGCGGCATCACCTATGCGACGAAGATGCCCGAAGGCTCGAACCTGACCGCCGGCGAATGGTGGCCGGCCGATTATCGCGGCAAGCCGCTGGTCTCGTTCGAGGCGAAGGTCGCCGAGGGCCTCGGCCTCTCGCTCGGCGACGAGATCACCGTCAACGTCCTGGGCCGCAACATCACCGCCACCATCGCCAATCTGCGGCAGGTGGAGTGGCGTTCGCTCGGCATCAATTTCGTCATGGTGTTTTCGCCCAACGCCTTCGCGGGGGCGCCGCACACGCATCTCGCCACGGTGACGTTTGCCGAACGGCTCGGATGCGCGGACCGACGCGCAGATCCTACGTCAGGCCGCGCAGACCTTTCCCGATGGTGACGAGCGTGCGGGTGAAGGACGCGCTGGAGGCGGTGAACGACATCGTGTCCCAGCTCGTCATGGCGATCCGCGGCGCGAGCGCGATCGCGCTTGTGGCCAGCCTTCTGGTTCTCGCCGGCGCCCTCGCGGCCGGTCATCGGGCCCGGCTCTATGATGCGGTGGTGCTCAAGACGCTCGGGCGCCACCCGCGCGCGGCTGCTCTCGGCCTATGCGCTCGAATATGGCATTCTCGGCATCGCCAGCGCGGTCTTCGGGCTGCATGGCCGGCACGCTCGCGGCCTATCTCATCATCACGCGGGTCATGAATCTGAGTTTTTCGCTCGACCTGTCGGGCGCGTTACTGGCCTCCGCCCTCGCCGTGCTGGTGACGGTGGGTCTTGGCCTTGCCGGCACCTGGAGAATTCTCAGTCAAAAACCGGCGCAGTATTTAAGAAACCTTTAGGGGTTGCGGCATGCGCACGCAGGTGACGCCCGGTTGCTACGATACCACGGTCGCCGGCATCAACTTGAGTGTTCTTTGTCACGAAGACTTGAAGCTTGGCCTTGCCCCTTGCGCATCGCCGGCGCGACATCTCATATTCCGGAAGTCGCCATGAGATGGCGACCGAAGGTCGATGTCTCGACCTTTTCGAGGGAACACAACGGGACACCGTGAGAAAGGGCTCCGATGCAACCGTATGAGCAGAATCAATACGCCGCCGGCACCGGCTTTGCCCGGTCGGCCGCGCAGGTCGATCAGGGCCTTCGCACCTTCATGCTCGGCGTCTACAACAACATGGTCCTGGGCCTGGCCATCTCGGCCCTGATCGCACTGGGCGTGAACATGCTGGCCGTCACCAGCGATCCGTCGCTGGCCGTCGCCCGCATCGGCAGCGTCGGCCTGACGCGAATTCGGCCGCGTCGCTTTACGGCACGCCTCTGATGTGGGTGGTGGCGCTGGCGCCGCTGGCGTTCATCTTCATGTTCTCGTTCCGGATGGACAAGATGTCGGCCGCGTCGGCCCGCATGACGTTCTTCGCCTTCGCGGCGGTCATGGGCGCGTCGCTCTCGACGCTGCTTATCCGCTACACGGGCGCAAGCGTCGTGCAGGTGTTCTTCATCACGGCGGCGTCCTTCGGTGCGCTGTCGCTGTGGGGCTACACCACGAGCCGCAGCCTGTCGGGCATGGGCTCGTTCCTGATCATGGGCGTCGTCGGCCTGATCATCGCCTCGATCGTCAACATCTTCGTGGCGTCGAGCATGCTTCAGTTCGGCATCTCGGTGCTGGGCGTTCTGATCTTCGCAGGCCTCACCGCCTACGACACGCAGAAGCTGAAAGAGATGTATCTCTACGGCAACTACGACACCGAGGCCGCCGCCAAGGTGTCGGTCTTCGGCGCGCTGACGCTGTATCTGGACTTCATCAACATGTTCCAGTTCCTGCTCGCGCTGTTCGGCAACCGTAACCAGTAAGATCGTCCACGAACACTTTTGCCAAGAAGCCCCGGCTGTCACGAGCCGGGGCTTTTTTTGGCGGTTGCGCCGCTTCTCGAGCGGTTCTACGAGCGAGCCATGACCATTCTCGGTGCGCCCCTCCCTCGACACGGACATCCCCGCCATCACCGCCATCTATGCCGCATGCGGTCACGCACGGCACGGCATCGTTCGAGCTCGTCGCCCCCCGACGCAGGCCGAGATGGCGCGCCGGCGGGCCGCGCTGGTGGAGGCGGATTTTCCCTATCTGGTCGCCGAGCGGGGCGGCGCCGATCCTGGGCTATGCCTATGCGGGCCCCTACCGGCCGCGGCCGGCCTATCGCTCCACGGTCGAGGATTCGATCTATGTGGCGCCGGACGCGCAGGGCAGCCGGCATCGGCCGCCTGTCTTCTGACCCGAGCTCATCGCGCGAAGCCGAGGCGCGGGACTTCCGGCTGATGGTGGCGGTGATCGGCGATGCCGAATCGCACGGCTCCATCGGCCTCCATCGCAGCCTCGGGTTCGAGATGGTCGGGAGCCTGCCGGGGATCGGCTACAAGCACGGTCGGTGGCTCGCCAGCGTGCTGATGCAGAGGCCGCTCGGTCCCGGCACCGCGACGCCGCCCACGCGGGTTTCCGTGACCGTCAAGTTCCAGCGACGGCCGAACCGGCGTCAGCTCGCCGACGACCCGCAGGGGCTTGTCGATGACCCGCAGGACGGCTGCCGAGATCGTTGCCGCGCTTGAGGATGAGGCCGCTCGCCACGACCACCGAATAGGCGCCCTGCTTGCGGGCGAGCCGGGGCTCCTTCTCGACCCGGTAGAGCGGCACTTCGGAACTGCGCCGGTAGATCGAGAACACCGCCTTGTCGGTCAGGAAATCGATGGCGTAATCGCGCCATTCGCCCTCGGCGACCTTGCGTCCGTAGACATTCAGGATGGTCTGCAATTCGAGCCGGTCGAACGAGACCCGCTTCGGCGAGACGGGGAAGGACAGCACGGGGGCCGGAACGCTGACCCGACCCCTGAAGCGGGCTGCCGCGTCGCGGCTCCGCGGTGTCACCTTCGCTCATGATGCCTCCGGCGAACGTTGTGCTGTCGTGTGATGATGGGACCGGCCGGGCCGCCGGCGCAACCCGCCCTGTCGCGAGTGGCTCACGCCTTCGTCAACCAAACCGCAATCTTGCCGCAATGGCGCCGTTGCGGCAGCCCCTTTGCGGCGCGAAAAATGAACGTTGCCTCGACGGCCCGGTCCATCGTCCTTCCGGATAAGTCAGCCCCCCAGCCCCCCGGACGTTTGGTGGGCCGGGCCAATTTTCCAGAGTCGGGGCAATCCTTTCTCTTCGCCGCGAGCCGCCTCTCACGGGCGGCTTTTCTTTTGCCGCTGCGTCGCCATCGCAGCCGAAAACGCTGCGTGCTGTTCAGGATAAGCATCCTATTTTGGCTCTTCTCGGCCGTTTGCACGGGGCAAGAGTTGCGCCGTTCACGGACCTGTGCCAACGCTCGCGAAGGATCGTCGATTGAGGGTTTACGCGCATGAAGCTGGAAACGCCAACCAGCGGCAGCGAACTGACAGCGCAAGCCGTAGCGATGCTGGAAACCAGGCACAGACTGGTCCCGCCGACCTTCGTCCCCGTGCTCTTCGGGCGGGTGCCCGCCGAAGACCTCGCGCCCTACTCGTCCTTGGCGCTCGCGGACCTCGCGGCCGCGGCCTACGAGCATCTCCGGTCGCCCCGACCGGCAGGGCGCGGATATCCGCCTTCTCGATCTCGAAGTCGAGCGCGAAGGGCGCAGCGCGGGACGTGACCGTCCTCGAGGTCGTCAACGAGAACATGCCGTTCCTGCTCAATTCGACGCTCGCCGAGATCGTCGACGAAGGTTACGAGCCCCTCCTCGTGGCCCACCCGATCCTCGCGGTCGAGCGCGATGAAGCCGGCGACTCTCGTGCGCTTCTTCGGCGAGGCCCTGAAGACCGGACAGCCCGCCGAAGCGGGCGTGAGGCGCGAGAGCTTCATCCACATCCACCTTCCCGCGCATCGACGATCCGGAGGCGCGCGCAGCGCCTTGTCGAGGCCATGCGGCGCGTCCACGAGGACGTGGCGGTCGCGGTGCATGATTTCCCGGCCATGCAGGCGCAGGTCGCCGGCGATCGTCGAGAGCTACCGGCTTCATCCGCCGCCGCTTCCCGCCGACGAGGTCGACGAGGCGGTGGCTTTCCTCGACTGGATGTCGCGCGACAATTTCACCTTCCTGGGCGTGCGCGAATATCGCCTGCCGGCGGGCGACACCGCCGCCGATCCGGTCGAAGGTTCGGGTCTCGGCCTGTTGCGCGATCCCTCCGTGCGCGTGCTGCGGCGCGGCCGCGAACTCGTCGCCATGACGCCCGAAATCCGCGCATTCCTGGAATTGCCGAAAGCCCTCATCATCACCAAGGCGAACGTCAAGTCCCGCGTCCATCGCCGCGCGCATCTGGATTACATCGGCGTCAAGCTCTTCGACGGTCGAGGGCCGCCTCGCAGGGCGAGTTGCGCATCGTCGGCCTGTTCACCGCGAGCGCCTACACCAACACCACCGGCGAGGTCCCGTATCTGCGCCACAAGGTCGAGAAGGTCATCGCGCGCGCCGGGTTTCGACCCGTCGAGCTATGCGGGCCGCGGCCTTGCGCAACGTTCTCGAAAGCTATCCGCGCGACGAGCTGTTCCAGATCGACGAGAACACGCTCTACGATTTCGCGCTCGAGATCATGAATCTGTCGGAGCGGCCGCGCGTCCGGGCGCTGGTGCGGGCCGACGAGTTCGACCGCTTCGTGTCGGTGCTCGTCTTCGTGCCGAAGGAGCGCTACGACACGGATGCGCGCCGCCGCATCGGCGAATTCCTCGCCGGCATCTTCGAAGGCCGGCTCTCGGCCGCCTATCCGGCCTATCCGGAAGGCCCGCTGGCGCGCACCCATTACATCATCGGGCGCGACGAAGGCGAGACGCCGCAGGTCCCGCGCGACACGCTCGAAAAGGGCATCGCGACGATCGTCCGGACCTGGGCGGACGCCCTGCGCGAAGCGCTCGATCTCAGCGTCGGCGGGCCGCGCGCCCGGGCGCTCGCGACCCGCTATGCCAACGCGTTCAGCGCCGCCTATCGCGAGGCCTTCAGCGCCGAGGAGGCCATTGTCGATGTGGGCATCCTCGAACAGCTCTCCGAGGCGCGCCCGCGCGCGGTCGACCTGTTCCGCCGAGAAGGCGACGACGAGAAGCGCGTCCATCTGAAGGTCTTTTCGCGCGGCTCGTCCCTGCCGCTGTCGGAGCGCGTGCCGCTGCTCGAAAATCTCGGCTTCCGTGTCGTCAACGAGCGGACCTATCGCGTCGCATCGACGGGCGCATCGCGGCATGGACCGGGTCTGGCTCCACGACATGACGCTGGAGCGCGCCTCCGGCGGCGCCCATCGATATCGAGGCGATCCAGGACCTGATCGAGGCGGCCCTGCTGGCGCTCTTCCGCGGCCTTGCGGAATCGGACGCGTTCAACCGCCTCGTGCTCGAAGCCGGGCCTGGGCTGGCGCGACGTCGCCATGGTGCGGGCGCTTGGCCGCTACCTGCGCCAGACGCGCATTCCCTACGCGCAGGATTATCTCGCCGAAACCCTTGCGCGTCACAGCGCGATCGCCACCAAGCTCGTCGCGCTGTTCTACGCCCGGTTCGACCCGCGGATCGAGAGCGGAGCGTCGCGCGGACAGCGCGGAGGCGGCCATCCGCGCCGAGATCGAGGAGCTGCTGCGCAACGTCACGAGCCTCGACGACGACCGCATCCTGCGCCGCTTCATCAACCTCGTCGAAGCGGCGATCCGCACCAACTATTTCCAGCTCGAGGATAACGGCCTGCCGCGCCAGACCATCGCGTTCAAGTTCGAATGCGCGAAGGTCGACGGCCTGCCGCTGCCCAAGCCGCTCTACGAGATCTTCCTCTATTCGCCGCGCGTCGAGGGCGTCCACATGCGCTTCGGCAAGGTGGCGCGCGGCGGCCTGCGCTGGTCCGACCGGCCGCAGGATTTCCGCACCGAGGTGCTCGGCCTCGTCAAGGCGCAGCAGGTGAAGAACGCCGTGATCGTGCCGGTGGGCGCGAAGGGCGGCTTCGTGCCCAAGCACCTGCCGCCTCCGAGCGATCGGCAGGCCTGGCTTGCGGAAGGCACCGAGAGCCTACCGCATCTTCATCCGCACGCTGCTGCAGCTCACCGACAATATCGTCGGCGACCATGTGGTGCCGCCGCCCGATACGGTGCGGCACGACGGCGACGATCCGTATCTCGTGGTGGCGGCCGACAAGGGCACGGCGACCTTCTCCGACACCGCCAACGCGCTGTCGAAGGAAAAGGGCCATTGGCTCGGCGACGCCTTCGCGTCCGGCGGCAGCCAGGGCTACGACCACAAGAAGATGGGCATCACGGCCCGCGGCGCCTGGGAAGCGGTCAAGCGCCATTTCCGCGAGATGGACGTCGACATCCAGTCGCGAGCCCGTCACGGTGGCGGGCGTCGGCGACATGTCGGGCGACGTGTTCGGCAACGGCATGCTGCTGTCGCGCAAGCTCAAGCTGGTGGCGGCATTCGATCATCGCGACATCTTCCTCGATCCCGATCCCGATCCCGAGACTCTCCTTCGTCGAGCGCGAGCGCCTGTTCGACCTGCCCCGCTCGAGCTGGCAGGATTACGACAAGGCGCTGATCTCGAAGGGCGGCGGCATCTTCTCGCGCAGCGCCAAATCGATTCCGCTCTCCGAGGAAGTCCGCGCGCAGCTCGGGATCGACAAGGACGGAGGCGACGCCCGCCGAGGTCATGAGCGCGATTCTGAAGGCGCCGGTCGGGCTGTTGTGGTTCGGCGGCATCGGCACCTATGTCCGCGCCGCCGCGGAGACCGACGAGCAGGTCGGCGACCGCGCCAACGATCCGATCCGCATCACCGGCGGCGAGGTCCGCGCGCAAGGTGATCGGCGAGGGCGCCAATCTCGGCATGACGCAACGCGGCCGCATCGAGGCGGCGCGCGCCGGCGTGACAGCCTCAACACCGACGCGATCGACAATTCGGCCGGCGTCAACACGTCCGACGTCGAGGTCAACATCAAGATCGGGCTCGCGGTGCCCGAGCGCGACGGCCGCCTGAACGAGGAGGATCGCAACGCCCTTCTGGTCGACATGACCGACGACGTGGCAAAGCTCGTACTGCGCAACAACTACCTGCAGACGCTGGCCCTGTCCCTGTCGGAGCGGCGCGGCGTCGGCGATCTCGGTTTCGCCCGGCGGCTGATGCACATGCTCGAGGCGCAGGGACGGCTCGATCGCAACGTCGAATATCTGCCGGACGACGCCGCCCTGACCGAGCGCGCCCGGCGCGGCGAGGCCCTGACGCGGCCCGAACTCGCGGTGCTGCTCGCCTACGCCAAGCTCTCGCTGCACGACGAACTGCTCGACAGCCCGGTGCCGGACGATCCCTATCTCGGCAAGGAGCTGGAGCGCTATTTCCCCGAGGCCATGCGCGAGCGCTTCCCGGACGCGATCGCCAGCCATCGCCTGCGCCGCGAGATCATCGCCACGCAGCTTGCCAACGCGATCATCAATCGCGGCGGCGCCACGATGGTGGCGCGTCTCGTCGACCAGACGGGCGCCGATGCGCCGACGATCGCGGCCGCCTATGCGGCGACGCGGGATTCCTTCGGCCTGGCGCGACCTCAACGCTGCCATCGATGCGCTCGACGGCGTCGGTGCCGGGCGCCGTGCAGCTCGAACTCTACGCCGATCTTCAGGATCTGCTGATGAACCGCATCGTATGGTTCATCCGCAACGTCGATTTCACCAAGCAATCGCTGGCCGACATCGTCGGCACCTATTCGGCGGGAATCGCCGAGGTCGCGCGCGGCCTGCCCAAGACGCTCTCCGAGGATGCGCTGGCGCAATGGCATGCGCGCACGAATGCGCTCGTCGACCAGAGGCACGCCGGCCGATCTCGCGCGCCGGATGGCGGCGATCCCCGATCTGGTGGCGGCGCCCGATATCGTGCTGACCGCGCAGCGCACCGGGAAACCCGATCGAGGATATCGCGCGGACGCATTTTGCCATCGAGGCGGCGTTCCGGCTCGGCGTCGCTGATCAACACGCGCGCGGGACATCGCGGTGAGCGATTACTTCGACCGGCTGGCGCTCGACCGCGCCATCGACAGCATCGCGACGGCGCACCGCAACCTGACGGCGGAGGTCGCCGCCACCGGCGCCGCCGGCGTGCCGGGGTGGCGGCCTGGAGCGAGCAGCGCGGCGCGGACGTGACCCGCATCAGAAGCGCTGTCGACAACATCGTGCTGTCGGGCCTCAACCTGTCGAAGGTGACGGTGGCGGCGAGCCTGCTCGGCGACCTGGCGCGGCCATTGATCGCGCCAGCGAAGGAGCAGACGGTGAATCGAGCAGGACCTGCCGCGGTCGCTCTCGGCCGCGAAGCCCCGTCGCAGGTGCGACGACGCGCCGGCATGGCGTCGAGGCCCGCCATTCTCGGCTGGCTGCTCTTCGACTGGGCCTGCCAGCCCTTCTTCACCCTGGTGACGACCTTCGTGTTCGCGCCCTATTTCGCCGCGTCGCTGGCGCCCGATCCGGTCACGGGCCAGAGCCTGTGGGGTTTTGCGACGGCCGCCGCCGGGCTGGTGCTGGCCTTCCTGTCGCCGATCCTCGGCTCGGTCGCGGATGCGACCGGCCCGAAAAAGCCGTGGATCGCCTCCTGCGGCCTGGTCCTGTTCGTCTCGTCGTTCGCCCTGTGGTTCGCAGCGCCCGGGCAGGCTCTATGCGATTCCCGATCGCGCTGATGGGCTTTGCCGTCGGCACCGTCGCGGTCGAGGTCGCGGCGGTGTTCAACAATGCCATGATCCCGCGCCTCGTGCCGCCGGAGCGCTTCGGCCGCCTGTCGGGCACCGGCTGGGCCATCGGCTATTTCGGCGGGCTGGTCTCGCTGGTGATCGTGCTCGGCTTTCTCGCCGCCGATCCCGCAGACGGGCCTGACCCTCGCGGGCTTCGCGCCGCTTCTTCGGCCTCGATCCGTCGCAGCATGGAGGGAGACCGCGCCACCGGGCCGTTCTCGGCGGTCTGGTTCCTGCTCTTCATCCTGCCGCTCTTCATCTTCACGCCCGACGTCGACGCGTTCGGCGCTGAGCCTGCGCGACGCGGTCGAAGAAGGGCCTGGCGCAGGTCAGCGGCACGATCGCCGATGCCCGCCGGCACCACAGCGTCGGCCGCTTTCTCCTCGCCAACATGGTCTATCAGGATGCGCTCGTGGCCCTGTTCGCGTTCGGCGGCATCTATGGCGCCGGCGTGTTCGGCTGGCGGGCCACGGAACTCGGCATCTTCGGCATCATGCTGACCGTCACCGGCACGTTCGGCGCGCTCATCGGCGGCAGGCTCGACGATCGCGTTCGGCGCCAAGCCGGTGATCCTCGGCGCCATCGCGGTGCTGGCCATCGTGTGCCTCGGCATCCTGTCGCTCGGGCAGCGACCACATCCTGTTCGTCGTCCCGACGGCGCCGGCGACGCGACGGGCTTTACGGCAGCGTTCCCGAAAAGCTGTTCCTCGCGCTCGGGCTTGTTCATCGGCGCGGTGGCGGGCCCGCTTCAGGCCTCATCGCGCAGCCTCCTGGCCCGGCTCGTCCCGGCCTCCGAGGCCGGCCGGTATTTCGGCCTGCTCGCCCTTTCGGGAAAAGTGACGTCGTTCCTCGCACCCCTGATGGTGGCGGCGGCCACCTGGCTGTTCCAGACGCAGGCGGCGGGACCCGCCGTGCTGATCCTGTTCTTCTGCGCCGGCGGATGGTTGCTGAGCGGCGTGAAGCGGGTCTGAAGCCGGCGGCAGGCGCCTCAATGCCGGAAGTGGCGATACCCCGTGAACACCATGGCAAGCCCCGCCTCGTCGGCGGCGCGGATCACCTCGTCGTCGCGCATGGAGCCGCCGGGCTGGATCACCGCGGTCGCGCCCGCTTCGGCCGCCGCCAGCAGGCCGTCGGCGAAGGGGAAGAAGGCGTCGGAGGCGACGACCGAGCCCTTCGCGCCAGGCTCTCGGGCAGTCCCGCCGCCTTGGCGGCCTCGGCGGCCTTCCAGGCCGCGATGCGGGAGGAATCGACGCGGCTCATCTGGCCGGCCCCGATGCCCACCGTGGCGCCGTCCCTGGCATACACGATGGCGTTCGACTTGACGTGCTTGGCGACGCGGAACGCGAAGCGCATATCGGCGAGCTCGCGCTCCGTCGGCGCGCGTTTCGTCACCACCTTGAGATCCATCGCATCGACCACCGCGTTGTCGCGGTTCTGGGCCAGGAAGCCGCCCGCGACGGTGCGCAGCGTCAGGCCGCCCTGGCGGGGATCGGGCAGGCTGGCCGGCGAGCGAGCAGGCGAAGGTTCTTCTTCGCCGCCACGATGGCGATGGCCTCCTCGGTCGCGTCGGGCGCGATGATGACCTCGGTGAAGATCTCGACGATGGCCTTCGCGGCATCCGCGTCGAGCGTGCGGTTCATCGCGACGATGCCGCCGAAGGCCGAGACCGGGTCGCAGCGCAGCGCCCGCTCATAGGCCTCGCGCAGGCTCGCGCCCTCGGCCACGCCGCAGGGATTGGCGTGCTTGACGATGACGATGGCGGCCGAGCGCGCCGGATCGAATTCGGCCACCGCCTCGTAGGCGGCGTCGGTGTCGTTGATGTTGTTGTAGGAGAGCTGCTTGCCCTGCACCTGCCGGGCGGTCGCGACGCCGGGGCGCTGTTCGGGCGTGCGGTAGAAGGCCGCCGTCTGATGCGGATTTTCGCCATAGCGCAGCACTTCGGCGATGGCGCCGCCGAGCGCGCGGAAGGGCGGCGTCGGGTCTGTCGAGTTCGGTCGCCAACCAGTTGGAGATCGCCGCGTCGTAGGCGGCCGTGCGCGCATAGGCTTTCTGGGCGAGGCGGCGGCGCAGGGTGCGCGTGACCGCGCCCTCATGGGTCGCCATGTCGTCGAGCACCGCCGCGTAATCCGCGCCGTCGACCACCACCGCCACGTCGCCGTGGTTCTTGGCCGCCGCGCGGATCATCGCCGGGCCGCCGATGTCGATATTCTCGATGCAATCGTCATAGGGACTTGGCTGCCGCCACCGTCGCCTCGAACGGGTAGAGATTGACCACCAGCAGGTCGATCTGGGGGATCCCGTGCGCCAGCATCGCGGCCTGATGTTCGGGATTGGCCCGGATGCCGAGCAGTCCCCCATGAACCGCCGGATGCAGCGTCTTGACGCGTCCGTCCATCATTTCCGGGAAAGCCCGTCAGATCGCTCACGTCGCGCACGGCAGTCCCGCTTCCGCCAGCGCCTTCTGGGTTCCCCCGGTCGAGACCAGCTCGACGCCCCGTGCCACGAGCGCCCGCGCGAAATCCACGAGACCGGTCTTGTCGGACACGGACAGAAGAGCGCGGGTGACGCGCTTGAGGTCGCTCGGCATGGGGCGGCTCCGTTCGGGGGAATTGCTGCGCGCGATAGCATAGCGGACGCCGGATGGGAACCTCGGCGGCCTCGCGTGCGGGACGCCGCCGTCACAGCAATTCCGGCTCCGCCTCGGCGCGCGGGCTCGGGTTGAAGCTGCGGGCCAGACGCTCGAAGCGCCACCGCACGGAGGGGGTCTCGTGCGGCTTCAGCGAGAGGACGATCTGTTCGGTGCGCCGCATGCCGTCGGGCGTCGCAAGAAAGATGCTGTCCTCGACGAACGCGTCGCCGGGGCTCGCGGTGAACTGCCAGGCCTCGCGGTTCGGCAGCACCAGCATGACGACCCGCCCGCCTTGCGCGCGGCTCGCCTTGATGCCGGGCGCGAGATGGAAACGGATGATCGCCTCGTTCGACGGGCTTGGCGGAGCCTTCGCCCCAGAACAGGTCTTCGCCCTCCAGGCGGTCGCCGTCAGGCGACAGCTGCCAGCGCCGTTCGTGCGTCAGGCCGAAGCGCCGGGCATAGCCGTCATGGGTGGCGTTGAGGGTCTGGACATGGTCGCGCTCCGCGCGCTCCGCCGTCACGCGCTGCGGTCCGCTGACGACGACGGGGCCGATCCGGTCGAGAAGCCAGCGCGCGGCCAGGCGGTCGAGCCGCATGACCTTTGAGAGCGACGAGCGTGGCACGACGAGACGTCGTTGATGGAGGCGGTCGAATGCGCCACCGTCGAGCGGGACGCCTGCAGGATGGCATCGTTGGCAATGCGCGGCGTGCCGCAATTGACCACGATGCGCTGCGCGCCGCTCGAGAATTCGAACGACAGGCAGCCGGCGCCGGCGCTCGGTCGACAAGGCGGGTGGGCGGCGGAGCGCCCACATCCGCCACCAGAAGGGTGCGTCCCGCCTCCATGCGCTCGTAGCCGGAAAACGGCGCGTGGTGGATCGGCTGGCTGCGCATGTCGTCGTAGGTCAGGAGCGTCGCCAGATGGTCGGCGGCCGTGACCCCCATGCCGTTGAAATGCGACAGGGTGCCGTCGCCGTGCCGGAACAGCCGCACCATCGGCAGCATCCGGTCGATCGCGCGCAGCAGCGCCTCGGGCGTGTCGACCTCCCGGCTGGCGAACATCTGCCGCAGCGGCAGCAGATCGAACAGCAGATCCACCAGAACACGCGGGATTGCGGCTGGCATGGCCGCCATCGGCGAGGATCTGGCGATCGAGTTCGCGGGCGAGAAGCCGGGACGAACGGCGCAGCGGCTTCTCCAGCCCCTCGCAGCAAAGGCCCGCATAGCAGAGCGCGATGGCGGCCATGAGCTGCTGCTGCGGGCAGGGCGCCGGCCCGCAGGTGCCGTTCGAGATCCCGCACCAGATTGCCGACGATGCGCAGGAAGCGCTGGTAGAAGGCGTGATCGGCGCCCTCGAGGATCAGCGGCGACTGGCTGATGAACGAGATCAGCCGGCGCGCCACGATCTGCGTATCGTGCGCGGTGCGCCGGTCGCCCAGGCGCGAGCTAGACGAACTCGTCCACCAGCGAGCGCGCATTGGCCTGGGCGAGCGCGGTGCCGGCGGCGCGCAGATGGCGAAGCCAGCCGAAACCATAGAGCGCACTCCGCCCAGGCCCGGCTCGGCGGGACGAAGCCGAACGGCGAACGGCCGCTGGTCGTGATCGACGCGCCCGGCGAAGGCGAAGAACCCCGAATAGATGTCGGTCGCGATGGTGGGATCGGCGGTGCGCAGATCCTGCGGGGCGAACAGGAGTCGCGTCGGCGACGGCGAACTCATCCGGATGCGGGACAGGCCCCACGAGAGGCTTTCGCGCAGGGCACGGCCGGCCTCGCGCAGCGCGAGACCATAAAGCCGCCAGCGGTCCGGCCCCCAATTCACGAGGTGCGCTCCTGTTGTTCTGCCACATTTCGTCGCAGCCATATGAAGCTCTGCTCGACGTTTGGTTAAGATCGGGTAACCGGACCGCCGTTTTTGTCAGGATAGGCTGCGGACAAACCGCGCCGCGAAGAACCCGTCGACGCCGCCGCGATAGGTGCTCGGCGCCGTCGAGATGGAACGGCAGGGTCCGCAGATCGCCCTTGGGCGTGATCCACTCGCCTCGAGCCCGCCGATCTCCGCAGGCTCGATGGGTTCGCGTGACGAAATCCGGATGGCGCGTCAAGAAACGCATCGGCCTGTTTCTCGCCCTCGTCCGCCTCGAGCGAACAGGTGCAATAGACCAGGCGTCCGCCCGGCTTCAGCAGGCTCGCGGCCTTGTCGAGCAGCCGGCTCTGCAGGGCGGTGAGCTTCCGCAGATCGTCCTCGCCCTTGGTCCAGGTGACGTCCGGATGGCGGCGGATCGTGCCGGTGGCCGAGCAGGGCGCGTCGAGAAGAATGCCGTCGAAGGGCGCGCTCGTCGAGCTTCTCGGCCGCGACCGCGCGGGTTTCGGCCTTCAGAGTTGAGCCGCGCCAGATTCTGCTTCAGCCGTACGAGACGCTTGGCCGAGCGGTCCACCGCCAGCGACCTCGGCGCCCGACGGCCGCCAGTTGGGCGGTCTTGCCGCCGGGAGCCGCGCAAAGATCGGCGATGCGCTCGCCGGCCCGTGGCCTTGCAGCAGGCGCGCCGGCAGCGCG
Organism: uncultured Alphaproteobacteria bacterium; assembly: GCA_963837375.1. Taxonomy (GTDB): domain Bacteria; phylum Pseudomonadota; class Alphaproteobacteria; order Rhizobiales; family Beijerinckiaceae; genus Microvirga. Next base: position 29,798 of record CAWINL010000009.1, on the reverse strand, counting down.
GCGGCGGCGTCCTGCACCCACCATGCGCCCTCCTCATATCCGGGCAGATTCGCGGATCGGCACGCGCTCGACCAGACGGATGCTGCCGGTCGGCAGCAGAGCGCCGCCGAGCCTCTCGGCCCATCGCGCGGCGTCCTCCTTCACCGAGATATCGACGGAGGCGGTCGAGCGATGCGCCTCGGCGATCCGTCGGGCGATGTCCTCGCCGTATTGCGCGACCCACCGATCCTCGAGCCAGTCCGGCGTATCGAGAAACGCATCGGCGGTTTTCAGGATCGCATCGCGCTCCCGGGCGACCCGCCGCAGCACGGCGTTGATCAGTCCGTCCGCATGCTTGAGCTTGTAATCGCCCTGCGCGAGTTGCACGGCGGTATCGACGGCCGCGTGGTCGGGCACGTCGAGGAACAGGATCTGCGCCGCGCCGATGGCGAGAAGATGCAGCAGGCGCTCGTCGCGCTGGCCCTTGTTGAGCCGCTCGCGCAAGGCGTTGCCGATGGTGCCGAGGCGGCGGAAGGTGACGATGCAGATGGCGCGGGCCAACGCCTCGTCGCGCGGCGACAGGTCGGCGGCCGGCGACAATTCGTCGAGCACGTCGTCGAGCGGAACGCGCCGCTTCAGGGTTTCCGAGACGGCCTCCCAGGCAAGGCGGCGGGGGCCGAGGCCCGCCTGGCTGTCCGGCTGCGCCACGGCGCTCAACCCCAGGGCCCACGGCGCGTGGTGCGTGTTCCACGGACTTGACGCGGGCGGGCGCGTGAAGCTCGGCGCGGCGGCCGTCGCGGTCACGCCGTGCCCCATCTCCTGGGCGAGCGCCTGCAGGGCGGCGATCCGATTTTCAGTCGCCGGGTGAGTCGAGAAGAGGTTGTCCATGCCGCGTCCGGAAAGAGGGTTGATGATGAAGAGAGACGCGGTGGCGGGATGCCGCTCCGCGTCCTCGTTGGGAATGTGAGAGACGCCGCCGGCGATCTTGGCGAGCGCGGAGGCCAGCGCCATCGGCTTGCCCAGGATGGCGGCGCCCATGCGGTCGGCGTCATATTCGCGCGAACGGCTGATCGCCATCTGGATGACCATGGCGGCCAGGGGCGCGATGAGGGCCGTGAGCAGCATCACGACGCCGTTGGGCCGCTCGCCGCCCCGGCCGCCGAACAGGAAGCCGAACTGCGCCAGGCTCGCGATGGCGCCCGCGATGGTGGCGCTGACGGTCATGATCAGCGTGTCGCGGTTCTTGATATGGGCCAGTTCGTGCGCCATCACGCCCGCCACCTCGTCGGGCGACAGCATGTGCGAGAAGGCCCGTGGTCGCGGCGACGGCGGAATTTTCCGGATTGCGGCCGGTCGCGAAGGCGTTGGGCTGCGGATTGTCGATGAGATAGACCCGCGGCGGCGGCAGGCCGGCGCGGCTCGCGAGGTCATGCACCATGCGGACGAGATCCGGCGCGGTGCGCTCGTCCACCTCCGTCGCGTGATGGGCCGACAGGGCGAGCCGGTCGGAATTCCAATAGGCGAAGACGTTGGTGGCGACGCCGAAGGCGAGCGCGATCAACATGCCGGTGCCGCCGCCCAGCATGTAGCCGACAACGCCGAAGAGGGCGGTCAGCGCCGCCAGCAGCATTCCGGTCTTGACGGTGTTCATTCGGGTCTCCACCTCGTAGGTAATCGGCGGATCGTTGGAAATCCGCCGCACGAGGTCTATGTGGGCATGGTCCCGCTCTGCTCCCAAGAGGTCCGTCGCGGACCCGAGGGAGCCAAGGCATCAGAAAGGCGTAAGGCGCTTCATGAGCACGAACGACACTCCCGACACAAGCCCTGTTGCGTCCGTCGAGGGCGCGGCGCCCGGAAAGACGCTGACGCCGGAGGCACAGGCGCGCCCTCGCCGAGGCGGTCGAGCGGCGCCGGGAAATCGACGCCCGCGCGGCGGAACTCGCCAAGATCCAGAGCATCAGGGCCGGGGCGGCCTCGAACCGGTGCGCTACGCGGATTGGGAGGTCAAGGGCATCGCGGCGGATTTCTGATCCTAGCTGCGACAGCGGTTACCCCCGGCTGAAATGCGCCGGCACGTTGTTTCCACGCGCGGCCCCGCTTAATCTTCCGCCAAACGAGGGTGGGGCATGAGTGGGGCGAGACGGCTTGAGATGTTCCGGGACCTTCTGGAGGAGGCGCATCGCGCCCTCGATCTCCAGTTCGGTTTCGAACTCTGGGACGGCTCCACGGTCCCGCGCGACCTGCCCTCCTACGCCATGTGCCTGGTGATCAAGCGCGAAAGCGTGATCACCGCCCTCATGCGCAGGCCCAATCTCGACACGCTCATCAACGCCCATGTGGCGGGCCTGCTCGATCTCAAGAACGGCACCATTTTCGATCTCGCGGCGCAGCGCCCGCAGGGCAAGATCGGCCGCCGGCTCAAGGGTCTGAGCAAGCGCAAGGCGATCGAGGCCGCGTGGCACTTCTGGCGCGCGCCCGGCGCCATGCCCCGCCCCCTCGATCGGGTGAAGGACAACGCCACGCGCGCGACGGCAGACCGCAGACCAACAAGCAGAACGTCGCCTACCATTACGACGTGTCGAACGCCTTCTATCGGCTCTTCCTCGATCCCGAGATGGTCTATACCTGCGCGTATTTTCAGCCCGACTGGCACGACGACCTCGCCCGCGCGCAATTCGACAAGCTCGACATGATCTGCCGCAAGCTCCGGCTGAAACCCGGCGATCGGTTCCTCGATATCGGCTGCGGCTGGGGCGCTCTCATCTGCCACGCGGCCCAGCATTACGGCGTCAAGGCGACGGGCGTCACCCTCTCCGAAGAGCAGGCGGCGCTCGCACGCGAAAAAATCGCCGCGCTCGGCTTGCAGGATCGCGTCGAGGTGGTGTTGCGCGACTACACGCAGATGGAAGGCGAGTTCGACAAGATCTCGTCCATCGGCATGTTCGAGCAGGTCGGCATCCGCAACTATCCGGACTATTTCCGCGCCGTTCATCGGCTGCTGCGCCCACGCGGGTTGTATCTCCATCACACCATCGCGCGGCGCGCCAAACGCTCCGAGCGTGCCTTCCGCAAGCTCAAGCCCGAATATCGCGCGCTCACCCGCTACATCTTTCCCGGCGGCGAACTCGATCATCTGGGCATGTCGGTCTCGAACCTCGAGCGCTTCGGCTTCGAGGTGCACGACGTGGAGGCCTGGCGCGAGCATTATCAGCGCACCACGCGTCTCTGGTGGGAAAATCTCAACGCCCGCCGCAAGGAGGCCGAAGCCGAGGTGGGGCCGGAGAAAACCCGCATGTGGCTGCTTTATCTCGCCGGCTGCTCGCTCGCCTTCGAGCGCGGCGCGGTAGGCGTGAACCAGACCCTGGCGTCGAAACGCACCCGCGGCCCCGCAGGGCTGCCGCCGTCGCGGGCGGATCTGTACCGGTAAGGAAAACTCCGAGACTTCACGGATCGGCTATCAGCCAGCCTCGGTAATGAACCAGCGATCCGATGAGCGGTAGTGATATCGGCACATCGAAACGGTAGCGGCCTGTGTCGTCGATGAAGGCACGCGCTTGCGAGCGAGGTGCCAGAAAACGTGGCAGCGGAAGCGCGCCGAGACGCCATCCGGTGGCGTTCAGATTGAAACCGTTCTCATGCGCCGCGATATGCAGCAGCATCACGAACGGCCCGAACTGTTCGGTGAGACGACCGGATCCGTCGTCGCGGCGAAGGCGGCTGCGAAACGTGGCGCCGCCGAAGCGTCGCGTCCAGACTTCGCTGCTGTTTTGCGGCGTCAACACGACGTCGGCTGCGAGATCGTTCTGCTGACGTGGAAAGCGGAACAGCCACGCGATCATGCGGCCGGCGAGGGTGCTCGCGCCCGTCACATCCACCCGGCCGCGCAGAATGCGCGTCCTCACGCCCGCATGAACATCCCGTAGCAACGGTGGCATGGCGTCCATGGATGGACCGAGCGCGGAGACAAACAGGCCCGCCTCACGCTGGCGCACATCGTGCCGCGTCGTGATCGCGAAACGACGGAATTCGGCCTCGATGTCGGGGAGGCCCAGAATCCCGACCGCCGGCATGGCGCCGCGGACGGCGATACGGTCGTCCAACAAGGCCTTCACGAGCGCGAGCGCAGGCAGGACCGGAATATTGGGTCCGTCCCCGGCTTCCGCTACGAGCGACCACGTAGCTTCGACGGCGGCGCCGTCGGCTCCGACGCCCTTGGCCGAAACGCTCATGCCGCCGCGATCGCTGCCGTACTTGTCCAGCCTCCCGGCGATGGCACGTAGGGGACGCGCGAGCCGGCCGAGCGACGGAAGCAGATGGAGACGTACCGCCTGCGCGAGGACAAAGAGGCCGAGATGAAGAGCCGGGATCTCGAGGCCGGCGCGGAAGATCGCCGTGCGAACTGCCGGAAAGCGCGCCGGCACGAGATCGAGATCGGGTGTCTCGCACAGCGACAGCCAGCGCGGACCAAGGCCCGGAATGGTTCGTCGCACGAGTTCGCCCCATGCCGGCTTCGTGATCCAGGCTCCGTCGAGACGCAAGCGCACGGGCCTGCCTGCATAACTCAGGATGGCCTTCACCACGGACAATCCGCGCGGTGCGCGATTGCCCGGAGAAATCGCGATCTCGACCACCTCCACGACACGCCAACCCCGGGTGATCGCATCGAGCGCCGCGCTGGAGAGCGCGGGTGTGGAACTGGCGCCGGTCGCGGCGAGAACACCGGCCGCGCGGGCTTCTCTATCGAGGGCCGGAAACGTCGCCACGAAGTCGCGCGCATCCGCGATATCCACGTAGTGGCAACCGGCTGCAATCGCCGCTCGCGCGACGCTTGGCTCCTGGTTCTGAAAAGGGCCGGCGGCATCGATCACGCAGAAGGGACGAATCTCCCGTATCTCCGGCGCGGCATTGCGCCGGTCGAGCGTCACGGCGCCGATACGCTCTCGGCCGTGGCTTTCTGCCAAAGCCGCGACGACTGCTTGATGTCGCTGCGTGCGGCCTGCCACCACGACCCGGCAGTCGGTTGTTTGAAGGAGACCTTCGGTCAAGCGGATGCCGAATGCTCCCCCGCCTCCAATCACGAGAATCGTCGCCGGATTCAAGTCGGCGGGGGAGGCGATACGTCTTCACGAACAGATCCTCACGAGATCGGCCCGCAACTCTATGACAAAATTTTGTGACGTATCAATGCGTCATCGCTCCACCACCACCCGCGTCCCCACCGCCACCTGCTCGTACAGATCCAGGATGTCGGCGTTCAGCATGCGGATGCAGCCATAGGAGGCGAAGGTGCCGATGGAATCCGGGCGGTTGGTGCCGTGGATGGCATATTCGTCGCGATCGAGGGTCAGCGCCCGCACGCCCATCGGGTTGTTGGGCGCGCCGCCGGGAATGACGTCGGGCAGGCGGGGATTGTCGCGTTTGACCTCGAGCGGCGGGCGCCCAGGCGGGTTTCACGTATTTGCCGTCGATCCGCGCTTCGCCGAACCATTGCTTGCCGGGCTTTCCGACCGCGATGCGGTAGCGCAAGGCCGTGCCGTCGTCCCGCACGAGATAGAGCCGCCGCTCCGCGGTCCGGATCAGGATGGTGCCGGGCGCGATCCCGGCCTCGAAGGGCACGATCTCCCGTGCGGCGGCGCTGCCGCCCGTCAGAACCGCCAGCCACGATCATGAAACCCAGTCGACGCAACGCATGTCTCAACCCTCCCTGTGGGTTGAGACTGCCGATGCAACGGCTACGGTTCCGTCGTCAGCGGATTATCAGATGACCGGATCCCATCCGAGCATGCGGTCGGATGGCGCGTGGGCCGCGTGCGGCGTGCGGTTGGTCATGCGCGCATAGAGCCGCTTGACGGTCGCGCTCGCGGTGGTCACGCACAGGAACGGCAGGAACGCATGGACCAGCGCCGCAAGTCCGGCGGCCAGCAGCGGGCCGGCGAAACTCGAGCGCGACGCCCATATGCTCGAAATAGGATTCGCCGACCGCCTCGGGATGTTCGGTGAAAAGGGTCTTCAGGGACATGGCCGCCTCCATTGCGGGCGCATGGTACCGTTCGGTGCGGCTGGCCTCAAGGGGGCGATGGCCGGGACGAGCCCGGCCCAACCGAGAGCAAAACGCGCGGAGGGAGCGCCGTCAGGCGCCCGCCCGCTTGTTCTGGCGGTTCGTCACCAGATCGTCGACGACGGCGGGATCGGCGAGCGTCGAGGTGTCGCCGAGATTGCCGAATTCGTCCTCGGCGATCTTGCGCAGGATGCGGCGCATGATCTTGCCCGAGCGGGTTTTCGGCAGGCCGGGGGCGAACTGGATCAGGTCGGGCGACGCGATGGGGCCGATTTCCTTGCGGACCCACCCGACCAGTTCCTTGCGCAAGCTCCTCGGTGGGCTGCTCGCCCGCCATCAGCGTCACATAGGCGTAGATGCCCTGGCCCTTGATGTCGTGCGGATAGCCGACGACCGCGGCTTCCGACACCTTCGGATGCGCCACGAGCGCCGATTCGACTTCCGCCGTGCCCATGCGGTGGCCCGACACGTTGATGACGTCGTCGACGCGGCCGGTGATCCAGTAATAGCCGTCGGCATCCCGCCGGCAGCCGTCGCCGGTGAAATACTTGCCCGGATAGGTGGAGAAATAGGTCTGCACGAAGCGGTCATGGTCGCCGTAGACGGTGCGCATCTGGCCCGGCCAGGAATCGGCGATGACGAGATTGCCCTCGGCCGCGCCTTCGAGCACCTTGCCGTCCGCATCGACCACCTGCGGGATGACGCCGAAGAACGGCTTCGTCGCGGAGCCGGGCTTGAGCTTCGTGGCGCCGGGCAGCGGCGCGATCAGGATGCCGCCGGTCTCCGTCTGCCACCAGGTGTCGACCACCGGGCAGCGGCTGTCGCCGACGACGCGATAGTACCATTCCCACGCTTCGGGATTGATCGGCTCGCCGACGCTGCCGAGAAGGCGCAGGGATTTGCGCGACGTCTTCTTCACCGGCTCCTCGCCCGCCTGCATGAGCGAGCGGATGGCGGTCGGCGCGGTGTAGAAGATGTTCACGTTGTGCTTGTCGATGACGTCCCAGAACCGGGAGATCGTCGGATAGGTCGGCACGCCCTCGAACATCAGCGTCGTGGCGCCGTTGGCGAGCGGCCCGTAGAGGATATACGAATGGCCCGTGACCCAGCCCACATCGGCGGTGCACCAATAGATGTCGCCGTCGTGATAATCGAAGACGTATTGGTGCGTGCTCGCCACATGGACGAGATAGCCGCCGGTGGTGTGCAGCACGCCCTTCGGCTGGCCGGTCGAGCCCGAGGTGTAGAGCAGGAACAGCGGGTCCTCCGCGTTCATCTCCTCGACCGGGCATTCGGTGGTCACCATCTTGGCGGCTTCGTCGTAATAGACGTCGCGGCCCGGCACCATGTTGACGGGCGAGCCCGGTGCGGCGCACGACCAGCACGTGGTCGACGTTGCCGGCGCGCTCGATGGCGGCGTCCACGTTCACCTTCAGCGGCACCTTGCGGCCGCCGCGCAGGCCCTCGTCGGCGGTGATGACGAAGACCGATTTCGCGTCCGAGATGCGGCTTGCCAGCGAATCCGGCGAGAACCCGCCGAACACCACCGAATGGATGGCGCCGATCCGCGCGCAGGCGAGCATCGCGTAGGCGGCCTCGGGGATCATCGGCATGTAGATGGTGACGCGGTCGCCCTTGGCGACGCCGCGATTGCGCATGACGTTGGCCATGCGGCAGACCTCGTCGTGCAATTCGCGATAGGTGATTTTCTTCGATTCCGACGGATCGTCGCCTTCCCAGATGATCGCGACCTGATCGCCCCGGGTGTCGAGATGCCGGTCGATGCAATTATACGCGACGTTGGTGACGCCGTCCTCGAACCAGCGGATCGAGACCTCGCCGGGGCCGAAATTGGTGTTCTTGATCCGGGTCGGCTCCCTGAACCAGTGGATGCGTCGCGCCTCCTCGGCCCAGAAAGCGTTCGGGATCCCGGATCGAGGCCTCGTATTTGGCCTGGTATCCCGCCTCGTCGAGATAAGCGCGGCGGCTCCATTCGGCCGAACGTCGTAGATCTTCTCTTCCATGGCGCTTCTCCCAGACGCGTGTGACTCAAGCTTGGCCCTAGCTTTACGGAAAGAGCGAGGCCGCGGGCAAGGGCGGGCGGCTCGGACTTTGGTCGCGAGCACTGCTGAGGCTGCAGTCGGATTGCTCAAGCTGGCAACATTAGAAACTCTGTTACAGTGGTGCGCGTGGTACGCTACCGTAATTCACAGAGCCGGCGCCGTGCGGCGCGGTTTCTCACTCATGCGGTCCTCGGCGTCAGCCGACGACCAGCACGACGAAGCCCATGATGATGCCGTTCTTCGAGGGTAAGGCCTCGCAGGCCGAACGATCGCGCGATGAGCCACGACCAGCACGAATGCCATCAGGAGGTCAGCCGAAACGACACGAGTGAAAGGCCTGGCGGAGGTGCCTTGCTCGAGCGACCTGTCGGCCGGCGCGAGGTCTTGCCCAGGACCGTCATCCGGCTTTGCACAGAACGCCATGTACCAGCTCGGCGCAGCGAACGAGATGACGAAGCTCGCGACGGCGAGGGCCTGACCGGATCGTGGCCGACAGGCGGAATTCTCGGCCTGCCGAGCGCCAGCAGCCACGTCTCTGTCGACGCAGCGCCATGGGCCAGACGGCGCACGATCATGCCACAGATCGGCAGCGGTGCGCGCTAACAAGCTCGGGCTCGGATAGCTTTCGCCCGGCACAGAAGGCAGTACCGTTGGACGATCCTATATAAATGTCAGCTCCTACAATCCGCCCATCCGGCAGATGATCGCCCATTCGTCGTCGGTCACCGGCTGCACCGACAGGCGCGAATTGTTGACGAGGATCATGTCCTTGAGCGTCGGGCTCGGCCTTGATCTCGTCCAGTGTCACCGGGCGCTTCAGCGCTTTCACGGCCTTGATGTCGACCATGCCGAACTTGCCCGTCGGGTCGGTGTGATCGGGGTAGTATTCCTTGATCACCTCGACGATGCCGACGACCGCCTTGCCCTCGTTGGAATGATAGAAGAAGCCGCGATCGCCCTTCTTCATCGCCATCATGTTGAGCTTGGCCGAATGGTTGCGCACGCCGCTCCAGAACGTGCCCTTCGCGCCTGCCTTGACCTGATCGTCCCAGGACCAGGTGGAGGGTTCGGATTTGTACAGCCAATGGGCCATGGCGGTTCTCACTGCTCGGATTTGACGGGACGGTTCATCAGGGAATCGACGGCGGCGTCGATGGTCGAGAGTGCCGCTCAGCATCCGGTCGACCGCTTCGGCGACCGGCATGTCGACGTTGCGCGCGCGGGCCAGCGTCACGAGCGCGTGCGCGGTCGCGGCGCCCTCCACGAGCTTGCCGGCGGCGGCTTCCTGCGGGCTCATGCCTTGGCCGAGGCGCTGGCCGAACGCGAAATTGCGCGATTGCGCGGACGAGCAGGTGAGGACGAGGTCGCCGAGGCCCGGACAGGCCCATCAGCGTCTCGGCCTCGCCGCCATAGGCGCGGGCGAAGCGCAGCAGCTCGGCGAAGCCGCGGGCGATCAGGGCCGCCTTGGCGCTCTCGCCGAGGCCGCGCCCGGCAACCGCTCCGCAGGCGATGGCCAGCACGTTCTTGGCGGCGCCGCCGATCTCGACGCCGCGCATGTCGGTGCCGTGATAGACGCGGAAGGTCGCGCCGGAGAGTTCGGCCGGCGAGACTGCGGCGCGCGATTGCGCCGTCGCGGCAGGCCAGCGTCACGGCGGTCGGCAATCCGCGCGCCACGTCGTGGGCGAAACTCGGCCCCGACAGAACGGCCACCGGCGCGCCGGGACGCATGGCCTCGCACCACGTCGCACAGAAAGGCGTTGGTCGCCCTGCTCGATGCCCTTGGCGCAGAGCACCAGCGGCGTGTTGCGGAAGGCAGGATTCCGGCGAGCGTCCCGGCCATCGCCCGGGTGGTCTGCGCCGGCGTCACGAGCAGCACCGCCGCGACGTTGGCCAAGCATCGACGAGGTCGGCGGTCGGACGGATGCGGTCGTGGAGGCGGATGCCCGGGAGAAAGCGCTCGTTGGTGCGCGAGCTGCGCGATGGCGTTGCGCCTGTTCGGGCGAGCGCATCCAGAGGATGACGTCGTGGCCGGCCGCCGCCGCCGCATTGGCGAGCGCGGTGCCCCAGGCGCCCGCTCCGGCGATGCCGATGGGCGCGGCCATCAGGCCTTGGCTCCAGCCTCGTCGCGGGTCGAATCGAGGGGCCAGCGCGCCCGCGCCGGGGCCGAGATGTCGTCGACGAGCCCGAGCCGCAGGCGTTCGAGGCCCGCCCAGGCGATCATCGCGCCGTTGTCGCCGCACAGGGCCAGCGGCGGCGCCACCATGCGCAGGCCGGTTTCGACCGCCATCCGCTGGAGCGCGTCGCGCATGGCCTGGTTGGCCGCGACGCCGCCCGCCACCACGATGGCTTTCGGATCGCCCGCGATTTCGCGGAAGGCGCGCAAGCCCGACGCGGGTGCGGTCGATCACCATGTCGACGACCGCCGCCTGGAAGCTGGCGCAGAGGTCGGCGATGTCGCTCTGGGTCAGGGGCGCGATCTTCTCGGCCTCCAGCCGCAGGGCGGTCTTCAGGCCGGAGAGCGAGAAATTCGGCTCCGGCCGGCCCATCAGCGGGCGGGGCAGGTTGAAGCGTTCGGGATTGCCCTTCCGCGCCTCGATTTCCACGTGCGGACCGCCCGGATAGGGCAGGCCCAGGAGCTTCGCCACCTTGTCGAAGGCTTCGCCGATGGCGTCGTCGATGGTGGTGCCGATGCGCACGTAATCGCCGACCCCGCGCACCGCGACGAGCTGGGTATGCCCGCCCGAGGCCAGCAGCAGCAGATAGGGAAAGCCGATGCCGTCGGTCAGGCGCGCGGTGAGCGCATGGGCCTCGAGATGGTTGACCGCCATCAGCGGCTTGCGGGTGACGAGCGAGATCGCCTTGGCGGTGGTGAGCCCGACCAGCACGCCGCCGATCAGGCCGGGGCCGGCCGCGACCGCGATGCCGTCGAGATCCCTGATGGTGCAATCGGCGTTCTTGCAGCGCCCGCGCGATCAGCCGGTCGATGACCTCCACATGGGCGCGCGCGGCGATCTCCGGCACCACGCCGCCATAGCGGGCATGCTCGGCGATCTGGCTCAGCACCTCGTTGGACAGGATCTCGCCGCGTCCGTCGAAGCCGCTGCGACACCACGGCGGCGGCGGTCTCGTCGCAGGTCGTCTCGATCCCGAGAATACGCATGTGGCTTTTGGCGTCCTTGGAGCTGATCTTTCGGGCTTCACGGCCCGCGTCTCCTCCCCCTATAGTCCGCCGCGCGCCGGAGATCAAACGCCGATCCCGCTTTTCATCGGAGAACACGCCAAGAATGCCCGATCCATCCACCCTGGTCATCGGCACGCGGGGCAGCCCGCTGGCGCTTGCCCAGGCGCACGAGACCCAAAGCCGCCTGATGATCGCCGCATGGCTGGGAGGCCGACACGCCTGCCGCTGCTGCCGATCAAGACGACCGGCGACGCGATCCAGGATCGCGCCCTCTCGGAGGCCGGCGGCAAGGGCCTGTTCACCAAGGAGCTCGACATCGCGCTTCTTGCTCGCGCGATCGATCTCGGCGTCCATTCGGCCAAGGACCTGCCGACCGCGCTTCCGGACGGCATCGTGATTGCGGGCTACCTGCCGCGCGAGGATGTGCGCGACGCCTTCATCAGCCGCGACTTCAAAGGCATCCGCGGACCTTCCCGAGGGCGGGATCGTCGGCTCCGCGTCGTTGCGGCGGCAGGCGCAGATCCGGCGCGTGCGGCCCGACCTGCAGGTGACGCTTCTGCGCGGCAACGTGCAGACGCGGCTCGCAAAGCTCGAACGCGGCGAGGTTCATGCCACGCTGCTGGCCATGGCGGGCTTGCGCCGGCTCGGTCTCACCGACCACGTGACGGCGATCCTCGACACGGAGGATTTCCTGCCCGCCGTCGGGCAGGGCGCCATCGCCATCACGATCCGGGCGGACGACGAGGCGGTTCGCGCAGACGCCTCGAGCCGATTCTCGACGCAGCCGACCGGCCATGCGCTCGCGGCCGAGCGGGCCTTCCTGACGGTGCTCGACGGCTCCTGCCGCACGCCGATCGCCGGCCATGCGCGGCTCGATCGGCGACGACATCGAAATTCGCGGCCTCGTGCTGCGTCCCGAACGGCTCCGAGGCCATCGAGGTGCGCGCGGCGGGGCGCCATTGCGGACGCGGCCGCGCTCGGACGCGAGGCCGGCCTCGACCTGCGTGTCGCGCATGCCCGCCGGATTTCTGGCGCCTTGATGCGGGTCCTGGTCACGCGGGCGCCGGAGGATGCCGGCACGCACCGCGGCCCGGCTGGCGCCCTGGGACACGGGCCGTCGTCGCGCCCGGTCATCCGGATCGTCGCCACCGGAATGCCGGTGCCGCACGGGACAGTGGGACGCGCTGATCGTCACCAGCCTCCACGCGGCCGAGGCGCTCGCGACGATGGCGGGACCGGCGACGTCCCCGTCTTTGCCGTCGGCCCCCGAACCGCCGAGGCGGTGCGGCGATCTCGGCTTCGCGCAGATCCGGGTCGCGGACGGCGACGCGGTGTCGCTGTCGGCCCTCATCCGGCGCGAACTCGCGCCCGCGGCGGTCCCTGCTCCACGTGACGGCGACGGCACCACAAGGACGAGCCCGCCGTCTCGCTGCGGGCGGCGGGCTATTGCGTCACCTCGTGGGAGGCCTACGAGGCCGAGGCGCTCGAAACCTGCCGAACGGCCGCCGGGACGCCCTGCGCGGGGGCCGAATCGGCGCCGCGCTGCACTATTCCCGCCGAAGCGCCGAGCTGTTCCTGGCTTGGCCGAGGAGGCCGGTCTGACCGCGACCTCGACGCGTTCCGCATCTCTGCCTTTCGGAGGACGTGGCAGTACCGTTGCGCGAGCAAGGGTTTGACGGTCCGCGTGGCGGCGTCGCCGGACGAGACGGCCGCTGCTCGCGGACTCGCCTGCCGATCATCTGGACGTGCCTCGGATCGACGCCATCGCGGCGGTTCATCGCTTCTTTGGCAATCAGTCGGTTACGAACGGCAGGAACGAAACACTGCGCTCAAGCTTGCCCCCTTTTGACATCAAGAGTGTCCCGTGACCGATCAATCCAATCCTTCCGCCCCGAAAATCCCGCGCAAGAAGCCCCGCCGCGACCCCGCGACCATCGACCTGCCGTCGCAGGTCGTCGACGAGACGGCCGCCGCTGGGCGAGCCGAGCGCGAGCGAGGCGGAGCGGATCACGGAAGCGGTTGCGATCGAGATGGCGGCGCCGCGTCGACCCGGAGCCGTCCGATCGAGCCCGAGCCGGAAGTCCGCCTCCGTCCTGGCGAGCCGATCCGGCGACCACGCCGGATGCGGGCCCGGTCGGCGATGCGGCCGTGGCGCCGCTCGCGCCAGCCCGCATCTCCTTGCCCCGATGTTGGCCGCCGCGCTTGCTGGGCGGCGTGGTCGGCGCGGGCCTGCTTTTCGCGCTGCAGGATCTTCGGCCGCCGTGCCTGACGATCCGCGGCTGGCCGCGCTCGAGCAGCGGATCGCGTCCCTGCCGCCGACAGCGCGCAGGCCGGCGCCGTGCAGGCGCATGCACGGCGCGGATTCAGGCGCTCGAAGCCGCCCGGGCCGCGACCGAGCAGCGCTCGCCGCCGCGCAGAGCTGCCGCCGAGCAGGCGCTCAACCGAGCCGGCGTGCCGGCACCCGACCCTCAGGATGCAGGCCGCCGTCGCCGGATCTGACCCAGCGTCTCTCGGCCGTCGAGGGCCAGCTCCAGTCCAACCAGCAGACCGCCGCCGAGGCGCGCGCCAGGCCATCGCGACTCAGGTCGAGGATCTCTCGAAGCGCGTCTCGCAAGGGCCGGACGACGCCACCAGGGCGACCGTCCGGATGGTGCTGGCGCAGCGGGTCGCCGACGCCCTTCGCGCTCGGCGCGCCCTACGCGGAAACGCTCCAGGCATTGCGGGCCAACGGCACCGACGCGGCCCGGCTTGCGGCCCTCGAGCCTTTCGCCGAGAAGGGCGCCCCGACCGCGGCCGCGCTCGCGCGGAGTTTCGAGCCGCTTGCGCGCGGCGATCCTGCGAGACGACCGCGCGGTCGCCGGCAGCCTCACCGACCGGCTTCTGCGCATGGCCGACCGGGTCGTGACCATTCGGCCCGTGGACGAGCCCGGCTCGACCGACGTGCACGAGCCTTGTTGCCCGCATCGAACAGGCGCTCGAACGGGGCAACGTCCAGGAGGCGGTGGCGGCCTGGGAGGCCTGCCCGAACCCGCGCGCCGGCTTTCGGAGGAATGGGCCGCGCGCGCGAAAGCACGGGCCGCCGCCGATGCGCGGCGCGCAGGCGGTCGCCAACCGATGCGATCGCGGCGCTGACGCGGCCGGCGCCATATGAGGATCGACGGCCGAGCGGCGGTCCGCAAGCCGCCGGCGCATCTGCAACTGATCGTCATGTCGGAGGCCCGTCGCGGGGCCTTTTCCGGACGATGCTCCAAAAGGACAAAGCCAGCATGTGGCGTGCTCTCGTCTTCCTCGGTCTCCTCTGCGTCGCGGCCTTCGGCGCCGTCTGGCTCGCGGATCGTCCCGGCACCGTTCTGGTGACCTTCGGCGGCTACGAGCTGCAGACCTCGGTCGCGGTCGCGACGATCGCGCTGGTGGCCGTCGCGCTGGCGCTGGCGCTGCTCTGGGCCGGCATCTCGACGCTGCTGCGCCTTCCCGTCGCGCCTGACCTTCGCGTCCCGCGCCCGACGCCGGGCCCGCGGCTACCAGGCGGTCTCCCGCGGCATGGTGGCGGTCGGCGCCGGCGATCCGATCGCGGCGCGGCGCTATGCGGGCGAGGCCGAGCGGCTTCTCGGCCGCGAGGCCCTGACGCTGCTGCTGAAGGCGCAGGCCGCGCAGGTCTCCGGCAACCGGGCCGCCGCCGAGGCCGCCTTCACCGAAATGATGGACGAGGACGAGACGCGGGTGCTCGGCCTGCGCGGCCTCTTCGTCGAGGCGCGCCGCCGCGGCGACGGCGGACGCGGCGCGCGAATATGCCGGCGAAGCGATCCGCATCGCGCCGGCCGCCACCTGGGCGAGCGACGCGGTGCTCGAGGCGCGCTGCGCCGACCGCGACTGGCGCGGCGCGCTCGATGCGGTCGAGCGCCGCGCCTCGCTCGGGCTTCGTCGACAAGGCGACGGCCAAGCGCCACCGGGCGGTGCTGATGACCGCCGACGCGCTCGACCGCGCCGAGCACGAATCCGGATCGCGCGCTCGCGATTGCGCAGGACGCCGTCAAGCTCGCGCCCGGCCTCGTGCCCGCGGCGGCGCTCGCCGGGCGGCTTCTGTCGCGCAAGGGCGATCTTCGCCGCGCCGCCAAGATCGTCGAGGCGGCGTGGCGGCTTCGAGCCGCATCCGGATCTCGCGCGAGGTCTATCTCAATCTTCGCCCGGGCAATTCCGCGCCTCGACCGCCTCAAGCGGGCCGAGACCCTGGCCCGGCTGTCGCAGGGCTCGGCCGAGGGCCGTCTGGCGGTCGCCCGCGCGGCGCTCGAAGCGCGGGAATTCGACCGCGCGCGGGACGCCCTGGAGCCGCTTCTCGCGGACCGCCCCACCATGCGGGTCTGCCTCCTGATGTCGGATCTCGAACAGGCCGAGCACGGCGCCACCGGCCGGGGCCGCGAATGGCTCGCCCGCGCCACCCGCGCGCCGCGCGATCCCGCCTGGATCGCCGATGGGGTCGTGTCGGACCAATGGGCGCCGATCTCGCCGGTCACGGGCCGTCTCGACGCCTTCGTCTGGCAGGCGCCGCCGGACGTGCTCGTGCGCGCCCGAACTGACGATGAGCGACGACGTGACGGCCGATCTCGACGATCACGCGGCGAGCGCTTCCTGTCGCAGAGCCGGAAGAACCGGTCGCCCGCTGCCGGAGCCCGTCATCGCCGAAGAAGCCGCCGGAGCACGTCAAGCGCCAGCCGACTGCGACGCCCGAGCGCCGCCAGGCCGAAGCCGGAAGCCCGTCGTCTTCCCGGCCAGCCCGCCGGACGATCCCGGCCTCAGCCCGGAACCGACGGCGCGACGCAGCTTTTTCGGATAGAAGGGCGTGAACGACCGAGTGGGTCCCTTGCCAATCGCCAGCCTTGCGGCTATGAGGTCGCGCTCCGCTCTCGACACGAGCGCGACGCCGCAATAGCTCAGCTGGTAGAGCACCTCATTCGTAATGAGGGGGTCGGGGGTTCGAAATCCCTCTTGCGGCACCATTTTTTTCATCACAATTTCAGTGATTTGAAGCGCGCGTCCTCGGTGCGATCTCGTTTTTTATCGAGCGGGACGCGCGAGTGCAGCACCAGCAATTACGACCGGTTCCTGCAGGCGAACTCGTTGTTGCCGCTCGCGATAATCAATTTGCTGGCGAGTACCAGATCGGAGACGTGTATGCGCGTTCCTGGATGGAGGTCGGCACGTCCGGAGCAAGCTTCACCCCGTAATATTTCGCGTCGTAGGCCGTCCAGCGAGGCGTGGGGATTTCCAGAATGCGGCCATAGTAGAACGCCCGTTGCCCGGGATCGAAATCGGGGTCTTTCCAGACGGCGATCAACTCGGGCGATCCGATCGTATTGGTCCAGTTCGCATTCGCCCCGTCAACCGTGTTGCCAACCGGCGGCAGCTTGCCGTCCGCACCGAGCTTGCGCTCGCCGGACCACACGACATCGTAAACCTTCTCCTGCATATCGCCTTTGGCATCGACCCAGCCCTTGACGATCTGATAGCGGTCGAGATTGGCGCCGATCGGGTCTTTTAGTGCAGCAACCAGGAAGGTTGGCACCTTGCCGCCGGGTGCGGCGCCCAGGTCGCCGCCCATAGGCACACCCTTCGTGTAGCCGGCGACAGCAGGGCTGCGGGTCACCGCATCCGCCTCGTCGAAGTCGAAGCCGCCGAAGAAACGCACGAGCATGCGCGAGCCCGTTGTGGCGTAGGTCTCGCGGCGCTCCATCGCGTCAAACAGCGCCTCCCGCGTATTCTCCGCCGCCCAGACTGCCGCATAGCCGGAAGCCGAGGTCTCCCACTCGTATATCGTCCCCTTCTCGCCCTTGACGAAGACGCGGTTACTCCGCTCGGCGCTCGGTTCCATGGCCGAGGTCTTGCCGAAATAATTGTCTTCCTCGACAGCAGTCAGGCCCGTATGGGAGTCTGTCGAGCCGATCAGGCCGAACTTGTAGGGATTGACGCCGAGTTCGCCCTCGAGCTTCAGCCCGAGCTTGAGGCCGCTGCGCGCGTATTCGTACTGCAGCATCTCCGGTGTTTTAGCTGCGCTCAGATCGAGATTGCCTTTGTCCCAGCGCTCGAAATTGGCGAACTCGTCATTGGGCGACAGGTAGGGATGGGTTTCACCGTCCCCCTTGATCTGGGTGGCCTCATACAGGCGCTCCCACTTGGCGCGGGTTTCGGCATACTCGCGATCAATCCGCTTGCCAGTCCCGGGTTCTACGATCGGAAACATCCGCCCGTTTGAGAGATTGCCGTTATGTGCGATGGCGAGCAGCCGCCCGCCGGTCTTATCCTCGTAGCCCGCCATCCACTTCCAGAGGTCGCGGGGGTTGTCGCTGCCGAAGGGAGCCAAAACCGTATAGGGCACTACGCGGCTCGCCTTGTCGCCGTTGTCCCGGAAAATGACATTACGGTGCAGGTTGTTGCCGCCGGTATTCGACGTCCACTCGTAACCGATGAAGGCCGTAAAACGGCCCGGATCGTTCGCCTGCTCTGCCGCCTTTATGGTTTCATGCCAAGCCGAGCGATAGGCGTTGCTATCCGGTCCATAGATCAGCGCCTTCGGGAGATTGCCTTGCGAAAAAGCGACGATGATCTCGACCGCCGCATCCGCCCCTTTCCCGCCAACGATCATGTCGTGCCATCGCCGGCCGGTCGGATCCGCCATGAGGTTGGGTTTCCCGGCCAGCAAATCTGGAAAAAAGCCCATGTTGTCAGAGTGATCCGCCACCACGAGAAAATCGAGCGGCCGGGAGAGTTTTGCAGGCTGGCCCGACGAGGCAGTGACCTGTTCTCCCTTGGCAAAACGGTAAGCGTCGGCCGGTCCGAGACGTGCGCCGAACGCACCGGCGTCAAAGGAGAACGATGTGTGAAGGTGGGTGTCACCGAAGAGCGGCCGGGTGGGGAAGTTGCGGCCTGCGTAGGGCGAGTAGGGTCGCGTCGTGCTAAAGAGTTTTTCGGCGGCGGCTCGGTCGAGAGTTCCGACATCGCTGGCGGCGGTTCCTTGCGCAACGGCGGGAAGGGTGAGCGCGAGGCTGGCGACGCCGGCCAGCAAACTGTCGATACGTGATCGTTGCATCTTGGTTCCCCTTGGGTGCTAGAACATAGAAACGCGCTGGATCATCCAGAACATCGCCAAGCTGCCGATGGCATAGGCCGGCGCCGACGCTGCCCAGCGCGGCAAAGGCAGCCGGAGGTGCCGAACAAGCGTCCACGAGGCTAAAACCGCCGCCAACGAACAACACTTGGCCGGCTTCGACGCCGAGATTGAAAAACAGCAGCGCCAACGGGATATGCCCTTCAGGAATCCCGATTTCGCTCAACGCGCCCGCGAAGCCAAAACCGTGCAACAGCCCGAATGCGAACGCCACGACCCAAGGAAAGCTGGTGGCGATGCTGATTTTGCCCTGTCGTGCGCGGATGATCTCCTGCGCCACGAACGCAATGGATAGGGCGATCATCGCCTCCACGGGTTTTGGTGGAACATGAACGACGCCGAGGACAGCGGCCGCCAGCGTGATGCTGTGTGCGGCAGTAAAGGCCGTGATCGCCAGCACAAGCTGCCGCATGTGGGCCGCGAGCAGAACGAGGCCGAGCACGAAGAGCAGATGGTCGTATCCGAGAAGAATGTGTTCGACCCCCAGCCACAGATAGGTCGCGGCCACGCCGGAACTGCTCTGCTCCGCCGGGATAGTCGCCTGCGGCACTGCGGGTGTCAGGCGCCGGACGAAGGACCGCCCATCAACGAACTGAACGCGGAGAAGCGCATCCGAAACGGTATTTTGCAGCCCGACGATCTGCACTCCCACGTCGGCAAGCCTGTTTTTGGCATGCACCCGCCAGGTCTGAACCATGGCACCGTCCGTCGTGCGAGAGACGATCGGTGTCGGTGTTTCGACCTCATCGGAAAACTCGACGCTCAGCGCCAGCCGCCGGTCGCCGATCATCGGGGTCTTGAACAGCACGTCGAAAGAGCCGGGTGCCTGCTCGGTTAGCTCAAGATAAGCCGGCCTTACCTCGTGCGCGAAAGCGATCGATGGAGTCAATGCGACTATCCCACCGATGAAAGCCGCGAGCGCCAGCATGCTTACCGCAAGTCGGGAGAGCGCCCCGGCGACCGTCATCGTGTCGCCTGCCTTTTCGTTTCCTGCTCGAGAAGGAGCTTTGCATCCGGGTCGACGACCACGCCGTACTTGTTCCGCAGCTTCGCTAGAAACGCCTCGTTCGTCTCGACGGCCTTCCATCTGCGCCAGTCATCCATGACAGTATTGCGGACTTCCTCGAACGGACGCGGCTCGCCTTGCTCCCTCCTGAGTACCAACACGAGATGGATTCCGTAGCCCGATTTGACAGGACCACTCCATGATCCGGGTGTTAGCTCGAATACCGTCCGCGCAAAGTCGGGACCGAACAGGCTCGAAACCGCCTGAGGATCAATGCCGACATATTCCTGTTCGAGTGGCAGGAGATCGCCTTCGGGCGGCGTCGCACCCCCGTTCGCTGCCATCACCGACAGCGCTACGCCAGCGTCAGCCGAGGCGTCCTGGCGTCGGCCAGGGCTGAAAAAAATATGCCTGAACGACACATGGTTCTCGGTGCGATAGCGCTCGGCGCGAGTCGCAAAGAAGCGCCGGAGTTCGTCCTCTCCGGGATCGGCAATGCCGGTCGTATCCTCGATGAGGAAGGTGAGCTTCTGCGCCAGCCGCCGCCGCACGATCGTGTCATCCCGGTCGAGGCCCAGCGCGCGGGCCTCGCGGGCGAGCAAATCCTCGTTGACGAGCGTCGCCAGGAGATTGGACATCTCCGCGCTCGTGGGCTCCCGACGCCACTGACTTGCGAAGGTTTCGCGCAGCCATCGGACTTCCCCCGGACCGATCGTGACAGACGCCTCGGGCGGCGTGTTCCGGCTGCCGCGCGCCCACCACTCGTGGGCGCCGAACAGAAGGGCGCCGGCGATGAGGAAGTGGAACAGCGGATCGCGGAACAGTTTCAAGAGATGTCCCCGCAGCCTCAGCGATAGAACAGCCCAGTCTGCGCGCTGATCGTGCCACTGGCAAGAAGGCGACAAAGACCAAGCTTCGCTTTGCCATGGTCGGCTTAGAATGCAGCTTTCGATTAAATTTCGCGACGGGCCCGCGGCCGACAGCGCGTCGGCGCGCCCCCTTTCCGGTCATGCCGCTCTCCCGGGATGAGAGACGGCGCAATCGGACGGCGAGGTGAGCAGCGTAAACGCGACACGGGCAGCCGGTGCAAGTTGGTGCAACAAGAAACCGGCTGCTTGGCGAGTTACGTGGCTTTGCAGGTGCAAACTGGGTCTAATCAGAACAGGAAATCGTCGAAGCCGACAGCCTTCGCCTTGACATTCATGAGCTTGAGCGCGCCGGCCGTCGTTCAAAAGGTCCGGATCTGGCACTCTCCGGAAGTTCGATTACCTTCCGTAAACGAGAAGAAACCAGACGCTCGCCAAGAACACGATCGTGTTCTTTCACTGTCCCGGCTGATCGCTTCCGCAATCGCCTGATCCAGCAATCGGTTTTCGTCCGACACCCGCACTGGTGACCGCAGGTCGGCCGCATCATCCCGGCCGAGGCACATGAAAAGCTGCCCGGTGCAGGTGAGACGGACCCGGTTGCAGCTCTCGCAGAAAACGCTTCGAACAGGCGGCGAAACTCGACCGGGGCCCTGCCCGACAATCCATCGGGAATCGGTTCGACCTGCCTCTCCATGCCCGCCTCGACGTGGGCTGCCAGCACCTGGACCGGGCGCATCATGCGCCGGACCAGGCCGCCAGCGCGAGCACGAACGTCAGCGCCGCGTTGGTGACGATGATGGGGCACTGCATTGACCCCCGATTGGCAGGCCGTGGCACGGCTCACAATCCACCTAGGAAAGCACTTGAACGGGCAGCCGACGCAAGACGCCCGAAACCCAAGAAAATTTAGGAGCATGGCAAGGACCGACGGCGGGACGGTGGGATCTTCGTGCGGGAAGGGCTGTGACGACCGGATCGCAACACGCCACTAGGGACGCCCTGAAAGGCCCCCCCGCAAGAACTTTTCTTCGTCGATGACGGCGACCGCCTGTTCAAGACCGTTCCTGACCTCGAAGCCGATCCAAAGATGCCCTGCGGCGAGGTGCCTTCGCCTCCCACATGCTAGGAAGTAGCTCCCGGGTTCCTGCGCGATAAAGCTGAGTTGCGCGGTCTCGCCTGGCTTAATTCCGTCCAGAGGAGTGGTGTGAACACCCCACACCGCGTCTTGCTCGTTTGGCATCTCCGGCATTTCGGACAGAGAGTAGGGTTTGGTCAGCATGAGGCTATGCGGTTGGGACTTGGCACGGTTGCTGAACTCGATCTTTACCGACCAGCCGGTGGGCACGACGAGCGTCATGCTGCCAGCCCAGAAGCCGTTGAAATCGGATACGTCCATGTGTTCATTCCAATCGGCTGCAAGCTCAATCGTCACACTTTTGGAACCAGGGTCGTTCTTCATCCAGCTCGGGATGAGACGCTGCTCGGCTTGCGCAGCTTCGAACGGCAGGCCGAAGGCGAGGACAACAACGGTAAGTCCAAGTAATCTTGGCAACATGTGACGCTCCTCGCATGGGCGGCTTGGATGCTTGGCGGACGTCGAGAGGCCACAACGCAGGTTGATGTCAGGCGGAGGTTATGCCTCTTCCACTATGCTTTCAATTCCACCGTTCCATACAGGGCGTTATCGGAAATTGGATCGGCGTTCGGTAGCAAAAAGCCGTCAGTGAAGTGACTTCTCCATGAAGACACGCGAGTACCCGTTCTGCTCGCCTCGATGGGTCTCGATATAGCCGAGGCTAGGATAAAGGCTGAGGTTGTCGACCATCAGCACGTTCGTGTACAGCCGGACCCGACTATATCCCTGTCGGCGAGCCTCATCTTCGGCGAACGCCAGGAGCCGCCGTCCATAACCCTTTCCGTGAGCCTTTGGTCTCACGGCTACATTGTCGAGGAGCATTGCATCGCGCTCGGGGATGAGGACAAGGACACCGACCATCGTCGATAACATGGACACGCCCTTGGTCGATGAGGGACGCATAGTCATCCTGCATTGGACCCGGCTCTTTGCCGATGCGGGCGACATAACTGCTGTAGGCCGCATGCACGACGACCTCAACCTCTCGGAGGTCGGCGGGTGTGGCAGATCGGCTGATGGACATCCTCGATCTCAGTCGGAAATTGATGCACCCATCTCGCGGTGCCGGCGACGATCGCCGGTCACCATTGTGACCGGTTCAATATCGGCGGCAGACAGCCGCCACCCGCAACCGCATTGCCCGCTAGCTAGGCGCGTTGCCCCGCGGCCTCCAGGATCAGATTCGTGATCTCATCGGGATGAGAGATCAGCGACAGATGGCTGGCCTTCACTTCGATGGTCTTGGCGCCCATGCGCTTGGCCATGAAGCGTTCGAGGTCGGGATTGATCGTCCGGTCTTCCGTCGAGACGGCATAGAAACTCGGCTTCGACCGCCAGGCCGCCTGCGTGGTCTTGCCCGTGAGCAGAGCCTTTTGGAACGGCTCCTGGACCGCATAGAGCACCTTCGCCTTCGCTTCCGGCAGGTCGCCCGCGAAATCGCGCAGGAACGCCGCCTCGCTGAGACGTCCTTCATCGCCGTCGAAGACGATGCCGGCGGACGCGGGCGGCGTGGGAAATGTCTTGGCCAGCGCCGTGTAATCCTCGCCCGCATCCGGCGCCCGCGCCGCCACATAGACAAGAGCCGAGACGTTCGGATGCACGCCGGCCTCGGTGACGATCATCCCGGAGAAGGAATGCCCGACCAGAACCGTCGGGCCGTCCTGCCGCGCCAGCACGCGCTGGGCCGACGCCACCGCTTCAGGCAGCGTCGTCAGGGGGTTCTGCACGGACGTGACATTGAGCCCCGCCGCCTGCAGCCGCGCGATCACCTCGGACCAGCATGATCCGTCGGCGAACAGCCCGTGCACCAGGACGACGTTGCGCGCCTCCACCGGCGCGGAGTTCGCGGCCATGCCACGGGTGGAGATCAGCGAAGCGGCAGCGCCGGCAACCAGGGCGGTCGAGAAAGTACGTCTGTTCATCGTCATGAAACAACTCCTTTGGGATGGGCGAGAAGACAGGACGAGCGAGAAACGTCGTTCTTGCCGCATGCGCGAAGAACACTCTCAACGTTCTTTATCGGAGAGCGGCTTGTCGACCCTGGCTTTTGGTACTGTCGTTCGAACCATGTTGACCCCCGCTGCGCTGATGGAATGCGCTGAAGCACGTCGACGGGCCGCCGAGGCCCAATAGGGGCTCGGAGGCGTCATTGCTGTGCCCCTCCCCCTTTGCTAGCGGGCGACCAAGGAAGGCAGCCCGTTCGAAAACACTCTCCAAAGTAAGGTTTTGTCGGGTTGCGGATTAGATGTGTGATCTCGTTATGCGGCGTTCGCCGGGTCCATCCCGCGTAGGCGGGGCAGCCCCACGTCCTAGTGCATCTTTGCCCACTGTATGTGTCCATCCCCGCGGAGGCGGGGGAGCCGCCGCCGCCGCGAAGGCCACGCCGACCGCCGGCCCCAAATTGACGATCCACCGGAAGCGCGAGGCGCTAGCTCGGCGAGACTCGGGTCTTTGGTCGAGATCGCTGGCAGTCATAATGTTAGCCATTCGACGATTTGACGGCGCGACGCCCGTCAAAGGTATCCGAAGCGGCGGGAACCTTAAACAAACCTTAACAGGTAGAGGCAGCCAGGAAGGCGAACACCCAGCGCGAAATGATGACATTTGATAACATGGAAGCCCTCTATCACGCCTCAAATTGAGACTGTGTGCTCCCATCACGCAGCAGCCGCGAGATACTCGGAGAAACTGCAACGGCGCTCAAAGCCTGTTGCGCTGGGTGATCCTCTCCCGAGTCTTCAGCGGACCTTGCGGGCCTCGCGGCTCGAGGGGCTGTGATTTGACCCTCCCCCAACGTTCTCCCGGTAACCGGCCGTCCACAATGGTCGGTTCCAGTTTCGCGCCCGGGCGGGGCCACCACTCTGCTCCGCACTCCTTCACGGAGAAGAGGTACGCGACTACCTGCTCGTGCGGACCGTGCACCGCCAGTCAGTGCGGCCAGAGCTTAATCCCCTGCAGGGGCTGATCTGAAACGCGCGCCCTGTCGGGTCATTTCGGGCTCGCCCCCAAGGACCGTTTCTGATCATTGATGAAGTCTTAGCTAGCTCCCCAAGCCATTTTGACAGTTCAACCGAACGACAATCGGCGATAGAATTGATGGATACCCTCTTGCTGGGACAACGCAGAGTCTCCTGGAGAGGGCCCAATCCGAGGTCATTCAGGGAGGATACCCATGGATGCTCTTTGGTCGAATATGACACCCCAGGACTGGATCGCACTGGGACTGATTGCCTTGATGCCTGCACTGATGGTCGTCGCGATTTGGTTGATCCGAAGCGAGGTCAAGCAGGGTGCACGCCACGCCCCCGTCGAGCCTCCGAGATCCGACGCACCGCCACTCCGGTTGAAGACAACCGAGGCCCAGCGTGAGCAGTGGCGCATGGGAAAGCAGCGACACCCGCGGGCCGTCGTGGACCTGGCGGATGATATCGAGACTCTTCTGCAGCGAGTAAAGGTTGGCGGGTAGCATGTAGACAAGGCGCATCGCGCGTTTCGGCTCGGTGAGCCCCGCCGATCAAGCACAGGGCCCTGGCCGGACGAACGGGAAAGCCCTGAGGCCCGTGTGGTGCGACCTGTGCGTCCCCTTGGCCAACTACGCCACAAGTGCCTCGCAGGAGTGGTCATCGAGGTTCCGAAGGAGAGCCAGAAGACCGTTGCCGATGCCCTGTACACGAAATTCGCATCGCCGCAGCGACTATCGGCGGATTGCGGCTTTGCCCTCACATCTACAACACCAGGCACATCACGCGGCCATCGACGGGGTCGCCTCCATGCGGGCTGATCAAGGTTTAATTCGACGCGTTGATGCGGGAGGAAGCAATGGCAAGGACAATGAAGGCAGCCGTTGTGCGCCAGTTCAAGGCGCCGCTGTCCATCGACGAGGTTCCGGTGCCGGAGGTTGGTCCGGGCCAGATCCTGGTCAAAATCGCAGCCTCGGGGGTGTGCCACACGGACTTGCACGCAGTCGATGGCGACTGGCCGGTCAAGCCCAAGCCGCCCTTCATCCCGGGGCATGAAGGCGTCGGCACCGTCGCTGCGGTGGGCGCTGGCGTGACCGCAGTGAAGGAGGGGGACCGGGTCGGGGTGCCTTGGCTGCACACGGCTTGCGGGCATTGCAGACACTGTCTCGCAAGCTGGGAAACCCTGTGCGATGCACAGCAGAATACTGGCTATTCGGTCAATGGCGGCTTCGCCGAGTATGTCCTCGCGGACCCGAACTATGTCGGGCATCTGCCCGACAGCCTCGATTGGAACACGGCCGCCCCGATCCTCTGTGCCGGCGTCACCGTCTACAAGGGGCTAAAGGAAACCGACACCAAGCCGGGGGACACGGTGGTGATCTCCGGCATCGGCGGGCTCGGCCATATTGCTGTGCAATACGCGAAAGCCATGGGGCTCACCGTCATCGCCGTCGACATCTCCGAGGAAAAACTGGCGCTCGCCCGCGAGATGGGGGCTGACGCCGCAATCAACGCGAAGACGACGGATCCTGTCGCCGAGGCGAAGGCGCTGTGCGGGGGTGCCCAGGGTGCGCTCGTGACTGCCGTCTCTCCTCAGGCCTTCAGCCAAGCCCTCGGCATGCTCGCCAAGCGAGGAACAATGGTGCTCGTCGGACTGCCACCGGGCTCATTTGCACTCGACATCTTCGACACGGTGCTGATGCGGAAGACCATCCGAGGATCGATTGTCGGCACCCGCTTGGACCTGGCGGAATGTCTGCAATTCGCGGGTGACGGCAAGGTCAAGGTTCACTACTCGCTCGAGCCCTTGGAGGCGATCAACGACATCTTCAGCCGCATGCGCGACAACAGGATCGATGGCCGCGTCGTAATGCACATTTAGCGAGGGGACCGTCACCCCAGTGCCTGCTGGCGCGGAATGCGTGCGAGGCCGGCAATCAATGCGTGCTGTGGCACCTTCATCTCCGCTTCGATGCCATGGCGCTTGAGTGCCTGCACGTAATGATCGGCGCGTTCCCGCGCGGCCAGGATCGTGAAGGAGGAGGCGCGGCCGAATTGCGACAGAGCCCCGTTGATTTCGTCGCCCGTGACGAGGGCCCGTGCTCCCGTTGAAGGTCGCGGAGGCATAAGCCTGATGGAAAAAATCTAGCACGCGACAGCCAATCAGCGATACCTGGCCGAGCCGAAAGCGCAAGTTGAGACACCATCAGACACGTGCCATTCTCATCGTGGCATCAGGTGGCACCCAGGTACCACGGCTGCGGCATCGGGGGAACCTCCTTGCGCTGTTGGCGTGGTTTCCGCCTTGAGCATGAACTCGGTCATGACGCGTAGGATCTGGTCGTCCGATTGGGCCACGCCCGCGGCATCAAAGTCCTTGCGGATTTTACTGAACACGTCGCTGCGCTGGGGATCGACGGTACCCCTGGCGAGAGCGTCTGAGTAAGCATCGGCATCCCGGCCGGTAATTCCCAACTTCTCGGCGGCCCATCGCCCGAGGAGCATGTTGCGGAGGATCGTCCTCTGTATATCGTCGGAGCTGGTCATTCGAACTCACCGATTGCTGGTCGTTGAAAGGGAGGGAGGTCAACTAGCCCTGAGTTCGGGCTTGGTCTTCAGGTCGTGACGCGATCCAAGGGAAGCAGGTCGGTCAGCCGGGGTCGTGGTCGAAATCGAACGCCGGTCAGAGCGAAATGCCGATTCTCCGGCGTTACCTTGCGTTCCGACAATCCTAACCTCTTGCTGATTTCTTTGATGATCGTCAGGGATCCTTTGGCCGCCTCCTTGGGCGGCAACGCGGTATCTGATGTTGCTAACGAGCTTCGTAACATCTTTTCTGAGCCCATGCCTCGCCCTTTGCAACGGTGATGTAGACCGAATAGCGTGGTCCTCCGAAATCGAGTCCAACCCGGAGCCAGCCTGCAGCAGGAGCCGAGCCCATCGGGAAATCCTGATGCCGCATTCAGGGTCTGCCCGCGCCGGACCAGGGCCAATTCCAGACGAACGCGGGTTGCGTGTTCGGGCGTGTCGCGGGATGCTATCGGCACGCAATGATTTTGGGGAGGCAGCCTTGCCAATGTCATGGATGATCGAACGGACCATACTGATGGCTCTTGCCGGCGGCCTCGCAACTTGGTCGGCCTTCGGTGCGCCGGCCTCCGCGGCGACCATGCGCGGACATCCAGGGTGCCTGGGTGAACGGGTCCGATGGGCACACCTGCCCGACCATCTTCACCAAGCGGAACGGCCGCTTCGCGTTCCGCTCCCGAAGGGATATCGCGGGGACCAGCTTCATCATCACCGGCAACCGCATCGAAGGGGGCTGGATGACCTGCTCCCTGGGGTCCGAGAAGAGGACATCCGACGGCGTCCGGGTGCTGTTGAACTGTTCCAGCCGGGTCATGGTCGGCGTGCTGCCGTGTCCCTGCGCCTTCGCGACCCCGACACCCTCGTGAAGTTCGATGACGAGTTCCCCGAGATCGAGACGGTCTATACCCGCTGCAAGTGAACGACGGATGCGGCACGGAGGACGTCACGGTTGCCGGGCCCCAGGATGATCGGCTGCAGCTGCGACGCGGTGTTGGTAGGCTTGGATCCTGGTCACTCCGAGGAATTCCAGGGTTTGCGACGA
Source organism: uncultured Alphaproteobacteria bacterium (assembly GCA_963837375.1). Classification (GTDB taxonomy): domain Bacteria; phylum Pseudomonadota; class Alphaproteobacteria; order Rhizobiales; family Beijerinckiaceae; genus Microvirga. The sequence continues at coordinate 1,757 of CAWINL010000009.1, read as the reverse complement.
ATCGCAGCGCAGCCAGTTGGTGCCGGGTCCCTCCCCGCGTGGGCGGGCAGCCCTCGGCTGGCTCGATCCCGGCCAGCTCGAAATGGGTCCATCCCCGCGTAGGCGGGGGAGCCGCGGTTTCAATCACGGCACGGCGAGCGAGACGGGTCCATCCCCGCGACCCGGCTAAGGTGATCGGGAACGTTAAGCGCGTCGGTGCGAGCATTGTCCGCGAGCTTCTATCGAAGGGGTCGACACCCTACTCCACGTTTCGAACACACGAACTCATTGTGTGTTCTCGTGCCGCTCTTCACGCACCTTCCAGCCGACTTCTTGCGCTAAGCAAGGCGACCTTGCAATTTGGAACTAGACTGAGAACCTCGCCACTGTGAAGAACATTCGATTCAAGGCTGATATTCGGCGACGGCTGGGCGGCGAGGAGCGAGATGCGCACTCGATCACTTGGCGCAATGGATCAACTAGATATCCTCATCGCCTTCCTCCGACCCGGCGACACCCTTGTGGTCACCCGCATTGATCGCCTGGCCCGTTCCGTTGCTGACTCTGCAAGACGTTGTGCGCGAGTTGAAGGCCAAGGGCGCGCATCTGAAAGCGACCGAGCAGCCGATCGACACTAGGACGGCAGCCGGGAAGGCTTTTCTCGACATGCTCGGCGTCTTTGCCGAGTTCGAGACGAACCTTCGGCGGGAACGGCAGATGGAGGGGATCGCCAAGGCCAAAGCCGAAGGGGTCTACAAGGGCCGGAAGCCGAGCATCGACGTGGGCCAGGTCCGCACCCTTCACGCGGAAGGTATAGGACCCTCCGAGATTGCCAAGCGTCTCGGGATTTGGCCGTGCCTAAGTCTATCGCGCCCTTGCCTAGCTAGTGCCATTCACCAGTTATATCTCAGTCCGATCTTGCCTTCATAGGCATGGCGATCGCCGTCAAAGGACCTTTGGTAGTTCGCATTGGCGAAGAGTGATGCCGAGCGCGTGATCTGGGCGCTGACGCCGGCGCCGAGTTCCCCCCACGTCCCGCCCAGGTCGGCGCGAAACGGGACGAATCCGACCTGCGAGGAGAACTCGGTTTTCGAATCGCCGAGGAACTCGTGCCAGAGATTGGCGCGCAGCCAGGCTGTCATCAGGCGCGGCTGCGGCGTCTCATCGAGCGCCCAGGTTTTGGCAAGTCGAGCGCCAAGGCGACCGGTGAGAAAGTCATCGTTGCGGAAGCGGATTACCGAAGCGATGTCCTGGGCGTGGCTGATGTTGAGTGTCTGGTAGATCAGTTGGGCCTGGGGCTCGAGCACGACGCCGTTGCCGAGTCGGATCGGGTAGCCGGTTTCGAGCGAAGCAGCGAGGCCGAAGCCGTCGGTGTCGGTCTCGAAGAAGCGGCGTGGCTTCGTCGTAAAATCGTACCAGGTGCCCTGCAGGACGCCGTCGAGATACCAGCCGCTCGGTCCGAAGTGGGTCCAGTAGCCGCCGAGCGTGTAACCGTCGAACTCGTTGCTGCCGCCCCGAACGCGAAGATTTGGGAGACTGTGCTCGACGTCGCCCTCACCGCGGCCGACGGCGAAATAGATGCCGGCGTGGTCGCGCGAGCCGTCCTCGTATTCCCGACGGTAAACATCGAGACCCGCCTGGAAGGCGAAGAAGTCGTAGTCGAAGGATGGCCCGCCGCCGAGGATGCCGTCGCCGTCGCGCTCGCCGCGATGGGCAAGGATGCGGCCCCAGGCGCCATTGAGGTAGCCCTGATTGAGATCGGCGCGGCCGCGCAATTG
>CAWINL010000008.1:0-46490 GCA_963837375.1 uncultured Alphaproteobacteria bacterium | reverse complement strand
CGGTTCAAACTCAAGAAGCTGGAACTCGGCAGCATCCACCTCATGGCACCCGCATGCACGACCGAATTTTTCAAGGCGCATTACGGCCCGTTCCTGGTCGGCAACGGAGCGCGCCCTCTGGCCGATAAACTATTTATATACAACTTGAGCGACAGTCTGGAACAAGCCGACACCGTGTCGGTCGGAATTCCATTCGTCCCGTCTTATGGACGCTCACTGCTCTATCTCGTGTCCCGCGCATACGAGGATGCGCCCGGAATGCCGATCGCCGGAATGCAGCTTTATGCGAATCTCATGCCGACCAGCCGCAAGCTGACGATCGATTACGCGCTGGGCTCCGCCACCGCGGCCGACAGTCACGGGGGCTTCGACAACGATGCCGCCACCCTGGGAACCATCATGTCGCGGATTTTGAAGAAGAAGGTTCCGTACCCGCCGACTCCCGATGAACTGACCGGGTATTAGCGGGTATGGGAAAGGGAGCCGCCACACCCGGTACGCCTCGCAAAAATCCCTATTTGCGCCAAAATCTCTGCCTAACTGGGAAATATCAGTCCGCTTCAGAACCCTATTTCAGAACGAAATCATAGGAAAATTTGTATGGCTCAGCCTGATAGCTATGAGCAGTTCCTGCTTGAATTGGTCAACGCCGAGCGTGCCAAGGTGGGCGCTCAACCATTGGCGTTCAATGCGAACCTGCTCGTCTCGTCGGAGAACCACAGCGAGTGGATGATCTCATCCGACGTGTTTTCTCACACAGGCTCGGGCGGATCTCATCCGACAGACAGAATGGAAGCCGCGGGTTATCAGTTTGCGGGCTCGTGGAGCTCAGCCGAGAATATCGCGTGGGCCAGTCTTCGCGCTCCGGCGGGGCTTCAGGATGAGGTCCAACTCCTTCACACGAACCTCATGAACAGTGCCGGTCACAAGGTGAACATCCTGAATGCCGATTTCCGCGAGATCGGAATCGGCTTCGAAACCGGAGAGTATCAGGGGTGGGACGGGGCCTTCGTGACGGAAAATTTTGCGCGTTCCGGAACGGGTTCGTTTCTAACCGGAGTGACCTTCGACGATAAGGACGGCGACAAGTTCTACGATCCGGGCGAGGGCCTCGGCGGAGTAACCATTCAGGCCCTCAGTTCAACCGGCGCCGTCTACACGACAACCGGGATGGTTTCGGGTGGCTATCAGATGGCCCTGCCGAACGGCACCTACACCGTGACATTTTCCGGCGGCGGCGTCGCTGCGACGACCCGGCAGGTGACGATCTCCGGGGCGAATGTGAAGCTCGATCTCGTGGATCCGACCCTCACGGGCGGGGGCACGCCCGCGTCTTCCGACATTTCCAATGTCATCACGGGCACCTCCACGATCAACAAGCTTTCAGGCACCTCCGGGGGCGACTTGATCAACGGCCTCGGCGGCGACGACCGGCTCTATGGCAACAAAGGGAATGACCGGCTCGATGGCGGCTCCGGCAAGGATTACCTGTCAGGTGGCGCTGGAAACGACATTCTGCTCGGCAAGACCGGATCGGATCGTCTCAATGGAGGAGTCGGGTGCCGATAAGCTGGAGGGCGGTTCCGGTGCCGATCGGCTTGCAGGAGGAAGCGGGTCCGATGCCTTCATCTTCAAGGGCCGCTGGGGCCATGACCGCATCGACGATTTTCTCAACGGTCGCGACAAGATGGACCTTCGCGGCAACGGCTTCAGCTATTCGTCGATCAAGATTAGCGCGGCGGATATCGACAAGGATGGCCGATATGACGACGTGCTGATCCAGACGCACGGCCAGTCGATCGGTCTCGTCGATGAACCTGTGAGTTCCATCGATCGCGGCGATTTCTGGCTCTAGGAGCAGCGACCGGCGGCCCCCTTCCGCCGGCCGCCAAGATCCTCGAGGGTCTGGTCCCAAAGAGTCGAATTCTCGCCTCGCATGGCTTTGTGTTCATCATGAAATCCCAGGTATGATCGAAGCTTTGAACGCCCGCCTGTGAGCCGAGGCCGGTGGCATTGAGAGCCGAGGTTGCCTGCGCGAACCGCACCATCGTCTCGGGGTCGAAGCCCCGACAGATCGCGACGGCGAAGCCGGCGTTGAAGGCGTCGCCGCATCCGCATGTGCATTTCACCGCGACGTCGAACGCCGGGACATGAAATCTGACGCCGTCGCGGTCGTGATAATAGGCGCCCTCGTCGCCAAGGGTGAACACGCAGGTTCTCACGCCGCGATCGATGAAGAATTTGGCGCAATCGCCGGTCTCCTGCAAACCCGTCAGAGCGCGCGCTTCCTCGATCGAAGGCATGAAGTAGTCGGTGTGAGGAAGGACCGCGGCGACATCGGCTAGATCGTCGGTCGAGGCGGCGAATACGTCGACGGTGGTGACGGCTCCCCGCGCTTGCGCATATTTCAGCAACGCGGCGTTCGCCGTTCCATCCATTCGGTCCATCAGGCCCACGCCTCCGAGATGAACGACCCGGGCATCCGTCACACGATCGAACTCGCTCGCCGCGATGACAAAATCACCGGTCGCGCCTTTCATGTGCAAAGCCGGGCGGGATCCGTCCGGACGCGTGGCGACGATGGAGGACGATGTGCGCGAGCCCTCGATCCGCCGCAGCATGCCGGTGTCGATGCCGAAGCCCGCCACGCGCTCCAGCACCCAGTCGCCCATCAGGTCATTCCCGACGCCCCCGACAGCGAGACTCTTCAAACCCATTTTCGCGGCAGCGATGACGGCCGTGCCCGCGGCCCCCGAGACGGCGAGCGCGATTTCGTCGATGAAATAAGTGCCGCCGCCCGGTGGGATGCCGGTCACCGGCCAGCCGAGGCAATCGAAAGTGTAGAAACCAATCGACGAATAATCGTAGCGCATGACGCTCAGCCCGTGGCCTTGTGTGACGTTCTCACGATGGGATCGAGATTGAGAAGGGCTTCCGCGGCGGCCACGTCGGTGATGAGGAACCTGGCATTGGTCGCCGCTATTCCGGCGCGGATTGCATCGGCCTTGCGCGTACCGCCCGAGGAGATCACGACCTTTCGAACCGAACGCAGGTCCGCCGGATTGATCGCCATGGCCCTGTGATTGACCGGATGGTCGATCACGTTGCCGTCCGCATCGACAAAATGACAGAGAACGTCGCCAACCGCGCCTGCCTCTTTGAGGCTCTTGCCTTCAGACCAAGTGAGGATGCCCCGTCTGAAGATCGACGCCTGCTTGCTGACATCGCCCACGCTCAGCAGAGCAATATCGACTTCGCGGGCGCGTTGATAGAGCTTCTTGAGGTCGTCCTGTTTCCAGAGCGCGTCGGCGAGTTCGCGATCCGGGACGAAGACGGGCGCCGTGATCTGATAAAGCTCGGTGCGATAAAATTCCGCGAAACGCCACGCGACCGCGGAGGGGTTGTGAGCTGTTGCGTGGGTCAGGCCACCCAGCAGCGAAATGGCCGTCATGTCGTTGACTTCACGCCACGAGAGCGAACGCATGCAAACCTGCAGCGTTGCGCCCCAACCAACGCCGATCGAAAGCCCGTCTGCGACGTGCTCCGAAATGTAGCGCCCGGTAGCATGCCCGACGACCGCCGCCACGCTTTCTTCATTCTGGTCGGAGGTCGGGACGACGATGGCTTCGGAAAGACCCAGATGCTCCTCCAGTTCTCGCTGCAACTTGATCAGGGACCCGGCAGGCGAGTTGATGGTGATCTGGACAGTGCCATCCTCGCGGGTCGCGGCGAGAAGCCGGAGGGCCTTGATACGGCTGATACCCAAATGCTGGGCGACCTGCTCCTGCGTGCGTCCCTCGACATAATAGAGGTAAGCCGCCCTCAGCTTGAGTTCGTCCTGGTCGGACCGGAATTTCGTTTTTTTCAGCTTCGTTTCCAGGCCCGTCATTGAATCCCCTCGTTCCTGCCCCGGCAAGAGCATTTGCAGAGAGCCGGACGCCATACAACCCCCGCCATCCCCAGGGTGAAAATTTGGACATTAGTGTTGACCATAGAACAGATGTTCACTAAACCCAAGAGTGAAACCGGCCCTGATTGCGGGAGATTTGTTGCATGGCTTCCAATATTGCGTTGACGGGCCTCGCCCATGATCTCGACGTTCGTGCCAAATCCGGAAAGCCGATCCGCATCGGCCTGATCGGCTCGGGCGAGATGGGCACCGATATCGTCACCCGCGTGCGCCCATATGGCGGGCATCGAGATCGGCGCCATTGCCGAACTCAACGTCCCGGCCGCGACCAAGGCCGTGGACATCGCCTACCGCGAGAGGTGGCCATTCGCGCGAAGTGTCGAAGGCTTCGCCATGAGCGCCGCGATGGAAGCGCGGCAAGATCGCCGTCACCAACGACGCCGGATCTGGTCATCAACAACGACCTGATCGACGTCGTGATCGACGCCACGGGCATTCCCGCGGTGGGCGCCGAAATCGGCCTGCGCGCCATGGAGCACGGCAAGCATCTGGTGATGATGAATGTCGAGGCCGACGTCACGATCGGCGCCTATCTCAAGAGCGAGGCCGACCGGCTTGGCGTCACCTATTCGCTCGGCGCCGGCGACGAGCCGCCTCCTGCATGGAGCTGATCGAGTTCGTCATCGGCCATGGGCCATCCGATCGTGGCCGCCGGCAAGGGCAAGAACAATCCGCTCAACATCGATGCGACGCCGCACGATTATGAGGAAGAAGCCGAACGCCGGCACATGAACGTCGCGCATGCTGGTCGAATTCGTCGACGGCTCGAAGACCATGGTGGAGATGGCGGCGATCGCCAACGCCACCGGCCTGGTGCCCGACAAGGCCGGGCATGCATGGCCCGGCGGCGACGCTCGAGCAACTTGTCGAAGGTTCTGTGCCCGAGAAGGATGGCGGCGTGCTGTCGCAAGGTGGCGTCGTCGATTATTCGATCGGCAAGGGCGTGGCGCCCGGCGTGTTCGTCGATCGCCGACATGTCGCATCCCCGCATTTCGGAGCGCATGCAAGATCTGAAGATGGGCAAGGGCCCCTACTTCACCTTCCACCGGCCCTATCATCTGACCTCGCTTGAAGTGCCGCTGTCCTGCGCCCGCGTCGTGCTTTACGGCAAGGCCGACATGGTGCCGCTGCCGAAGCCGGTCGCGGAAGTCTGCGCGGTCGCCAAGAAGGATCTGCAGCCCGGCGACACGCTCGATGCCATCGGCGAATATTGCTATCGCGCCTGGATCATGACCGCGCCGGAGGCGCGCGCCGCCAAGGCCATTCCCTGCGGCCTGCTGCAGGGCGGCACGGTGACGGCAGCCGATCAAGAAGGGCGACCTGATCACCTACGCGAACGCTGCGCCGGCGGCCGGGCTCGAAGATCGCCGAGTTGCGGGCGCGCCAGGACAGGCTCGTCTACGGCAAGCGGGAGCGTGACGATGGCCGGAGCCAAGCTGCAACGCTGAAGGAAGCGACGGCGCAGGCCAATCTGCCCTTCGTCTATCGCGAGTACAGCGCCGAACAGCTGAAGGAAGCGCTGCACAAGATGTACCTCATCCGGCGCTTCGAGGAAGGCGCGGAAGAAGCCTACATGCGCGGCCTCATCCACGGCACCATGCATCTGTCGATCGGCCAGGAAGCGAGCGCCGTCGGCATCTGCATGCCGCTGACGCGATGACGACCAGATCACCTCGACCCATCGCGGCCATGGCCACTGCATCGCCAAGGGCGCCGAGTCAAAGCGGATGTTCGCCGAGTTCTTCGGCAAGAAGACGGCTATTGCCGGGGCCGTGGCGGCTCGATGCACATCGCCGATGTCGCAAAGGGCAATCTCGGCGCCAACGGCATCGTCGGCGGCGGCATTCCGATCGCGGTCGGCGCGGCGCTTTCCGCCAAGAAGCATGAAGACCGGCAAGGTGGTCGTGTCGTTCTTCGGCGACGGCGCCAACAATGAGGGCGCCTTCCACGAAGCGCTCAACATGGCGTCGATCTGGAAACTGCCGGTGATTTTCGTCTGCGAGAACAACGGCTACGGCATGTCGACGTCGACCGAGCGCTCGACGGCCGTCGAAGAATATCGCCGACCGCGCCGCCGCCTATTCGATGCCGGGCGTGATCGTCGACGGCAACATCTTCTCGGAAGTGGCCGAAGCCTCGCATCGCGGCCGTCGAGCGCGCGCGCGCCGGCGAAGGCCCGACGCTGATCGAATCCAAGACCTACCGCCACCGCGGCCATTCCAAGAGCGACCGCAACCGCTACCGCACCAAGGAAGAGATCGAGGACTGGATGTCCAATCGCGATCCGATCGCGCTGTTCGAGGCGGAGCTTGCAGGAATTCGGCATCATCGATCGAAGCGGCATCGAGGCGATCCGCGAGGCGGTGAGCGCAGGAAATCGCCGACGCGCATCGAATTCGCCAAGGCACAGCCCGTCGCCGGACGTCAGCGACGCGCGAAGATTACGTCTATACGGAGCCGGCGTGATGGACGCGACGCCGCGCGAACTGAGCTATGCGCAGGCCATCCAGGAGGCCATGGCAATCGCCATGGAGGCCGATGAGCGCGTCTTCCTGATGGGCGAGGATATCGGCGTCTATGGCGGCGCCTTTCAGGTGACGGGCGATCTCGTCAGCGCTTCGGCGAGGACCGCGTGATGGATACGCCGATCTCCGAACTCGGCGGTGCGGGCGTCGCCGTCGGTGCGGCGCTGACCGGCATGCGGCCGATCTTCGAGTTCCAGTTTTCCGATTTCGCCACGCTCGCCATGGAGCAGATCGTCAACCAGGCGGCGAAGATGCGCTTCATGCTGGGCGGCGAGGTCTCGGTGCCGCTGGTCATGCGCTTTCCCGCCGGCTCCGGCACGGGTGCGGCGGCCCAGCACAGCCAGAGCCTCGAAGCCTGGCTCGGCCATGTGCCGGGCCTGAAGGTGATCCAGCCGGCGACGCCGCACGACGCCAAGGGCATGCTGCTCGCGGCCATCGCCGATCCCGATCCGGTGATGATCTTCGAGCACAAGCTGCTCTACAAGATGAAGGGCGCCGGTGCCGGAGGGCCATTACACCGTGCCGATCGGCAAGGCCGAAGATCAGGCGCGAAGGCCGCGACCTGACGATCGTCGCGACCTCCATCATGGTGCACAAGGCGCTTGAGGCGGCCGAGACGCTGGCAGGCCGAAGGCATCGACATCGAGGTCGTCGACCTGCGCACCATCCGGCCGATGGACAAGGCACACCATCATCGACAGCGTCAAGAAGACCTCGCGGCTGCTCTGCGTCTACGAGGCGGTGAAGACGCTGGGCATCGGCGCCGAGGTCAGCGCGATGATCGCCGAAAGCGAGGCGTTCGATTATCTCGATGCGCCGATCGTGCGGCTGGGCGGCGCCGAAACGCCGATCCCCTACAATCCCGAGCTCGAAAAGGCGACGGTGCCGCAGGTTCCCGACATCGTCGCGGCCGCGCGCGATCTGGTGCAAGGGAGGCGCTAGACCATGCCGGTCGAAGTCATCCTTGCCCAAGGTCGACATGGACATGGCGACCGGCACAGATTTCGCGCTGGTATGTCGAGGAAGGCGCTGCCGTCAAGAAGGGCGACGTGCTGTTCGAGATCGAGACCGACAAGGCGGCGATGGAAATCGAAGCGCCGGCCAGCGGCATCGATCCGCGACATCACCGGCAAGGAAGGCATCGACATTCCGGTCGGCGAGGCCGTCGCGTGGATCTATGCGGCGGGCGAGAGTTCAGGCGGACAAGCCGCTCGGACATCTCCGCCGTGAGGAGCCGCGAGCGAAGGACGCGGAGCGCTGCGAGCGAGCCGCTCAGCTCCGATACGCGTCGCTCGCCAAGACGCAACTAGCGCCGCACAGGCGCCGGTGCCGATCGCGCCAGCGAGCAGGCAGGTGCGGTCGCGCGCGACGCCGCTCGCCCGCCGGCTTGCGCGCGAGAAGCCGGCCTCAGACCTCTCGGCGATCGCGGGCTCCGGCCGCACGGCCGCATGGTCAAGGCCGACGTGGAGGCGGCGCTGTCGCGGCGCGCGAAGGCGGTGCCGCGCCGGCGAAGCGCTGGCGCCGGCACCTCAGTGTCGGCGCTCGATGCCGCAAGCCGATCTCGGACGATCAGGTGCTGAAGCTGTTCGAGCCGAAGGCTCCTACGAGCTCGTTCCGCATGACAATATGCGCAAGACCATCGCGCGGCGGCTGGTCGAGGCCAAGAGCACCATCCCGCATTTCTACCTGACGCTCGATTGCGAGCTCGATGCGCTTCTGGCGCTGCGCGCGCAGCTCAACGCCGCGGCGCCCGTGAAGAAGACCGAGAAGGGCGAGGCGCCGGCCTACAAGCTGTCGGTCAACGACATGGTCATCAAGGCGATGGCGCTGGCGCTGCGCGACGTGCCGACGCCAACGTGTCGTGGACCGAAGCCGCGATGGTCGAGCACAAGCACGCCGATGTCGGCGTCGCCGTGTCGATCCCCGGCGGGCTGATCACGCCGATCATCCGCCATGCCGACGCAAAGACGCTGTCGGCGATCTCCAACGAGATGAAGGATCTGGCCGCGCGCGCGCGAACCGCAAGCTGAAGCCGGAGGAATACCAGGGCGGCACGACGGCGGTGTCCAATCTCGGCATGTTCGGCGTCGAGGATTTCGCGGCCGTCATCAACCCGCCGCATGCGACGATCCTGGCGGTCGGCGCGGGCGAGGAGCGGGCGGTGGTCAAGAATGGCGAGATCGAGATCGCCACCATGATGTCGGTGACGCTGTCCACCGACCACCGCGCCGTCGACGGCGCGCTGCGGCGGAACTGATCGGACGCTTCAAGCGCTACATCGAGAATCCGATCGGCATGCTGGTGTGAGGGCCGGCCAATCGCGGCTGCGTCATTGGCAGGCACTTGTCATGCGAAGGCCGTTCGCCGCATGATGTGATCGAGTTGCGCGAGCGCGGCGGGTCATCGGCTGCCCGCGATTTGAAGGAGGTCGAGCATGCCGGCATTCGGCCCATCTGAGGTCATGGCACTGTGCAGCAAGGTCATCGGGATCGGCACCGTCCGACATCAGGCTTGTCGCCCAACGCCTTCATGATCACGCTTTCGAGCCCCGCCTATCGGCGGACGACACGAAAGATCTCGTCACCGAGCTTGGCTATGAGAATCTCGATACGCTTCTGCGCCGACCTTGGTTTGCCGGCGCACATCGCCGAACGATGGGCGCGTTTTGGCGTGTCGCACGAGATGAAGCAGGTCATCACGCTGCTGGCCACGCAACGCCAACGCACCGCGGAGGCGGTTGCCGAGTTCGAAGACATGACGCATGTGGGCGTCGAAGATTTCCTGCGTGATCGCGGGCGTGATCTAGCGCCTTGGCGACCAGCATCGCGGCGGTCTCGCTATCGGTGATGAGCACGTTGACGTTCACCGCCTTGAGCGCCGCGAGAATTGCCGCGACCTTCGGCTTTCCGCCGGCCGCCAGAACGACATTCGGGACGGCGCCGACGACGTCCAGATCGATCGCCATGACGCGCCCATTGACCTCGTGATCGACGAATTGCCCATCCGCGCCGACGAAGTAACATAGCATATTGGCGACCGCGCCCTTTGCCTTCAGCGACGGCATCAGCGAAGGCGGAACGATGCTGTGGCGGAAGATCGTCGCGTCGGGCGACATGTCGCCGACGGTGAGCAGCGCGATGTCGGCCTGTGACGCGCGGTTGCGCACGTCCTGCAGCGTCGGCTGCGCCCATAGAAGATCACGAAGCGACGGATCGCTCACCATCACCGGCGCGGTGATCTGATAGCTGTCGACCTCGAATACGTCCGCGACCTTGGCGGCGACGACCGACGGATTGATCCATTGCGAATGGGGCAGGCTTCCCACGAGTGCGACGACCGACGCACGTCTTCAGCGCACGGCGGGTCAGGAAACCGAGGCTTGCGTGAAGCGTCGCGCCGCCGCCGATTGCCAGCGTCATGCCATCGCGCATCTGCTGGCCGAGATAGAGTGCGATCGAGTGCCCGATCGCTTTCCCAGATGCTCGTCGGAGGAAGGCGTCGGCACGACGATCGCGGTGTCGAGGTTCCAGCGCTTTTCCAAGCGCCCGCTCCAGCGCGACCTGCTCCGATGTCGCCGTGTTGATGGTGGTGACGACCACACCGTCCGCCGTGCAGGCCGCGAGCGTGCGCATCACCTTGACGCGGCTGAGGTCGAGCTTCTTGGCGATCTGCTCCTGAGTGAACCCTTCGACATAGTAGAGCCAAGCTGTCTTCACGGTGATGTCGGACGACATCATCGCCCCCGGCTTTGCGTCCGACTTCGCCTTTTTTGCGGACATCGGGGTCCGTTTCCTCTCGCGCTCGGGGTCCTGCGGCACGGTTGGTCTCTCCAACGCGACCGCGTCCACCCCACTATAGGACAGCTTCCTTATATCAACCAAAGGAACTCACAGTGTTATAGTGGACACAATTCCTATTCGGAAGGACAATGTTCATTTGTGTTTGACAATGCACAAATGAACATTTCATATGGGTGCGGCGCATTGTCATCTACCAGTCATATGCGCCGTGCAGGGAGGAGCAGACGGGAACTTGGCCGCAAGGGCCGGACCGGTCATGCACAGAACAACAAGGAGGTCTCATGAAAACGATATCTGTTAAGATGGCGGTGAGCCAATTGGCGCTTGCCATGACGCTTTTCGCCGGGGCCGCCAGTGCCGACACGCTGACGCTCTATACGTCGCAGCCGGAAGCGGACGCGGCCACCACCGTCGAGGCGTTCAAGAAGGCGCATCCCGGGCGCCGACGTGACAGATCTATCGTTCGGGAACGAGCGACATTCTGGGCAAGCTCGCGGCCGAATTCTCAGCCGGCAGCCCGCAGCCGGACGTGCTCTTGATCGCCGATGCGGTCAGCATGGAACTGCTGAAAAAAGACAAGCGCCTCATGCCGTATCCCGAGGCCAAGGTCGAGGGTTTCGACAACGGAAGCCTATGATGCCGACAAGACCTATTTCGGCAGCAAGCTGATCACCACCGGCATCGTCTACAACACCGCCGCCAAGGAAAAGCCGCAGCATTGGGCCGATCTCAGCAAGCCCGCCTATGCGGACGGCCTGGTCATGGCGAGCCCGCTCTATTCCGGCGCCGCGGCCTACCTTCTCTCCGGATTCACCGCGAAGCCCGATCTCGGGCTGGGGTTATTTCGAGAAGCTCAAGGCGAACAACACCGTCAGCGTGCGCGGCAACGGCGCGGTTCTCAAATCCGTTGCAAGCGGCGAAAAGCCTTACGGCGTGCTGGTCGATTTCATGGCGATGAACGCCAAGCAGAAGGGCTCGCCGATCGAGTTCGTGTTCCCGGACGAAGGCGTGCCGGCCGTGACCGAGCCGGTTGCAATCATGTCGACCGCCAAGAACGTTGCGGGCGCCAAGCAGTTCGTCGATTTCATCCTGTCGGATGCGGGCCAGAAGCTCGCGCTGCGAGCAGGGCTACCTTCCGGCAAAGCCTTCGGTTGGTCGTCCGAGCTGGTTGCCGGAAGGCACCAAGGTCAAAGTCATGCCGATCGACATCAAGGCGGTCATCGAGAAGACGGCTGCCGACAAGGAAAAGTTCTCGGCGCTGTTCGGCGGCTAGGACAAAGCGATCGAAACGCCGTGGCGGCCCGGCTGTGAGCCGGGCACTCCGAACCTGCGGGGCACTAACCCCGCGCAGGTTCGGAGCTGCCGCCCATGAATTTTCCAGGAATCCAAATATGTCTGTCAGGGTGAAAGAACGTCGGGGCCCGGAAATGGCCCTGACGGCAGTGGTTGCTGCACTCATCGTCGTGCTTTCGATCCTGCCCATGCTGCGGCTGGTCATGGAGATCATCGCTCCCGGCGGCACGCTCTCGGGCGCGGCGATCAACGCCGGCCTCGCGTTCCGCGCCACCTGGGTTGCGACCGGCAACACCTGATCGTCGGCTTTGGCGGCACGCTGCTGGCCGTCGTTCTCGGAACGGTCGTCGCCGTTCTGGTCACGCTGACGGATGTGCGCCGGCCGCGGTGCCTTCGTGCTGTGTTTCGTCACGCCCCTGATGATCGCGCCGCAGGTGACGGCACTCGCCTGGCTGCAGCTTTTCGGCCCGGCCAGTCCGTTCCTGAAGACTGTTGGGCATTGCCCCGCCGCTCGGCACGCGCAACCCGCTTTATTCGCCGCAAGGCATTATCCTGCTGCTTGGCATCCAATATGGTCCGTTGGTGTTCCTGATGGTGCGCGCCGGCTTGCGCAAGCTGCCGCGCGAACTCGTCGAGGCGGCGCGCAGCGGCGGCGCCGGCTGGTTCACGGTGTTGCGCAGCATCATCCTGCCGCTGATGACGCCCTCGATCGTCGCGGCAGCTGCGCTGGCTTTCGTCTCCTGCGTCGGAAATTTCGGCATCCCCGCATTCCTCGGCATCCCGGCGAATTATCTTGTGCTTCCAACGCTCATCTATCAGCGGCTCGCCGGCGGCGGCCCTGCGGTGTTGTCCGAGGTCGCGTTCCTGTCGGTCCTGATCGGCGTTATCGCGATGGCCGGAATCGTCACGCAGGATTTCATCAGCCGGCGGCGCGATTACCGCATCAGCTCGACGTCGCTGAGCGCGGAGCCCTACGAACTCGGCCGCTGGCGCGTGCCCGTGCAAACCGGCATGTGGCTTCTGATCGTCCTGATCCTGTTTCTGCCGCTGCTGGGCCTCGTGCTGACGTCGCTCGTGCCGGGCTATGGCATTCCGCTCAACGCGACGACCGCGACGCTCGACAATTACCGCTTCGTCCTGTTCAAGCACGCAGCCGCGAGCCGCGCCTTCGTCAACAGCTTCTGCCTGTCGCTCGCCGCCGCCATATTCGCGGTCTTCGTGGCGGTTCCGATCGGCTACCTGATCGCCTGGGGCAACAAACGCTGGGTTCGGCTGCTCAATCTCGCTGTGGAATTGCCCTACGCGCTCCCCGGCGTCGTCCTGGCGATCGCGGCGTTGCTGGTCTTCCTGAAACCGATCCCGCTGATCGGCATCCAGATCTACAATACGATCTGGATCATCCTCTACGCGTATCTGGCGCGCTTTCTGGTGCTTGCGCTCCGGCCGACCATCAGCGGCTTTCATCAGATCGACCGGTCGCTCGAGGAGGCGGCCCAGATCGCCGGCGCGGGTCTTATCATGCGGCTTCGCACGATCATCTTCCCGCTCATCGCACCCGCGGCCATCGCCGGCGGTCTGCTGATCTTCATGACGGCGCTGAGCGAGCTCACGGTTTCGGCGCTGTTGTGGTCGTCGGGATCCGAGACCATCGGCGTCGTGATGTTTTCCTTCGAGCAGGGAGGCGATTCCAACTACGCCGCGGCCATGTCGGCGATCACCGTGTCGATCACCATCGTGCTGATGCTCATGACCAATTTTCTCGCCCCTCATCTACCAAGCGGAGTTCTGCCATGGCGGGATTGACCATCGACAACGTCACCAAGACCTTCGGCGATTTCGAAGCGTTGAAAAACGTGTCGATCGACGTGCGCGATGGCGAGTTCCTCGCGGTCCTTGGCCCGTCCGGCTGCGGCAAGACGACTCTTCTGCGGCTCGTGGCCGGGTTTGAGAAGGTGACGGCGGGCGAGATCCGCATCGGCGACGAAACCGTCTCGAGCGCGAGCGGCAGCGTTCCGCCGGAACGCCGGCGTGTCGGCATCGTCTTCCAGAACTATGCGCTCTGGCCGCATATGACCGTGGCGGAAAACATCGGCTACTCGCTGAAGGTCGCGAAGGTCGAGAAGGCGACGCGCGAACGCAAGATCGCGGATGCGCTGGCGCTGGTAAACCTCGAAGGATTCGGCGATCGCAGGCCCGCCAACCTGTCCGGCGGCCAGCGGCAGCGCGTGGCGCTTGCGCGCTGTCTCGTCGCCACTCCCTCGCTGGTGCTGTTCGACGAGCCGCTGGCCAATCTCGACGTGCATCTGCGCGCCTCGATGGAGGATGAGTTCGCGGCCTTCCACAAGCGCACGGGGACCACGATCGTATACATCACGCACGATCAATCCGAGGCCATGGCGCTCGCAGACCGCATCGCCGTCATGGATCACGGACGGCTGGCGCAACTCGCCGCGCCGCGTGAGCTCTATCAGGAGCCGGCCAACGAGATGGTCGCGTCGTTCATTTCGCAGGGCATCCTCTTGCCGGCGCAGGTCCTGACGCGCGGCGAGGTCGGGCCATTGCCGCGTCCGTGTTCTCGGCCAGGAGGTCGTCGTTCGCTGCAGGCCGGGCGAGAGACCGCGCGACAACGCCAAGATATGCTGCCGCGCCGCCGATCTCTCGAACGGTCGGACGCGAATGACGCGGGTTTCGATGGCCTCGTGAAACGCGTGGTCTATCAGGGCGGCGCGGCGCGGATCGAATTGTCGCCCGTTGCCAGCCCCGATCTTGATCTCCACTTCGAGCAGCCGGACCCGGTGACGCTGAGCGCAGGAACGAGCGCGCGCATCCGCATCAAGTCGGGTTGGCTCATTCCGGTCGCGGGGTCGGCGCCATGATGCAGATCGATCTGCTCGGCGGTTTCGGCGAGAAGGGCCGGACCAGCGTCGGCGTCAGAGCGGCGAGGCCAGAACATCCTGCTCGATGCCGGGAATCAAGGTGGGGGCAACCGGCGCGGAGTACTATCCGGCGCTCACGGGCGCGGCCGATCGGTTCGACGCTGTTCTGTTCTCGCACGCCCATGAGGACCATATCGGCGGATTGAGCTGGCTGCTCTCCCGGGGCTTTCGCGGCCGCATTCTGATGACGGAGGAAACCCGCGCGGAGGCGCCAGCGACGCTCGCCGGCTATGCGGATGCCGATGACCTGCGGCGATTTCCGTTTCCGCATGACCGCGTCGAAATTTTCGAGCCCGGCGACACGCTCAGGTGCGGCGATCTGACGATCGGGACCGGGTGTTCCGGGCATGTTGTCGGGGGCGTCTGGTTTGCCGTCCACGATGGCGTGTCCCGGCTCGTCTATTCGGGCGACGTGGTGCCGGACAGCAGCGTCTTCGTCATGGACGATATCCCGGAATGCGACCTCCTGATGCTGGATGCGTCCTACGGCGCCGATCCGGTGGCGGGCGCGACGCGCGCGAAGGCGATCGCTGCATGGATCGAAGACCATGCGGCGGGTTGCCTGTTGCCGACGCCGCTCTCCGGGCGATCGTTGGAGTTGATGGCCGGGCTCTCCGGTCGGTTTGCGATCCATGCGGGCATGCGCCCTTCGCTTCAGGCGCAGATCGATGCAAGCCGCGCCTTGCTGCCCGGCATGTCGGAGGTGCTCCGCCAGCGCCTTCGCGGCGCGGTCGACTGGAACGATGCCGATCCGCTGCCTTCCTGTCCGCTCCTGGCGGATGACGGCATGGGCGAAGCCGGCCCGTCCTCCCGCCTCCTGCCACGCGCCGACGCCGCCGGCTTTCCGATTCTGCTGACCGGACACCTGCCGGCGGGGTCGCCCGCCGATGTGATCCACAGGAGCGGCCGTGCGGACTGGATCCGCATGCCGACCCATCCGACGCTTTCGGGGAATGTGGGCATATGGGAGAAGGCCGGCCGTCCGAAAGCGCTCGGCCATTCCTGCGCGCCCGCGAGCCTCGCCGAACTCGCGCTGCACATTCCGACGCTCGACACCCGGTGCCGCACCGGCCAGACCATCACCGTTACCGCGGGGGATAGATCATGAGGATTCTCGTCTGCAACGATGACGGCATCGAGGCGCCGGGCTTGGCGCGCCTTGTGAGCGCGGCAAGCCTCGTCAGCGAGGACATCTGGGTTGTGGCGCCGGATGCCAAGCGCACCGCCGCCAGCGCGTCGCTGACCATCGCCAAACCCTTGACGATGATCCGAAAGGGGAACGCCGCTATTCCTGCTCGGGGACACCGGCCGATTGCGTCGTGACTGCCATGACGTGGCTCTTCGCCGACGACCAAAAGCCCGATCTGGTTCTTGGCGGCATCAATGATGGGCGCAATGTGGCGGAGGATCTCGCCTATTCGGGCACTTTGGGGATCGCCCGCGAGGCGACGTTCTGGGGCATTCCGGCGATCGGATTCTCGCGGGTCAAGAATCCCGAATACAAATCCGGCGACGAGCCTTGGCTTGCCGGCCTGATCGGCTCCCTCTGGGAATCGCGGCGCGAATGGGCCATCGACGGACATTGGCTGAGCATCAACCTGCCCACATCGCTTCCTGCCGGAATTCGACAACCCCGCATCGGGCGCGACAAGATCGGGCGCGCCGCCGAAGTGCTGGAGGTGGACGGGGACAGAACGATCATCACGGTTCCGCGCGGTCGCCCGCACACCACACAAAGCGGTGACGAAAACGAGGTCATCGATGCGGGCTTCCTCAGCATCAACCGCGTCAACTGGTTTGGCGAAACGCGCCTGAGCGAGAGCTTCGTCGACAGGATCGCGAGCGGCGGCTGATTTTCCGGCTTCATTGGCCCGCGAAATCGAGACGAGCTTCTCCCTGGATCAATGAGCGGAAGTCCTTCTGCTGAGCCGCGGCACCCTCGCTCAAGGGTGCGAGATCCTCGGGGGCGAAATCGTCCACCTCGATCACGGCCGCAACGGCCTTCTCGGTTTCCTCGAGACGGTATGCGTCGTCCTGCGAGATGAGGCCCCGCTCCAGCGCCGAACGCCAATCGCGTTCGCCTGAATTTTTCAGTCTGTCGCGGATGACTTCCGTCTGGGTGACCCACGTGAAGGCCCGATCCAGTCGGGCCAATCCCTCGTCGCCACTGCCGCGATAGAGCCCGGATGTCAGACGGTCCCGGGTCGCGGAAGGTTCGAGCAGAATATTGGCGCATCGGGCAATCAGCGCATCGGAGGGCCCGAGCGCGCGCGCGCCGAGCGGCAGGATGAGGAACTTCAGCAACCACGCCACAGGGCGGCTGGGAAGGTTTGCGAAGATGGCCGCGAAGCTGTTCTCGATCGTCTGAAATCCGCTTTCCATGCAATAGCGCAGAAGCGGCAGATCCTCGTGCTGGCGCTTTTCATCTTCCCAACGCTTGAGCGCTGCCGAGAGAAGATAGAGTTCCGACAGGATGTCGCCGAAACGGGCCGAGATCAGTTCGCGGCGCTTCAGCGCGCCGCCCATGGTGAGAAACGCCAGATCGGCCGCGAGCGCGAAGCCCGCCGAATAGCGGCCGAGCTGGCGGTAGAAACCTTTCGCCGCGCCCGCCCGGGGCGCGGGCGCAAGAAGGCCGCCGCTCCAGCCGCGGCCCCAGGCGCGCAACAGCGTCTTGATCGCATGGCCCACATGCGGCCAGAAATGCCGGTCGAATTCCACGAGGCCCGCCTCCTCGTCGGGATTGCCGAGCGCCTGGATTTCCTTGAGCAGATAGGGATGGCTGCGAATGGAGCCCTGGCCGAAGATGATGAGGCACCGGGTCAGAATATTGGCGCCTTCGACGGTGATGCCGACGGGAATCGCCCGGTAGAAATTGCCGATATAGTTATGAGGCCCGTCGATGACGGCTTTGCCCGCGTGGATATCCATCGCATCGTTGAGCGCGATGCGCATGCGCTCGGTGGCGTGCAATTTCATGATGCCGGAAATGACCGCGGGATGATGACCCTGGTCGAGGCTCGGCGCAGGTCAGGCGGCGGGCGGCATCGAGCCCATACGCGATGCCCGCGATGCGCGCGAGTTTCTCCTGCACGCCCTCGAACCTGCCGATCGGCACATGAAATTGTTCGCGGATGCGCGCATAGGCGCCGGTCGTGTGCGCCGCGAAAGATGCGCCGGCGGCGGATAGGGAGGGCAGCGAAATTCCGCGCCCCGCCGCAAGCGCGCTCATCAACATCCGCCACCCTTGGCCCACCCGTTCGCGGCCGCCGATGACATCGTCGAGGGGAATGAAGACGTCGCGGCCGCTATTGGGTCCGTTTTGAAACATCTGGAGACAGGGGATATGCCGCCGGCCGATCTCCACTCCCGGAGCGTCGGCGCGCACCAGCGCCACCGTGATGCCGATTTCCTCAGTCGCCGCCGAGCAGGTGCTCCGGATCGTAGAGCTTGAACGCGAGACCGAGGATCGTGGCGATCGGTCCGAGCGTGATGTAGCGCTTGTGCCAGTTCAGCCGAATGCCCAGCACCTCCTGCCCGTCGCGCATTTCCCGGCAGACGATACCCGTATCCGTCATGGCGGCGGCGTCGGATCCGGCTTCGGGACTCGTCAGCCCGAAGCAGGGGATTTCGCGGCCGTCGGCGAGACGCGGCAACCAGTAATCCCGCTGCGCATCGGTTCCGAATTGCATGAGAAGTTCGCCCGGGCCCAGCGAATTCGGCACCATGGTGACGACCGCCGCCGCGACCGAGCGCGTGGAGATCTTGCGCACCACTTCCGAATGCGCGTAGGCCGAGAATCCGAGCCCGCCATAGGCTTTCGGAATGATCATTCCGAAAAACCGGTTGGCCTTGAGAAAGTCCCATGCATCCGGCGGCAGATCACGGTCGGTCCAGGTGATCCGCCAATCGTCCAGCATCGCGCAGAGTGTCTCGACCGGGCCTGCCAGGAACGCTTCTTCCTCCGGCGTCAGACGCGCGGGCGGCGTCTCGAGAAGGCGCTTCCAATCGGGATTGCCCGTGAACAATTCCGCATCCCACCACACATCGCCGGCCTCGACCGCTTCGCTCTCGGTGGCCGACATGGGCGGCATCGCTTTCTTGGCGAAGCGGAAGGCAGGCCGGGTCAGACGGTTGAAGCGGAAGCTATCGGTCTGTGTCATCGCGGGTCGGACTCACTTGCCTTGGGCGAGCTCGATCGAGGACGCGCCAAGCAGCATGCCGCAGCGGAAGTGCCTTACGGCTCAGCTTGTTACTAAACGTTGCGTCGCGCAAACCGTTCCGACCGGGCCTGATCCCTGCGCGAGCGATCAGAACGGGATGTCATCGTCGATCTGGCTGTAACGCGAGCCGCCGCCTCCGGCTGCCGCCGTCGCCGGGGCGGCACGTCGCCGCATGGGCGAGGTGCTGCCGAAATCGTCATCCCGGTCGCCCTTCTGGCCGTCGTTGTCCTCCAGGCCGGCGCCATTGCGGCTGTCGAGAATCGTCAATTCGCCCCGGAAGCGCTGGAGGACGATTTCGGTCGTATATTTCTCCTGGCCCCCAGGGTCCTGCCACTTGCGGGTCTGAAGCTGGCCCTCGAGATAGACCTTCGAGCCCTTGCGGAGGTAGCTTTCGGCCACCTTGGCGAGGTTCTCGTTGAAGATGACCACCGAGTGCCACTCGGTCTTTTCCTTGCGCTCGCCGGAATTCTTGTCCTTCCAGCTCTCCGAGGTGGCCACCCGAAGGCTCACCACCGGCTCGCCGGAACCAAGCCGCCGCACCTCCGGGTCGCGGCCGAGATTGCCCACCAGAATCACCTTGTTCACGCTGCCAGCCATCTCTCGCTCCTCGCTCAGTCTCATGGTTTGTTCTAGTTTTGTTCTCGTAAAAAAGCAACTTGATTGGCTGAGATTCGCGGGGCAGGCCGCGCATCCTGGTCCTGAGTTGGGCTCACGGGCCCGTTCTGATATGCTCTCCCTTTCGCCGCCGGGAGGTATCGATGGCCGCAGGTTTGGGCTCGGAGGATCGCACGTCGTCAGATGCGTGGCTTGGCCGCCTTCTGATCGGGGGCGCGGTCGCGTGCCTCGTCGGCGTGGGCGGCCTTCTGTGGTGGCGTCAGGGCGGGGCGGTTTTCGACGACATGGTTTCGGCAGCTCTCGCCTGGTGTTTCTGAGGCGAGGCCTGCCGCGTCGTCCGGGCGAGGCCGTGGCTGGTCTTGTTCCAGCGGAATGGCGTCCGGCTGAGTTCCCACAACCCTCGCCAAGCGGCGGCGCTGACCATCAGATAATAGAGTGGCAGCAGAAGCGTCCAGGGCAGCAATCCCCATAAGCCCCGCCGCGCAAGGCCGACGATCGCCGGGATATAGATCGCAGCGATCCCGAGCACGAAGAGCGTCGCGCTGAAAGATCGCCATGCAAAGTGCCAGGCGGAGCCGGTCCGGTCCCACGACGTCACGAGGGCGAACGCGGTGAAGAACGGATAGAACAGGGCGCTCAAGACGGTGCCCAAGGTCACGGCCATCGCTCCGTAGGCCCGCCAGAACCCCAGTTGGCGAAGCGTTTGAAAAGGATGCCTCGAGTGTCCGATGCAGGTCTGGATGAAGCCTTTCATCCAACGCGTCCGCTGCTTCATCCACGCACTAAGGCTGCTCGGAGCCTCCTCCAGAGTCGTCGACGGAAGATCCTCCACCCGATACCCGAGCCGCGCCAGCCTGATGCCCAAATCGGCATCCTCGGTGACGTTCCACGCATCCCATCCACAGATCGACCGCAGGATCCGGGTGCGGAAATGGTTGGAAGTGCCTCCCAGCAGGAGGGGGCTGCCGATCGCCGCGAGACCGGGATTGAAAACGTCGAACAGGGCCGCGTATTCGATGGTGAACATCCGGGTGAGCCAGCTATCGCGCGTATTATCGATGGTCAGGCGCGCCTGCAGGCACGCAACCTCGGGCGCGGTTCGAGCAAAGGCGGCTGCGGCCAGACGAAGCTGATCCGGATCGGGAACGTCCTCCGCATCGTACACCACCGTGAATTCGCCTCGCGCGAGCGGAAGCGCGACATTGAGCGCACGCGGCTTGGTGCGTGGAAAGCCGGGTGGGGCAACGATGAGGGAGACATGGCCGGGCAGGCGCAGGGCGGCGAGCGCGCCCTGCGTCTCCCGGTCGTCCGCCTCGATCACGATGAGGATGTCGAGCTTCTCGCGCGGATAATCGAGGGCCTCGAGGGCGGCGAGAAGTTTGGACACGACCTTGCTCTCGTGAAAGAGCGCCACGATGACCGTGTAGGACGGGAGAGCCGAACCCCGGACCCGCCGGGGTTTTGTGGAGGGTGCGACGGGTTGTGACAGGAGGCAGGCGGCGAGACGGGTGACGACCATGACGAGGAAGATCGGGCCAGCCGCCACCGAAAGGCCGATGACGGGCGCCTGGCGACCAAGGCTCATGCTGAGAATCAGGACGAAGAGGACAAGGCAGAAAACGCCCATCTGACGCCAGGTCCAGCCGTCGCGATAGGAGAGCCCGCCTTTCCACTCCGGCAAGCCATGGGACGCCTGATGACTGACGGCGACGGCCTTTGCCAGCAGCACGGAGCGTCGCAGCGCGGACGGCGTGGTCACCACCACGCCCGGGTATTGGGTGCGGCGCTGGTGCAGCAGCCTCGCCAATGCGGCGCCCGTTGGCGCGATCAGATAGCCGCCTCGCGGGCTGTCCAGAGGCGCGAGACCCGCCAGCACACTTTCGGGAAACCGGGACCGTCGGGAGACGCGTGCCCGGGTCGTAAAGGGGAGGGCGAGTTCCAGCGCGAGCGCCCGGTAGTAAGCCGTCTCTTCGATGACATCGGCCGCGAGAAGGTAACGGTCCGGAGTGACGCCCGCCGCCGCGGCGGCGGTCGCGATGGAGCCGGAGGGACTCGAACGTAAAGCCGTGGCCGACGAGAAAGCGGAGCTCGGCGGGAAGATGAAGCGCCGGAGGAGTTGACTGGTCCCAGCCGTCGACTAGACCATCTCCGAGGGCTTGTCCGAGCCTGCGAGGCGGTGCTTCTGTCGGAGACGGGTCTTCGGCGGATGACAAGTGGATGGCGATTGTCCAGAAGAAATGAATGTTATGTTATTGCATCAATTCCTATGGAGCAACCGCCGTCTCCTGAGCGCAATCCTCATGCTGGTGGGCATCTCCGGTCTCGGATCGCCCGTGGCCGCGCAGGTCGCCATTCCGAATTTCTGGGACCCGCGGGTACAACTGGAACGGCCCGATCTGACGGGCTTGCGAACCATCCGCTTCCTGATCGACGACGATTTCCCGCCTCTTCATTTCTCAGGCCCGGACGGTAACCCGACAGGATTTTCCGTCGAGCTCGCCCGGGCAGCCTGCGAGCGGCTGGCCATTGCGTGCACGGTTCAGGTCCGACGCTTCGACATGCTGCTGGATGCCCTGGGCGACCGCCAGGGCGACGTGGTGGCGGCGGCGATTCCCACGACCGCATCCTTGCGCGAGCGCTTCTCGGTGACCGGCCCCTATTTCAAGATTCCCGCCCGCTTCGCGGTCAGGCGCGACAAGAACCAGCCGGCGCCGCAGGCCAGTGCAATGGCGGGGAAACGAGTCGGGGTGATCGCCGAGACCGCCCAGGAGGCCTTCGTGAAGGCGTTTGCGCCAAAGGCCACGTTCGCGTCCTTTCCGGACATGGCGGCCGCCGAGGCAGCCCTGAAGGCTGGCGAGGTCGATTACGTCTTTGCCGACGGGCTGGGGCTGTCGCTCTGGCTCAACGGGGCGGAATCGGACGGATGTTGCGAATTCGCGGGAGGGCCCTATCTGGAGAGCCGGTTTTTTGGCGAGGGCATAGGTTTCATCATCCGCAAGGACGACGAGACGCTCCGCCGCGCCTTCGACTTCGCGCTCCAGCAGCTCTGGAAAGAAGGCAAATACGCCGAGCTCTACCTCCGGTTCTTTCCGGTCAGCCCCTTCTAGCTCGGCAGACGCGGTCAAAGCCGCATTGACCCGGGCAGACCTGCTCCCTAGTGTGCCGCGTTTCCAACAAATCCGGTCCGATGTCTCAACCTTTTCACTTCGATCAAGCCCTTATCGATGCCGCCCAGACGGCCACAGCCTGGCCCTTCGAGGAGGCGCGCAAGCTTGTCGAGCGGCTGAAACGCACGGGCAAGAAGGAGGCGCTGTTCGAAACCGGCTATGGCCCCTCCGGCCTGCCCCATATCGGGACGTTCGGCGAGGTGTCGCGCACCAGCATGGTGCGGCACGCTTTCCGCGTGCTGACCGGCGACACCATTCCCACCCGGCTGATCGCCTTCTCGGACGACATGGACGGCCTGCGCAAGGTTCCTGACAATGTCCCCAACAAGGACCTGATTGCCGGCTCCCTCGGCATGCCGCTGACGAAGGTCCCCGATCCGTTCGGCAAATACGAGAGCTTCGCGCATCACAACAACGCCCGCCTGCGGGAATTCCTCGACGCGTTCGGCTTCGAGTACGAATTTCTTTCCGCAACGGAATGCTACAAGGCGGGCCGGTTCGACGAGACGCTTCTGACGGTGCTCGAGCGCTACGACGCCGTGATGGAGATCATGCTCCCGTCCCTGCGCGCCGAGCGCCAGCAATCCTATTCGCCATTCCTGCCGCTCCATCCGAAGACCGGCATCGTCATGCAGGTGCCGATCGATGAGTGCAGGCCGGAGGCCGGCACCGTCGTATGGCGCGACCCCGAGACCGGCGAGCGCTTTGAAACGCCTGTCACCGGCGGCCACGCGAAGCTGCAATGGAAGCCCGATTGGGCGATGCGGTGGGTCGCGCTCGGGGTCGATTACGAGATGGCCGGCAAGGATCTCATCGACAGCGTGAAGCTGTCGGGCCAGATCGCGCGGGCGCTCGGCGGCCTGCCGCCCGAAGGCTTCAACTACGAGCTTTTTCTCGACGAGAAGGGCCAGAAGATTTCCAAGTCGAAGGGCAATGGCCTGACGATCGACGAATGGCTCTCCTACGGGACGCCGGACAGTCTCAGCCTGTTCATGTACAACAAGCCCCGCGAGGCGAAGCGGCTGTTCTTCGATGTCATTCCGCGACAGGTGGACGATTATCTGACGTTCCTCGACAAGTATCCGACGCAGGACGCGAAGGCGCGTCTCATGAACCCCGTCTGGCATCTTCATGCCGGGCGATCCGCCGCGCCGGAAGTCCTGCGCGATCCGCCGGCGGCAACCAGTCGGGAACGACCGTCTCGTTCTCGATGCTGCTGAACCTCGTGGCGGTGGCCAATTCCGAAGAGCCCGCGGTGTTGTGGGGCTTCATCCGACGCTATGCGCCGGGCGTCTCGCCCGAGACACATCCCCGCCTCAATTCGCTCGTGAGCGGCGCCGGCCGGTATTTCCGGGATTTCGTCAGGCCGCAGAAGACCTATCGGCTTCCCGACGACGTGGAAGCGGCCGCGCTGCAGAAGCTTGCGGATGGGCTCGCAGCCTTTGAGAGCGGCGAGCGTCCGGCGACCGCCGAGGCGATTCAGGAAGAGATCTACAATGTCGGCCGCTCCGTGCCGCGCTACCAGGACCTGAAGGCCAAAGGTGCCACGCCCGAGCGGCCCGGCGTTTCGATCGAGTGGTTCAACGCGATCTATCAGGTGCTGCTGGGCGAACCGCGCGGTCCGCGGTTCGGCTCATTCGTGGCGCTCTATGGCGTGAAGGAAACCCGTGCCCTCATTCGCAAAGCGTTGGCCGGCCAGCTCGTCAGCGAACACGAAGCGTTTCTCAGAGATCGGGAACCGGCCGCGCCGCCTGACGACCTTCGCGGCGCGCTGCCCATTATTGCCGCGCCCACATGATGCGGGCGACCCAGGCCACGTCCTCGCTGGGGATCGTCCGGTCCTCGTGTTCCGGGTTCAGCGATACCAGTTCGAGGCTCTTGGCCGAACGCCGGCGCAATTCCTTGGCGAGAACTTCGCCGGTGGTGGTGCGAACCACGACCCGGTCGCCCTTGCGGATGCTCGCCGTCGGCGAAAGGATCAGGATGTCGCCGTCCCGATAGAGCGGCGCCATGGAATCGCCCGTGACTTCGAGGGCGAAGACCTTCTCCTGGCCGAAATCCGGAAAGTCGATTTCGTCCCAACCCGGCGCGTTGCTGGGAAGTCCCTCGTCGGTGAAGAACTTTCCCGATCCGGCCTGCGTCATCCCGATCAGCGGCACCATGGATCGGCGAAGCGATCCGCCCGGTTCCACGAGGCGCAGAAAATCTTCGAGGGTGGCGCCGGTCGCGCGCAGGATCTTGGCGATCGACTCGGTCGACGGCCAGCGGTCGCGTCCCTCCGGGCTCGTTCGTTTCGACTTGTTGAAACTGGTCGCATCCAGTCCGGCCTTGCGGGCCAATCCCGATGCGGTCATCCCGTGGCGAGCAGCCAGGGCGTCGACGGCGGCCCAAACGCGGTCATGAGACAACATGGTTGTGAACCTTAGCTGGGCTGTCCGAATTCACTGAACCCGAACCTAATGGTAGGAATTAAGGTTGTTCTGTGGCTTGCGCAATATGAAAAAAGTATCGCCCTTCGGAGTTAATCTTGCGGTTGCTCCTTTTGCCGTCGCTCGCTACTCCACAATAGCATGACGACGATTTACAAAATCTGTGCGCGCCAACTGTGGAGCGTGGCCGAAGCGGCTGGCCGGTTCGACGGCGCGCCTGTCGACCTACGGGATGGTTACCTCCACTTTTCCACGCTCTCGCAGGTCAGGGAGACCGCCGCGAGGCACTTTTCCGGCCAGACGGATCTTCTGTTGATCGCAATCGACGCGGAACGGCTCGGCGACAGGCTCCGTTACGAGCCATCGCGGGGAGGCGACCTGTTCCCGCATCTCTATGGTTCGCTGCCGCTCTCGGCCGTGCTGTGGTCGAAGCCGCTCCCCCTCGGCCCCGACGGCCGCCATGTCTTTCCGGATACCGAATCATGATCGCCTCGCTGCTGCCATCTCTCTTCCCCTTGGCCAAACGGGTGCTGCACACCCTCGACGCGGAGACGGCTCATCACCTGACGATCAAGAGCCTGTCGGCCCTGCCCATCGGGCCTTTGCCCAAGGACGACGCCCGCCTCGGGGTCGACGCATTCGGCCGGCACTTCCCCAATCCGGTCGGGCTCGCGGCCGGGTTCGACAAGCAATGCGACGTGCCGGACCAGCTGCTCGGGCTCGGATTCGGTTTCGTGGAGATCGGCGGCGTCGTGCCGAAGCCCCAGCCGGGCAATCCACGCCCGCGAGTGTTTCGCCTGCCGCGGGACGAGGCGATCATCAACCGGTTCGGCCTGAACAGCGACGGGTTGGCGGCGGTCAAGAAACGTCTGTCGGCGCGGCGAGGAAGGCCCGGCATCGTCGGTGTGAATATCGGAGCCAACAAGGATTCCGAGGATCGCATCGGCGATTATGTCACCTGCATCCGCGAGCTCTGCGGGCTCGTCGACTTCATCACCATCAACGTCTCGTCGCCGAATACGCCCGGATTGCGGGACCTCCAGGGCGAGGCGTTCCTGGACGACCTCCTGGCGCGCTGTATCGAGGCGCGCGACGAGGCCGATGCAGGAAGCTCGCCAACGACGATTCTGCTGAAGATCGCCCCCGACCTGTCCCTCGACGGCCTCGATGCGATCGTGAAGACGGCCCTCGCTCGCCGGGTCGACGGCCTGACGGTTTCCAACACCACCATCGACCGTCCGCAGAGCCTCAAGGAAACTGCGCTCGCGAAGGAGACCGGCGGGTTGTCCGGCAGGCCGCTCTTCGCGCCCTCGACAAGAATGCTCGCCGAGACGTTCCTGCGGGTCGAACGCCGCGTTCCGCTGATCGGTGTCGGCGGAGTCGATTCGCCGGAGGCCGCCTGGGCGAAGATTCGCGCCGGCGCCAGCCTGATCCAGCTCTATTCGGCGATGATCTACAAGGGGCCGGGACTCGTCGCCGAGATCAAGAGCGGATTGCTGCAGCGACTCGACGCGGACAAGACCTCGCTGGCGCAAGCCACGGGCCGTGACGCGGCGCAGATCGCCAGAGGAACGCTCTAGGCGAGACGCAAGAAGGTCGCCTTCGTCAGCCTTGGACACAAGAACGCCTGCCCGGTTCCCCGCGCCGCGAGGAAGAACAGGAACGCAATCCAAAGACCGGTATTTCCGGCATCACGCATGACGAACAGGAGCGCGACGAACAGCGCGAACGCCAACACCATGAGGTTGCGCATCGCCGCCGTCCATGTCGCGCCGGTATAGATCCCGTCAAACGCGAAAGCCGCCGCTCCCACGAGCGGGGTGAGCGCCGCGAAGACGAGGAATTCGCGCGCATAGGCGCGCACATCGGCATTGGTGGACACGAAATCGATGAAGGGCCCGCCGCCGAAAAAGAACAATGCGAAGACCGCGATCCCGAAGCCGAAGCTCCAGAACAGGCTCAGGCCGACGGCGCGCCGGAACCCGCGCTCGTCGCG
The DNA here is from genome assembly GCA_963837375.1 of uncultured Alphaproteobacteria bacterium. Taxonomy (GTDB): domain Bacteria; phylum Pseudomonadota; class Alphaproteobacteria; order Rhizobiales; family Beijerinckiaceae; genus Microvirga. Next base: position 19,539 of record CAWINL010000008.1, on the reverse strand, counting down.
GGCGCCGATGCATTGGCCGCACAGGGTTTCGGCCGCCGTGGCGAACCCGTCGAGGAAGTAGCCGCCGATCAAGAACATGTTGTAGAGCACGGCATTCGCCGCCAGCGTCACATCGCCTGATCGCGCGCCCATGGCACTGAAGATCGAGAAGGCGGCGATCAACGCGATGTTGCGGATCATGATGTCGCGATTCATCGCCATGGTCTGGATCATGGCGGCGCGGTTGAGGATTTCGCCCCATGTGACCGACAGGGGATCGGAGCCGAGGCGACGCAGGACAAGGATCCCGAGCGCGACGCCGATCGCCTCGGACAGCGCGGTTCCCAGCGCTGCGCCCGCGACGCCGTAATCGAAGGCGAGGACCAACGTGGCGGTCAGCACGATGTTGATGAGGTTGATGGCGACCTGAAGCAGAAGCCCCAGATCCGTTCGGCCGCGCCCGAGCGTCGAACCGAGGATGACGTAATTGGCCAGCGTGAACGGAGCGGCCCAGATGCGGATGAAGAAATAGGTCGACAGGGCCTCGGTCACGGCCGCGGACGCGCCCACGACCGGAAAGGCGATCGCGGCGATGGGCCATTGCAGCAGCACCAGCAACGCGCCGGTGATGCCCGCGACGACCAGCGCACGGGCAAGCGTGCGATCCACTTCGCGGCGGTCTCCCGCGCCGGTCGCCTGAGCGGTGAGGCCGGCGGTGGCCATGCGCAGCGAGCCGAAGCTCCAGAACACGAAATCGAAGATCACCGCCCCGAGCGCGACCGCGCCGAGCAGGTGGGCCTCGCCGAGCCTGCCGACAACCGTGGCGTCGACGAGGCCGAGCAACGGCGTCGTCACGTGAGACAGGGTCATCGGCAGGGCGAGCATCAGCAAGCGCCGATGCGTGACCTCGATCATCCGTTGCTTCGACAGGGTGTCCACGAGGCTATCAGCGCCGGCCGAACAGACGGGCGAGCAGCCAGATCGGCACGACGATGATGGCTCCGTACAGCACCCAGCGGCCGATTTCCACGAGAGTGTCGAGGCTGAGGTCGAAGACCGAGGCGATCCAGCGATAGAGGCCCTCGACCAGCCCGAACGGCGTGATCCCCAGAAAGGCCATGAATGCGCCCACGAGGAGCGACAGGAAGATCAGTTTGGCCAGGACGGAGCCGGGGGAGCCGCCGAGAAACCGGTTCATATTGGACATACGCGTAACCCTCATCGCCGGAGCCGGGCTGGACCCCGGCATGGGCGTGTGCTTCATCGCAAGGGTCGACGATGAACGCAACACCCCGAGTCCCGCATGATCGACCCTGCGCTTTTCGACCCCGCCGCCATCAGCGAGGAAATTCGCCAGCAGAATGAAGCGATCCTGAAGCGGCTCGCGAGCCTGCCCGACCCCTCCTCGGTGGCGCCGTCGGTGATCAGGGAGCGCCGCCGACAGGGGCTCGGCCCCTTTCCCGATATGCCCGCGAGCCCCCGCGCGACAATCATCGAAATCGACGGGCCCGCGGGCGCCATTCCCTTGCGGATCATCGCGCCCGCGCAGCCGAAGGGCGTCTATTTTCATATTCATGGGGGCGGCTGGACATGGGGCACGGCCGACGAACAGGATCCCTGGCTCGACCGTCTGGCCGAGCGCTGCGGTCTGGCGGTGGTGTCGGTGGAATATCGGCTGGCGCCGGAAAATCCGTTCCCGGCAGGCCCCGATGATTGCGAGGCTGCTGCCCTTTGGGTGGTTCGCGAGGCGCAAAGCCGGTTCGGGACCGAGCGGCTGTTCATCGGCGGGGAATCCGCCGGCGCGCATCTGGCGTCGCTGACGCTCCTGCGCCTGCGCGACCGGCACGGCCTCGCGCCCTTCCGGGGCGCCAACCTGTTTGCGGGGTGCTACGACCTCAGCCTGACGCCCAGTGTGGCGAATTGGGGCAGCGACAGGTTGATTCTGAACACGTCCGACGTGCGCATGTTCACGGATTATTTCTGCGGTCCCGACCGCGACCGGCGCGATCCGCGGATCTCGCCGCTCTATGCCGACCTGAAGGGGCTCCCGCCCGCCCTGTTCTCGGTCGGCACCCGGGACCTTCTGCTGGACGATACGCTCTTCATGGCGGCCCGATGGGCCTCGTCGGGGAACCGTCACGATCTCGCCATTTGGCCTGGCGGATGCCACGTGTTCATCCGCTTCGACAGCAAGCTTTCGGAAGCGGCTTTGTCGCGGATCGACGGGTTTCTGACGGCGCTCTAGTCGGGGATCGCAGGGGAGGGACGCTGCGTGACGCCGATCTTGGCGGCGGCGATCACAGCCTGCGTGCGGCTATCGACGCCGAGCTTGTCGAGAATGGCCGAAACGTGGGCTTTCACGGTCGCTTCGGACACGCTGAGCTCATAGGCGATCTGCTTGTTGAGAAGGCCTTCCGACAGCATGGTGAGAACGCGCACCTGTTGCGGCGTCAATGTTCCCAGCCGCCGGACGAGATCCGCCGTTTCCTTGTCCTCCGCGGCTGTGAGATCCACATCGGGCGGCGTCCAGGTGTCGCCGGCGAGGACCGCCTCGATGGCGCCGCCGATGCTGTCGATATTGATGGATTTGGGGATGAAGCCGGCCGCCCCGAACTCCATGGCGCGCCGGATGACGGTTGCTTCCTCGGTCGCCGATACGATGACGACGGGAAGCTCCGGATGCTGGGCTCTGAGCGACATCAGCCCGGAAAACCCCTGAACCCCGGGCATCGTCAGGTCGAGAAGGATCAGATCCACGTCGCGCTCATGCACCAGGGCGGCGTTCAGGTCTTCCATGCCGTTGGCCTCGATCACGCGAGCCTGGGGCATGATCGAACCGATGGCCTGGCGCAGGGCTCCGCGAAACAGCGGATGGTCGTCGGCGATTACGATCGTGGTATTCTGGCCTTGCACCCTGTCTTCCCCCACGCAACCTCCTGAGCCTTAGCCGGAACGGTCATAAAATAGCAAGGCGGCCGGAGAATCCACGTTTTTTGTGGTCCCGAAAACGGCGGCGCGCGTCACGCGCCGATGAGATGGAACACCACGTCGCGCGTTTGCTCACGGTCGCGATGCTCCAGCAAATAGATACCCTGCCACAAGCCTAGCACCATCTGTCCGTCGAGGACCGGAATGCCGAGGGAACTGGCGGTCAGCATGCTGCGGATATGGGCCGGCATGTCGTCCGCTCCCTCAGTCGTGTGCACATAACCGGCACCGCGCGGTGCGAGCCGGTCGAGGACGGTCATCAGGTCGAGCCTGACATCCGGGTCGGCGTTTTCCTGGATCAGCAGGGATGCCGACGTATGACGGCAATGAACCGTCAGCAGGCCCTGAAGAATGCCGCTCGCGAACACCCAACGGGATACTGCTTCCGTGAGTTCGGTGAAGCCGGGTCCGTTCGTGTCGACCAGCAGCCGGCCCGTCGCCTGCTGCGTCACGCTGCCCGCGGCTAGTGTTTCGATTGCAAGACTGCTCATGCTGTCGACCTTTCGTCTCACATGTCCTTCAGCGGATGGACTTCCTTCTCGCCGCGCTTGAGGATTTTCTCGAGCGTCTCCAGTCGATCCGCCTCGCCGGCTGGCTTGTCCCAGCGGATTCGGCTGATGCGGGGAAACCGCATGGCGACGCCGGATTTGTGCCGGGTCGAGCGCTGCAGGCCCTCGAACGCTACTTCCAGCACCAGCCCTTTGTCCTTGCCATATTCGACTTCGCGGACCGGTCCGAAACGATTGACGGTGTTGTTGCGGACGTAGCGATCGAGCTTGCCCAGCTCCTCGTCGGTGAAGCCGTGATAGGCTTTCCCGACGGGCACCAGTTCTTCGCCCTCCGGACCGTCGCGCCAGACGCCGAACGTATAATCCGAATAGAACGACGACCGTTTGCCGTGACCGCGCTGGCCGTACATCATCACGGCGTCCACCAGATAGGGATCGCGCTTCCATTTGTACCAGTAGCCCTTGGGACGACCGGGCAGGTAGGGACTGTCCGACCGCTTGACCATGCAGCCCTCGATCGCATCCGCATCCGGGCCCGCGCCGACGGATGCCGGGTCCGAGCGCGCGGCGCCGAGTTCCTCCCAGGACGAAAACGGCACCATGGCGGACAACTCGATGCGGGGGTCGCCGATCCGCGCGACGAGCGCTTCCAGACGTTGGCGGCGCTCGGCAAACGGAAGATCGCGCAAGTCCTCGCCGCCCTCGGTCAAAATGTCGTAGACGCGCAGATGCACCGGAAAATCGGCGATGAGTTTGGGCGTCACGGCTTTGCGGTTCAGGCGCTGCTGCAGCACGTTGAAGCTCTGCACGCGCTCGTCGCGGACAATCAGCAATTCGCCGTCGATGGCGCCCTCGAAATTCAGCGCCTCGACGAGATCGGGGAAGGCCCGCGACACATCCTCGCCGGTGCGCGAATAGATGCGCCGGACGGATCGCCCGTCGCTCGCGAGGCCCGCCACCGCCTGTAGGCGGATTCCGTCCCATTTCCACTCGCCGACGAAATCGACGGCATTCAGTTTCGCGAAATCCTCGTCCTCCAGCGGATGGGACAGCATCGGCGGGCGGAACGGCGCCGGATTGGTCGATTCCGGCTTCGGCCCCCGCGCTTCCGCCCAGGCGAAAAGCTCCTCATAAGGCGCGTCGAGCCCGTGCCAGATCAATTCCACCTCGTCGGGCTCGAACCCGCCAAGCTGCGCCACGGCGGTCTTTGCAAGCCGCGCGGAGACGCCGACCCGCAATTCACGGGTGATGAGTTTCAGGAGCGCCCATCGGCCGGTCTCATCGAGGGCGTCCAGCCATCCGGCGATCCTCGCCGGCAACTCGCTCTTGCCGGCGGTGGCGAGGGTCTCGACGACCTCGGTCAGGGTCGGGACATGGAGCGGGGGGTTGTTGTGCCCGGGTCCCGCCATCTCCGGCGAGCCCTGATCGCCTTCCGGGTTCGGCCAGATCAGCGCCACCGTCTCGGCGAGATCGCCGACGTAATTGTAGGACATGCGGAACAGCACCGGGTCCGTCCGTTCTTCGACGAGCCCGCGGATCAGCCCGGCCTTGGCCTCCTTGAACATCAGGGACGAAGTCAGCGCCGCGAGCGCATAGCCCCGGTCGGGGTCCGGCGCATGGCTGAAGTAATCGACCATCAGGCGCAGCTTGGCGTTGCGGCGGGGCTCGAAGGCCAGGCGGTCGAGGAGGGCGGCGAAGCGGTTCATGGGGAACTCGGCTCCAGGGCGCTGTCCGGGACCGGCGCTTCCTCGACCTCGCCTTCATCGCCGTAGCCGAGCATATGCAGCGGTCGCGCCCGGATGCCGCGGGTCTCGCACCAATGAACGAGGGCGTCCTCCTGGCCATGCGTGACCCAGACCTCACCGGCTCCGGTGTCGAGGATCGTGCGGCACAACTCGTCCCAATCGGAATGGTCGGAGATCACCAGGGGCAACTCGACGCCTTTCTGCCGGGCGCGCGCCCGGACGCGCATCCAGCCCGAGGCGAAGCACGAGACGGGGTCGGGAAAGCGGCGCGACCAGAGGTCCTGGAGCGAGGAGGGCGGGCAGACCACGATGGCCCCGGCGAGGCTGCCCCGCTCGGTGCCCGCGACCTTCGGCGTGTCGCCGAGCGGCACCCCTTCGCGCTTGTAGAATTCGGTCAGGCGCTCCATCGCCCCATGGAGATAGATCGGCCTGTCGTACCCAGCCTCCCGGATCAGCGCCATGACGCGCTGGGCCTTGCCCAGCGCATAGGCGCCGACGATATGGGCGCGCTCCGGAAACAGCGCCACCGAGTTGAGGAGCTTCCGGACCTCGTCGCGCGTATCGGGGTGGCGGAACACGGGCAATCCGAAGGTCGCCTCGGTAATGAACACGTCGCAGGGGATGACCTCATAGGGGAGGCAGGTCGGATCGGAGGCGCGCTTGTAGTCGCCCGAGACCACCACGCGGGTGCCCCCCGCCTCGATGACGATCTGGGCGGAGCCCAGCACATGGCCGGCGGGCGTAAAACGCACCGTCACGTCGCCGACCCGCATGTCCTCGCGCAAAGTCGCCGCCTGTCGCGTCTCGGCGAAATCCTCGCCGTAGCGGAGCGCCATGATCAGCAGCGTCTCGCGGGTCGCCAGCACGGAGCGGTGGCCGGACCGGGCGTGGTCGGAATGGCCGTGCGTGATCAGCGCCCGGTCGACCGGGCGCACCGGATCGATGTGAAAATCGCCAAGCGGGCAATAGAGACCTTGCGGGGTCTGGGTGAGGATCTCGGTCGAGCGCAATGCCATGGGTCGGGAATATAGGGAGCCGATGCGCGGTTGACAGCGGCTCCCCTGGCCGACCCCGGCTTACTGGGCGGGCTTCGAGGGATGCGGCGCATCCTCGTAGCAGCCGAGCACGGATTGGTCGAAATCGATGATCGAGCCGGTCATCAGGCCGGATTCCCGGCTGGTGAGGAACGCCACCGTGCGGGCCACTTCCGCGGGCTCGAGAAGGCGGCCGAACGGCTGGTTCTTGACGGCATCATCGAGCCACCCGTCCTGCGCCCCGTGATAGGTCCGCATGATGCGGTCCTCTCCCGGCGTGTTCATCCAGCCGATATTCAGGCCGTTCACGCGGATCCGGTAGGGCATCAGGCTGAAGGCCGCGTTCTTGGTCAGGGTCGCGAGGGCGCCCTTCGAGCCGCAATAGGCGGAGATGAACGGCTGGCCGCCATGGGCGGACATCGACAGGATGTTGACCATGGTGCCCTCGATCTTCTCCCGCCGCATGATCGTGGCGGCCTCCTGCATCAGGAAGAAGGGCGCGCGGACATTGACGGCGAACATCCGGTCGAACAATTCGGGCGAGGTGTCGAAGATCGTGCCGCGATCGGTCATGCCGGCGGCGTTGACCAGGATGTCGACCCGTCCGAAGGCGCTGTCGGCGCGCTTGGCGACCGCGCGGGCCTGCTCCACATCGGCGAGGTCGGCGGTGACGAATTCCGTGCGGCAGCCTTGCGCCGTGATGTCCCTGGCGACGGCTTGGCCGCGCTCGGTGTTGCGGCCGCAGATCACGAGGCCGGAAGCGCCCCGTTCGGCGAGTGTCCGGGCGATGGTTTCGCCGAGGCCCTGGGTGCCTCCGGTGACGATGGCGACGGCGTTCTTGAGGGACGAGAGGGAGGAGGTCATGGTGGAATGTCTCATGGTGGGGTGAGGCGAGCCTGACCCCAAGTCGGGCCGGAGAGCAAGTCGCGGCTTGCGCGCGTCCACATGGGAAGATCGATGATGCGTGGCGAAGCCGGGATTTGTGCCTATCTTGGTTGAAGATGGCTAAATCCAAAGCGTCGCTGCTTCCTCCCCCCTTTCGAGACTGGTTCCTGGCCCGTGGCTGGCAGCCGCGGTCGCATCAGCTCGAATTGCTCGAAAAGGCGGGGGCGGGGCGGTCGGTGCTGCTCGTTGCACCCACGGGGGCCGGCAAGACGCTGGCGGGCTTCCTTCCGACCCTTGTCGAATTGTCGGAAGCAGTCGCCAAGGGCAAGGCGCGCAGAGCCCACGCGCTTCACACCCTCTACATCTCGCCGCTCAAGGCGCTTGCCACCGACATTGCCCGCAATCTCGAAACCCCGGTCCGCGAGATGGACCTGCCCATCCGGATCGAGACCCGGACCGGCGATACGCCATCGCACAAGCGCGCCCGCCAGATCGAAAAGCCGCCCGATATCCTTTTGACGACACCGGAGCAGCTTGCGCTCCTGCTGGCGCACCGGGAGGCGCGGGAGCTGTTCGGCGGGTTGCGGCGGGTCGTGCTCGACGAATTGCATTCGCTGGTCACCTCCAAGCGGGGCGATCTGCTGTCGCTTGGCCTCGCGCGACTGTTTGCGATGGCGCCGCAGATGACGACGGTCGGATTGTCGGCGACCGTTCGCGAACCGGACGACCTGAGGCGTTATCTGGCGCCCCAGCACGGGGAGGGTGGCCTTGCGGATCTGGTCACGGTCGCGGGGGGCGCCGCGCCGGATATCCGGATGCTGGAGATCGACGAGAACCTGCCGCTTGCCGGCCACACGGCCTCGCTGTCGATGCCGGCCATCTACGACCTCATCCGCCAGCACAAGACGACGCTCGTCTTCGTCAACACGCGGCTGCAGGCCGAATATACGTTTCAGGAGCTGTGGAAGCTCAACGACGACGGCCTGGCGATCGCCCTGCATCACGGTTCGCTGGACGTGTCCCAGCGGCGGCGGGTCGAGGAGGCGATGATCGCCGGCAAGCTCAAGGCCGTGGTCTGCACCGCCACCCTCGATCTCGGCATCGATTGGGGCGACGTGGATCTGGTGGTCAATGTCGGGGCGCCGAAGGGCGCATCGCGCATCATGCAGCGCATCGGCCGCTCCAACCACCGGATGGACGAGCCCTCCAAGGCTTTCCTCGTCCCCGCCAACCGGTTCGAAATCCTGGAATGCCGCGCCGCGCTGGATGCGGTGCACGAGGCCGCTCAGGATACGCCCGACGCGCGGATCGGCGCGCTCGATGTGTTGTGCCAGCATATTCTCGGGGTCGCCTGCGCCGAGCCCTTCAGGCTGGAGGATCTCTACGAGGAAATCGTCTCGGCGGCGCCCTATGCGGGACTCACGTGGGAAGATTTCGAGGCCTGCGTCAATTTCGTGGCGACCGGCGGCTACGCGCTGCGGGCCTATGAGCGCTTCGCCAAGATCGTGAAGGGCAAGGACGGGCTGTGGCGCGTCCGCGATGCCCGGGTCGCGCAGCAATACCGGCTGAATGTCGGCACCATCGTGGAGGCGACGATGGTCAAGGTTCGCCTCGGCAAGACATCGCGGTCTCGGCCCGGGACGGTGCTGCCGCGTGGCCGCATCCTTGGTGAGATCGAGGAATATTTCGCCGAGACCCTCACGCCGCGGGACACCTTTCTCTTCGCCGGCGAGGTGCTGCGGTTCGAAGGCATCGTCGAGGACGAGGTTCTGGCGACCCGCGCGGCGGTCGGAACCGACCCGAAGATCCCGGCCTATGACGGCGGCAAGTTTCCGCTCTCGACATTCCTGGCCGCGCGAGTCCGGGCGATCCTGGCCGATTCCTTCGAGTGGGACCGGTTGCCGGGCCAGATGACCGAGTGGCTGTTGCAGCAGCGGCGGCGGTCGGGGGTGCCCGGCGAGCGCGATCTCCTGGTCGAGACCTTTCCCCGCGCCGGGCGCTTCTACATGACGTGCTTTCCTTTCGAAGGGCGGCCTGCCCACCAGACGCTGGGGATGTTGCTGACCCGCCGTATGGACCGGGCCGGCCTGAAGCCGTTCGGCTATGTGGCCAACGATTACGGCCTGGCGGTCTGGGGGAGTGTCGACGTCTCGGCGCGCATTGCCCGCGAGCCGAATTTTCTCGACGACCTGTTCGCCGAGGACATGCTGGGCGACGATCTGGAAGACTGGCTTGCTGAGGCAGCCCTCATGAAGCGCACCTTCCGCCAATGCGCGGTCATCGCCGGGCTGATCGAGCGCAAGTTCCCGGGCCAGCAGAAAACCGGCCGGCAGGTCACGATCTCCACCGATCTCGTCTACGATGTGCTGCGGCGGCACGAGCCGGACCACGTGCTTTTGCGGGCTGCGCGCGCGGATGCGGCAACGGGACTCCTCGACGTCAGGCGTCTTGGTATGCTGCTTCGACGCATCCGGGGGCGAATCATCCACAAGCCGCTCGACCGGGTTTCTCCCTTGGGCGTGTCCGTCATGCTGGAGATCGGCCGCGAGCGCGTCTACAGCGACGATGCGGACGACATCCTCGCAGAGGCGGAGGCGACCCTCCTCGACGAGGCCATGGCGTGACCGCATTGCTCAAACTCCGACAGGCCACCTGCGAGCTTGCCCTCCAGGGCTGCGCCATGGTGCTCGATCTGACGGGGGGCATCTACCTGCCGGAGCACGACGTCCTGCTGGTGGCGGATCTTCATTTCGAGAAAGGTTCGTCGTTCGCGCGTCGCGGCATGATGCTGCCGCCCTACGACACCCGCGAAACGCTGAAGGCCCTGGGCGTTGCCATCGGCCGGTACGATCCCCGGGTCGTGATCGCGCTGGGCGACAGCTTTCACGATATCGGCGGCCCCGATCGGCTGGGCGAGGATGAGCGGGCAACGCTCGCGCAGGCCCAGCATGGACGGGACTGGATCTGGGTGACGGGCAACCACGACCGCTCCCTTCCGGCCAGCCTCGGCGGCGAGGTGGTGGGGGAATTGGAGATCGGGCCGCTGACGCTGCGTCATGAGCCTGTCGAAGGGGCGCGTTCGGAAGTGGCGGGGCATTTCCACCCGGTCGGCAAGGTGGTGATGCGCGGACGCTCCACCCGACGCCGCTGTTTCCTCCTCGACGAATCGCGCTGCATCATGCCGGCGCTGGGGGCCTATGCGGGTGGCCTGAATGCCTGCGACCAGGCGTTTCAGCCGCTCTTTCCGACGGGATTTACGGCGCATCTGATCGGCAGCGAGCGAATCTTTGCAATCTCACGCGCCATGCTCTGCCGGGATTGAAGGCTAACCCTCAATCCCGCCTGAAAATCACGTTCGCGACCCAGCCGGAGAAGAGCGCGAGGACGGCGGTCGAAAGGCCGTAGATCCAGCTCCAATCCCGCGCCGCCTCGCCGACCTGCTGCTCGAATCCCGTCTTCACCAGTTCGAAGCTGGTGTGAGTTCGCGCCAGGATCACCGTGTCGGCCAGTAGCGTCACCTCCACGTCGTAATTCCCCGGCGGGGCGATGGCCGGGATGCGGAATGCTGGCTTTGAAGATCGTCGGTGTCAGAAACGCAACGGCGCGGTCATCTTCGCGATAGAGCCCGTCCTGTTTCCTCAGACGCAGCAGGGCTTCGCGGAAAGGCTCGTCGGCGCCATCCCGGTCATTGGTGAAATCGGGCGCGTTGATGATCGCCTGCAAGCCGATCTTCTGGCGCTGGCGCAGCTGCTCGCTGGTGATCTCGGCTGATCGGCCGCGATGTCAGAACGCTCGAGAAAGGCGGGGGTCTGGGGAAATTTCTGCTGCTCGCGATTGAGCCAGAGGGGCCCGAGCCGCTCCTTCTCGCGCACGACCAGATATTGCGGCGGTCCGCGCACCGTGACGGCGGCATCGTAGCCGGTCCCGCGCGAAATCGTCTGTGCATCGCGTTCGATGGCGCCGAAGACGGCGATCGACGTGCCGGTATAGTTGGAATTGATCAGCACACGGTGGCTCGACAACGATGTCACGAGGGTCTCGGCCGAGGCCGCGCCGAGACTTGCCATGAGCAACAGGAATGAGACGAAGAGCCTCACGTGCGCAGTTCCTGAGTGCTGATCGAGAAGAACTCGTTGGGGGTGACGACGAGTTCGAGCGCAAAGCGGATTCCGACCGCCAATAACAGAATCGCCAACAGGAACCTGAAAAGCTCGGCTCGAAGATTGCGCCCGGCGCGCGCTCCGAATTGCGCCCCGAAAACGCCGCCCGCGATGAGCAGCATCGCCAGAACGATGTCGACCGCCTGGTTGGCGACCGCGTGAAGGACGAGCGATACCAGTGTCGTGCAGACGATCTGGAATTGCGAGGTCCCGACGACGATGCTGGTCGGAACGCGGAAGACGTACAGGAGGGCCGGCACCATGATGAAGCCGCCGCCGATGCCCAGCAACGCGCCGACGAAACCCACGAAGAGCGCGAAGCCGAGAATCGGAATGACGCTGCCATAGAGCTTCGATCGATAGAACCGCATCCGCAGGGGCCAGAAAAGGTAGGGTGCGTGTTCCCCCGCCTGCCGCTTTATCCTGACGGTCCCGCCCCGGCGCTTGGCCCAGAACTCCCTGATGCTCTCCTTGAGCATCAGGCTCCCGACGACCATGAAAAGCGTCACATACGAGACCACGATCACCACATCGAGCTGCCCGGCCCTGCGCGCTGCCGCGAAAAACCAGACGCCCAGGACGGACCCGACGAATCCGCCGGCAACCAGGACGCCTCCGAGCTTGAAATCGAGCGCGCCACGCCGAAGCGCGTTCAGAACGCTGGTGTTCGAGGAGGCGACGATCTGCGCCGATTGGGTGGCAACCGCGACAGCCGGGGGAATGCCGAGAAAAATAAGGAGGGGCGTCATCAGGAAGCCGCCGCCGATGCCGAACAGTCCCGAGATGAATCCAACCGCCGCACCCATTCCCAGTATCAAAAGGACGCTGACCGGCATTTCGGCGATGGGTAGGTAAATTTGCAACCCGGTTCCCCTATGGCCGGTGCAGCCCCGACGATGGATGTGAGTGTCGCCCTGCGACCCTTACTGGCAAAGTCCTGAACGATAGCTGACCGGCTGGACCGATTCTCACGACTTTCCGCCAGGATGAGGATCGTAAGAGGCCGTCCGTTCGGGCCCTTTCGCCGGAATGTCGTTTGCAGCGGGATCGATGGGACGGGCTCGCCACCGCTCGGCCAGCAGCTTTGCCGCCGCGAGCTCCGGCGGTGCCATCCGCTTGGCGATCTCGTCGCGCTTGGCGGCGGCATCGGCATCGCCCTGCCTTGCCGCCACATCGAACCATTGATAGGCGCGCGGCAGGCTTCTGGGTGTTCCGACGCCCCGGGTATACAGCACACCGAGATTGAACTGGCTGTCCCGCAGGCCGCCATCCGCGGCCTCCGCATACCAGCGGAACGCCGCGGCATAATCGGGTGCGCCCTGGACGCCCGCGGCAAGCAGGGTAGCAAGGTGATGCATCGCCTTCACGTTGCCGGCCTGAGCGGCGCGCTCATACCACGTCATCGCGAGGCTCGGATCGCGCGGGACCCCGAGACCCTGTTCGTAGATTGCCGCGATGCGCTGCTGGGCCGGCACGAACCCGGCCCGCGCGGCCTTTTCGAACAGGCGTGCGGCGTCGGTTTCGCCGAGACGGGACGCCAATTCGTAAAGATCCGATGGATTTCCCGTGGCGGCGATATCCCGCGGGGCCGCAACGGTCGTCGCGGTGGATGCAAACTCGGGCGATCCAAAGCTCGAAGGCTGCAGCAAGGACGCGCCAAGCGGGGCTGCTGTTGCTTCCAACGCCGCCACCGGGACCTCTTTGCCGGGTCCGACCGTCTCTGCCGCGGCAACCGCGACGATCAGAAGGGCGATGCCGAAAAGCAGCGGCCGCCGTTTGCCCTCGAAGGTCCGGCGGAGCCGCTCGATCAGCGAAGGCTCGGTGCTCTCCGGCGCGACCGATGCGGCGGGCCTCCCATCATCCTCCGTGGCGGCGGGGAGGCTCGTCTGCGAGGCCCGCCGCGCGGCCGCGATAAAGCTTGCGCGAACGTTCCCGAGGTCGTGCTCCTGACCGGGGATGCTCGCCCCGGCACGTTGTTCGGAAAGGGCCGTCTCCTGGGAGGATGCGGCGCTCGGAGCGCCCGCGGAGGCCGACACTTCCTCGATCTGCGACAGCGTGGCGGCATGAAGCCTCCGCACGGCGGCCTCGAGCCGATCCGCCGGTTCGGTCCCGAGCCTCCCGCCCGGATGGGCGAGGTTCGACGGATCGTGATCGGCAAACCGTGCGACGAGCATTTCCAGCGCGCCCTGAACAGCCAGGAGCGTCTGCTGCGTTTTGCTATCGGCCCGGGCCTGAAGCGATTTGAGTTCCGCGAATCCACTCCTCAGGGCCGTGCTTTCGGTGTTCTCCGGACGGACGTCCCGGATTGCGACCCTGGCGGCGCGTTCCGCGATGGATTCCGCCTCGTCTCGAAGCGACACGGCGGGCCGGAGTTTCTCCTCGAGTCCGCGCAGCATCGTCTCGACATTCGACATGTCGGTGCGATCTCCAACCTCCCGGAGGCCGGCTTCGAGCCTGTCGAAACGTTCCCGCAGGGGAACATGCTCGGCGGAGGACGATTCGAGCGCTCTTCCGACCTGTTCGGACAGGCGTTCGAATTGCGCGAGGACGACCTCGTCCCTGTCGAAACGCTGCGCGGTGGCGGCCGCCATCTGGTCGGTCAGATGGGTCAGCTGCGCCGCGATGGGATCGAGACCGGCGGGCTCCGGCTCGGGCCGGCGGGCCAGGGCATCGAGCTTCTCACCAAGACCCCGGATCTGCTCGGGAATGTCGTTTGCCTGTTGCTGGGCCACACTGCTCGCAAGGGCGCCGCAAACCTTCTCGAGCGCTGTCCGAAGTGCGACGAAATCCGCTTTGCCGACCTGCTGGGAGCGCAATTCGGAAATCTGGTGGGTCAGCCGCCCCATGTCGGCCGACAGGCGTTCGATCTGCTCGGGCTCGGCGCGGCTGGCAAGGTCGTGCCGGAGGTCGACGATCTGGCTGCTCAGGAAATCGACCACGGAGCGGTCGATGCCGCTCTGCGCGAGCCGATCGATCTTGCGCTCCAGGCTCTCGATCTCGGACGCCAGCCGAAGGTGAAACTCCTGTTTCAGGTCGTCGGAAAGATCCGCCACCTGGCCGTGAAGCGTGTCGATCGCCCCCACCAGCGTCAGGATCGACTTCCCCGACGGCTTTTTCTCGAGGTCCAGCAACAGGCCCCGGAGATTGCCGTCCAGGGCGTCGATTTCCTCGCGGGTGGCGAGAGTTGAAAGAACGCCGTGCAGATCGTCGATCTGGGACGCGATGGCGTCGACCGCCTGGGCCGACGAGGTCCCGGCGACGGGCTGATCGAGGCGTTCGGCGAGCCGTGAGACATCGGCCCGAAGGCCGACCAGCGTGTCGGCGAGGGGGGAAAGGGCCTTTACGGCCTCCTCGACGGGAAATTCGATCCGCGCCGGCGGGCGCTCGGCCACCACGTGGCGCTCGACCGCGTCGAGCCGATCCTTCAAGGCCGACAGCGCGTCGGACATTGCCGACGCCATGCGGTCCTGTTGCGTTGAGGAATGACGGGCCGTCTCGGCAAGCCGCTCTTCCGTGCTCTCGATCCAGCGAGCGACGGATTCCACCGCGCTGGCATTCTGAAGCGACAGATCGTCATCGTAGGCATGGGACTTCCGTCCGCTTTTCGCCATCCGGCCGATCAGGACGTCGAGGTCGTCGGCGGTGACGCGGCGTTTGGGCGGAGGGGGCGCGGACCGGCGTGCGAGCCGATCGGCCAGGATTTCGCCAACCCAATCCTCGAGGCGCAGACCCGCCTTGCGCGCCGCCGCCTCGGCAGCGTCGCGGGTCTCGGGATCGAGCACGTCGAGGTTCGCGAAGACGGATCGTCTCATGGCCGCGCCTGCGGGGATGGACTTGTCCGGAGACAGCAAGCCCCCACGCCGAGCTGTCGCCGCGTCGGTGGGGCGATCCCGGAGCGGCATGCGCGAGGCGTGCGGGGATCAGCGAGCCGACGGCTTACCTTCCGCCGGGCGTGGTAAAAAAGCCGTTAAGGCGGCGGGCCTTAGGACAGAAGCCGCATGTTCGTCATTCCTTTTCGGTATCCCGAAGGGAACGGCCGGACGATCCCTGCGTAAGGGGTTGCAACCGGGCCTTGCGAAATGATATTACTATGTTATACAATTTCATTATGGGAATCGCGTGCCGCCGCACGGGCGGACGGTCGTGCGAGAAAAAACATAATGGGGACTTTGATGACGACTGCATCGCACAACAGCGCCGGCACGGCCAACGAGGCCATGTCCGCATCCGACAATGATCGTTATTTCACGATCGGCGATCTCGCGCGCGAATTCGGCGTGACCCTGCGGACGCTGCGATTCTACGAGGATCGCGGATTGCTATCGCCCCGTCGGGACGGCACGGCCCGCATCTACGATGCCCGTGACCGCGACCGCCTCTCGGTGATCCTCAAAGGCAAGCAACTCGGATTCACCCTTACGGAAATCCGCGCCATGCTGGCCGAGGATCGGATGGCCAACGGCGTCGCCGCGAACCTCAACCTCTCGCTCGACAAGATCGAGGACCAGATCCGCCATCTCGAACAGCAGCGGATCGAGATCGACGAAGCGCTGGTGGAACTGCGCAACCGTCGGGCAAGCCTCGCCGTCGCTGCCTGACACCCGGCGGCCTTCCTTCCTTACTGCCCTCTCCGTCCACTCTCTCCTGAATAACCCGGCGCTCATTCGTCCGGCCGTTTCGTAAGGGCCGATCACGCACGAGGATGCGCCGGTTCGGGTTTGACCGACCTCAAGCGGCCGCCTGCCTGCGGCTGCAACCGCCGGCTGCCGGCTGCCTCCTTGCGGCTACCAGCCTCCTCCCGCCAGCCGCTTGCCTATTCACCGCAGCCGAACCCCGCTCGCAATTCTGCACATAGGAAATGCCCTTCCGGGGAGGACGCCCTGCGCGGTGGGCACGCGCGCGGCGTGGGGACATCGCCGCTGGCACTCCGACATCGGCACTCACTCCTGTCGGGCAGAAGGCCAAGCTCCTGCCAAGGCTCCGCTGTTTCAGCTGGCTCAGGTCGTGACCATCGCGCGACGGAAGAGGCGCCCTTCAGCCAGCAGTCCCGGCCCCCCGCCGCGTCATCGACATCTCCTCGCTCCCTTGCGACCTCTTCCCATTCGCCAATTGATAGTTTAGATATGAACTATCATTTGGCGAATGAGCGGGTTGCTGTCGTCGGTTTGCGCAAGGGGGAGATGTTCGATGCCTGTCTACAAGGCCCCGGTCGAAGACGTGATGTTCCTCCTGAAGGACGTCTTTCCCATCGAGCGTCACAACAACCTGCCGGGCTTTGCGGATGCGACCCCCGATACCGTCGAGGCGATCCTGACGGAGGGCGCACGCCTCTGCGAAGAGGTCTTCGCGCCGCTGAATCTTGCCGGCGACCGGGAAGGTTGCGTCCGACATCCCGACGGCGCCGTCTCGACCCCGAAGGGGTTCAAGGCGGCATATGACGCCTATGTGGCCGGCGGCTGGATGGGGCTCTCGATGCCGGAGGCCTTCGGTGGGCAGGGTCTGCCGACCACGCTCAACGTGATCCTGCAGGAATTCCAGTCCTCGGCCAATCTGGCGCTCGCCATGTATCCGGGCCTGACCCAGGGCGCCATCGCGGCGCTTCTGCAGCACGGTTCCGAAGAGGTGAAGCAGACCTACGTGCCCAAGATGGTGGCCGGAACATGGACCGGCACCATGAACCTCACCGAGCCTCATTGCGGCACGGATCTCGGCCTGCTCAAGACCAAGGCGGTGCCGAACGGCGACGGATCCTATGCGATCACCGGCACCAAGATCTTCATCTCGTCCGGCGAGCACGACTTCACTGAAAACATCGTCCATCTGGTCCTCGCGCGCATCGAAGGCGCGCCGCAAGGCACGAAGGGGATCTCGCTGTTCGTGGTGCCGAAATTCATCGTCCGCGACGGCGCGCCGGGGGACCGGAACGGCGTCTCGTGCGGATCTCTCGAACACAAGATGGGCATCCACGGCAATGCCACCTGCGTGATGAATTATGACGGCGCGAAGGGTTGGTTGATCGGCGAGGAGAACCGGGGTCTCAACGCCATGTTCGTGATGATGAACGAGGCGCGGCTCGCGGTCGGTGTGCAGGGTCTCGCGCAATCCGAAGTCGCCTACCAGAACGCGGTGGCCTACGCGAAGGATCGGCTGCAGGGCAGGGCGCTCACGGGCCCGAAATTCCCCGACAAGCCGGCGGACCCCATCATCGTCCATCCCGATGTGCGCCGCACGCTTCTGTCGATCAAAGCCTTCAATGAAGCGGCGCGGGCCCTGCTGGTCTGGACGGCGCTCAAGAGCGATGTGGCCCACCGCTCGACCGATGCCGCCGAACGGCAGGCGGCGGAGGACCATATGGGCCTGATGACCCCGGTCGCGAAAGGCGTCCTGACCGATCTCGGCTTCGACAACACTGTGAAGGCCCAGCAGATGTTCGGCGGCCACGGCTATGTCGAGGAATGGGGGATGTCGCAATTCGTCCGCGATGCCCGCATTGCCATGATCTACGAGGGCGCCAACGGCATCCAGGCAATGGACCTCGTCGGACGCAAGCTCGGCAAGGACGGCGGACGCGCCGTCATGGCGTTCTTCAACGAGGCGGCCTCGTTCTGCCAGCTCCATGCCGGCGACGAT
Source organism: uncultured Alphaproteobacteria bacterium (assembly GCA_963837375.1). Lineage (GTDB taxonomy): Bacteria > Pseudomonadota > Alphaproteobacteria > Rhizobiales > Beijerinckiaceae > Microvirga. The sequence continues at coordinate 1,609 of CAWINL010000008.1, read as the reverse complement.
GCCATGAAGCCCTTCGTCGGACCGCTGCAAAAAGGCCTCGGCGACCTCCAGCAGGCCACTATGTGGTTCATGCAGAACGCCATGGCGAAGCCCGACAACGCGGGTGCGGGCGCCACCGACTACATGCATCTCTTCGGCCTTGTCGCCATGGGGTATATGTGGGCCAGGATGGCGAAGGCGGCCCTCGACAAGAAAGCCAGCGGCGACGGTGAGGCCGCCGCCATGGAGGCAAAGCTCCTGACCGGCCGCTTCTACATGGAGCGCCTGATGCCCGAGACGGCGACGCGCCTTGCTTGCATCACCACCGGGGCCGATGCCACGATGGCGATGCCGATGGAGGCATTCTGAACCGCTCGGGGCGGAAGTCGCCGTCGAACGCCCTATCTGAGACCATGCCGGGCGTGCTTCGCATGCTCGCAATCATGACGATGCCTGGGAGGCCCCGATGCCAGACGCCTATATCTTTGACGCGGTTCGCACGCCCCGCGGGCGGGGAAAGGCCGATGGCGCGCTCCATGAAGTGACCTCGGTGGATCTGGCCGTCACCACCCTCGACGCCATCCGCCGCCGCAACGATCTCAACCCGGAACTGGTGGAAGACGTCGTGCTCGGTTGTGTCGATCCCGTGGGCGAAGCCGGCGGCGACATCGCCCGCGCGGCCGTTTTGAAGGCGGGCTTCGGCAAGGAGGTGCCGGGCGTGCAGATCAACCGGTTCTGCGCCTCGGGGCTCGATGCGGTCAATCTCGCCGCCGCGCAGGTCATGGCCGGCATGAAGGACATCGCCATCGGGGGCGGTGTCGAATCGATGAGCCGCGTCGGCATGGGAGCTTCGGGCGGCGCCTGGCCGGTCGATCCGGGCATTGCGATCTCCGGCTATTTCCTGCCCCAGGGCATTGCGGCGGACCTCATCGCGACGAAATACGGCTTCTCGCGGACCGATGTGGACGCCTACGCGGTGGAGTCGCAGAAGCGCGCCGCACGGGCCTGGGAGGAGGGCCGTTTCGACAAGTCCATCATCCCGGTGAAAGACATCAACGGCCTGACGATCCTCGCCAAGGACGAGCACATGCGGCCCTCCACCGACATGCAGTCGCTGGGCCAATTGAAGGCCGCCTTCGTGCAGATGGGCGAGATGGGCGGCTTCGATGCGGTCGCGATCGCGGCGCATCCGGACGTCGAGTTCGTCAACCACGTGCACCATGCGGGGAACTCCTCGGGGATCGTCGACGGCGCGTCGGCGGTGCTTGTCGGGAGTGACGCGGGTGGACGAAAGGCGGGGTTGAAGCCACGCGCCAGGATCAAGGCATTCGCCTCTCTGGGTTCAGACCTCGCGCTCATGCTCACCGGCCCCATCGAGGTGTCGGAGCTGGTGCTGCGCAAGGCCGGAATGACCACGGACGACATCGATCTCTTCGAGATCAACGAGGCGTTCTCGGCGGTGGTGCTGCGCTACATGCAGGCGATGAAGCTCGATCCCGAGAAGGTGAATGTGAACGGCGGCGCCATCGCCATGGGTCATCCGCTCGGCGCGACCGGGGGCGTGATGCTCGGCACGGTCCTCGACGAACTGGAACGGACGGGAAAGAAAACGGCGCTGATCACATTGTGC